>JAFTXI010000010.1 GCA_017461665.1 Bacteroidales bacterium | reverse complement strand
GATTATGTTTCACATCCAGAAACAGATGAACTTCAATACCAGACATTTCCGTGTTTACCAATTCAAAATAGTCGTATATGGCATCTGGCAGCAACAACTTCAATGGATCTTCTATCTTCTCTTTACACTTTTTCATAACACAATAATACAACTTTTTCTCAAATATCCCCACCGATAATTACGACTGAGCCGTTTTTCTTTTTGAAGTCTTGTGATTTTTGAACCTTATAAACAAAGAGGTCTTTCATAACGAAAGACCTCTTTGTTTGTTAATGAGCGAGGTTTATCTCAACTCTTCTGTTCTTTGCTCTGCCTTCTGCAGTGTCGTTAGTGGCGATAGGCTTGCTCGAGCCGTGACCTCTTGCCACTATCCTATTTGGATTGATACCCTTGTCGATGAGATAATCTTTGATTGCATCGACACGTTCTTGCGACAGTTTATTGTTGATAGCATCGCTACCTGTGCTGTCGGTATGTCCGTCCAACTTCACCCAGCAGTCTGGGTTGTCGTTCATCAATTGTACCAATTGATCCAAATATTGATAAGAATCTTGAGTTAACTTGGCTTTACCCGATTCGAATCCGATATGTGTTGCAAACTCAACTTTCTCATATACTGGGCATCCGTTGTTTTCTATCGTACCTGGTTCTTCTGGACATTCGTCTTCTGAATCTTGGATACCATCACCGTCGGCGTCAGGACAACCGTTAAACTCAGCGAGTCCAGCGATGTTAGGACATGCGTCTTCCGAGTCTTGGACACCGTCGCCATCGGTATCAGGACAGCCGTTGAATTGAGGCAGACCTTTAATCATAGGACAACTATCGATATGATCTGGGATACTGTCATTGTCGCTGTCGGGACAACCATTATATATTGTGAGACCTGCTATATTTGGACATTCATCGTCGATGTCTCTTATGCCGTCGTCGTCAGAATCTGGACAACCGTTGAACTCAGCAGGACCTGCAATCTCAGGGCAGTCGTCGTCGATGTCGGCAATACCATCGTTGTCGGAATCGGCTCTCGGACATCCTTGAAGCTCAGCCAATCCTGCTATATGAGGACATTTATCCAAATGATCTGGAATGCTGTCGCCATCGGTATCAGGACAGCCATCATATTCAATGAGACCAGCCACGGTAGGACATTCATCCAAATGATCAGGGATGCTGTCGTTGTCGCTGTCGGGGCAGCCATTGAAAGCGACGAGACCAGCTACATCTGGACAAGTATCGTCGATGTCGGCAATGCCGTCGTTGTCTCTATCAGGACAGCCGTTTAATTCTGCTTTACCTGCTTCATCAGGACATCTGTCGATATCATCAGGCACGCCGTCGTCGTCTCTGTCGTCTTCAGGACATCCCATGTTCTTCAAGATACCATAAACGTCTTTGCATTCGTCAATCTTATCTGAAACGCCATCGCCATCAGAATCCTTGACTCGCGTGTGTGGAATAGGAATCTTAACCAACATCTGCATGTTAAGGTTCTGAGCTTCTTTCTTAAATAAGGTACTTAACATATTGTTTGAGCCAACCCATACTGGACCCAAACGCAAGCCTGTACCAAGACTGAAACCACACAACTGATTGTATTGAATTGGTAGTGAGACACCAAACCATGTAGTCTCATAACGAGGTGTCAAGCTTATCAAGTTATAAGAATGAACTTTCGAGTAGTTGGAATTGCCTTGTTTCAAAGCTATGTATGGAGTCAAATTGACGTAAAAGTCCTTGTAGATGTTATAATCCACTTGCAGAGAAATCGCTGTCGGCAAAGACATTCTATAAACTTCTTCATCGTTGGCAATGGTGAAGATGTCAGGATTTGATTCCAACATAGTGTTGAAATCTTCGAGGTTTTCCACGTTTTGGAATATAGCAGTACTGAAACTTCCATTGATATTAAAGTCCTGACTATATTGCCATTTCTTATATTTTATGGCGCCGAGGTCTTTAACCGACAAACCAACTCTGAGTTTGTATTTGTTATCTTCTCTTCTTTCGAGATTTGTCTCTCCGTCCATATCATACAGATGATCTTTGTAGTTAGGTCTCCATTCCCATACCACGCCGAAGTCGAATCCCATGCCGAATTTACCGCTGATGTCGCTGAACTGAAAACCGTCAGTCATGGAGTTGCCGATGTTTTCAGAGATACCATAATTTACATGAGTGTTGTAGATACCGATAGAATCGCTGCTGTATATCTCATAGTTAAGTTCGTTGATATTGGCATAGACGGAGCCGAGACCTTCGAGAAGTTTTACGTTCATACCGGCTTTAACCAGATGTTTGTCTGATTTATACAGTATGCCTGCGATTGTCAAACCATACTCAGCCCAAGCGCTTGCATCGGCGCGAAGATGAGAGCCTTGAAGACTCTGTCCATAGAGAAGATCGTCGGTATCTCCGTAATAAATCAGGTCGGCAAAAGGCTCGCTGATGTTGTCGATGTTGAGAACTTCTCTGAAACTCGCAGAAAATCCGATAGCAAATCGAGGGTTGATAGTAACCATAAAATTCATAATGTCTAAACGCAAGTCTTGAAAAAGAAACTTGTCGTCGCCATTTCCGGAGATGCATCTCAAGAGATTCTTCCTGATGTCGTATCCTTCAGTACCGAAATTCCTGATTTCGTGAAGATAATCTCTGTCAATGTAAAGATAATTGTTGTAAGTACTTAGGGATAAACCCATTAATGTTACGTCGATTTCGTAACGAGAATCGGCAATGGATGCCGGCTGAAGGTTAGCACCGGTGATACCTGAATAATTGTCGTTGACAAAAGGCAAAAAATCCTGTGCTTTCAAAAAACCACTGCAACCGAAAATTATAGTCAGTTGCATCAAGACGAGTAAAATTTTTTGTCTCATAGTTCTAAAATATATTAGTTAGAAATAAAATTAGTTATATAAAAAATTATAGTCTCAAATAGTAAAAAATAGTTTCACCGAAAAAATGTCAAACTATGATTTTCAGGACAAATTTAAAAAAAACTTTTTATTTCTCAAATTGCATATTCATTTTTTTTAAAATAATTGTTATCATCATGATGATTTTTTATTTTTGCAAACAATAAAACTTTATAATTATGAAAACTAATATTTCTATCTGGCAAGAAGTTAAAAGCCACATTATCATTACTTTGGCAGTCTTGGTCTCAGCTATCGGCTGGACTGCATTTCTTATTCCTAATAAAATGTTGGGCGGTGGTGTGACAGGTCTTTCTACCATTGTTTATTGGATTCTCGACATACCTACGGGTATAACAATCTTTGTGTTTAACGCCATCCTTATCCTTATTGCCTTTAAATCTCTGGGAAGAAGATTCGCCTTGAGCACAATCTATTCCGTCATCATCACTTCGGTGGCATTCTATTTTCTTCAGGAATATTTCGGCGATGTGCCTCTGATAGAAGATAAGTTTCTCGCTGTTGTACTCGGTGCCGGTCTCAATGGCGTGGCTTGCGGTCTTATATTTCTCGAAGGCAGCAGCACTGGCGGAACAGATATAATAGTCATGATGATTAATAAATATCGCAACGTGACATTAGGTCGTCTTACCTTATTTATTAATGTAGTGATTATATCGTGTTCCTATTTTGTCTTTAAAGATTTGGAACTTCTTATCTACAGTTATGTAGGTCTTATGATTACGAGTTATACTATGGACTTGACGATGAACGGCAGCAAGCAATCGGTTCAGTTGTTTATTTTCTCTTCAAATCCAAGTGAAATTGCCGATAGAGTGGGAGAGGAAGTTCATCGTGGTGTGACGATGATAAAAGGAACGGGATGGTATTCAAAAAAAGAATCTGACATTGTGATGGTGGTGGTTCGTAAGACAGAATCGCAGCGTGTCATCAGAATCGTAAAACAAACTGATCCTGCGGCCTTCGTTTCTGTGAATGCTGTAATGGGAGTTTACGGAAAAGGTTTCGATGTGATGAAGAACAAATAAAGTTTAGAGTTCATAGTTAATAGTATAGAGCAGTTGGAAAGTTGAAAGTTCTTTAGTTTGATAGTTTATTGGTAGAGACGTATCAAAATTCCAATATGAATTTTGCTGTGTCTCAACTTTTGACAATGGAACAAAAAAAAGCGGTCAAATCGACCGCTTTTTGTTTGTTAACATTTAAATTATTTAATACCGAGAGCTTTCTTAATATTCTTTGGAAGAGCGTCTTTGTGAACAATGATGTTCATAGTTTTGTAACGTACGAAAGCTTCTGATGCGTAGAAAGTACCGTCGTAGTTGCCTGTTACTCCCCATGAGTTTTTAACGACGAAGTAGTTATTACCGAGTTGGTCTTTTGCTTTACCGTAGATAATCATACCGTGGTCGTCGCCTGTTTCATAGTTGTCGTAAGCTATTTGACGTTCTTCTTGAGTGACCCAACGTTGTGGAGTTGGTTGTGAGTAAGCTTCTTTAGCTCTTTGTTCTGCACTGAGACCTGCCCAACGTGCTTTGTCTGTAGCAGCGTCGTTGTTTTCTTTAGCGTCTAAGTCAGGGAGAACCATGATACCGAAGTTTTCACCTCTTAAGAATCCTTTTTCGCTTACGTCGGAACCCCATGCGATTGGATAACCGTTGTCGATAGCGTAGTTCATAACTTCCATGAACTCATCGATTGGGAGGTTGTAAGCTGTGCTCCATCTCCAGTTGTCTTGAACTTCAATGATGAATTGTTCATAGAATGGGTGGTGTGTGAATGAAGCCAAGTTTACATAATCGTCTGGGTTGAAACCTGTTGATTCTGCGAATGATTTTGGAGTATATTCTTTACCTTCGTAAACGAATGTTTCTGGACGTTCGCCGATGTAAGCGTTGAGGATGCCAGCCATAGCTTCTTTCCAAAGTGGAGTGCCATCTGGGCTTGTTTGAAGTTTTCTGTTCTTTGTGATGCCTTCTACGAATGGGTCACATACTTTTGAAAATTCAGAGAAGTCTGATAATGTGTCGCCGTGTTTAACACCTGCTGGTAATTCTGAATCTGGAACCAAACCGTAATTTTTGATACCGTAGAGTACGTCATAGAATGAGCCACCTTGTGAGAAAGATATGTCGCCGTGTGTGCGTACTGTAGCTTCAGCGCGGTCCATGTATGTATTCCATACGATGAACATTTCTGAGAAGTTGTATGCAGGTTTACCCATACGTAACAATTCTGCTTCAACGAATGATAATGTTGAATAGCACCAGCAAGTACCTGCTGCATTTTGGTCTTTCATTGATGTGATTGGAAGTCTTACTTCGTCTGAGAAAATCCAACCTTCTTTTTCAGGAGCTTGTTCAGCTTCTTGTGCATTTGCAACGCATGGCAATACGAATGCTACTGCTGTTGCTGCTAAGAATTTTTTAAAGTTCATAGTCTTTTAATTAATTGTTAATAAATATTTATAATCCTAATTTTGCTTTCATGTCTGATGTCAAACCTTCTTGGTTTAAGGTTAAGAACATGGTGTGGAGACGAACGTAAGGTTCTGAACAATACCAATAACCGTCATAACCGCGAGTCACGTCCCATGAGTTTTTCACTTTATAATATTTAGTTCCGTTCTGGTCGTAGCCGATGCCAACGATAAGCATGCTGTGGTCGTCGGTGGTTTGTCCGTTTTCGTATGCTTCTTGATGCATCTCTTCTGTCACTTCTTTTTCTGGCATCACGCTTTCAAATTTATATAAAGAAGCTGTTATTTCATCGTCGCTCATCTTCTTGTATTTCTTTTCATCTGATAGTCTGATTTTCTTGACATCGTTTTCGAGTACTACGCCTACGCCTGCCTTACGGCTGAAACCCTTGTCGCTGACGTCTTGTGCCCAACCTACGGTGTAGCCGTTGTTCAAGGCGTTGTCTAACTCAGCCATCAACTCATCTAAAGTCATGTTGTAAGTCAATGTGTTGGTCCAGTTGTCTTGGATAGGCATGATGTAAGGTTTGTAGTTCTCTTGGTTTGTGAACGCGCCTATCTGGACGTAGTCTTCAATGTTGAGAGGATATTTTTCTGCGAGAGATTTAGCATTGCATTTTTCTCCATTGAACTCGAATGTTTGAGGTGTTTCTCCGAGATATACATTTAAGATTTCTTGAACCATATTAGGCCATGCTTTGCTAATCTTTCCGTTATGTTGTTTGTTGACGATTTTTCCATATTCTGCGAGGACAGTGTGTAACTCACCGTGGTTGTGAGTCTTGTCGCCTAACACCAAACCGTTGTAGGCTTCTTCTGTCATCATGCCGTTTTCGTTGATGGCGTAGAGAGCGTCGAATACCTCACCGCCTGGACTGAAGTTGCAAACGCCTTGCATTCTTATATATTTCTCAAATTTATTGGCGTAAGCCCAACGGACGAGATACATCTCTGAGAGATCGATTTCAACGTTGTATTTTCTAAGGATTTCTGCTTCTATCATACCGACACCGGCAAAACACCAGCATGTTCCCGACTGCGATTGATTCTTTACCGATGTGTGAGGAACGACGACATCGTCAGTAATTTGATATACTTTCTCTTGTGCGAAGAGACTCATTGGCATAGAAATGACGAGAGCCAAAGCCAACATTAACATAGTTTTAGTACGTTTCATTTTCTTCTTATTTTTTTTTGATTTAAAAAATATTTTACAAGTTTACAAAGATAAGAAAAGTATAGAAACAAAGGACAAAAGATGAAAGATTTTTTCGTAGTGACGTATCGCATACGTCTTATGAGTCACTGAGTCTATAAGTCTATGAGTCCATGAGTGTAGAGACGCGCCAATTACACCTTAAAAATAGACAATATGTAATTGACACGTCTTTGAGTCACCGAGTTACCAAGTCAGCAAGATTTTGAGGTGATGAGGTGATGGAGTTTTGAGATTTTAAAAAAGACGTTCCAATGTTTTCCATCTTTATAGGAAATATTGAAACGTCTATATAATTTTTAGATTTTGAGAGGAAATAACGTTAGTTGATAGCTGTTTAAATTGTAATTTAAAACGATTTATTGACTATATATGCATTTTTAATCCTCCTCTGTATCGGTTGCAAAATAAAGAAACTTTGTGAAAGATTCCTAAAAAATACTATTATTTCTTACTTAAGTTGAATCCATATATAAATTCAATTCCAATACTATTCAGATTTTGTTTTAACAAGCCATTATCTATAGGATTTAACATATAAGAGTATTGACCAGAAGCCATGTTAGAACCTATATTAACAAAACAGTTTATGTAGATGGTATTATTATTTTCCATCAACTTTACAATACCAATTTTGGCAACTCCAGATAATACAATATTGTTTTTTGTCATAAGTTCAATATCATATTGATTCTCGCAGAAAACTCCATAACTATAATGAAGAATGTTGTGATTCAGTTTTATACCTAATTCTGTATTTAACATAAAACCATTTCTTGCTTTTACAAAATGAAATAATTTTTCAACAGTTATAGGTAATGTAAAATATGGAGTGTAAAATAAATGATGGTCATAAGTATTGTCTGGATTTACAATTGATAAATTAGTTGGAAATGCAGCAATTCCCAAACCTACATTGCAACCAAATCCATAATGTAATTTTTTATAATAGATAATTTCAAGACCTCCTGAAAAATGAGCCAACGATTTTATAGTATTTCCTTCGTTATTTGAATATATGTCTGTTTTGTTATATAAGGAGGTCTGAACGCCAATTTTTAACGCAGAATTAGGATATTCTGTTTGTGCAAAAGATGGATTATGTACTCCAAATATAATCAATAATATAAATGACAGTATAATATAATTTCGTGTATTCATAGTCGTTTTGTTCTATTTGTGATACAAATATAGGAAGGGTTTCATTCTACCCACCAATCTAATATTTTATTATATGTAATTCCTTCAGCTCCATAATAATAACCTTTGACCCAACCTGAACTTGTTAGTGTATTAACATCTATTTTATGTTTTAATGTTGTTTTATATCCTGTCTTCTTATTATGATTAGGATTAAAATCAAACATCTTTGAACAATCACCAGGAAGATCAGAAATATAGCCATATACTTTTACTTGGCAATATGCATTATATTTTTTCCATCCACCATTCTTCTTCTTCATATAGTTAGTAACTTTTGCTTTAACATATCTATTCCAAGGATAAGTTCTATGAGAAAGAGTACATTTAATTTTTCTTGTTTTTCCTTCATTTGTAACATAATTCATACTATAATTTCCAGAAGAGCAATTATCTTTACACTCAAGGCAATAGTTATCATAAAATATAGTATTTCTTGATTCTGATTCCTTATTATTTGAGATAATAGTAGGTGTTGCATAATACCCATTGTATACAAATTTGTAAATAGTATCAGCAACTTGAACTTCACAATCGGTATTCAAGATAGCCATTATAGATTCTTCATCTATAAAATGATTTGAAGGATCTTTCTCATAATCCAGAGAATCGTTAGATAGCCATATATCTTCTTTTTCTTTAATATCTTGGAATAAAGAACTAAATTGTAAGAATGTATTAAAGGATGTAATAGGTTTGGATGAATCAAAATTGATTTTTTCTTGGATTTCACTCCTTTCAGCACTACTTAAATGAGAATTTCTTGCATAGAAAATGCTATCTAACGATTCAACTTGATTGTCCAGATCATTTATTGTTTGAACTAAAGATTTCATATTATCGAATACCAATATTTGGGAGCTTCCTTTTTCTCCTTTGCTAACCTTGTCTTCAACTCGAATAGACAAATATGGTATTTTTGAATCTATTATACTCATGTAAGAGTCCATATCATTATTGTTTTTCATTACCAGGTTTTCTTCTCTATTAATTTCTTCTTTTTTACATGATTGCATTGTTACTATAACAAATGCAAAAACTGCTAAAATCACTAATGTTAATTTGTTTTTTTTTCATTTTGTTAAATTTTAATTTTTTAAGGAGGGTTCTATTTATTATTAATTTTCCTACATCAATGGATAGAACCCATTTTTCCACATCAGTAGTTTGATTTATTTCTTTGAAAATAACTCTCGATAAATGCTATATTCATCGAGATATACGTTCTATGAACTTGTTCTTACCTAAAATTCGTATGTCGCTTTTCTTGTTCTCCATAGCTTTTTTTACTTCTCTATTATGCTTTGCAAAGTTTATATTTTTATTAATAAAAATCGCAGAATTTGCAATTATCTTAGAATTAAACGGTTATTCGGGTTGCATGGAAATTGGGTAACGAGATAGCAACCGTTCGTATTTCTGAGTTCTTCATTGTTATGCTTCAATGTGATAACTCTTGATGGAACAAAGGTACAAAAAGAAATGCAGACGAAAAGAGAATGAAGATAATTTTCTTTCGTCTGCTTCCATTTTTAGTACATCGATAGTACAAATTGAAATTTTTATCGGTTCAGCGGTATGAACAATGAGTAAAATTCGCTACCTTTGCCAAATAATGTCAAGACAAAAATAAGTAATATGCTGTTTACGGAGAAAATAAAAGAGTTACGCATTCAAAATCAGATGCCACAAAGGCAGATTGCTGCTGCTCTTGATATAGACACTGCAACATATTGTAAGATAGAAAAAGGTGAACGCAGAGCCAAGAAAGAGCAAGTCGCAATATTGTCGGAAATGTTTCATGTAGAAATGACAGACCTCCTTACATTATGGCTTGCCGACAAGGTAACTGATATGGTATCTGATGAACACATTGTAGCATCGGAAGCTCTTTCAATGGCTGCTGAAAATTTAAGAAGAATAGGTTAATATGGCAAAAGTAAAATTATACCCAGAGTTGGAAGTCCCCGAAATGCTATTAGCAGATCGGCGTTCTGCATATGGATTGAGGACTTATGTCAGCCTATTCAGTAGTGCAGGAGTTGGTTGCTATGGCTTCAAGGAGGAGGGCTTCTATTGTGTCGCTACGGTTGAGTTGTTGGAACGCAGATTGAAGATTCAGAAATTCAATCAGAAATGCGTTTATAACAGCGGATATATTTGTGGCGATATGACTACGCAAGAAACGAAAGATAAAGTTTTTGCGGAGTTAGCAATGTGGGAAAGAGGTTTTAATCTAACAGATTTGGATGTGTTGATTGCAACGCCTCCTTGTCAGGGTATGTCTGTTGCTAACCACAAGAAGAAAGATGAGTTAAAACGCAACTCGTTGGTGGTTGAGTCTATAAAAATGACACAACAGATTAAACCCAAGTTCTTTATTTTTGAGAATGTTAGAGCTTTCCTTACATCTGTATGTACAGATGTTGACGGTCAAGACAAGTCAATTAAAGATGCTATTGAGGCTAACTTGTCGGGAACATATAATATTCTCTATCAAGTCGTAAACTTCAAAGATTATGGTAATCCATCAAGTCGAACAAGAACATTAGTTATTGGTGTTCGTAAAGATTTGAAAGAGGTTACTCCATATGATATTTTCCCTGACAAGCAGCCTGAGAGAACATTAAGACAAATTATAGGTCATTTGCCTTCGTTAAAGAAGATGGGTGAAATTTCCGAAGATGATATTTATCATAATTTTAGGAAATATTCGCCTCGTATGGAATCTTGGATTGCAGATATTAAGGAGGGGCAATCGGCATTTGACAATACCGATATTACAAAGATACCGCATAGTGTAAAGAATGGTGTTATTGTGTACAACGCCCGTAAGAATGGCGATAAATATACTCGTCAGTATTGGGATAAGGTAGCACCTTGTATTCACACTCGTAACGATATTATGGCAAGTCAGAATACTGTTCATCCTGTTGACAACAGAGTGTTCAGTATTAGGGAGGTTATGCTTATGATGTCTGTTCCTTCATCTTTTAATTGGAGTGATATTCCTTTTGATGAGTTAAACAAAATGTCATTGAAAGAGAAAGAAGCATTTCTGAAAAAAGAGGAAATGAACATACGCCAAAACTTGGGCGAAGCTGTACCTACTATTATATTCAGACAAATTGCGTCTAAGGTGCGTAAAATTTTATGCAAGCCCACTTTGTCTGAACAAGATATAAAGGTATTGATTGACAAAAAGAAATTGGCTACACATTCTTGTTTGGTGGACTATATTAGAAGCAATAGCCATTACGGTTTTGCTGAATTGTCTAAAATTGCGGAGTTGGCAAATGCCCAAAGAGAAGACAATGCGGCTTATTATACAAGGCAAGACATATGCTATACAATAGTTAAGAGTCTGCCTGATGCAAAGAACTATACAGAGCTAAATATATTAGAGCCATCAATTGGTGTGGGTAATTTTTTGCCGGCCCTTATCTTGAAGTATGCGGGCGTACAGTCTGTTAATATTGATGTGGTAGATATTGATGCAAACAGTTTAGAAATATTAAAAGAATTGGTTGCAAAGATTGATGTACCCAACAATATTCACATCAATTACATCAATGCCGATTTCTTGTTGCACAACTTCGACAAGAAGTATGATATTGTCGTCGGAAATCCTCCATACAAAAAGCTAACCAAAGAGAAACAGTTGTTGGCTAAATACAAAATTGGTGCATCCAACAAGGATACCAATAATATCTTCTCATTCTTCATTGAGAAAGCAATGAGAATTGGAAATGTTGTATCATTGATAGTCCCCAAGAGCCTCATAAATGCTCCTGAGTTTGATGCAACACGCACTCTTATGAAAGAGAAAAATATTTCTCGCATAATAGACTTTGGTGAAAAAGGATTCAAGGGTGTAAAGATTGAAACCATCTGCTTTATTCTTGACACCCAAAAGAAGCCTCAAAATACATTTGTAGAGTCATATATTACCGATGAGGTTAAGTGTCACCAGCAAGTATATCTGACAGACGATAGATTCCCCTATTGGATAATTTATCGTAATGAGGCTTTTGATGAGGTGGCTGACAAAATGGAGTTTAATGTATTCAAAGCATATAGGGATAGAGTTATTACCAAAGCTATTACAAAGGACAATGGCAAAATCAGGGTGCTTAAATCTCGAAACATTGGTGACAATGAGATTATCAACATCCCTGATTATGACTGTTACATTGATAGTATTGAGGGCTTGGATGTTGCAAAATATCTGAATCAGGCAAATTGTGTTTTGCTTCCAAATCTAACATACAATCCTCGTGCTTGCTTCTTGCCCAAAGGATGTATTGCTGACGGTTCTGTCGCAATTCTCACATTGGCAAAAGACGATGACATCGTAACAAATGAAGATTTGGCATTTTACGCCACTGATAGTTTTACGAAATTTTATGCGATTGCCCGTAATTTAGGCACTCGCTCGCTTAACATAGATAACAACTCTGTTTTCTTTTTTGGGAAACTCAAACAGCAAAGGATATGAGAAATGTAATCAACGAATACCTAAGCCAATTCGATTTAGATATACGCAAATCGCACGATGCAAGATTTGTGGACCAGAAGTGTACTCCCGATATTGTATGCTTTATGGCAGATTGTGTTATGAATATGGTGGCTACAAAGCCAGTATTTGTAATAAACGATGTATGGGAGACGCAGTATTTTATTCAGAATACAAGAGTTATCTTCAATAAGCCGTGGGCTAATGACAAGAAAGCATACAATGAATACAATAAAGTATTGTCTCAGCCTCTTAAACTTTTGGCATATGCTCATATCCTTAATGTTGAAATGGTAGATGGCGCATTGACATTTTCTGTTGCCAACGAAGATTTGTTAGACTACATTTCACGCAAGGATAGAAACGCATATAACTTCTTATACTGCTACTTTATGAAAGTAATGTCAGATAGTGGCTTTATGAAATACTTTGAAGAGTATGCAAAAGACAGCGTTGATAATCCTGTTGCTGCAAGAGATGAGATATACGAAAGGTATTATCGTTTAATCAATGGCAATACTCCATCGCATTCACGATTGGATATTAGGCGTATGTTCCACAAAGTATTCAATGTGTACGCTGCTGAACATCATTTGCACGGAAGTAATGGTAAGATTACCTACTATTCTGATTTGATGTACAACAAGAAGAATTGGCGAGATATGGATAAAGACAAAACCGTCACTCGTCAAGAGGCAATGACTCCAGATAAGATTGAAAAACAAGAGGCCATCAATACTTACTATGTTCAGAAAGCAATAGCATTGATTAGAAAAATTCATATTGTAAGTGAGGTTAATGACAGTTGGGGTAATGGTGAAGCAACACAGGTGCATCACATATTCCCAAAATCACAATTCCCACAGATTGCACACTATGTTGAGAATCTGATATTGCTCACAGCAACTCAACACAACACAAAGGCTCATCCTAATAATAAGACCCAACAGGTTAATAAGGATTATCAGTTGGTTTGCCTATTAGCAAAAGCTGATACCATAGAGAACTCCTTATTACGATTTGGAGAGAAGTATTATCGTAAAGAGTCATTTGTGTATGTAATAAACACAGGATTAACCGCTGAGTTTAGTACAGGATTGTCATTCAATGACATAAAGACAAAATTGGTTCAAATTTATAATGCGGCATAAAAACTATACGCTAAAACAAAAGCCTAATTTCTGCTAATAAATAGGGTTATGAATGAAGAACTTATTGTTTTACAGTTACATTATTATCTGAAAGGGGAAAACAATCACTCTATGGATGCCTCTATTCATAATGAGTGCGAACGATATTTTGTGCAAGGAATCCTCTCTCTCAACAAATATGTAAATGGGGCTTTGTCTGTTGAAATTTATGCGACAGAAGAGTTAGGTGGAATAAAAAACAAATACAAAGTTCTTGTAAATGGTGCCATCATTGGATTAGGTGCACTCGCATCAGTAGCCCAATTATTATCATATTTTGGAGTCTATTTTACAAATCCCAATCCCAATAATCCTGCTGAAACTCTAACGAGAATAGAGGTTGTTGAGAAAATTAAATCAAAGATGGATTCTAATGAACCATTTACTGAAGAAGAATTTGATTATATTGCAAGCAATGATAAAGACCTGAGGAAATTAAAAAGTGAATATTTTAAGACCGCAATTAAAGATAAAACAATTGAGAGCATTGAAGTTAATGAAATCGAATCAAATTCTGATGTCCCAAAACCTTTAGGAATAATCAATTATTGTGATTTTCAAAAATGCGTACTTCCAAAAGAAGAGGATACGGATAGTAATGAAATAGATACGATTATTTATATTGTTGCTCCTGTACTTGTTAAGGGGCGAGGTAATAGTTGGAGGGGTATTTGTGATGGCTCTCCTATTGATTTTAAAGTGACAGATAAAGAATTCCTTGACAATGTGTATAATCACATTATTAGCTTTAGTAATGGAACATATATTCGATGCAAAATGCGTATAACTCAAAAAGTAAATCTTCAAGATAATACTGTAAAAATCTCTCGCGATGTTTTTGAAGTATATGAGGTGAATGATGATGAAAACATGACATTGCATAAGATTCCACATAAAAAGAAATCTAAAATAGATATACAGCAACCATCTTTATTTGATGACATTGATTTCAATTGACATTTCACCATTTTAACAGCAATGGCGACCACTTGATGCGGTCGCCATTCTTGTTACAGTTTCATTCCTCTGCTTTTCTTTGATTGGATAGGCTGTCGGATTGATTGTCGGAGTTTGTCGTATTGTTCACTGAACCATTGGCTGATGGGTATTCGATTTGCGGTTAAAGTAAGTCGCCTGTCGTTATCTCGCAGAATCTGCAAAGGGGTATTATCCGTAGTAAACCATCGGTTATACTCCGAGGAGAATAGTCGCCCTGTAAAGTTCAGAATCTTACCCTTAAACAGCTCAGCAAACTCTATAGCCGAAAGCCCGATTTGCTTGGCGAGGCGTTCCAATCTCAGGAGATTGGCAAAATCGGGATACCAACGATGAGCCGTATTGATTATCGAATTAAGGGTATTGGTTTCCTCCCTATGTTCTGCCTCTTTTGCTTCGATAGCCTTGCGGTGTTCATTATCCTTATTCATCATAGCCCTGCTATGTTCCACCTCCATTTGCTTGATGTTGGTTTGCAGTTGCTCGATGGTCTCGTCTCGGATAGCAATCTCGTCCCTCAAATCCTCATTCTTGCGTTCCAACGATTTCATCTTACCGCTGCCGAAAAGAGAACTCACTCCGCTTGCAAGGGCTGTGGCTGCATCAGTAGCAACGCTTTGGAGTTTGTCGGTGCGTATCTCTGATTTCACCTGTTTAAGTTCTTGCTCGGCAAGATCTAGCTGGTGTTCCTTGTGTTGCCGTTCAGCCTCTATGCGTTCAAGTTCGGCACGCTGCTTCTCAATGATAAAGTCGTTACGTTCCAAATGCTCCTTGCCTGTCTCTGTTTTGGATTGTCCTCGTTGCATTGATAGAATCTCGGATGCTAATGTCTGCATCTGCATCATATCATCATCGTTGAGTTTTCGGCTTTTGCCCGTATCGTGGTCCATCCAATCGAACACTATATGTGCGTGATAGTTGGGCTTAAACCATTTGCCACCGATTTGGAAACTCTCTTTATCGTCAGGGGCTGGCTCTCCACTGAGCCAATGCCCCTCGTCTTTGTGCAAGAATATTTGTAGCGGTGTGATACCCCAACGCTGTTGGCACTCTTCGCCAAATCTGCGAACATCCTCCAATGTAGTATCAGACTTGATGAGTAGTACACCCTCACGAATGGGTGAGCATCCTGCCACCTTGATAATTTTTCCACTCTTGGTTTTGCGTTCTCGTTCCTTTTCCTGCATCGCTCGCCCTGTCTTAGCCTTTACCATCTGCTTGATGTTATCGTAATGCGTCTGTAAGTCATAGTCTCCGAGACGTGGATTTATCCAATGCTCATTGTCGGCTACAAGTTGGGGTATTAGATAGATTTTCGACTCTCCGATGTTACGCATATATTCGGGAGTTCTTAGGTTGTGAGCCTCGCTCGATGATATGTTGCAAGGCTTGATATGTATGCTGCTTTTTACTGCCATAGTTATTCTGATTTTATTGGTTGCAATTAGGTCAATTGTTTACTCATTTCCACTGTCGGGGTTCTTAGGGGCGAAGCCCATAAACGGAGTGCAGAG
>JAFTXI010000009.1 GCA_017461665.1 Bacteroidales bacterium | reverse complement strand
ATTGAAAGTTGAAAATTGACAGTTGAAAGTTGAAAGTTGAAAATTTGTAGAATCTCACGTAGAGTCACACGGACGTGTGACAGAAAAATTAACAATTGAAAATTGAAATTTGGTGGTTGCTGAGCTTGTCGAAGCGAAATTAAAAAAGCACTCAGCTGGGAACTTGAGTGCTTTTCATCATTTGAGAAAATTGAAATGTATAACCAAAACCACATATAATACAATCGGAAGAGATTTTTTGTTCAAAGAGAAGAGAAATTATTGCGAAAAATTATATCTTTGCAAGCACTAAAAACAAAATAATAATGAAATCTTAAAAGGTATGCCAGAAATAAGTAGATTTTATGGGATTGTAATCTATATGTATATTGAAGATCATAATCCGCCGCATTTTCATGTTTGGTATAATGGGTACGAAGCTGTTATTACAATAGAAGAAGGAGTGATAATTGGATCTTTGCCAAGACGCGAATTGAAATTGGTTTATGAATGGCTTGATATTCACAAGGAAGAATTGTTGGAGAATTGGAGATTACTTTTAAATAGCGAACTTGCTAATAAGATAGAACCTTTAAAATGATTATGAGAGACATTATTTTGAAAATAGTAAAAGCTGAATATGTAAAAGATTATGTGTTAAGGTTAACATTTAATAATGCAGAAGTACGTCTGATGGATTTTGAACCATTGATGGACAAAGGTATATGTAAAAAACTGCGCGATATGGATTATTTTAAATCTTATACTTTAGATCCTTTTACTGTTGACTGGAATAATGAAATAGGCTTTGCACCAGAGTTCTTATATGAAAGAAGTGTCTTGGTGAAATAATTGTCTAAATGAGGTCGTATGCCAACTCTTGTCCCGATATTGACGATAACTGGTTCTGACGGCGCTGGCGTCGTTGGCGTTCAAGCTGATATAAGAACGATGTCGGCACTCGGTGGTTACGCCCTGACAGCGATAACGTCGGTGACAATACAAAACGATGACGGTTCAAAATCCATTGACGACCTGCCATCGGAAATGATAATAGGGCAGGTGAGAGCTATTGTTAAGGAGCTACATCCTAAAGTCGTTAAGGTAGGTCTCGTTCGTGATGTCGCTACAATCAAGATGTTAAAAAGAGAAATTGTCGCATTCCAAAATGTTGTCATAGTTCCTGGAATTTTCTCTTCAGAAGGAAGACAACTCGTTTCTGATGATGCGATCGCTGCGATGAAAAAACATCTGCTTCCAATGGCGACGCTGCTCATATTGCGTTCTAATGAGGCTGAGAAAATACTCGACTTGAAAATAAAAACCGATGATGATATGATAAAAGCAGCTCGCATGTTCGTAGATATGGGCGCTGAGTCTGTGTTGCTACGATCATCGAAACACACTGACGGCTTGCTGACAGCCTTGCTTTATGAAAACGATAACACACATTTTTTTACGTCTCATAACACAGAAGGATGGCAGAAACATGGTGTCGGAGGAGCTCTCTCGTCTGCTATCGCGACGCGTCTGGCTTTCGGCGACGATGTGGCAACGGCTATTGATAAAGCACACGACTATATGCACAAACAAGTCGTTTATGCCGTGACGGAAATAATACAACATTCGAGAAAGACCGTTATCTACAATAAACTGATGTCGCTTGTTGCTGATAATTACAATAAGTCGCATGATGTTGCTTTTTATGCTGATAAGTTGTGTATATCAACGCGTTATCTGTCGCAGGTGACTAATGATGTCGTTGGAATTAGTCCCAAACAAATTATATCCGATTATGTGATTAAAGAAGCAAAAATTCTCTTGCAATCTACAAATTACAGCATACAGGAAATCTCTGACAGACTTGGTTTCTCGTCACAATCAACTTTCTCATCATTCTTTATCAAGTATGAAAAATGTACTCCAACGTTTTTTAGATTGAAGTGATTTTTTTATTTTCGGAATAAGTTTTTCTAAAATCGGAATGATTTTTTTTCTTGTGTTTTGATTATATTTTTCTTTGTATCGTTTTTAAAATTATATAGAAATGAAAGAAAAGAAAGATGTAAATCGTAATCTTGCCGAGTTATTAAAAGGCGGTGTTATCATGGATGTTACCAATCCAGAACAGGCTCGTATTGCTGAGTCGGCTGGTGCAAAGGCTGTTATGGCTCTTGAAAGAGTTCCTGCGGATATTAGAGTTGCCGGAGGAGTGTCGCGCATGAGCGATCCAAAGATGATTCAGGAAATACAAAAATCTGTTAACATTCCTGTCATGGCGAAATGTCGTATCGGTCATTTTGTCGAGGCTCAGATATTGGAAGCAATAGGAATAGACTATATCGATGAAAGCGAGGTGCTTTCTCCAGCCGATGATGTCTATCATGTTGATAAGCGTCAGTTTGATACGCCATTTGTCTGCGGAGCGCGCGACTTGGGTGAGGCCTTGCGTCGTATAGGCGAAGGTGCCATGATGATTAGGACCAAAGGCGAAGCCGGTACCGGCGACATAGTCCAGGCTGTACGTCATTTGCGTATGATGCAGAGCGAGATAAGAAGAGTAGTCTCTCTCAGTGTTGATGAGTTGTATGAGGTTGCAAAAGAACTGAGAGTGTCTTTTGAGCTGTTACGATATGTTCATGAAAATGCTAAGTTGCCTGTTCCAAACTTTGCTGCTGGAGGTGTAGCGACGCCTGCCGATGCAGCATTGATGATGCAGTTGGGAGCCGAGGGAGTGTTTGTGGGAAGCGGAATATTCAAGAGCGGCGACCCGATGAAAAGAGCAAAGGCTATTGTCAATGCTGTTGCTAACTATAAAAATCCCAAGGTGTTAGCAGAATTGAGCGAAGACATAGGAGAAGCGATGGTTGGTATCAACGAAAATGAGATAAAGATATTGATGGCAGAAAGAGGAAAGTAAGAATAACGTTTACAATTAGCCTTTGTATGGACGTGGTTCACCGCGTCCATTTTTTTCTCACGAAGGCGCAGTTTCCCGTAGGGACGTATCGCATACGTCCTAAACTGTAAGCCTTCAGTCTTTAGCCATCCTCATGTCCCTTAGGTTCCTTATGTTCATCTATAAACTTTTAAACTATAAAACTCTCAACTATAAAACTACTCTAAACTATTAACTCTAAACTCTAAACTTTTTTACCCTTCGCCTTGTCAATCTCTTTTATCAGTTGTGATTCTGTAGGAAGGTACAATTGATATTCATTGGCAAGAATAGTTTTATTATCTTCTGGAAGTGTCATCTTTACCACAGTATCGTTTTTGGAAGTCCCGAGTAAGATACCTATTGTTGGATTCTCATCTGGCAGTTTCTCACACCTGTCATAATAATTTACATACATCTGCAGCTGTCCTAAATCTTGATGAGATAACTTATCGTTTTTCAATTCTATGATGACAAAACAACGTAGCAATCGATTATAGAAAACAAGGTCGATGAAAAACTCGTCATCTTCAAGCAGGATCCTTTTTTGTCGAGCCACGAAAGAGAATCCGTTTCCCATTTCAAGAAGAAAATCAGTGATATGAGAAATGATTGCGCCCTCCAAGTCTTTTTCATAATATTCTGCTTTACGTTCCAATCCCAAAAATTCCAATACCATCGGTTCTTTTATAATTTCTTGCGGCGACTGGGGAATACGCTCTCTGCGAGCCACAGCAAGAACGCTTTCTTTATCATTACTTAGCAGCAACCTCTCATAAAGCTGAGAGTTAATTTGTCGTTCCATCTCTCTGCCGTTCCATCCGTTATTGACAGACTCCAATTCATAGTATTCACGTTTGTCAGGATCAGATATAGAAATCAATTGTTTATATTGATTCCAGTTCAATTGCGTCCGCAGTGCGGACGCAATTGGATACATCCTATAAAATTGTCTGCTTCGTTCTAATTGTCTGACTGAAAAGCCACTGCCATAATAAGGCTCGATTTCATTAGCCAATTTTTTTATGAGATATTTCCCATATTCAGCCCGTTCTTTTCCTTGCTGTTCTTCTTCGAATATTCTTCTGCCGATATTCCAATACATCTGAACGCGACAATGATCCACACTTCTTACAGCATTCTTACGAGCATCGTCAATTATGCCCTTGACATCATTGACGAAACCATCAGTTAGGTTATCATCTTTCTTTTCCATAAGTTTTAATTTTTGATTTCTCCCTGCAAAGATACAACCCGCACTACCCTTTTGTCAAGCATTTGTAAAAGAAATTTTGAGTTTTTAACAATTTTTAACCCAATGTTAATGAAAGTACGAAAGAGATGTTAAAATTTGTTAAGACATCGGACAATGGACTTTGATACATTACATACAACTCAATTTTGGAACGGATTTCGCTATCACTTTATTGTTGGCATCTTTTGATAAATGTCACCTTTGATTAATTTACCATTTAAATGTTTGTTACGTTTTACGCCATCACTACCCCATGTTCCCCACTGCTTGAAAAAGAAAGAAGAACCTTGTTTTTCACTTTGTTCTTTTATCGATAAAACCCAATCTTCTTTCATTGGTCTTGCATTAGGACCACTTTCTCCGCCAACAATAACCCAATCAATATTACCTAAATCTAACGTACATAAGTCTTCAATAAGAGGTTCACACGACAGAAAACGAATAGGAGCATTTAACTTCCTTAAAATATCAATCCTGTTTTTTGAAGATTGAGCTTCAACTGTGACACCCAACCAGGCGTTATTAGGAATTTCTCTTGTTTCAAAATACTCCGACATTCTTTCAGCCCTTTTTGTTAATATTTGATAACGATGTTGAGGTGTTCTCTTTATTGTTTGCATTACCTTATCAATAAACTTGAATGGTACATCTTTATGAAACAAATCACTCATCGAACATACAAAAATATTGTGTGATTTTTTCCATTGTAATGGCTCGTCTAAACAATCACTATGTAAGGTTAGATTAAATCCATTGGAATATTTCTCTAATCCCATGGCATTGAGTCTGCGTGACATTGTCTCTGCGTAACAATTGGCACAACCTTGTGAAATTTTTGTACACCCTGTTATCGGATTCCAAGTCTTGTCAGTCCATTCTATTTTTGTTGTTTTCATGGTGTTAACGAATATTAAATTATTTTTTTATTTTTATAAACTTGTTCATAATTCACCATTGGTGATTTTGCTTCATATCTAATGAGTCCTTCGTTTTTCATCTTTCTGATTATATCATTGGCGTGTTTGTCGAGATGACCATGTTCCAATGTGTAATCGAAAGCCTCTTTGTTTGTGGTAATGTTTTTAGATAAGATTAATTCTTTTAAATTATCTTGGAATATTTCGATTTTTGAGGGCAGACGACCTTCAAATAAATCTAATTGTTGTTTGTTAGAATCATCATCAATATCAAAATTGGCTTCTCCATTTTGATTGTTTTCATCCCATGCTGTTTTAAGGAATTTATCTACGGCTCTTGGATGGGAGGCGCCAAAAATGATACCATAAATATTTCTTCCTTTTTTAATCGTAAAAGGATATAATTTAAGTTTAGAATGTGTGGGGATTCTTTCCCGTAGCTGTTCTAAGATGCTTTTGTGTGTATATATTTGTATGGATTTTCCTTTAGCCTTTCCATATCAATTTTAAGATTGGTTTTGAATGGAATTGTATCTCCGAATCTAACGAAATACGAAGATGACAGATAATATAGAAAGTCGGTAGTTGGAAGTTGGGCTAATGTTAGCAGATAATTATCAGCTAAAAATTTCATGCCGTTCTGATCCAAATACAAAAGAGATGGATGATTTTGTATGGTTGATGTTGTTTTGGGAAATAATTCGGCAAAATCTGAATTTCTATATTCTATAGATAAAAGATTGTTATTACGAAGTCTTTCCAATTCACTGTTGTTAGTGATAAAATTCTCAGTGGATGCTTTTAGACATTCAAATTTGCTTTTGTCGAATTCGTTAAAACAAACCCTTATTCTTGTTTTTTGCTTGAAAATGTTTCCTACCTGGTCTTTGATTTGGTATAGGATTCTTATTGGACTTCCAGGAGCTCCAACTATATCGTAGCCTGTTCCTGCGAAGAAATCAAATATCCATAAGTCCTTATTTGGATAGCTCATGATGAATGTTGGTAACCATTCTTTAGCATAGTTTTCGAAAATCTCTAATTTCGTGATTGTCGCATCGTCAAAAGGTTTTTGGTGTAAATCTATTGTTGCCATATTCCCGTGTTTTAATAATATGTTAGGTTTCATAAGTAGATGCAGATAATTGCATAGACATATCCGAATTTACTCGTCTGCAAAGATACTATTTTGAAATGAAATAATGAGGTATATATGGGATTATTTTGTATGAAATTTACATTTTTTTATTTTCTAAAAATGTTTACTTTTGTAAGTCCGTAATAAAAGGTAAAAATTGATTGAAAATAATTGAAATATAGCTTGCTGATGATTTTATTATGCACAAATTACCAAAACATAAAACTATAAAAGTATTTGAAGGGAAAGGTGTTTTAATGTTGTGTAAATAATGGGTTGAAAATCTTTAATATATGTAAAGATTATATGAAAGACATTGTTTTGAGATAGATCGGGATTTTCTTAATATTTTAGATGGGAAGGTGTATGCGGTGTGTAATGGTAGTGGAAAAATAATCTGTGATATATTGGAAGATGATTATATAAAGCTTGTTGATGCTAGCAAGTTAATAGATATAACATCTTTAAAATATGATGATATAATCATATGTTCAGAAAGTGATTATATATTGAAAGGTGTTTTTGATGAAACAGATTTTAAAGCAAAATATGGTATAAGAATAATTATAAAAGAAAAATTATATGATTAACAGAGAAAGCCAACTTCAACAATATAAAAGATTTATTGAGAATTGTACGACTGTTTCAAAGAGTATTAATAATTATTCAGATTTTAAACGAATAAATGAGTGTTTGACTCTGTTGTTCCCTGAAAAGACGGATATATCAATTTGGATTTTGATGATGCAGTTATTTTTCAAAGAATAATAGAGACATTACTGAAACAAGATGAGTTTATAATAGTTAATAATAAAGGGAAAAATCAATATTCAAATACTTTAAAATATTATCTGAGATTTTTGTATGCTAAAAGAATATTTTCGGTCAAGGAAAAAACAGTTGCTGAAAATGTTAATGTGACTAAAGACCAATCTTCTCCTCTCCAAACCATATTCTACGGAACTCCTGGAAGCGGAAAATCTCATAAAGTGAAAAAACTTGTTGAAGGTGTAAATGAAGATTTTGTTATCCGTACCACTTTCCATCCTGATTGTGATTACGCTTCTTTCGTTGGTTGTTATAAACCAAAGACATCTTATGTGAATGGACGTCAACTTAAAAAGACTTTAGATGAGTTAAAAACAGAAGCAAATGATATTACATCTCAGCCTGTAGGTAATAAAGTTAGTCAGATAATAGAGTTTGTTACAAAATATGCTACCCTTTTCCCGAAAATTGTAGAGGAAAATGATGATGTACAATCAATGCAGCATTTGTTACGTAATCATTTAGGCTTTTCAAATGAAACTTATTTAACATATATTGTTGATTATGTAATTGCTAATCAGAAACTGGAATCAAAAATTTCTTACGAATTCACTCCTCAAGCTTTCACTAAAGCTTACGTTAAAGCTTGGCAAAATCCCGATGAACCAGTTTATCTTATCATCGAAGAAATAAATCGTGGCAACTGCGCTCAGATCTTCGGTGATATATTCCAGCTGCTCGATAGAAAAAATGGCATTTCTGAATATCCAATAGATGCTGACAATGACTTGAAAGGATATCTTGAAAAAGAAGATGTGTTAGGAGTTAATCATGATGGTATCGCTAACGGCAAACTTTGTTTACCAAGTAATCTTAATATTATCGCTACAATGAATACAAGCGATCAATCACTCTTCCCAATGGATTCAGCTTTCAAACGCCGCTGGTCGTGGAAATGTGTGCCTGTAGATTATGAAAATAAGGATTCTGAAAAGTTTACTATTTCAATCGAAGATAAATCATATAAATGGCATGATTTCTTGAAGATTGTAAATCAAAGAATTGTCAAAGCTACAGATTCTGAAGATAAGCAGATGGGTAACTTTTTTATAACTCACAATGTTAAAGAGGAGGAATTTGTCGATAAAGTGATGTTCTATCTGTGGAATGATGTCTGTAAAGAGGAATTCCGTACAAAAAATAATTTCTTCAGAAATTATGCAGATGATAAAAAAACGGAATCAAAGGAATTTACATTCAATGAATTGTTTGGCTCTGATAAAATAAATCTTTTGTTGAAGTTTATGGAATATCTCGGTGTTGAACCGATAAAGGTGGATGATCAGGCAGAAGAAGTAAAAACTGAAGAATAATGAAACTTTACTTCGAAGAATATCCGTATCCCTTAGATCTGTTGCAGGAAAATCTTGACGAGGAAGTTAATTTGTCGTTGCTAAATAATGGCAAGGCAAAGATTCCTTACGTTGGTTATTATTTCAATGCCAAGATAAATGATACGGTATTCGTATTGCCTAAAGTTTTTATTTCTGAAAATGGAAAAGCATTTGACAGATATGAGAACCCTGAAGAGATTATAGATATTTCTCCCGAAGATAATCCTTTGAAAAAGAACTCCGACGATGAAGTCGTTTTTGATTTGTCAATGTGGCTTTATCAGGCAATTCATCATTATTACGAAAGGCAACAAAATACTACTATAATATCTGACGTTCAGTTGCAGAATGTCAGACCTATAGGCGAGAAAGATTCGAAAACCATAATAGAAATAATACTTGCTTTACGCGAGTTTAACAAAAAACATCGTAATCTTTTTACATACATTTCACTTGTTAAATCAAGCGGAAATAATAAGGTACATTGGAATAAAACAATCAGCAAGGTTCGGCCAATAATCAAAGATGGTTCCCCATATTATATGGAGTTCCAGAATAAAAATAAGGTCATTAATTTTGATGAAGAACTTATTTGTTTGTTTTATTCTGTATTAAATTATCTAAGTCTGACTTATCATTTCAAGTTTCAGCAGGTTTCAGGTTTTACTATATTAAAATCTTCCAAAATAAAATCACTTATTGAAAGTGGAAAAGGAACGAGATTGTTAAAGAAAATTCGTCGTAATTATTTCACCGATGAATTGGTTGAACTTTGGAATCTTCTTTATGTTTTCTTCGAAAGAGCAGAATTGGTTGCTTCTGGAAAATCATATCACGAGAAATTGTTGGTGAGTAATTTTAACCGAGTTTTTGAAGATATGATTGACCAACTTCTCAGCGATGACAGAAAAGATTTGCCGAAGGAATTATACGATCAAGAAGATGGCAAATTGGTTGACCATATCTACAAAGATAAGTCGTTGATTGATGAGGAAAAAGATATCTATTTCATTGGCGATAGTAAATATTATAAGGAAACTACGGATTATGGTAAAAATTCCATTTACAAACAATTTACATACGCAAAGAATGTGATTCAGTATAATATCAATGTGTTCAGTAATAAAGATGATGTTAAGAATTTACGTTATCGTGACACACTGACAGAAGGTTATAATATCACTCCGAATTTCTTTATTCGTGGTAAAATGGATTTTGAAAATCCTAAGAATCATGAAATGGAAATACACAAGAATTCAGACTTTGAACGTCATAACGAACATTTTTTCAATCGTTTGTTTGACAGAGACACA
The DNA here is from genome assembly GCA_017461665.1 of Bacteroidales bacterium. Classification (GTDB taxonomy): domain Bacteria; phylum Bacteroidota; class Bacteroidia; order Bacteroidales; family F082; genus Limimorpha. Next base: position 70,550 of record JAFTXI010000009.1, on the reverse strand, counting down.
TTGTTTTTACAATCATACGATATCAACTTTATGTATGTTGTGACATCATACGTCAATAATTCAAATGACGTGGGTGTTAAGAAGTCACTACAATCTTTGTTTCGTAAAAATTTCATTTCATTTGTTGAGAGTAGATTTGAATTTTCGATGTTGGAACCTAAAAATCTGACACTTAGAGAAGCTGTTGACAAGAATTTCAGAAAGTTAAATGGAAAGATTTACAAACCTTGTGATACTAATGAATTGCTAATACTTGCATTAGACAAAAACAAGAAATTCCAATTTGAGAATCTAAGCTTAATTTCACAAATAGAGGATGATTTTTACATTTATGATTATCGTTTAGGGACAAACCCTAACGAAGCAAAGACAAACATTCAATATAAATATTTTGAAATGGATGATGAAATATCTGTGGCTGCTGAAGATGAAGTTAGGTATGAAAAATCAGAAAGCAGATATAAAAAATATAAGGAAGAAGAGTCTGTACTGTTCGGAATTTATAAAGATGAACAACATCTTGAATGGATATTGAATAATAAGAAATACAATGTTCGTTTGGGTAATCGCGCTGGTGCAGTGAAAAGAACCAGTCAGGTCATCAATGCAAAATATCTTATACTTTATTGTTTGGATAATGAAACGAATTATAAGATTTTCAAATTGACAAACAAGCATCATATTTGGGATACGAATAAGATGAAGGAATTGTCTTATCCAACTAACAATGATGGAAATCAATATTATATCTATAACATATTAGAAGAAACGACCGAACTTGAAATAACCGATATATCAACAATTCTGAATAAAAAGTATGAAGAATTTGAAAAATCTACAGGAAAGAAAATGGATAAAGGAACGCCTATTTATGTGTATATAAATGAGATATAAATTCCTCTTTGCGATTCTCTGCGTCTCTGCGAGAAAAAAGCACTCAGCTGGGAACTCGAGTGCTTTTCATCATTTGAGAAAATTGAAATGTATAACCAAAACCGAATATAATACAATTGAGAGATATTCTTTGTTCAAAAGAGTAATGATTTTTTTAAAAGATACACGATTTTTATGAAGTCTTAATATATTTTAAGAATAGTTGTTAAAAACTTGATAAATAAATGTTAAATATGATAAATGTTGAGAATAATGCACATCGAGAATGATATATTGTGATTTAATTTGTATAGATTTGCACAGTGTTTTTTTAGGAAATAATTAATTGTTACAATATTAATTGTAATTTTGTAGAAACCATTAAACAAAATTTATTATGCCGACAATATTTGAATATTTTGGGTTTGTGTTTAAATTTTACTCTAATGAACACGAACCAATTCACGTTCACGTGCAGAAAGGTGGAGCGGAGGTTATTTTTGAAATAATTATTGATAATGCTGAGATAGTGGAAATTAGACAACGCAATTCAAAAGCACAGACTTTCTCGGAAAATGATTTGAAGATAGCATTATCGTTTGTTGAGAAGTATGCTTCCGAAATTGTGAATAAATGGATAGATTTTTTTGTTTTAAAAAAGAAGATAAAGAAAACTAATATTAAAGACAAACTATAATGGAAAACCAGATTCAGATTATAGAAGCTGTTTATAATGACGATTTGACTGTCGATATTTTATTTAATGACTTTACTCGTAAGATAATTGATGTCGGAGAATTTATTAGAAGTCATCCTCATCCTCAGTATAATAAATATCTTAAAGTTGTAAATTTCAAGAAGGGGAAGTTGATAAACGGCAATATAATTTGGGGAAATGACATGGAATTTCATCTCGAAGATCTTTATAATGGAAATATAATGTAATATAACTAAAAAAGCACTCAGCTGTGAACTCGAGTGCTTTTCATCATTTGAGAAAATTGAAATGTATAACCAAAACCACATATAATACAATTGAGAGCGTTTTTTTTGTTCAAAAGAGAATAAAAAGTTTTGTCGATTATTTTACTATTCAATATTATTGCTATCTTTGCAAAGATAATCGGTAGCCGACGAAAGACTAATTGAGCGAAGTAGTCTGTTACCGAATCGTGTATAAATAGCGTTTGCTATTGTTCTTGCTTGAAGAAACTACCACTTTCAAAAAGCACACAAGGATAATAGACATTTACGCCTGCGCATAGCGTGGCGTTGTGTTGTCTTGTGTGCTGGTATGTGGTAGTACCTTTCAGGCGTGATGACCAACTCACGCTTTCTTTTTTCAAGTTATGCGTGATGAAAATGAAAAATGATTTATTAACATAATGTATAACTTAAAAAAGAAAATTATGAAAAAGTTAGTTTTAATTCTATTTGTCCTATTTTCTATAGGCGTGAATGCACAGACCGAATCTCATTTAGAGTTTAAAGGTATTCCTATCACCGGAAGTATTGATAGCATGATTGATAAACTTAAAGTACAAGGTTATGAGTTAATAGAAATTGAAGAAGATGCTGCAATATTGGAAGGAAAGTTCGCAAATGAAAGTTGTAAATTATATGTCTGGAGAACACCTAAAACTAAAATTGTTTATCAGATATTAGTTAAATTTGATTCTAAAGATAGTTGGTGGACATTAAAATCTGATTATAAAAAATTAAAAGAACAAATTAGAACCAAGTATAATATTAAACCTGATGTAACGGAAGGCTTTTTGGATCCATATTATGAAGGTGATGGATATGAACTGCAGGCAATAAGGTTAGGTCAGTCACTTCATTCGAGTAATTTTCAATTGAGTGAGGGTAAAATTATGCTTCTGATAATGAATAGTCCATGTGTGAGGCTTTATTATGTAGATGCTATTGGTGATGCGTTGAATGAACAAGAGGAAAATCAAAATTCTTACGATGATTTATAATTATTAATTCAAAATAATGTGAATATGAAAAATTATTTATTTGTTATTTTATCAGTTATTATTTCAATTACTGGTATGGCTCAAGAAAAATCTGTTGATGATAAATCAGAAAGTAAAACACTAGAGTTTATGTCACAAGGTAGTTCTTTGATTAAAAAAGAATTTTATGATTTAGGTAAAGTAAAGGGCGTTGAATGTCAAGTGTTGATAATTACAAATTTGCTAAGTAATGAAAGGTTAGGTTGTTTGCGTCTCGAAACAAAATATCAAGGTTATTCGTCTTCAGAAACGTATGTTGGAACTCTTGATTATGATGAAATAGATGATTGTTTGAATTCTATTAATTTTATATGTGAAAATATATTGACAATCACACCCACAGTGTATACTGAAACGGAGTACCGAACAAGAGATAATATAGAGGTTGGAGCCTATTATTCGGAAAATAAATCTTCATGGACAGCGTATTTATACACAAAAAACTATACCAATCGTTCGGTTGAATTTTTTGATTTAGAATCTTTGTCATCATTGGCGAAAATAATGCAAAATGCAAAAGTTATGATTGCGGAGAAGGTTCAATGAGAATTTCTATAATTTGTACTTTTGATTGTTATAAAGTTTCTAAGTTCTGTAAAATGAGATTGCAATTAGCTATACATTGATTAAAAAAGCACTCAGCTGTGAACTCGAGTGCTTTTCTTTACTCTGCGATATTCTGCGTCTTTGCGAGAGTTAGAAATCAATTCCTAATTCCTAATTCCTAACTCCTAATTCCTAATTCTTTCTTGCAACCCTTCCGTTATTCTGAAGAAATTAGGGACGAATAAGGTTCCAAATATCGTGTTTGTGAACATTCCGAAGACCACTGCTGTGCCAAGAGCGACTCGCGCTTCGGCGCCCGCACCGCTCGCAAACATCAGCGGCAACACGCCGAGCACAAAAGTCAAGGAGGTTATCAAAATAGGTCGTAACCTGACACGTCCGGCCTGTAAGGCTGCCTGTCCTATCGTCATACCGGACTTCCTATAGTCAACGGCAAACTCGACAATCAAGATGGCGTTCTTCGCCGATAAGGCAATCAATAAAATAATTCCAATCTGAGAGTAAATACTTATCGGCAACGACATCACGATGCAACCGAAAACAACTCCCATCAGTGCTAAAGGAACGCTTAAAATTACAGCAAAAGGATTGGCCCAACTCTCGTACATCGCTGCCAAGACTAAGATTACCAATACTATCGCAAGAATGAAAATCATTGAGACGCTCTCATTTGATATTTTTTCTTGATAAGCGACAGATGTCCATTCGTAGCCGAAGTTGTTACCTAATAAATCTTCGGTGAGATTCTCGAGCGCCGCCATCGCCTCAGAGCTGCTGTAACCATCGGCGGCGATAGCAGTGATGTTTGCGGCAGGGTAGAGGTTGTAACGATTTATTTGCGTCTGTCCCATCATCTCGTCGATGCTGCAAAATGCCGAGAAAGGAACCATCTCGCCCGAGGAATTTTCGACGCTTAACTTCAAAATGTCGCTGATGACGTTTCTGTTGTTAGGATTAGCCTGAATGATAACCTGATATATGTTGTTGAATTTCACGAAGTCGTTGGCAAAAGTAGAACCCATGTAGGAAGATAACGCGTCGAAGACTTGATTTAGCTGCAATCCCATCATGCCGATTTTGTCGCGGTTGATGTTGATGAAATATTGAGGACTGTTGCCTTGAAACTGACTTTGAAGATACATCAAAGCCGGTTCCTGATGATAGTTCTCCATGATAGTAGCGACGGCGTTTTCTAACTCTGTAGTTCCTAAGTTGTTACGATCTTCAAGTACGAAAGCCAATCCACCGGCAGCTCCTAATCCTGGAATTGAAGGCGGATTTAGGGCGAAGATATTAGCCTCTTGAATGTCAGTGGCTTCCTTGTTGATTCTCTCTATCAATGCCATCGCGTTTTCATTCTTGCCTTTACGCTCGTCCCAATCTTTCAACATCACAAACATACTCGCCTCGTTAGAGCTGTTACCTCCTTTTATGAAAGAAAATCCATTGATAACCAAATAAGTATCAATCTCAGGATATTTGTCTAACATCTTCGATAGCTCGGCAGTGACTTTCTCTGTCCTATCCAAACTCGCCGAATTGGGAAGTTGAATAGTTATCATGAAATATCCTAAATCTTCTTCTGGAAGAAATTCGTTAGGTAACTTTATGAAAATGAATGTGGTCAATGCAGAAATGATAACAAAAGTTCCTAAGGCAATTACTGGTTTTCTCAAAAAAGTTTTAACAATTCTGACATAAAGTCCTAATGTCTTGTCGTAAAAATTATTGAACCATTTGAAGTTCCATTTCTCTTCTTTTAAAAATAATACACACATTGCAGGTGTGAAAATCAAGGAGATAAATCCAGATATGATAGTTGCTGTTGCGATGGTGAGCGCGAATTGTTTGTAGAGTTCGCCCGTAATTCCTCCGATGAAAGCTGTTGGAATGAACACTGCGAGCAGAACCAATACGATGCTGATGATTGGACCTTCTATTTCACGCATTGCATCAGTCACTGCTTCTCTTCGTATCGCGATTTCTGATTTTGACGTATGCGATACCTTGGACGTATGCGATACGTCCCTACGGCGTAATTTCGATTGTATCAAACGCGAAGAATTTTCCACCACCACGATGGCATCATCGACGACGATTGCGATTGCCAATACTAACCCGAATAATGTCAATAAGTTAATAGAAAATCCAAGCAATCTCATAATAGCTAAAGTTCCTAACAAGGATATTGGAATTGTGAGTGCCGGGATGATGACGGCTCTTATGTTTTGTAAAAATAAGAACATCACCAAGATGACGAGTAATGTCGTTTCTGCTATTGTCACCAAAACCTCGTCGATGGAAGCTGTGACGTATTTTGTATTATCCATCACGACGTTCATATTGATACCTTCTGGAAGAAAATGTTGTAGTTCTTCTACCTTGGCTTTCACCTCTTTAGCGACGTCCAAAGCGTTTGATCCAGGCATCTGGTTTATTCCTATCGCAGCGATTTCTTCGCCTTTCATCGTCGTGGTGACGGAATAAGATTGCGAGCCTAACTCTATTCTCGCTATGTCTTTAAGTCGTAGGTACTTACCGTCGTCTGTTGAGCGAATGATGATATTGCCGAATTCTTCCACGTCGATGAGTCGTCCCTTGGTGCTGATGCTGTATTGGAACGCCATATCGCCTGAGGTAGGAGGAGCGCCGACGGAACCGGCAGATACTTCCATATTCTGCGCTTTTATCATTGTAAGGACTTCGTCTGGTGTTATGTCTCTGATTCTCATAATCTCTGGATCTAACCACACACGCATGGCGTAATCGGAAGCTCCGAAGATATGAACGTCGCCAACGCCTTTTAATCGAGCTAACTCATTTACAATATTAATGTTGGCATAGTTGGCGAGAAATAATCCATCGTATTCAGGTTTGTCGCTATCTAAGACGATGAACATTAGCTGGTTAGGACTTCTCTTCAACACGCTTACGCCTTGTTGTTTCACTGAAGAAGGCAGATTGGCTTCTGCGAGATTGACTCTGTTTTGCACCATGATAGCAGCGTCGTCTATGTCGGTGCCAAGTTCAAAAGTCACTGTCAATGAATATTTTCCGTCGCTCGATGATGATGAACTCATATACATCATGTTCTCCACTCCGTTCACTTGTTGCTCGATAGGAACGCCGACGGTCTGTGCCACTGTCTCAGCGCTTGCACCAGGATAATATGCTGATACCATGACAGTTGGAGGTGTGATGTCGGGATATTGAGCAATAGGAAGCGTCCTTAATGTCACCAATCCTGCTATCACAATGACGATTGAGATGACAGAGGAAAATATAGGTCTGTCGATAAAGAATTTTGAAAACATAGCGTCAATTATTTATAGGTTCGACTTTCATTCCGGCCCTGACTTTCAACAAGGCTTTTGTAACAAATCTCTCGTCCGGCGATAATCCCGAGGTGACGTGGATGAGGCTGTCGTTGATAATCTCGCCGACTTCTATATGTCTGTACGATACAGTGTTATCGTTATTCACAACATAAATATATCTTCCTAATTGATCGGTTCCAGTCGAGGCATCTGGAATTAAAATGGCAGCGTCATCTTCTCCGTAAGGCAGTGAGACGGTACAGTACATTCCACTTTTCAAGTCGTATTTTGAGTTTTCAAAGACAGCACGCAAAGTCAGTGTTCCAGTCTTTAGATTGATGAACGGCGATATATAATTAGGTGTAGCCTCGATGGGAGGATATTTCCCTTCTTTCATATTGATATATACTTTTTTCGGTAAGGAAGAATCCCAATTCTTTGACGAAGCTTTTATTGTAAGATATTGATTGTCTTCTATGTTAAAATAAGCGAACATCGGATCGTTGTTGTAAATCATGGTTAATGGCACCGGACTTGCGGAACCGTTGACGTATTCGCCTTCGCTGGCACCACTCGTGGATACGTTACCTGAGATAGGAGCCTTTATGTAACAATAACTTAATGTCTTTTCGGCAGTCTTCAACGCTGCTTTAGCACTCTCGACATTGGCTTGTGCAGTACGTACGTTAGTCTCCGCTTGTATCAAGTCTATCTGACTGATAGCGTCGCTTTTAGATGCTTCCAACATTCTATTGTAATTGTTTTCGTAATAATCTAAAGTGGCTTCCGCCGATTTCAGATTCGCTTTCGCTTGACTGACTTCGTTTTCATAGACGACAGGGTCGATGATATAAAGCAGATCGCCGGCATTGACGTACTGCCCCGAACTGAAATTCTGCTTTGTGACATAACCGCTCACTCTGCCCACGACTTGAATGATACCGTTGGCTTGAAGATAACCGGGATAATCGCGGTGTAAGACAATCGGCATGACGTATGGCTTTGCGACGCTGACTTTCGGAATAGACGCCGTGTTTTGTTTGCCTTTGCTTTTGCTATCACAACTAAAAAAAGTCATAATGACTAATGCCGTGATTGTTAATGATATAAATTTTATTGCTTTCATATATTATGATTTTTAATGTCAATAATTATCCGTGTTCGTTGACTTATTTTAACATCAAACAAAGAAATGAAGTAAAGGTTATGTTAAAAGATTACAAATGCCTTTTCATGAATCTAAAATAATTTTAGGGAAATACATATTATTTCAAATTTTTCTCTACATTTGCAAACGGATTGAGGCAACTCTTTCCGCTACATATTGAAATAAATAAGAAGCGTTATGTCTTCTTCTTGTATGTGAAAAGCCTAGGAAACTTAAACACAGTGTACAAGAGGTGATATAATTGTCTCCATGCTTATAGCGTGGTGCTGTTATAAATACATCAGTACACAAAGGTTTTTCCTAGCACCTTCACATAGAGATGTAAACATACAGTTCCACGTTTCTTTTTTAGGTTTAATTCCTTGAGGAACTGAAGGAAACATAAATCAATCAAATGAAGAAAATTTTATTAACCATTATTGTGCTATTCTGCTCAATAGTATTGTTTGCACAGAAAGATGTTACGCAATTTTTAGGTATTCCTGTTGATGGATACAAACATGATGTGATTGATAAACTTAAAGCGAAAGGTTTTGTCAGTTCATCTTATGACAGAGAAATTTTAGAAGGCGAGTTTAATGGTACTGATGTAACGGTTTATGTTGTTACTAACAATAATAAAGTGTATCGTATAATGCTTGCCGATCAGACACCTGTTGATGAAACTTCAATAAAAATAAGATTTAACAAACTTTGCAGTCAATTTGAAAACAATCCCAAATATATACCGAGAGATGAGGAGCAAACAATTCCTTATGATGAAGACATTTCTTATGAGATGTTAGTTAATAATAAGAGATATCAGGCTGTATTTTATCAATCACTGGCTGATGGTGTTGTGGATTCTGTAAAAATTGTTAATGAATATAAATCAAAATTGTTAGAAAAATATACAGAAGAAGAATTGGAAAATCCAACAGAGGAAATAGAAGAGGATATTTCACAAATAACATTCACATATATGTTAGATTTACTTGATGAGTGTACAAAAAAAACGGTTTGGTTTATTATATCGGAAACTTACGGTAAATATTATATTGCGATGTATTATGACAATGTTTATAATCAAGCAAATGGAGAAGATTTATAAAATATATAGTTATGAGTAAAAATGAAAACAAACAGTCGTTATCTGTAAAATGCGGAAATGTGTCAGATGATTTTGAGTATTTAAAATCTCTTTGTTATAAAAAATCAGAAGAAAAGAAAGATGAAATTCAAAAATCTACATTATCTTGTGTTGAAATAAGTTTTTGGACAGAAGACATTCCAGAATTAATATGTATCGGAAAGTTTTGGAGAAATAAAGAAGACAAAATTATTTACGAATTAGATTTCTCTCAATCTACATTATAGAAGCATCGTATCCAATCATCTCCCTGCGATATTTTCTTTAACCCAATTTATCGTAGGGATTTTTTATTAATATAGTTGTGTATTTGTAACTTGTTGAATGTTAATAATTTTTAATATAATAATTCTTGATAAATATAGAATTATGTTGTATCTTTGCAAAGAACTTTAATCAAAATTATTATGAAAACGAAAAATGATTTAGCATTACAATCTGTGCAATCCTTTATTGTGGAAATCAGAGGTGTTCAAGTAATTCTTGATGCTGATATAGCTTCTTTATACGGAGTGGAAACCAAAAGAATAAATGAAGCTGTCAAGAATAATCCTGACAAATTCCCCGATGATTATATGTTTGAACTAACAAAAAAGGAATTGCAAGTTTTGCGGTCGAAATTTTCGACTTCAAAAGTATCAATCAAAGACAGATATTTCCTCACGGCTCATAACTTCCTCCTAACGCAGTGTATAATCTTACCAAAGCTAAAAGTGCAGAGTTCCATGCACTTACTAAATAATTCTGGTCGGAGAGAACTGTACGTTGAGCGTCTAAGACATTGGTGAAAGTACCTAATCCTCTTTTGTATAAATCTATAGAAAGTTCTAAAGTCTTGTTGCCTTGTTCCACGACTTGTTGTCCCATCTCGATGGTTTTTAATGCGTTGGCGTAATTACTCATCTCGGTCTCTACTTCTTGAATAGCGGCCAGGATGACGTTGTTGTAATTGTCGATAGTCTCGACTAATTCTAACTCGGCGATTTTCACAGCCTTACGCGCTTGTGTTCCAGAGAAGAGATTCCAAGTTATACTTGGCGTGAATTGAAACATTCTACTTTCGCTATCGAAGAATTTGTCGATGTCGTGGGAGAGGAAACCGAAACTGCCGCCAATGCTGAATTTAGGATAATAGTCGGCTTTTTTTGCACCTATGGCAGCAGCCTGCGCTTCTATCTGAAGTTCTGCCTGACGAACATCGGGACGACGTCGAATCACATCGGCAGGAATACCTACATTAATAATATGTCGTATGCTCGGAAGTTCGCTCACCTCATTCAAGGATTCTACAATGACAGATGGATATGTTCCTAATAATACAGCTAATTCGTTGATACATTGTGTAATATACGCGTCTAATCTTGGAATCGTTGATAATGTATTGTAATAAACCGACTTTGCTTGCGAGACATCTAACTGTGTCCCCAATCCCGATTCGTAACGAGCCACGGTGATGTCGAGTATGTTTTTCTCCGATGCAATGTTTTGATTAGCAACGATAAGCTGCTGCTGATAGGAACGAAGGTTGAAATAAACAGTAGCGACTTGAGCGCAGAGCGTCATCACAGCATCTTGATAACCTGCTTCTGTTGCTAAGAAAGTCTTCTTGTTAGCTCTTACGTTGTCTCTGTTTTTTCCGAAGACATCAATCTCCCAATTCGCGCTGACTCCCGCGTTAAGATAGCCATTAGTTCGATATTTGTCATCACTCGTGACTTCATAATAATTAAGACTGCTTTCGCTCAGATTATATTGAGCATCAAGACTTAGACTCGGATAGAAAGCAGATTTAGATTGTCGAAACATCATCTCCGACTTGTCTAAAGTCGCTGCGATAGATTGTAAATTGTAGTTGTTAGACAACGCTGTTGTTATCAACGAATCGAGAGTAGGGTCATTGAACTTCTTCCACCAGTCGTTATAGCTGATGTTGTTGGTTAGATAAATAGAATCTATTTGCCATTTTTCAGGAATAACAACTTCTAAATCAATCTCTTTCTGAGCGAAGAGTTTTGACGGCAATAGTAGTAAGATGGCAAAAGGTAGAAGACAAAAGATTAATTTACAATTAACAACTGACAATGTACAATCATCATCTCGTTGACTCGTTGACTTGTTGACTCGTTGACTTATCTTTTTCATAACATCTTTTTCTACATCAAACAAAAAATAGTAGTAAAAGTTATGTTAAAAAGACTTTATAAAAATTGTATCTTTGCATTATAATGAAAAGACTATTATTCATATTGTTGCTTCTTTTGCTATCCTTTGTCATGATTGCTCAGGATGTTGATTTTATCCAAATTCCTAATTCTGATTTTGAACTTTGGAATAACATAGGAACCAAAAATGAAGAACCTCATGCTTGGCATTCTTTTAAGTCATCTACGGGACCATTTTCGTATCTTCTTATGCAACAAATTGAACGTCATACTGCTACTCGTCCTGGAAGCAATGGCAACTACTCGGTGCATATCTTTTCTAGATCAATCGTTGGTATTACTGCTAATGGTAATGTTACAAATGGACGTCTCAATGCAGGAAGTATGTTCCCGGCAGGTGCTAAAAATAATAACTATACTCAACGTGACTCCGAGTTTTGTACTGAGATAAACAGAGTACCGGATTCACTTACAGTATGGGTTTGTCTTAGAACAAAAAAAGAAGAATCATACGGAAGGATAATGAGTTACGTTCATGCTGATGCTGATTTTGTCTGTCTTACGGGTGGTTGGGAACCTTACGAGATGTTATGCGCTCAAGTAGAATTTGAGTTTCCACGGACAGCATCAACTGAAGAAGAAATGAATTGGATACGATTGGGCCTTCCTTTTAAAGATTATTCACATTTGTGTAAGGAAGCTCGTTACATTCTTACTTCATTCACAACAAACAGAAGGGCAGGAGAGGGCAACGCTGGCGATGAGATGTTTATCGACGATTTACATTTGATTTATAATCCGACTCTTGAGGTAGTAATTAGGAATGAGGAATTAGGGGTTAAGAGTTGTATTGATGTTCAATATTATATTGAAGGAACTATGTCTACTCCTAACTTGAATATTCCTTCTAACGAGGTGATTGTTAAAGTTTCATCGAATGAAAACTTTAAAAATCCTATTGAGATTGGAAGAGTTGTTTCTGATAAAAGTGGTAATATAAAATGCTATCTTCCAGATGAATTTGTCAATAAAAAATGTTATGTGAAAGTCTTTACGACAAATTATCCGATGGAGTCAAGAACTTTTATAATTCATTGAGAATATTATCATTTAACAAAAAATCATATAGATTAATCATATAAATATCATTATCGTTTTTGTAAGTAGGTGTAGTTTCGTCTGTAATGACAATTCTTTTCGTTTTACCTAAAATTCTCATCAATGCGTCTTCCTTGTTTTTATCAGGTGTTGGACAGTACTGGATATATACAATTTTATCATTTTTAAGACACACAAAATCAATGTCGTAGTGTTTACGTCCGAATTTGCCATTGGGTAATTTAACATGATTAGAGAAAAATCCACTGCTTACCTCATAGTCGCGGGTAAGTAATTCATTGTAAATCATATTTTCTATGAGAATTGGCTTTTCAAGATTGTTAAATCCATGTCTGATGTTTCTCATACCTAAATCAGTGAAATAATATTTGACAGGACTATATGAATTTTTCATCTTTTTAATGTTTAATGACTGTACCTGCTTTAGTAAATAATAGTTTTTAATTATCTTCATATATGTCCTTACTGATAACTTTGTAATTTCTTTGTTGTTGATATTTATGAAATTACAAATATTCGTAAAATTGACTTTATTCCTAATATTAGAAGCAACAACGTCAATAAGATTCTTCATAACATCGAATTTATTGATTTTATAATGTTCGTTGATCTTAGAGAAGATAGTATATTCGTACATCAATTTGAGATATTCCATCTTCATTTCTTCTTCTCTGATAAAAACGACGGAAGGCATACCTCCATAAAGCAGATATTCTTCTAAATGTTTTTCTACATCACCTTTATATATTTGAATGAATTCCTTGAATGTCAATGGATAGATGTTTATTTTATCACATTCTTGGCATAATTTGTTAGAGAAGAAACAAGTGTCGCTACCGGTAACATAAAAATCTATATTATTGAATTTTGAACAATTATTTAGCAATAGTTGAAAATTGTCAACAAGTTGTATCTCATCGATTAAGACATAATAATTTTTATTGTCTTTAATATTATTATTGATATGAAGTAGAAGTTCTTCTATTTTTTGAAACTTCTCACTACGATGTTCAATTAAATCAATTTTGAATATATGATTTTTGTCACATCCATGATTTAACAGATAATTAAGAAATATTTCAAACAAAAAGTATGATTTTCCTACGCAATTAATTCCTGTTATCAATTTAACTTTGCCATTATTTCTACAAGTAAGAAGTTTGTTGATATACAATTCTCTATTGAATTCCATGTTGATTTATTTTTCACAAAGTTAAAAAAATTAAGAACCTCAATGAGATTCTTAATTTTTTGATATGATGTTAATATTTATCAGATCCACTTCACTAATGCGAAGTCTTGTCGGTGTGGTAACATGGTGTTGTTCGGATAGATTCTGAATGTGTAGTTGAACACTCCTGCTTTGTTCAATGGCAGATTGATATAATATCTTGCCCAGTCTTCGCCAGAATCAACTAATTGAAGTTGTTCTACTTGCATGACAGTGTCGTTGCCGTTCTTATCCTTACCACCAAAGACAATCTCAATGCCGACATCGCCTTTGTCTAATCCTGGGGTTTTCAATGTTACTTCTGCGATGATTACGTCACCGAATGTTAATGTTCTTACATTTGGATCAGGAATCTTAATAGCTTCGACTTCAATCTTGTCCCAGTTAGCTTCGACTTTCTTTTTCCATGCAGCAATTTCAAAAGCTTTATGATATCTGTTCTCGCGCATTATGTCGGTTCTCTCAATCAACTTGTTATAATATTGTGCGAAATAATCGTCAAGCATTCGTTTCATGGTGTAATGAGGAGCTATCTGCATCAAATCGTTTTTGACATATCTGACCCATTGTGTTGGCACACCATTTTCATTTCTGTTGAAATACAATGAAACAATCTCGTTTTCAATGAGGTTGTATATTGTCTCTGCGTCTAATTCATCTTGATAACGTTGGTCGCTGTATGTTCTTTCTTCTTGTAATGCCCAGCCTGCTTCTTTACGGTAGCCTTCAGCCCACCATCCATCGAGAACTGAGAGGTTGAGAGTTCCATTCATTACAGCTTTTTCACCACTTGTTCCTGATGCTTCCAATGGTCTTGTTGGGGTGTTCATCCAGATATCAACGCTGGAAGTCAATATTTTACCGAGTTCCATGTCGTAGTTGTTGAGGAAGATGACCTTACCGGCAAACTCTTTCTTTCTCGATGTCTCGATAATCATCTTGATTAAGTCTTGACCGGCTTTGTCATTAGGGTGAGCCTTACCTGCAAAAAGGAATACTACAGGTTTTTCAGGATTGTTGAGAAGCTCGGCCAAACGTTCTATATTGTTGAATAACAAGTGAGCACGTTTATATGTAGCGAAACGACGAGCGAAACCTATGATAAGCGCGTTCTCGTTGAAATTTTCTATTGTGTTGATAATCAACGAAGGACTTTCTTGGCGACGTTGCATGTCTTCCACAACCTTCACCTTAAGATATTCTGTAAGTCTGTGTTTTAATTCTTTCTTGATATTCCAGATAGTCTCGTCGGCAACGTTATCAATCTTTGACCATACTTTAGGATCTGATTGAACGTCAACGTAGTCTTTTCCGAGTACTTCTATATAGAGTCGCTGCCATGCGAAGTCGGTCCATGTTGGAAGGTGAACGCCGTTGGTGACGTAACCGATATGGTTTTCCTCTGCAAAATAACCTGGCCACATTTGTTGGAACATTTCTCTTGAGACGCGTCCGTGAATCCTACTTACACCGTTGACTTCCTGACTGAGGTTTGTTGCAAGAACGCTCATGGAGAATTTCTCGTAAGGGTCGTTGTGACGAATTTTGCCGAGGTTCATGAAGTCGTCCCAGCTGATATTCATACGTCCCGGATAATGAGAAAGATAAGTTCTCATAAGATGTTCCTCAAACACGTCGTGACCAGCAGGAACAGGAGTGTGCGTTGTGAATAATGTAGAGGTTCTTACAAGTTCCTTTGCTACTGCGAAATCTAAGTTGTGACGTGTGATATAAACGCTCAAACGCTCTAATCCACAGAATGCTGCGTGACCCTCATTGCAGTGATATACAGTAGGTTTTACGCCTATCTTGTCTAACAATCTTATACCGCCGATACCAAGGAACATCTCTTGTTTGATACGCATTTCACTATCGCCACCGTAAAGTTTTCCTGTGATGCCTCTGTCTTCAGGTAAGTTTTCATCAATATCAGTATCAAGGAGATATAAACTTATGCGACCAACAGGAACTCTCCAAGCTTTGGCATAGACAGTGCGTCCGGGGAATGCAATGTTGATGATGACTTTGTTGCCATTTTCATCGCAAACCGGTTCCATCGGGAGATATGAGAAGTTTTGTGGTATGTATTCTGAAAGTTGTTCACCCCAGACAGATAGGTCTTGAGTGAAATATCCGTAACGATATAAGAGACCGATAGCCAACATGTTAGCATTGGAGTCGGATGCTTGTTTTAGATAGTCGCCGGCGAGGATGCCGAGACCACCAGAATAAATCTTGAGGCTCTTTGTCAAACCATATTCCATGCTGAAATATGCGATGCTGTGATTATCAGTAGGTTTGGCTGACATATATTCCTTGAACCTCTTGTATGTAGAATTTAGTTTCTCAACAAAAGCCTTGTCGTTCTCCAAAGCTTCTATCTGTGCTTTAGAGAGGTTTTTCATCAAAGCGATAGGATTGTGTTCCAATGCTTTCCAGGCTTGAGGGTCGATTGAAGAGAATAATTCAGTAGCATCGATGTCCCAGCACCACCATAAGTTTTGCGAAAGTTCTTGCAACTTCTGCATGTCTTCAGAATAGACCGGTTCTACCGTGATTTTCTTCCAGTTAGGTGTGTCTTGTTTCTGATAGTTGAAGTTACGAAGTATCTCGTTATATTTTTTAGCTTGCTTGAGATAATCACGACCACGTAGTTTATCCAAAGCGATATCGTATGTTTCTAAATAATTGTTAAACAATGATTTCCAGTAGAATTCTTTTACTAAAGAAAGAGCGTTGTCTTTTATAGCTGCGATTTCTTTCTCATCTTTTAAAGTGAAATCCAATATTGTTTTTGCGATTTCATCTGTCACTGTTGTTCCATTACCTTCTTCACGATGTAAAACCACGACTGATTTGTTGTCCATCTTTTCATCTTGGATGTAACGTCCGAAGCCGGCGAGGTCTGTCGTAATAGTTGGTATTCCATGAGATATACTTTCCATTGGTGTGTAACCCCATGGTTCATAATATGATGGGAATACCGACATATCGAAAGCGTACAAGAAATCGTTGTATTTGAGGTTGAAAACTCCGTCGTTACCGTTGAGATATGAAGGAACGAATATCACCTTAACTTTGTCGTTTTCGTTGTTTTGCAAACCGCTTTCTCTCAAACTGTTAAGCACCGCGTCATATTCGTAACCGAAAATGTGATGGGTGCAAGGTAGTTCGGTGTGACCTCTAATCTCTCTTTTTCCTTCCAAACGGTATTCTAATTCTTTATAAACACCTGAGATATTTGCAGGAACAGCGATAACGGCAACTATATCTTTCTTAAGATTCTCGTCTTTATTGAGCTTGCCTAAAGCGTTGATAAATAAATCTATGCCTTTGTTTTTAAACTCATATCTTCCGCTATTGATGATAAAGAATGCGTCTTTGTTGACTTTGTTTCCAGAGAGTATTTCAAGGATATTAGATATTTTCTCTCTTGCTGCTGTTCTTTTCTCTAATGCTGATTTGCTGTCGAGTACGTAGCTTTCGTTTATACCATTGATTGTGATGACGTCAGCTTCGCGTTGTAAGAATTGTTTGCATTCTTCTGCGGTTACTTCGCTCACTGTTGTGAAAGCGTCTGCATTTTGAGCAGCGTTATATTCCATCGATTGTTGTGAGGTGATATTGAATCTGTTAGCCATTGTGTTAGGCTCAAAAGTCTCTAAATCGTTATAGAGTGCGAGACCGTTTCCTGATATGGCGCGACCTAGATATGTGGCGTGTGTTGTGAATGCTGTTGCTACCTGTGGGCAGTGTTCTTTAAGATAAAGTACGCCAGCGCCTGTCATCCATTCATGGAAATGAGCAACGATGTTTTCGTCACTTTCTATATTCCATTTAATGAAGCTTTCAATGACCTGACCTGCAGCATAACCGAAGAGAACTGGGTCGATGTAATCCCACTGACCACGAATAGAATCAAGACGATATTGTTCCCAGAGGTGAGACAATATATCGTTTTTCTGTGGGTATAATGTTGTATAATCGACTAAGATGGCGAGAGGTCTGCTATCTAATTTCCATCTACCTACTCTTAACTTAATTCCTTGAGAGACAGCTTTTTCTCTCCATTCAGGAAACAATGTATTGTCTTCAATAAAATACAAAGTCTCATGTGATTCTTTAACAACATCAGGACCTATTGTTATGTAGTTGTCACCAAGAATTTGTTTCACTTCATCTGCTTTTGTCGATAACACGGTGTAAATCCCACCAACCATGTTACAGACTTCCCAACTCGTTTCAAAAAGATAATTTGGAGTTTTCATTAAATTTTTTTAGTATTATTTATTATACATCAGTTATTCATTTTTTTTAATAACAATGATAACCTACAGATGTTGTAAGCCAATATGTTATATAAATCATAAATGTAAATACATGAGCATTTTTCCACTCCTTGCAAAGATATAAAAAAATAGTGGTTCTATGTGTGAAAAAATGACAAATAATAATATAAATTAACATTTACATTATTGGAAGAATGACATTAGAAAAGAGACGCCATTTTTTCAATGACGTCTCCAATATTTTAGGCT
This sequence comes from Bacteroidales bacterium, assembly GCA_017461665.1. Taxonomy (GTDB): domain Bacteria; phylum Bacteroidota; class Bacteroidia; order Bacteroidales; family F082; genus Limimorpha. Next base: position 52,425 of record JAFTXI010000009.1, on the reverse strand, counting down.
GTGATCTTTAGACTTAATACATTTGTCGTTAGTCTTTCTTTGATACTCTTTCGTTAAAATCTGTTAAAATGTTCATGAAGTTAATGTAGTAATCGTATGGTGATGACCCGCTATATTTCGTACATAGCCAATTGAAATTATCAGCGTCTATGAGTGCGTTCCAATCTCGGATAATATCTTCATTTTTAATACGTTTCACCTTATTGGCATAAGAATATAATATTTGTAAGGCGTCATCTTGTAAATCGTTGCCCATCCATGCTGAGAGGTCGCGTTCTTCACCGTTGCGTGAGAGTGGAATAGGAGCATCAAAAATGCTGACAGTTTGTAGATTGTCGAGAGTTTCTATTGGCTTGGCGTATTCAAAATCTGTATTGTTTAATATTGCTTCTGGCAATTGTTTCATGAAATCAAAGATGCCTGTTTCTGCATTGAACTTCTCTCCGAATGTTTCGTAGTCGGCATAAATGTTAACGACTTCGTCTTCAATAGTGTTGAGTTTTTCTACAAACGATTCTGTTGTGATGGAATCGTTAGCGAAGCGAAGAGTGAGGTCGTCGCTGAGGTTAGTGTTACGAAGAAGGAGTCTTAACTTAGGATTTATAGAGTTGGCGTACATATAATTAGGGTTCTTCCATCCTAATACGTGTTTTGCGCCTTCCGTGAGCATTAAGTTGAATCCCATTTCAGCAATGTCGGCTCCAATCTCATTGGAATAAATCAACTCAGTGTTGATGAACGTCTTAGGTGTAACGCTAAAAGTCTCTTTCATCAATTTCTTATGTTCTGCGACTTGTTTCTTGAATACGTCTAAATTGTGTAGTGAGGCTAATGAATGTCCGTATGTTCCTGCAAGAACTTCAACGTTGCTGGTTTTGACGAGTTCCTTGAAACTATCTAAAGCGTCGGGTGCATATTGTTGCATCAACTCGATGGCTATTCCTGAGAAATAGAATGCGAACTTAACTTTGTTACCATATTTTTTAATTTGTTCCATAAGAATATCGTTCATAGGAAGATAACAATGGTCGGTGAAACGACGCATGATGGTTCTGTTTTGGTATTCATCATAATAATGATGTCTCTTTCCTACGTCGAAGAAACGGTAAGTACGTAATTTATATGGTTGATGAACTTGGAAATAAAAACAAATCGACTTGCTCATAATATATAATTTTAATGTTTTTTTTATTTTGTTATCTCGATGGCTTTTTCATAAACCGACTTTATTTTTTTGGAAGCGAATTCCCATTTGAGATTATCGACTTCGATCTTACCTTCTCTCTTGAACATTTCGCTCAGTTTAGGATAATGACACAATCCGTAGATGGCGTCTGCCAATCCGTTGATGTCCCAGAAATCTACTTTGAGTGCGTTCTTCACGACTTCCGAAACGCCCGATTGTTTTGAAATCACGCAAGGAACATCGAGACGCATCGCTTCAAGTGGCACGATACCAAATGGTTCAGATATAGAAGGCATGACGAAGACGTCCGACATAGCGAACATCTGATCAACGTCGTTACCTTTGAGGAATCCTGTGAAGTGGAAGTTGGCTCCCATCTTAAGCTGAGCCACACGGCGTATCATCTTGGGAAGAAGGTCGCCGGTACCAGCCATCACGAAATGTATTGTTGGGTCGTATTGTAAAATCTTATGTGCAGCTTCTACAAAGTATTCGGGACCTTTTTGATATGTGATACGTCCAAGGAAAGTGACTATTTTATTTTTCAATCCGCAGCTATCATATTCGGAACGTCTTTTGTCGTTTGGCTCGACGGCGTTATGTACTGTGATGACTTTATCTGGATTGATGCCGTATTTCTCAACGACAATTTTTCTTGTTAAGTCGCTGACTGTTATCACGATGTCGGCTACTTCCATTCCTCGCCTCTCTATAGAATAGACAAGGGTGTTGATATTTTCTCCTGAACGGTCGAATTCTGTTGCGTGCATGTGAACGACGAGAGGTTTTCCTGTCGTTTCTTTCGCAGCGATACCTGCCGAGTAAGTGAGCCAGTCGTGAGCATGAATCACGTCGAACTCATCTTTGTGTTCCAACGCCAATGAAGAACCGATAAGCGCGTAACGCGAAACTTCTTCCATCAGGTTGGCTCCATATTTTCCAGAGAACTCATAGCGAGGCATGAAGACAGGACTTTGGAAATGATTCGTAGCACGTTGTTCTTCAACGAGTCTCTCAAAACGTTCCGGTCCTACGTAAGGGATGATGTTAGAACCAATTTCCATATATTGAACCCTATCCCAATACGATCTATCTTTTTCATTATCAATATTGACAGTCACATCGCTTGCGTTAAGCAATCGGACATTGGTCTCATCTTCGTCGCCGTGAGCCTTAGGTACTACAAAAAGAACATCGACTCCGTTCTTTGCGAGACCTTTTGTCATTCCGAAACAAGCTGTGCCGAGACCTCCGGTGATATGTGGAGGAAACTCCCAGCCAAACATCAACACTTTCATAACTTTATTTTTTCAATTCGTCAATAACATATTTCAAATATAACAATGCTGCTACGCTCGTCGATTGTGAGATACAACCTCTCGACTCATGAGGCGGATTGCCATCGTAAATCTCTGAGATCGTTCCGATTCCGTTCTCTGCAATGACTTCCTCGAAGGCTTTATATAAATCTTCAAGATAAGGCAATGAAGTCTTACCGTAAAGACCTACAGTGGCATCGGCGTAAGGCATTATAAGCCAAGGAAATACTGTTCCATTATGATATGCCGTCTCTCTTTCTCTATGATTACCGATGGTAACTTCTCTATATGATTCGGAGCGAGGCGATAAAGAACGTAATCCTCTGTTAGTCAACAATTCGGAGCGAGTGATGTCAAAAATCTTTTTCTTCAAATCGTCGTTAAAGGGACAATAAGGTAAAGCTATGGCAATCAACATATTTGGACGTACCATGTCATTTTTCTCATTGTCATTTATATAATCGTAAAACACATCGTTTTGTTCATTATAGAAGCAACTTGTGTAAGAATTTTCAATCTTGTCTGCGATAGACTGCCACTTCTGCAATGAAGGATTTTTCTTGTCAGCTTCTTTCAGGAGTTCTACGGCATAACGTAAGGCGTTATACCACAATGCGTTTATCTCAATATCTAATCCTGTTCGTGGTGTGTAAGGTTTTCCGTCGCAGAAGACGTTCATCCATGTGAGTGCTACGTCTTCGTTACCGGCATAAAGCAATCCGTTTTCCAATGTCTTGATATTGAAGTCGGTTCCCTCGATGAAACTCTCGAGTATATTTGTCATCACCTCGCCGTAGTCTTTCCAGATAGATATTTTAGTTACGCCGAGCATACTTTCATATTTTTGAAGTATGAGGAAGAACCACAATGGTGAATCGACGGCTGTATAATATAATGATTTCTGGTAATATCTGTTAGAGAAGAAAGGACCTTTCATTGTGTCTATCAGATATTTAATCAACTCTTTAAAAGTTTTTTTGTCGCCTGAAGTAAGAATAAGTCCTGGTATTGATAGGAGGGTGTCGCGACCACAGCTTCCAAACCATGGGAAACCGGCGAACATACGAGTTCCTTCTTTTTCGCGTATAATGAATTGTTGTGCAGAGTTTTGCAGACAATGTTCGAAGTTGTCGCGTGGTATTCTTGATTCCAACAACGACTCAAACTGACGCTTAAATGTTGCGGGATTTTTTTCTTCCAATCCAGCCGACACCACAACCGATTCGCCTTCTTTTAGGCTTACTTCAAAGAATCCTGGTACGTAGAGGTCTTCCACAGCGTCATATCCGCGTTCAAATTCTCTAATATAGAATGTGTTATAGTACCATAGAGGTGCGTGTGTATATTCAGTGTTTTTTGAAAATTGAAGGCAGAGAGGACTATAATTTTCGTACATCTGCCATGCGGCTCCATTTTTCAATGGTACGTATTTACGATTAGCGTCGTGGTTCTCGTAGGTGAGGCTATGAACGTTGCGGAAAGCGAGGAACGGGTTGAGTCGTAGCGTTATAGGCTGAGCAGCCTCTTCGGCATAGTAGCGAATGTAAATGCGACTTTCGTTCTCGGCGAAAATATATTCTTTGGTGATGCGAGTTCCGCCAACGCGGTATGTCAATTTTGGAATAGGTTCGGCTGAGAACTCTCTTAAGTATTTGTGACCGTGTGGCATAATGGTTCCGTCTTCATACTGATGAACGCCGAAGTGAAATTCCTCTTTGTTTACAATTACCGTCTCGTCGATAGATGAAAGCAAGACGTGGTTGTAATTGTCCAACTGAGGTTGCGGCACAACTAACAATCCGTGATACTTTCTGGTGTTGCAACCGATGATTGTTGTATTACAAAAAGCTCCCGATCTGTTTGAACGGAGAATCTCTTTGTTCATAGTAAATTCAAGGTTTACCAAATGCTGCTTATCAAAAGAAATATATGCCATCTTGTATAAGGTTTCGTTAATATTATAACCCTGCAAAGTTAAAGTATTTAATATAAAAATCAAATATTTAATAGTTAATTTTTTGTTTTTTTTAATAAAAAACTTTGAGTTAAATTTTACACTGAATCGACATTTTTTTTTTAAACTGTCGGTTGTAAACGACAAAAAATTATTTTTGCATATCAGAAGTAAGCTTAATTATTACACATTATGATTTCAAACAACATAGATAAAGCTGCTGAAATTATTTCGAAGGCAAAGAAAATTGTAGCGTTCACGGGGGCGGGGATTTCTGCGGAAAGCGGCATTCCTCCTTTTAGAGGCGAAAATGGAATCTGGAACAAATACGATCCAGATTCATTAGACATTGATTATTATTACAGAAACACAAAAGAGTCGTGGAAAGTGATAAAAGAAATTTTCTTCGACTTTTTCAATAACAATGAGATAAGACCGAATCTAGGTCATGAAGTTCTCGCAAAATGGGAAAAAGAAGGCAGCTTGAAGTGCGTCATAACTCAGAATATAGACGACCTTCATCGTATAGCAGGAAATAAGATAGTTTATGAGTTTCACGGCAATTCATCAAGATTCGTCTGTAAACAATGTGACGCCGTTTATCCCTTAAAAGACATTAACATTACGGAAGAGCCTGCCTTATGTCCGAGATGCAATCATCTTTTAAAACCTGATTTTATTTTCTTCGGAGAGGGCATTCCTTACGAGGCTTATCAAAATTCCATCGATGCTGCTAATGACTGTGACGTCTTTATCATTATTGGAACTTCCGGTCAGGTGTCGCCGGCTAACATGATTCCGGGAATGGCCAAACAAAAAGGAGCCACCATAATAGAAATCAATAAGGAACCATCTCTTTATACCGACTCTATCACCGATATATTCTTGCAAGGAAAATCGGGAGAGATATTGCCGAAGATTGATTTTATTAAAACTGAAAAGCTTTACTATGAATAAAATACTAAAAACCTCACTCAAAACTGCCCTTGCTATTCCTTTCTTGACTTCTTGTGTGAGTAAGGAAAAACCTATGAACATTCTCTTTATCATGTCCGACGATCATTCGTATCAGACTATCAGTGCTTACGATACTTCTTTCATTCGTACTCCGAATCTCGATCGTATTGCCAACGAGGGTGTACGTTTTAATAACAGCTTCGTTGCTAACTCTATAAGCGCTCCTTCTCGAGCATGTCTGCTCACCGGAAAACATAGTCTTGCTAATGGTTTTACCGATAACAAATGTACATTCGATGGAAGTCAGCAGACTTTTCCCAAGCTGATTCAGGATAGATATGAGACGGCTGTCATTGGAAAATGGCATCTCAATTCTGACCCGACAGGCTTCGACCATTGGGATATATTAATAGGTCAGGGTGATTATTACAACCCGACTTTTATTCGTAACGGAGAGAAAATTCAGCGTGAAGGCTACGCTACGAACATAACAACCGACATTGCTTTGGAATGGTTGGAAAATGAACGTGATGCCGAGAAACCATTCTGTCTGCTTCTGCATCATAAAGCTCCGCATCGTACATGGATGCCAGATACCTGTGACTTTAAATTATTTAAAGACAGCGACTTTCCTTTGCCTGAGACATTTTACGACAATTATGAAGGACGACTTGCGGCACAAGAGAACAAGATGTCGATAAGTAAGGATATGGATTTGGTTTATGACTTAAAACTTGCTGATAAAGACAGTCTTATTCATGGTCGTTCTGATTTGGAATATTGGGGACGTTATATGTATAATAACATGAATCCTGAACAGAAGAAAGCATGGGACGCCCATTATGATGTTGTTATAGAGAAGTTTAAGGATGCTAACCTTTCAGGTGTGGAATTAGACAAATGGAAATATCAGCAATATATGCGCGATTATCTTCGTGTTATAACTTCCATCGACCGTAATGTCGGACGCGTGTTGGATTATCTTGAAGATGAAGGTCTTTTGGAAAATACACTTGTCGTTTATACCTCTGACCAAGGTTTTTATATGGGCGAACACGGCTGGTTCGACAAACGCTGGATGTATGAGGAATCGTTCAGAACGCCGTTGTTGGTGCGTTATCCGGGAGGCGTGAAAGGCGAAATCGACGCTATGGTGCAAAACATTGACTATGCTCCGACCTTCTTGGAACTCGCCGGCCTTGAGATTCCGGAAGATATTCACGGATGTTCGTTCTTGCCTCTTTTGAAAGGTGAAAAATATGAGTCAAATCGTGATGGAATTTACTACCATTATTACGAATTTCCCGATGAACATAATGTTAAGCCACATCTTGGAATACGCACTGAGACGCATAAACTCATTCATTTCTATGAAGATGACGTATGGGAACTATACGACTTGCGCTACGACCTAAAAGAAATTAACAATATCTACGGACAAGAAGGAACGGAAGAAATAACGAGAAAACTGAAAGAAAAATTGAAACAGTTACAAAAACAATACGGAGAGGAAGAGTTTATCTAATTCATAATGTATAGTGCATAATTCATAATTTTATTGTTTTGATTAGAAGAAATCTTCCTTTTGTGCAGTTAGCCCAATATTAAATGTATTAATAAAGTAAGGACACTCGCATAATGAAGTGTCCTATTTTTTTAGATCATAAAAAACATCCTATAATTCCAAAATTCCAAAGTTCCAGAGTTCCAAAGTTCCAGAGTTCCAAAGTTCCAAAGTTCCAGAGTTCCAAAGTTCCAGAATTCCAGAATTCCAGAGTTCCTTTTACGGTCTCAATCCCGATCCTCCTTGTAACGTGATAGTTTCTCCTGTGACGTATGACGCGTCGTCGGAAGCTAAGAAAACGCACACTCTTCCGATGTCTTGCATGGGGTCGGCGAAACGTCCCAATGGGATACCTTGTATAGTCTTTTGGAAAAGTTCAGGATAATTTTCTTTCCATTCTTTAAGACTCTCTGTCATGGCTAATGGTGCTATCATATTGACTCTCACTCCGTCGGGTCCCCATTCTGTGGCAGCGACTCTCGATAATCCTCTGATGCCTTCCTTGGCAGCAGCGTAAGAACTCTGTCCTGGCTTGCCAAACAATCCGGCTCCCGAAGCGAAGTTGATGACAGATCCTTTGCTTTCTTTCAGATATGGATAAGCTTCTCTCATATAAAAGAACGTCGCATATAAGCCAGAATTTATAGCCAAATCGAAATCTTCTTTAGTGTGCTCGATGAGCGACAATCCCGACTTCGAGGCTTGAGCGTTGTTTATCAATGTGTTTATCTTGCCAAAAGTCGCGATGGTTTTCGCAATGACTTCCTTTATCTTTACTTCATCGGCACCATCGGCTACGATGGGCAAAACCTGTACTCCATATTCTTCTTCCAATCTTTTCTTAGCATCTAACAATCTCGATTCGGTTCTGCCGGTTATCACCAAGTTAGAGCCTTCTCTCGCAAATGCCGATGCTACTCCAAATCCTATTCCTTTGCCACCGCCGGTGATTATAGTTACGTTGTTTTCTAATCTTTTCATCTTATATCTTTTTAATTTTTTCATACTTTCATTAACATTGCAAAGATAACAACTGAAGAATCGATTTGTCAAATAAATAAATTCGATTCTATTATCGTTTCCGTAAATAGTTATTCGTAAAACTATTCAAAAAAATCAATTGTCGTAGTCAAATGTCAAAGTCTTTTTATTATATTTGCGAAATATTGAAAACTTAGGAAAAATGTTAATATCAAAAAAAGACAAATTAGCGATAACCTTTAAGGATGCGAAATATACTTACGAACAACTCCTCAGATACTCACAGATTTACGCTGATAAATTCTCGGAAGAGTCAAAGCCTGAAAAAGTTTTACTCTGCGCACAAAACTCTCCTGAATGGTGTTTCGCATTTTACGGCGCGATGCGTTGCAAGTCGATAGCCGTGCCTTTAGACTCGCAATCAACGAAGAAAGAAATTGAATACGTCATCAATGACTGTCGCCCCGACATCGTTTTTATCTCTGATGACAAGAAAGATATGTTCGCAGACATCGATCTGCAAGGCGCTCGTCTTTACACCGAGGACGATTTTATTTTGTCTGACGACGAAAATATCCCAGCGACCGACATCCCTCTCGGCGGAAAAGAAGACACCATGTTGATTAACTACACTTCTGGCACGACGGGCAATCCGAAAGGCGTCATGCTTTCTTTTAAAAACGTGATGTTTAACGTCGATGCGGTGAGTAAGTCGGTGCCAATCTTCCAAGAAGACAGTAATGTGATGGTGCTCTTGCCTGTGCATCATATACTTCCGCTTCTCGGCAGCGTGGTGGCTCCTCTTTATATGGGCGGAACAATTCATGTTGCGGAAGCCATGAATGCAGAGTCAATCATCAAGACTCTCAATGCTGGTGCAGTGTCTATTATGATAGGTGTGCCTCGTCTCTACGACCTTCTCGTAAAAGGCGTCATGAACAAGATAAACGCTTCTTTTGTGACGCGTCTCCTTTATAAGATAACCAAACTCATTGGTAGCGATGCTGTTTCAAGAGTCGTCTTTAGCAGCGTGCATAAGAAATTCGGCGGTCATCTGAAGTACTTGGTATCAGGTGGAGCAGCGCTCTCCATCGAGACTGCGACGATATTGAAAACCTTGGGATTATATGTCCTCGAAGGCTACGGCATGACGGAGACAGCTCCAATGATTTCGTTCACTCGTCCTGGCAGACGTAAAATCGGCTACGCAGGAGAGCTGCTTCCTAACATCGAAGCTAAGATTTCTGAGAAAGGCGAGATATGTGTCAAAGGCGACAATGTGATGCAAGGCTATTACAAACGCGAAGAAGAGACAAACGACATAATAAAGGACGGATGGCTTCATACCGGCGATATGGGAATCCTTGATAAATATGGACTTAAGATAACAGGTCGCATTAAAGAGATTATTGTGACCTCGAACGGTAAGAACATAAATCCGGAATTGTTAGAGAAGGAGTTTATGAGCGCAAGTACTTATGTTCAAGAGATTGGAATTTTCTTGAGCGGCGATGCTCTTCATGCTGCGATACGTCCGGAGATGACGGCTGTCAGACAGAAAGATCTGGAAGAGATGGACTCTTTGATTAAAGAAGAAGTCGCTCGTTTCAATGCGGAACAGCCTCAATATAAACGTATCAAACAGTATCATATCATGTCGCAGGAATTGCCAAAGACGCGACTTGGGAAGGTGCAGCGTTTCCTCCTCCCTCATCTGGTTGATAAACCTAAAACCAACAATGAACACGAATCTTTAGAAGGTAAGAGCGAAGTTTATAAACTGTTGAAAACCTTTGTGGAAGAAGAGACAAAGACGATAGCCAACGAAAACGACCACTTCGAAATTGACCTCTCTATGGACTCGTTGAGCAAGGTTTCTTTGCTTGCTTATATCGAAAATACTTTCGGTATCAACCTCAATGAGGAGCAAATGGAAAACCTCAATACCTTGGCAAAACTCACCGATTATATTGAGAATAACGAACACTCTTTCAATACGACAAAGATAACATGGAAAGAGATTCTCGCAAGTAAAGTTGATGTTAAATTAGAGAAACCAGGTATAACCCAATGGTGTACATATACTTTTACAAAAATACTCTTCTCTATATGTTATCGTTTCAGATTTAAGGGAAGCAGGAAACTGCCAAAGAGTCCGTGTATCATCGTTGCGAACCATCGTTCGGCAATAGACGGATTTTTAATCACTTATAACTTCTCACGTAGGGTTAATAAAGAGACATTCTTCTTTGCTAAAGAGAAACACTGGAGAACAAAAATAGCTCAGTTCTTTGCAAAGAAGAATAATATTATCTTAATGGATATTAACAAAAACGTACGACAATCGTTGCAAGAAATGTGCGCCGTTTTGGAAAAAGGAAAGAACATCGTGATTTTCCCTGAAGGCACTCGTTCTAAAGACAACAAAATGAAGAAGTTCAAAGAGACATTCGCTATCTTAAGTAAGGAATTGAACGTACCTGTTATTCCTGTCGCTATCTCAGGTTCAGAATCAGCGTGTTATGGAGGAAGTGTCGTTCCTAAGTTTTGGAAGACAATCGATGTGGAAGTCATGGATCCTGTTTTGCCTACAGCAGAACAAACCGCAGAAAGTTTCAGAGACAAAGTCGCAGCATTGATTCAAAAAAAATTAAAGTAAACTTATGATAAAAAATATTGTTTTCGATTTTGGTGGTGTGCTCGTAGATTGGAATCCGCATTATCTTTTTGACGGATATTTCAACGACATAGAAAAATCGAATTGGTTTATTGAAAACGTCTGTAACACAGAATGGAATGCGCAGATGGATAAAGGCAAGCCCTTTGCGATTGCAGTACAAGAACGTATCGCAGAATTTCCGGAATATGAAGGTGCTATCAGATTATACCATAAAGAGTGGATGAAGACGATGGGAGAGGAGATTCCAGGAATGTACGACCTTATCAAATCGTTGAAAGAAAACGGGTTCCCCGTGATATACGGATTGACAAACTGGTCGGGCGAGACACTTCCTGTCGTACTAAAAAAATATCCAATCTTCTCGTTGATAGACAATATCGTATGCTCTGGCGACGAGAAACTTCTGAAACCAGACCCTGCAATATATAAATTATTATTGGAACGTTATAATCTTAAAGCTGAAGAGTCTGTGTTCATCGACGATAGATTAGAAAATGTAAATGGCGCGATTGCATTGGGAATGAAAGGTATCTTATTCGTTAATGCAGAAAAATTGCAAAAAGATTTAAAAGAATTAATTGGATAAATTAAAGACGCCACAAGAGTGACGTCTCTACGTAAAATTATTATTATGAAAGCAGTAGAAATAAAAAACTTTGAATTATACACGACAGGTGTTATCAGTATCGCTTGGAAAGAAGGCGACGAAGATATTTTCCTCAACGTCGACTTGGACTTGGCGGCCTTGTTGAAAATGTTGAAGATTGAAGGCATCTCATACGAGAAGGTACAGCAAGTATCAGAGAGGCAGCAGCCTTTGAAGTTTAAAAAAGTGACGCTGTTGCTTTTCCAAGACGACGACAAACCGGGACAATATTACACCACGGAATGTATGTTTGAAGACGACGAGATAGATATTTTCCACGCAGAGATAAAAGAATAAGATGTCGGAATCGTCTAACAATCAGAATATAATACCCAATCTCCCTGACTTCGCAGCCATCGACTTTGAGTCGGCAAACGGCGACATCAGAAGCGCGTGCAGCGTGGGAATCGTCATTGTCAGAGATAGGGAGATTGTGGATAGTTTTTATAGTCTGATAAAACCCGTGCCAAACCATTATTGTTATTGGAACACCAAGATTCATGGGATAAAGAAAGAAGACACCGACGATGCTCCGCTTTTCCCAGAAGTGTGGCGCGAAGCATCAAAACTCGTTAAGAATCTTCCTTTGGTGGCTCACAACAAGAGCTTCGACGAGCGATGCCTCAAAGCTTGTTTCGCTCATTACAAGATGAAATATCCAAACTATCAGTTTCATTGCACCTACAGAAATTCCGTAAAGGTCTTTCCCGATTTAGAGAACCATCAGCTACATACAGTGGCAGCACATTGTGGTTTCGACCTAACGCATCATCACCACGCCCTCGCCGACGCCGAAGCCTGCGCCCACATCGCAATGGAGATTTTTTGATAACTGTAGTGGCGTATCGCATACGCCTATCATTGTAAGGACACATTGAATGTGTCCAGTGGAGAATTTCCACATTCATCAGAATTTAAAGTTCTTTGATTTTTCTAAAACTTGCATTAAAATTCATTTTCTTCTTCTGACAATGTAGGGGTTTCTAATGATTTATTTTTGTCGGCAATGTGATATTTTTGGAAAAAACAACATCACATATAATCAATTACAAATATTTTATATATTTGCGCCACCATTTGCCGAAGCCCAAAAGTGGGTAAGGTAAAGGGTGACATAATGAATTGCGTCTGCTTGACGCTTTGTTTTGACGTATCAAAATCTCGCAAATTTTGAAAAATAATCTAAGTCAAAGACAAGGCAACGAAGGAGATTGCTACGGATATGTTTATATGAACATACAATATTGTTGTATGTTTTGTGCATATTGCGTGGGCTTCGGCGTTGCTCGTTCTGACTTAGAAGGCAATGCGAGAGCCTTGATGCGTGGAACGGGCATAGAAGTTTCACGCTTTTTTTATGTCTGAATTACGATAAACTTTTAACACATTTATTAACAAATACATTAAAGTAATGAAGACATTAAAATTTTTCTCGCTGATTGCTTGCATGATATTATGTGGCATAACAGCAAATCTATTCTCACAAGATGTAATCATTTTATCGAATGGAAATGAGATTGAAGCAAAAATCGTTAAAGTAGGAAGCTCTGAAATTGAGTACAAAAAATGGAGCAATCAAGATGGGCCTACTTACACCGAGCAAAAAAACAACATTTTCATGATAAAATATCAAAATGGAGAAAAAGACATCTTTCACTCCATAAACGAAGAACAAAAAACACCCGCACAATCCAACGTCATTGCCGAAACAAAACCTTTGATTAAGCCACAAAATGCAGTATTTGGTGCTTGGACTATGTTCAGGTTTAGAAATGAATCAGGAATCATGCTCGGCGGTGGACTTAATTTACTTCCAGGTTGGGAGGCAACAGGAATAAGTGTCCGTTTGGGAGGTAAATTCCCTAACAGAATATATTTGTTTGGAGAGTTAACGACATCATCTTATTACCATTATAATAGTTATACTTCCCGTTCTTTTGCCACAGATGCTGTTTCTTTCCTAATTCATTTGGGTGTTAAACTTTTCTAAGAATATCGCTTAAGTAATAAGAATTAATCATCTAAATTTTAAAGAAATGAAAACATTAAAACTTCTACTTACGTCATTACTTCTGCTATCTATAAGTATTAACCTTCATGCAGAATATGTTCCTATTGAAAAAGCTACGAAAGTTGCAACAAATTTTATGGCTCAGAAACATACTTATGTTACAAAAAGTGGTAAAGAGTTGAGAATGTATAAGTCATTGGAACTGATAAATATCTCAACAAAGTCATTAAATTTCGATAATTTCTATATCTTCAATCTCAACGACAATCAAGGTTGGGTTATCGTTTCTGGTGATGACGCCGTGACTCCGATATTGGGATATTCAACAAATGGAAATTTTAATATCGATAATATTGGACCTAACACAAAAGAATTGTTGGATTCTTACAACAAGCAGATTCAATATGCTATTGATAACAAAAAAACACCCAATGCCGATATTCAAGAACAATGGAAAGAATTGTTGTCGAGAGGAAACAGAAGATTTGTTAACAGGAGTGACGATAAACAGGTTTATCCTCTGATTCAAACACAATGGAACCAGTATCCTTATTATAATGATTATTGTCCTTACGATTATGATTATGATGAATTAACTGTTACGGGATGTGTAGCAACAGCGATGGCTCAGATAATGAATTACTGGGAATATCCGGAAAGAGGCGTTGGTTTCCATTCCTACAATCATGAAAAATACGGAACATTGTCGGCAAACTTCGGAGCAACATATTACGATTGGGACAATATGCCTAATACCTTAAATTATTCTAGTTCATACGAACAGATAGAAGCTGTAGCGACACTTATGTACCATTGCGGTGTAAGTGTTGATATGAATTATGGAGTTGCAGAAACAGGAGGAAGTGGAGCATTGGGGGTTAATGTCCTAAATGCTTTATGTTCCTATTTTGATTATAAAAATTCCATTAATCCAATTGATGATTCTAATTATTATGATTGGATAAATTCATTGAAAAATGAATTAGATAATGACAGACCTATTTTTCTCGGCGGATCGAGTGGTGATGGTGGTCACGCTTTTATTTGTGATGGTTATGACAATAATGATTATTTTCATATTAATTGGGGTTGGGGCGGAAGTAATGACGGCCATTACAATATTATGAATCATGATTATTCACATAACCAATACGCATTTATTGGCATAGAACCTAATGATATGTCGCAGCATAATTTCGATCTTCAATTATATTCAGACATATATATGGAAGACGAAATATGGTTTGGAAGTGAAATAGAACTATATGCAGATATAGCGAATATGGGAAATGCAACTTTTGAAGGTTATATGTGTGCTGCGGTTTTCGACGAAGATGGTAATTTCGTGGATTATATCCAAATAGGTGAAGGAGAACTTCAAGGAGGATATTATAATGAGGCTTATTTCTATAACGAGGGTAATATGGCGTTTGTTCCAGGATTACATCAAGTGATGCTTTTCTACGGAACACAATTAGGCAATTGGATTCGCATTGATGATGGGGATTATTTGAATTATGCTATGTTCGAGGTTTATTACTCTTCCGACATTGAAGTTAATTCCAATTTTACAATTCTTTCGGACAACGGGACGTTGGAAAATGGAAGTATGGCAACTATAAATGTTGACGTACTAAACACAGACTATGATACTTTTTATGGAGATGTGAGATTATCTCTTTCCAACATCGATGGCAGTTATGTCCAAACAATTCAGGAAATCGAAATAGAATTGCCATATAATTACCATTTTACGGGCGGTTTAACTTTTGATGGAATTATTGCCGCAGAACCTGGTACTTATTATCTTTCTGTAAATTATAGAGAAGAAGGTTCTAATTCCTGGTATTATGCTGGTGCTTCCGATTATCCAAATCCTATATCAGTAATTGTTGAGGCGCAGGATATTTCTCCGGATTCATACGAAAGTAATAATACGCAAAATACAGCATATAATTTAAATGTAAGTTGGAATAATAATCAGTCAACAATTAATACAGTTAACGCAAACTTACATATTGGTAATGATGTGGATTATTATAAAATAACTTTGCAGGACGGATATAATTATGAAATAACAGCCAGATTATTTGATGAATATACTCACGAAATAAACTACACTGTTGATGCTATGTTCTCATATTCAATTGATGGCGGTGATTATTCCGAACCATACGATGATGAAATGGACAATAACATTACGTTAAATGAAGGAGCAACAATATATTTTGCTGTTTCGCCATATTTTTCAGGGATGACCGGAACATATAAATTGCAGGTTGAGATTGATAGAGTTTCAACAGAAACACCACTTGATATTCCTGAAAATCTTGTCGCTAATCCACTTAGCACATCATCTATAATATTAACATGGAATCCTGTTAATAATGCAACAGCTTATAAAGTCTATCGTGATGGTACTTTCCTAACGAATGTTTCAAATACAAATTATACCGATAACGACTTAGAATATGATACAGAGTATTGTTATATGGTTACAGCTATTAAAAATAATTTGGAATCGGACAAATCGGATGAGGCGTGTGCAAATACTTTAGGAGAAGGAATTGCTGAATTTGCTTCTTCTCTAAAACTTTATCCAAATCCAATAGATAATCATCTGTTTATAGAAGATGATGTTGAAATAGAAGAATTAACAATTGTTAACATTTTAGGTGTTGTTATTTTTCGAGAATCTAACTTTTATAATAAAATCATTGATTTCTCAAATTATAATAGTGGAACCTACATAATTAAAATCAAAAATAAAAATGGGGAAACGTACAGACGTATAATAAAAAACTAATCTAACATAAAATAGAAAGTAGGAGGTCGTCTAAATCTTTAGTCGACCTCTTTGATTATTGATATTCTGTTGCAAATCTATTCTTTTAATATTACACATATATATTGGTAGAGAATTTTTACAAATAATATGTTGTCTTATATGAGATTATCAGCAAGTTGTACTTTCGTTTATCTTGATGAAATAAAGCATTATTGAGACATTTTCTTCTTCTGACAATGTAGGTTGAGAATTAAGAAGTATAAAAAATGTAATAATAAGAGCTTAGATATTTTTGTTTTTAGTGTAGTATTTGTCTTAGTCGACAGGTTTGTTAACAATACTTAATAAAAATGTGAATTTTACACTTTTTGTTAACTATACTTAATAAAATTGTATTTTTGTAAAAATGTTGTCTGTTGACATAAAAATATAAAAAAATGAAAAAAATCTTTACCTTATTATTATGCTTCTTAGTATTATCAACTTTTGCTCAGAAAGTAGAGCCAACATGGGAATCTTTACAACAACGCGGTTATCCTCAATGGTTTAGCGACGCGAAATTAGGAATCTTCATTCACTGGGGCGTTTATTCAGTGCCAGCTTACGCTTCAAACGAGGGCTACGCCGAATGGTATTATAGCGGCTTGATGAACAACGACTCTACACGTGTCAACTTCCAAAAGAAAAACTACGGCGAGGATTTCTCCTATCGCGACTTCGATAAAATGTTTAAAGCTGAGCTTTGGAATCCTGAAGATTGGGCTGAGTTGTTCAAGAAAAGTGGCGCCAAATATGTACTTCTCGTAACAAAACATCACGACGGTTATTGTCTCTGGGACAGCAACTATTCTCCCGAATGGAACAGCGTCGTGGGCGGACCGAAACGTAACATCGTCTCTGAACTGACTTCCGCCGTGCGTGCCGAAGGTCTTAAGATGGGATTTTATTATTCACTCCCAGAATGGACGAATCCAATGCACCGATGGTATGTCGATCCGGACGATTCTATCACAAATTACGTTGATAATCACATGATACCACAGTTTAAGGAACTTGTTTTGAAATATCATCCTTCTATCATCTTTGCCGATGGCGAGTGGCGTAACTCCGCTGAGCAATGGCATTCGGCAGAACTCATCGCGTGGTATTACAACACAGTAGGCGAGGAGGCTATCGTCAACGACCGTTGGGGGCACGGCGCTCAATATGGTTTCCGCACTCCGGAATATAGCGCGGGCATCACGCAGACCGACAGACCTTGGGCTGAGTGCCGCGGCATAGGTCGATCTTTCGGACTGAATCGCAACGAGCCGCTCTCCAACTATCTCTCTTCAAAAGAATTGATACGTCACTTCGCTAAGACAGTGGCAGCTGGCGGCGGTATGACTCTTAACGTCGGACCAGCAGCAGACGGAATTATTCCTATGATACAACAAGAACGACTTTTGGACCTCGGTAAGTGGTTGGAAATAAATGGCGAAGCTATATATGAGACGCGTCCTTATTCAAAATTCTACGAGATGAAAGAAGTGACTTTCAACAGAATGGACTCCGTGATAGATTTCAACTGGCATCGTAACTCGCCCGACAAGTCGATAAGCTACGACAACTTCAGCGCTACCTGGAACGGAATCTTCGTTCCTGAAAAGACATCGACTTATACCTTTGAAGTAGAAGTCGATGATAATGTTAAAGTTATAGTTGACGATAAAGTGATAATAGACTATAATCCTGCAAAAGCCAACGAGCAACAGAGCGATGCTGATCAAGCGAAAAATTGGAATTCTACGTCAGGTAAAATTAAATTGAAAGCGGGTGAGCCATACGCAATTAGAGTTGAATATCAAGAGAAAAACATCGATGCGATGATGCGACTTTTCGCCTCTTCAAAAAATATGGCAAAATTTATTTTAAAACCTTTAGATGGTTTTAGAGCTGAATATAAATGTGAGCAACCTTACGTATGTTACACAACAAAAGGCTCTGACTTATATGCCATTGCGATAGAATATCCGCAGGATGAACTTGTCTTGGAAATTGAGCAACCCAAAGAAAATACTATCGTTAGAATGCTCGGATGTGAGAAAGTCTTACCATGGAAATACGAAAACGGCAAAATGATAATCGACACTATGCCATTGAAATACAACGATTTGAAAAGCGATGCGGCATGGGTGTTTAAAATTTCCTTGTGAATTTGACTATTGTTCTTTAACTTTTATACGAAAGAATATGAATAGTCACTCCTATTAATATTATGGCGAGCAAGATCTGAAGCCAAAGCATTCCGTTGGCAACGAAGAAGATGCAATAAAGCAAACTTAGCCATAATAATGAAATGATATAAACTTTAGTCTTCAGAGGGATAATCCTGTTCTCTCTGAAGTTTTTTATATATGTGCCTAAATGCTTGCTGTTGATGAGCTTGTCGTATAACTTCTTTGAACTTCTAAAAAAACACCAAGCCGACAAAAGCAATAATGGGGTAGTAGGTAACAAAGGTAAGAAAATCCCGATGACACCTAACACAAGCGATATGATTCCTAATAATGTTAAAAATATTTTCATCTCATTTCATTGGACGTATGCGATACGTTTCTACACTGTTAATTGTAAATTCTAAACTGTTAATTTATATTGAATAAAAAGGTTTTATCTCTATAACCTTTCCTTTATACGTGATTGTTTCTTCTTCTTTGTTTGTTATGACTAAAAGTCTGTCGCAGTTCAATTCTTGAGAACATTCGACAAGCGCATCAAACTCTCTCTTTCTTGTTTTCGGCGAAGCTAAATCATAACATACTTGTATAAGTTGTTCAACAATTGAACCTCTGCGAGTTACGAAATCTACTTCTCTATCATTATGTGAACGATAATAAAATAACGTTTTGCCACATTCATAACCTTTACGCAGCAAATCTACAAAGACTAAATTTTCAAGCAAACGTCCGAGGTTTTCGCTTATGTTGAAAGCTGCAGAATAGACAAAGCCATTATCTACGACATATACCTTTTGTGCCGCTTTTTGCATGATCTTCAACTTGTTATTGAAGCGAGGCAAATAGAAAAAGAGATATGGCTCTAATAAATAATCACAGAATTTTTTTGTGGTCGTGACACTCGGTATTCCCAATTCTTCAGAAAGGCTGTTGGCAGTAAATGGATTACAGAAGTTTGATAATTGATATGTTGCCAAGTTGTATAATAATGACGTTTTCCTGATATTGTGACGCTGAGCTATGTCTTTCAATAAAATCGAATCGAATAAAGTTGACAGATAATTATGTGCTATATGATATGACGAAATCACTTCAGGAAAGCCTCCTCTGTGCAAATATTCTTCCACGAACGCATAGAAATCAGATTTGCGTTCATCGGGAATATTTTCTATCTCAAGATTATGCAATCGCAATGTCTCTTTAAGACTAAATGGAAGCATTTCAATCTGAATGTATCTTCCTGTCAAGACAGTCGCCATCTCACTCGAAAGCATCTTGGCATTACTGCCAGTTATAACAAGATTGATGTTACGCCGATATAGTTTCGCAATCCATAGATCCCAGTCGGGGAGATTTTGAACTTCATCAAGCATAAGGTATTTATAGTTAGGGAAAATCTCGTTTAAAGTTGACATTACGATATCTTCATCCCAAGCATCCAATAACAATTTATCGTCAAAATTCAAATATGCGAAATTGGTATCTTTCAGCAAAAGCAAAGCAAAGACCGATTTGCCAACTCGTCGAGGACCGCTGATTAATTTTATCAACTGTGATGATAACAACTCTTCAGTATCATGTTTTATGTCTCTGTTAATATATGATCGTGTCAACAAATCATCGCGTTCTTGTTTCTGTTTTAAGATAATGCTTCTCATAAATCAATCGTTATTTCTGTCGACAAATATACAATTTTTATTCAATAATGTTAACTATAATGGATAAAAACACATTTTTTTATCCATTACAATGATAAAAATTGGATAAATATAACTTTATTCTTTATTAGTTAGACGCATCAATGTTTGGTTATTCTTGCATGAATTATTGATGCATCCCTACAATTGTAAATTGTAAACTGTTAATTGTCAATTGTAAATCAAATCCTCTTCTTATTCCATTTCGCGAATTTCATATAGATGAAACAGACAATTCCGAGGAGCACTCCGTATACAATCTCAGCGGTCCAAACCCATTGTACCTCAGTGGTTACATGTGTCATCATCCAGATGAACACTACATAAATAACCAAGATTGCTGCTTCCAAATAAAGAGCAGCCGAAGTGTTGCCGGTGCCGGATACTGCCTCAAAATAGGCGTTGCCGATGCCTTGGAATATCGTTCCGATGCAGATTACATAAACCGATGGTATCACTAAACGCGCCAATTCAATGTCGTCGGTGTAAATCCTCGCGACTTGTTCTGGAATTATGCTTATCAAAATTATTATCGGAACCGTACATAAGATACAGTTTTTCGATATCTTATTGATTGTGCTGAAGACTTGATCCGGATGTCCTTCGCCTATTGTCCTACTTACCAGTGTATTTGTCGTTGTCGCAAAAGCGAAACACGGCGTGATAAGAATCATGTAAATACTTCTTACTATAGAGGAGATTCCTGTGGCAGTTTCGCCCATCTTTTCAATTAAAATAAAGAAAATGAACCAAATACCGAATGAGAATAACTTCTGCACCATTGTCGGCGTCGCCAATTTCAAGATGCGTTTCATCAGCTCTGATTCCATAGGATGGACCTTGAACATGCCGAAGTCTTTCTTTCGTAAGTTGACGTAACTATAAACCGTAAAGAACACGAAAGCAGACACTTCCGCGCAGAATGACGCCAATGCCGCACCGCCGATTCCCATCTCTGGAAACCCGAAGTTGCCAAAAATGAGACAATAATCTAAAATAATATTAACAACCGCCATTATTATCGTGGAATAAGTAATGACTTTGGTGTTAGAGATTCCTACATACAAACCTCTGTATAAGAAGTTGAAACACACGAAGATAATGCCGAACTGACGATATTTTATATATTCTAAAGAAGCTTCGTAAATATTGGGTGAGTCGATGAGTTTGAGAAGTAATATGTCGGAGAAGAAATATAATATTGAGAATAAAATAAGTCCTAACAAAAATACGAAGATGCTGCCGTGTTGGAAGATGACGCCTATTCTGCCGTGTTTGCCTTCGCCGAATCTCCTTGCAATAATTATCTGAATGCCAATAGCGAATCCGGTTGCGATAGTCGTGAATACAAAATAAAAAAGACCTGCGAGCATGGAGGCACCCAAAGCAATCACGCCCAAGCGACCTAAGAAAGCAGTGTCGGTGAAATTGATGATAGTCTGCGCCATATTACCCAACATAATCGGCAGCGCGATACTCCAAATTTCTTTATTCGTTATCTTAGCTTTCATTATTAAAAATCAATAATTTATGATTTATAAAAGTATAAAAAAATTATGAATGCAAAGTTACGAAAAAATCACTGGTAAATTGTGGAAAAATAATGTATTTATCTTATCTTTCGCAAAATCGGTATGCGCTTGATTATATGACCCAAAGCAAAAAGTGAGAATAAAATACCTATGCGATAGTGCCACATACCAATGCCGGAATTAGCGCCAGATACGGCAAACATTACAATTCCAGTTATGGTGATTGCGATAGCTATTGCAGTAAGTATTGTCGTAATATGCTTGTTTTTACCGGATTTGCCTTTTTTGAAAAGTGACTTGTACCAGCCAATATGCATCTTCACATGCCACACCACAAAGACAGCAAATAGCAGACCTAATAGAGAATGAGCCCACGCCCAAACTTCCCATTCCAAATGACTGCTGCCATGTCCGGCTATGTGCATTCCAACACCGCTTCCTGCTGTTAAAAGAAAACAGAATAGTAATGTCCAATCAACGACGAAAATCTTTTTCATAAACACTATTTAACTGTTATACAATCTATTTTAATAATAATCTTCTTAACGATATGCTATAACTCTTATTGTTTTATGTTTGTAAAAATACGAATAATATTTGGTCTAACAATAAAATTATTCGTGCTGATTCGTGTTAATTCGTGGAAAAGAAATCTCTGTGAGCAATAAAAAAATCTGTTGTCCGTTGTCTGTTGTCTGTTGACTTTTCTTATCTTTGTTAAATAACATTTTAGGAAGATGAGAAGTTTTAAATTATTGACAATCATATTGTTTTTCTTTGTGTGGTTAAGTACTTCCGCACAAACTGTGTCAGGAACGTTTTTTAATCTGCCGCAGCAAAAAGTATATCTGAACGCTTACACCGGACTTTATATGGAAGTGTTAGACTCTGTGATGATGAATCAGGAGAAAAGAATAGAATTCAATACTCAACTTAAAAAAGGAATGTATCAGATTGAGACTGAACATGGTAATACTTTAGATTTTCTCTATGATGAATCAGATGTTAAATTTGTGGCAAGAGATATTGACGACATTTCTTCCATAGAGTTCATAGACTCTCAATTGAATACGGATTGGTATAATTATAAGATTGTTAAGGAAAATACATTAAACTCTTTGGATTTGCTCAAACCTATTCTTCGCGATTATGATAAAAAGTCGGAGTTTTATCAAAAGTCGAAATCTGAATATGAGTCACTACAAAACGCTTTTGTTGAGTTTACCGATTCTTTGATAGCACACGATAATTACGCGTCAAAATTGATTCTTGTCGATAGGTTTATGCCTTTAAACCTTGATGAAAACTTTGATAATCAACGTAAAAATTTAATTTCAAACTTCTTTAACGATGTAGATTTTAATGATTTGTCGCTTATCCAGACTTACGTCTTAACAGATAAAATATTCGATTTCTTCTCTATACAACTTACTTCAGGTCAGGCTCAGGAACAGCAAATCATGTCGTTAGTTCTTGCGTCAGACAATGTCTTAAATCGCGCTACTTTGAATTATGAAATGTATAAGTTTATTTTTCAATTTCTTATGGAAAGTTTTAACGAGTTGAAAATTAACGAAGTAGTCGATTATCTGACAAGAATTCCTTATTATGAAGAATTGGATTGTACGGAAGAACAATACGCCGAACTTCTTTCAATAGCAGAATTTAATTCAAGGGCGAGAATTGGAAGCGAGGCTAAAAATATTTTTGGAAAAACAATCTTTGATGAAGATTTTGATTTGTATAGTATTGAAAGTGAATTTACTATAGTTTATTTTTGGTCATACACCTGCGACCATTGTCGTGAGTCGTTAAAACATTTAGAATCTTTTTTAAATGAGAATAATAATTTCTCGATGATTGCAGTTAGTGTGAAAGGCGACTTAAAAAAAATTAAGAATCTCGCCAAGAAGTTTAAGGCGGAAGCATTTTTCTATCATGATGGATTGGAATGGGATAGCCCTGCGGTAAATGATTATGCCGTTGTTGCAACGCCGAGTTTCTTTCTCCTCGATAAAGATAAAAAAATAATATATAAAACTTTTGATTATAAAGAACTTATCAACTTTGTTAACTTAATTATAAAACAATGAAGAATATCATCCTGACTTTATTTTTATTATTTTCTTTAAATATTTTTGCACAAGACGCTGAAGACAGATGGGTCGATTCGGTTTTTAATTCTCTTACGCTTGAACAGAAAGTTGGGCAGTTGGTGAATCTTAGGGCGAATCAGCCGAAACAAGATTTTGACATCAAAGTCGATGAATTAATCAATAAATATAATATAGGAGGCGTAACTTTTTTCAGAACCGACGCGGCTTTGTTGCTCGAGCAGGCTAACGAGTGGCAGTCGATGGCGCAGACTCCCTTGATGATTGCAATTGATGGTGAATGGGGATTGGGAATGCGTATAAACGACGGATTATCATATCCTTACCAGATGACACTCGGTGCAATTGCCAACGATTCTCTTATCTCCGAAATGGGACGTCAGATTGCAGAACAATGCGTTCGACTCGGTATCAACGTTAATTTTGCCCCAGATATTGATGTCAACAACGAGCCGAATAATCCAGTCATCGGTTTTCGTAGCTTCGGTGAAGATCCTGATAATGTGGCTCGTAAGGGAACCGCTTACGCTCTCGCTCTTCAAAATAATGGAGTGCTGCCTTCGATGAAGCATTTTCCAGGTCATGGCAACACAAAGACGGATTCACATCACGCGTTGCCAATCATCAAAAATTCTTTGGAAGAAATTGAGAATATCGAACTCGTTCCTTTTAAATATCTGATTGACAATGGTGTAAAAGGTGCGATGGTCGGACATCTTTATTTCCCGGCTTTGGAACCTGTGGTAAATAAATCTTCATCTTTATCGAAAAATATTGTCACAGACCTTCTTAAAGAAAAGATGAATTACGACGGAATCATTTTCACCGATGGCTTGGAAATGAAAGGCGCGTATAATGGAACAGACTCGGATAGTGTATGTCTTCAAGCACTTATGGCTGGTAATGACGTGCTTCTTCTCCCTATAAACATTGAGGCATCATTACAGATAATCATCGAGGCTGCAAAAAATGATGACGAGGTTAAAAATAGGGTAGAGGAGAGTTGTAAAAAAATATTAAGACATAAATATCAACTCGGACTTAATAACTATAAACCACAGTCTTTGGAAAAATTAAATAACGACTTAAATCAGAATAGATATTTGTATCTTAAACAACGTCTTTATAATGAAGCTGTTACGATGCTTGTAAATAAGAAGAACATACTTCCATTGCGCGATGTTGACGATAAGAAAATAGCTGTCGTTACTTTCGGAAATGATAATTATATTTCTAAAAAATTAAATGAAAGAGGAATCGTTAACAAATCTTTCTTAATAAAAAATAACATTTCAGAAGAAGAGGCAAAACGAAGTGCAAAACAATTTAAATCATACGATTATATGATTTTAAATATAAGAAACACATCGAGTTATCCATCTAAGAATTATGGGATAACACCAGCGATGTTAAGTTTTGTAAATCATCTTCCCAATTCTACCAAGTTGATTTTTAACTTGTTTGGCAGTCCGTATGCTGTCGATAAATTTTCTTTTAGCAGAAATCTTTCTTCGCTTCTCGTTGGCTATGAAGACAATGAAATGGTTGCAAATGCAATCGTTGATATTCTCGTTGGAAATTCGTCACCTAAAGGAAAACTTCCTGTGACTTTGAAGAAGTATAAATGCGGTTTTGGTCTTGAATTTAGTGGATTTCTCTCACCTGAAACATTGCCTATCGCTTTGATTGATAATGAATTTACAAATAAGATTGATTCAATAGTTGTTGATGCGATAAATCAAGAAGCTATGCCAGGATGTCAGATTTTAGCTATGAAAGATGGAAAGATTATTTTCGATAGAAATTACGGAAAATTTACCTACGAAGGCGAGCAAGTCGTTCATTCTGACGCGGTTTATGATATAGCATCTCTTACTAAATTGTTTGCGTCGTCTTTTGCCTTGATGAAACTTTACGATGATGGAAAACTCGACCTCAACTCCACGCTCGGCGATTTCTTTCCTTTTCTAAATCAATCGGATAAGGGAGATATTCAGCTGATAGAATTTCTTACACATCAGTCGGGAATGACGCCTTGGATTCCGATATATAAAAAGACTTGTCGTGATAATACTCCTGATATGCAGTATTTTAGAGAGAATATCGACGAGGAGCATACCGTCAGAGTCGCGAAAAATCTTTATATCTTGGAAGATTTTATGTATCAGATTTACGACACCATAATGAAGTCGGAGTTGAAAGAGAAAAAATACAAATACAGCGACTTGGGTTTTTATTTCGTTCCGCAGATTGTGGAATCTATTACAAATCAATCCTTTGAATCTTATTTAAGAGAAAATTTCTTTGAGCCGCTCAATCTGAATCATATCTGTTTCAAACCTTTAAATTGTTTAGATGAGAAAAATATCGTACCGACAGAAAACGATACTTATTTCCGTAATCAGTTGATTTGCGGTGACGTACACGATCAGACTGCTGCTTTGATGGGTGGCGTTTCTGGTCATGCCGGACTTTTCTCAAACGCAAGAGACCTCGCTGTTTTATTGCAGCTTCTTCTCAACGATGGATGCGCCAATGGAACACAGTTTCTTTCAAAGGAGACGATAACTTATTTTACCTCAGCGCCTTTTGCCGATAATGAAAATAGGAGAGGCATAGGATTCGACAAACCAGATTTAGATCCCGAAGCAAAATATTACACTCCATCGAAACAATCGTCGTTAGCGAGTTTCGGACATTCAGGATTCACGGGAACATTTGCCTGGGCAGACCCTGAAAACGACTTGATAGTGATTTTCTTATCGAATAGAGTTTATCCAACATCAGACAATAATAAACTTTCTAAATTAAATCTCAGAACAGAAATCCACGACTTGTTTTATGAGGCAGTGAAATAATAGGTGATTGTGCGGATAATGTGAAAATAGATAATAATTGAACAGAAAAAGATTCAGGAGAATTTTAAGTTTTACAAACCTTGTTCAGGTATTATTGGGTATTCAAAAGCGATAAAGCTTATGCAAGCGGGATATTCAACAATCCGTTCCTCATTTGGGGTAAATATAAACGACATTTATTCAAAACAACACTTACTGTTTCGTTCCAATTTCATCATACACAGATGGACGGAGCGCATGCGTCGATGTTTTTAGATAAACTCCAATCAGAAATCAATGGATTATTTAGACATCCGTTTTCTGAGGATATAGAGAAATACAATGCAAATGAGGATCTGGCTTACTGTAGCGACAGGTGTGGCCAATCCGATATTGAATAACAACACAGGTGTAACTTTGCGCATGATGAATCCGCATACCTTCTCGGCTACGCCCACTCCTGCTGAAGCCACTAATCCCAAGGAATTCACGATGGCGAGAATGACCAGAAAAGAGATGCCGACCAGAATGTCCTGCAACGCAAGCTGTGCTGTATTGTCTATAGACTTCAAAGAACAACCTTTCCGCAAAGCTGATTTCACCAACCTTGTTACCCGTTATCACAAGCGTAATCGTGAGGTGGCATTCTACGCCAACCAGCTTTCCATCACACCCGACTACCTGAACAAGGTGTGCAAAATGCACTGGAATACTTCGGCTAAGGAAAATATAGATTGGCAAGTGATAATGGCAATAAAGAATTATCTTACTTGTACTTCGCTTTCAATTAAAGAAATTGCAGTACAACTCAATTATGATAATCCATCATATATGTGTCGATTTTTTCGTAAAATTACCGGAAAATCTCCACTGGAATACAGAAATAGCAGAACCGAATCTCAACAAAATTCATTGAGGTAAAATATTCTTCTTTTCCTCTTTTCTTTTGAGAACATATTTTTTTATTGTTAATATATTGGATATTAGAATTTATAATTATCTTTGCGTTATAAATTATTGTTTACGATAAGTAAATCTCGTTTTTATTTGATAAATTAACGTGTAAGATAATAAATGATGACTGATTATTATGAATATTCCATACCAGAATTGGTAAAATTGCTTGGCGCCAGATTTAAGAATTACCGTTTGAGATCTCAAATGACCCAAAAGGATGTTGCTGA
Source organism: Bacteroidales bacterium (assembly GCA_017461665.1). Lineage (GTDB taxonomy): Bacteria > Bacteroidota > Bacteroidia > Bacteroidales > F082 > Limimorpha. The sequence continues at coordinate 24,756 of JAFTXI010000009.1, read as the reverse complement.
ACAATCAGGAATTACAATAAATACTATTCATAAATTTGAAAATGGAATAACAGGTAATATGTCATTGGCTACATTTCTGTCGCTTATTAAAGCTATTGGACAGATCGAAGCATTGGACGAGCTGATGCCGGAACTTCCCGAGTCGGCTTATCTAATCAAAGACAATCAAAAAAGAGTTCAACGTATAAGACATAAAAAACAATGATAACCAAATCGCTTAAAGTTCTTTTGTGGGGTAAGGAAATAGGAAGATTGTCGTGGGATTCTATGAGAGGTAATTCATATTTCGAATATAATCACGAATTTCTTGCTGAAGGATTGAACCCGTTTCCTCTGCTTCTAAGGATGCCGTCAATATTGAAATAGGAAATGTGTTCTATAAAAATGTACGCATAGAACAGACCTATAAAGGAAATTTCCATCTTTATGCAACAATAAATGACAAAGAACGAAAGTTTGTCATTGGTAAAAATAAGGAAGAGTATGCTTATATTGAGCAAATCGGATTGGCAAACCTTACAGCTGAGCATCTGAAGTCAATGATAAAAAAGTATTTCAATCTATAGATTTAAGTAAATTATATGACAATAGAAGAAGCTATATTACATTGTCTTGCAAGTCAGAATCGAGGGATGCGGACGGAGCAAATTGCGGAAATGATAAACCGCCAACGACTTAATATCCGTAAAGACGGACAACCGGTTACTTCCAATCAAGTCTATGCCGTTATCTGTCGCTATCCCGAAACCTTTGTCAAAGCAGAGGGAAGAATTTTGTTGATGATATAAAATGAAAGATACTTTATGAAAGCCTACACATACATAGAAAAAGGAAAGTTCGCTTTGGTGGAGAAACCGAAGCCTGTATTGATCGAACCAACTGACGCCATTGTCCGTGTGACGATGAGTAGCATCTGTTCAAGCGACCTCCATATCAAACATGGTAGCGTGCCTCGTGCAGTTCCTGGAATTACTGTCGGACACGAAATGGTTGGAGTGGTCGAAGAGGTGGGCGCGGATGTCACCAAGGTAAAACCTGGCGACCGTGTAACGGTGAATGTTGAGACCTTCTGCGGAGAGTGTTTCTTCTGCAAGAACGGTTATGTAAACAACTGCACCGACCCGAATGGTGGTTGGGCTTTGGGTTGCCGCATCGATGGCGGACAGACAGAATATGTGCGTGTCCCTTTGGCAAACCAAGGCTTGAATCATATTCCCGACAGCGTGACCGATGAACAAGCTTTGTTTGTTGGTGATGTGTTGGCGACAGGTTTCTGGGCGGCTCGTATCTCTGAAATAACAGAAAACGACACGGTGTTGATAATAGGAGCGGGACCTACAGGAATTTGCACGTTGCTATGCGTGATGTTGAAACAGCCGAAACGTATCATTGTATGCGAGAAATCTGAAGAAAGAAGACGTTTTGTGCAAGAATATTACCCCGATGTTTCACTTATCACTCCTGAAGAATGCAAGGAATTTGTGATGAACAACAGCGACCATGGAGGAGCAGACCGAGTACTCGAAGTAGCTGGAGCAGATGATACTTTACGTCTTGCTTGGGAATGCGCTCGACCTAACGCCATCGTTACAGTTGTAGCCTTATACGACAAGCCGCAGACATTGCCGTTACCCGATATGTATGGTAAGAACCTCACTTTCAAGACCGGCGGCGTTGATGGCTGCGACTGTGAAGAGATACTCCATCTGATAGAAGAAGGCAAAATCGACACCACTCCGCTCATCACACATCGTTTCCCATTGAACAAGATTGAAGAGGCTTATCGTATTTTTGAAAATAAATTGGAAAGGGTTATTAAAGTGGGGATAGTATGAGAAGTAATCTTGAATTTTTTACAAGGATTCCGCTAATGCGTTCCCATAAACCCAAAACCCTGTTTTTGACTGTTAAATCCATATCGATTAATTATTGTTTCAATATGTTACCATCTGAAAAAGCATTGCCCACACGTTCACCCATTACGAGATAAGCGTGATGAACAGGTTCGTATGTAATTAACTGCATCTTTTCTACATCAGGATTCCCGTTTTTATCAAGATATTTTTCATCTACAAGGATATTAACTATCTCGGCAATGAGGTTGTAGCCGCCTTCTGTCTCGTCAATTTTGCGAATGATACGACATTCCAAAGTCATTGGGAAATCAGTGAAAACAGGTGCGTTTACGTTCTCAGCCTTAATGGCTGACCATCCTGTTTTCTGCATCTTCTGAGGGTCGTTCTTCGCACTCACGATGCCTACGAAATCCGAAGCCACCAATGTCTCTTTGGTAGCAAAGGCCACGGTAAACTCATCGCATCGTGCAAGGTTTTCGGTGGTTGCGTGTTTGCCCATGCAGATCATAATTTCTTTTGCATCCCATTGTCCGCCCCATGCTGCGTTCATCGCATTAGGCGTTCCGTCATTATTATATGTACCGATAATCAGTACCGGTTGCGGGAGAACCCACGGTTTTTGTCCAAAACTTTTCATAGTTTACTTTTTTTATAGTATAACATATATTTCGACTAAATGTTTCTATCAATCTTTTCTACACCAATATGAAAAGATGACATCCACTACATATCATTCATCGATAATCCTTTTTGACATACCTTATAGTTTTTAAACTCTCCGGTTGCACGCTTAAATGCATCAACTTTGTTGTTAAGAACAACTGCATCATAGTTTTCTTCTTTGCGTTTTACTTCGATAAAAACAGCCTCATCGTTCAATTCATTCTCGGCTACAATGTCAATCTCGTTCTCGCCCTTTCGATCCCACCAACTTCCAATGCGAGTGTACTTCTTACTCTCTATAAGGACGCGCTTGAAATAACGTTCAAGCATCTTGCCGCTGAAAGTTTCGTAGTCGCGATTGATTATTGTATTCAATGCGTCGTAGTTCTCAATTTCAAGCATATAGTTGTACTTGTATATAAAACGAAACCAGAATGAGAAGAAATTGTCCTCAATCGTATAACGCACATTCTTGTTTGAACTTTTCTCGAAGATTGGTTGGTTTTTGGTAATTACCTCATATTCATTCTCTAATTTTGTAAGGTAACCGCCAATTTCCTTACCTACAATCTGTTCAATCTCCGTGCGTGAGGTCTTGCCACGAGCAATGGCAGATAATATGGAGAAATAGATTCCATAATCCTTTCCAAGCTCCTCAATAAGTATCGCCTTGCCTTCGCTCAAAAATACCGAATCAGCCTTGATAATATGATTTATCATTTTTGTCTTGGTCGTTGCTCCTGCATCAACAAGTAGTTGCACATATTTTGCCACACCACCCGTAAATGAGTATAAAGCCAACAAATCCTCAGCCGTGTAGTTGGGATTATATTCCGTCAAAATCTCCTTCAATACTGCTGGGGTGAATGGTTTTATCGACATAAAACGTGTCTGACGATTATACAAAGGTTCCTTTTTATTCTTAAAAATCTTAGTCATCATCGAAAAGATAGAACCGCATACGATGAGGTTGATATGAGCTTTTGTATGATATATATCCCAAATGCGTTGCATATCGCTATAAACCGATTTGTTTACCTTAAAAAACTCTTGAAATTCGTCTATGAATACCGTAATGGGACGTTCGATGGAGAGTTTCATCAGGTATTCGAAAATATCAGAAAAACGCTCAACCTTACCCATCGTAGGTATGCCTAACTTACTCTCTATCTCTTGTAGATAATCTGTACACAAGTCACTCTCGGCTTTACGAGCAACAAAGAAATAGAGTATAGCTTCGTTCTCATACGCCTTCCACACAAGCGATGTCTTTCCGATGCGTCGGCGACCTGTAACTACTGTAAACTGAGCATTATATTTTGAGAGTTCAAGTATCTCTTTTAGCGATATAATCTCATCTGTTCTATCAAAAAATCTCATATACTTTTGTTTTCTTTTAATTCCGAAACGACCATTTCCGAAACAGCGGTTTCGCAACTGCAAATATAATACAAACCGATGAGAAATGACAAGCTTTCTTGAAGAATTTTTAAACAAAGTGCGGAAAAGATCGATTTTCCTAATACAACAAGCCGAATGTCCATAACGGGATGATATTGGTAAAGCCTTGCTCTATATCATCTTTTACCAAATATGAATCTTTAATATTATGTATCTGCTTTTGTTTCTTATTTTTACCGCCCAACTCGAATGTGTATTTTTTGTCAACGATAAAATCTGAATTTGGAGACGATGTTATATCATAAATCGGATTTAGCAACGAAAGAAATACAGTTTCTCTCGCATTACCAATATCTGTCGATTCTCCTACTAAAGCGTATGAAAGATTAGTGTTGTTAAGATATATCTTGTCAACCTTACCCAAAGAGCTGATCCCGAAGGAATTGTCACGAAGAATATTGATAAGTTGTGCTTTTTCCAAATAAACCATCAAGTCTGATGCTAATTTTCTATTAATATCTATATCTTTGGCAATCTTACTGTAGTTAGGTTTAAACGGAACAGATTGAGCTATAATATACATCAGCTTTTTCAAAGCTCGAGCTGTTGAGGGCGTCATATCTGCGAAATCTTTTATGTCGTTTTCAAGTATCTGATTTACTATGGAGGACAATCTTATATAATATCCATAATCATTAAAATATGGATAGTAACCTTCTTTCATATAGTCTTTAAACAAAGCCAAAGGCTTATAATCTGAATACGGGAAATAGACTTTGTGAGCTAATATTTCTTGTAAAGAATAAGGTCGTAAATTGATATTGCGTGAAATTATCAAGTATTCTCTAAACGAAAGTCCAGACAATTTATACTCTAATTTTCGGCGAGATAAATCCGCTCCGCCTTTTTCAAGTTCAAGAATAGATGAGCCTGTATATACGATTCTCAAATCAGGAAAAGAATCGTAGATGTTTTTTATTTCTTGCGACCAATTCTTATATTTATGAATTTCATCGATATACAAAGCTTTTCCACCTAAATTATAAAATTCATTAGCTAATTCCAACAAAGTGTGAACAGAGAAATAAATGTTGTCAGCCGAAACATATAAGGTCGTATTTATATCTTCATGCAGCTTGATATGTTGTAAGATAAGTGTAGATTTTCCAACGCCACGCGCACCCAGAATTGCTATCAATCTCGATTTCCACTCAATCTTATCGTGTAAATATCTCACATATTTCGTTGAAACCAATTCTATTTCCTTTAAAAAGAAATTTTTTAATGCATCCATAACATAATGATTTATAATTTATAAATGCAAAGATAATAAAAGTTGCGACTTCCATCTTACAATTTTTGAGAAAATTGCGACTTCTATCTTACAATTTTTAAAATATCGTTATAAATAAATATAAATCAAATATTTATAATTTTAAAAAATGGAATTTATAGTCTCTTTCCTCAGTTAAACGATGGATTAGTCGGAAACTTGCTCCATAAAGAATAGCGTTCTCCCATTTTATCGACGAACGATTTCCACATCGTCTTTGGATTTGTCGTTAATAAATCTTTAGAACTGAACTTTCCTACCAACCAAGCGTTGGCTTTCAATTCGGTACGTAATTGTCCGGCGTCCCAACCTGAATAACCGACAAAAAACCTCACCTCGTGACTTTGTACCAAATTGTTTTTAATCAAAGCTTTAAGAGCATTGAGGTTATAGCTCCAATATATATTGCCGCAGATTTTAGATGATTCGGGAATTAATTCTCCGACTGTGTGAATGAAGAAAATCCTATTCGTCTCGACAGGTCCTCCTAAATAAACATCAGCTTTAAATTCAGGGAAATCCATGATTAAATCGTTGATACTCGCAGGTATTCTCTTGTTGAAGATAACTCCAAAACTGCCTTCCTTGTCATGATCAACCATCAAAATCACCGAACGCATAAAATGAGGATCGCTGAAAAAAGGCTCCGCAATCAACACATTACCAATCGCTACGTTTAACGTATTACTCTGAATCTTAAATAATTCGTCTTTATTCATTTTTACCTGAATTTAATTGTACATTGTTAATTGTACACTGTTAATTATTTTTTAATTTTGTAAATCAATTTTTTTAACATTATGGCAACATATTACGACCAAAATAAATATAACTCCCTGCGAGAAGAATATGAATTTTTCAGTTTTCAAAGATACGATTATACTTTTGAAAATGGCAACCTGTCAGCGAAATTTTATTTCTCTCTCGGCGATAAATATTTCTTTACCCCATCTTTCGAGATACCAAGCAGAGAGTTTTATAGTTGGAAGATGTTGAAAGATAGATACTTAGATACGCTTATTTTTAATATCGGAATGATTGAACTGATAAGCTATTGGAAATTGGCTTGTCCGAAAAAAGTTTATATCGTTCCGCATTATTTGGACGAGAAACAGATTCTCTGGTGGAAGAAGCTATATTTCAATGGATTGGGAGAATTTTTCTATCTCAATGGAATCAAGGAAAATCTTAATGATTTTATGCATATTATTCCGGAGAGTGACGATAAATGTCAGAAGTTAGATTCTGTTCTTGGAGAAAAGACGCTCGTTCCCGTCGGCGGCGGCAAAGACTCAGTCGTTACCATCGAGCTTTTGAAGAACAAAATGCCGATAATCCCTCTGATTATCAATCCTCGTGGAGCTACAAAAGAATGTGTCTCAACCGCTGGATTTTCGGAGGAGCAAACCGCAATAATTAAAAGGACTTTAGACCCTACAATGTTGATAATGAACAACGAAGGCTTCCTTAACGGTCACACTCCATTCTCTGCGATGTTAGCGTTCTACACCCTGCTGATTGGCTTCGCCTCGAACTCGAAATACATCGCGCTCTCCAACGAATCGAGTGCCAACGAACCGACAGTGCCCGATTCTGAGATAAATCATCAATATAGCAAGTCAGTCGAATTTGAAAATGATTTCAGAGATTATGTCTATGAATACATATCCTCTGACATTCAATATTTTAGTTTTTTACGACCACTTAACGAACTACAGATTGCAAGCCTTTTTGCACAAAACAAGGAATATTACAAGGTGTTCAAAAGCTGTAATGTCGGAAGCAAAACCGATTCCTGGTGCGGCAAATGCCCGAAATGCCTGTTCATCTGGATTATAATGTCGCCATTCATTCCCGAAAAAGAATTGGAAGAGATATTCGGTAAAAATCTCTTGAAAGACAATGATTTACTGCCGATATTAAAACAACTGAAAGGCGAGGTCGAGGTGAAACCATTTGAATGCGTTGGCACCATCGAAGAAGTCAATGCTTGTTTGGAATATTGTCAACAGCCAATAGCCAATAGCCAACATCCAACAGCCAATAGCCAACAGCCAATAGCCAATAGCCAACAGCCAAAGTCATTATATAATCTATTAAATCAATACGATGACAATAACAATTTGCCGGAGATTTTTGAAAGAATTTTGAAAGATAAATTGCATATAACCAAATGATTATGTTAAATACAATATTCAAGAGATTAAGAGGGAAGAAGATACTTGTTGCCGGATACGGGCGTGAAGGAAAGTCAACGGTGGCTTTTCTTAAAAAATATCTGCCGCATGCGATGGTAGCAGTAGCCGATAAAAATGAGTCGGCATTGCAAGAACTTGATAGAGAAAGATATAAGACATATTTCGGAGATGACTATCTTAATGCCGTCTCGGAATATGACCTCGTGATAAAAACACCTGGAATCTCTTTGAACAATATGGAAATCGACGAGTCTAAGATAAGTTCACAGACCGACCTTTTCCTTGAAGCGTTTCATAATCAAGTTATTGGAATTACTGGAACCAAAGGCAAGAGCACCACTTCCACTTTGATTTATCATCTCTTGAAAGAATCAGGACACGACGCTATACTCGCAGGTAACATCGGAATCCCGATTTTTGATTGTATCCCTAATATAAATAAAAGAACCATAATAGTTTACGAGCTCTCAGCCCATCAGTTGCAATTCATTCGCAAGTCGCCGCGAGTAGGAGTTCTGCTGAACGTCTTTGAAGAGCACCTTGACCATTTTGGAACTTTCGAGAATTATAGAGCAGCCAAAATCAACGTCTTACGCTACATGAGCGATTCCGATGTGGCGGTTTTGAACAGCAGACTTTGTTTTGAAGCCGACAATCTCGGCAAGCGTTATGTAGATTTCGAGAACTACAAATTCGACGATTATAATATTAACTGGAATGATGTGCCTCTGAGAGGAGAACATAACAAACTGAATATCAAAGCGGCACTCTGTGCGTGTTATTCTTTCGGGCTATCGCTTAATGAGATTGTTCCACATCTTTTGACCTTCAAACCCTTAGAACACAGACAAGAATTTGTCGGTACTTTCGGCGGCGTCACTTTCTATAATGATAGTATTTCCACTATCCCACAAGCCACTATAGCCGCCTTGAAGACACTCGGCAAAGTCGATTTTCTTTTACTCGGAGGCTACGACAGAGGCATCGACTATTCCTCTTTGATACAATATCTCAATGAAAATCCTTTGAAGCACATATTAGTCACGGGAGAAGCTGGAAATAGGATAAAGACTTTATTAGCAGAAAGTTACAAAGGCGAAATCCTCTCATACGACGATATGGAATCAGCCTTTGAGATTTTAAGAACCAACGCCAACGCCGGCGATGTATGCCTTCTTTCACCCGCCGCCGCCAGCTACGACCGCTACAAAAACTTCGAAGAAAGAGGAACGGTGTTTAAAGAATTAGCGAGAAGGTTTAAGAAGTAGGAGAGGAGGGGAATTGGTTTATCTATCGAATTTTGATTAAAAATGCCAAATTACCGAATGATTTTGTGTCGAATTACCGAAATATCAACCGGTGAATGTGCCCAACACCGCTCCGAAGATGGGATTTATGTTGTTCCGATAGGGTGTTTGAAGCAATAAACTTGCATTATACAATAAGAAACCAATTCGTGTCAGTTCGTGCCAATTCGTGGACTAAAAATATCCGTGAGATACCCGAGATCTGTGGAGAAAAATATTAGTGTTATAAGGTTAAGACCGTACATGCTCCGTACCAAGTCCGTACCAAGTCCGCAAAATAAAATATTGTTGAACTAAATTTTTTAAATCATGGGAACTACTAAACAAGGTATTCTCGGAGGTTTCTCCAGCAAAGTCGGAAGCCGTTTACGACATCAATTCAGCATGCCGTGGCGACGAAGGCACAAGCGTGAAATATCCCGCCGACCGGACAGGCGACACCGTTCATATCTATCTGTCATTCACCTCAGAAGATGGAACACTCGTCTCAGACTCCAACTACATCGGAAGTGAGACAATCGCCTAAACATCTATCTAAAAAGAAACCGTCTAATGCAATATTAGGCGGTTTTCTATTAACATATTTCTGACCTAAATACTATGTCAATAATCGTTAACAATACGATAATTTGTACTTCTACCTTCTTCATCGTTTTTAATCAAAATGCCTTTTTGAATTAGGTCTTGAATATCGCGAAGAGCAGTGTCTGATGAACATTTGTTTATTTTTGCCCATTTCCCAGATGTTAGTTTTCCTTCAAAACCATCCCAAAGCATATTGACTATCTTTGTTTGTCGCTCATTCATCGCAATATGACGATGGTTTTCCCAAAATACAGATTTTTTTAGTATGTTATCGGTGAGTGACATGGCTCGTAGAATTGCATCATCTAATCGTTCTAAAAACCATATCAGCCATTCCGTTATGTCAAGATTGCCTTTCTGGGTCTTTTCTAAAATATCATAATAACTTTTTCTGTCACGGGCTATCGCAGCCGACATACTATAAAAACGATGTGGTGTTTTATCTGCTTTTGCCAACAACATATCCATTATTGTACGAGACAGACGACCATTGCCATCACTGAAAGGATGAATAGTGACAAACCATAGATGCGCTATTGCCGCAACAAGTATCGGATCTATTTGATGATCTTTATGTAACCATTCAATAAATACAGTCATCATCTGCGGTACATCAGCAGATGGAGGAGCTTCATAATGAATTATTTCATTGCCATATCGTCCGGAAATTACTTGCATAGGAGCCTCGCTTTGACGCCAATGTCCAACTGTAATATGGTGTAATGAATTTGTTCGTGGAAATAGAGCTGTATGCCAAGCGAACAAACGTTCCTTTGTCAGTTTTTCTTGATATTTGTGAACTGCATCAAACATCACCTCAACAACACCTTCTACATATCTGTCAGAAACAGGTAAGCCGATATTTTCAATGCCTAATTGCCATGCAACTGATGAACGAACATCATTGATGTTTAATGAGATGCCTTCTATTTCCGATGACATCATAATATCATCTGTCATAGAGTCGAGTATTGTTGTGTTTTTTACATCAAACCCTAAAGTACTCATCATACCAAGCATACGTCCTTGTTCATGTCTTACATGGGTTAATTTGTTTGCTATCAATAGTTCGTCCCAACTAAACTTAGGCCATTCCTTTTTTTGCCAGATGTACATATTCATCGTTTTATATTGTAATTATTTGTTTAATCACCGCAAATTATACGGCAAATATAATCAATTTTCACCGCATTCTAATGTGTTGGAAGAAAAATAGCATAAATCTTATTATTTATTTATGATTACAAAACTACAACAAACAATCTCTTTTGTCAAATATTTACAAAGGAAATGTTTCGATTTTAACAATTTTTAACATGATGTTAATGAAAGTAGGGAAGATGTGTTATTTATATTAAAAAAAATAAAGCACACATAAAGACCTCCGTGTCAATTATACGTGCCCATTCGTAGGAAATCTCCTTCCTGTCACAGTCGTATCAAGTTCGTGTCAAGTTCGTGTCAAGTTTGAACTCTCTTCCCAAAGTTAATAATTGTTAAAACTGCTGAAGTAAAGTTTTTTCTTTCTATCTTTGTGAAATGAATTTTTAACAAGTCTATTTTCTTGAATTAACGATGAATATCATTTTTGGAAATAATGCTTCTGCACAGTTGGAGTCGTTGATGGTGGGATACGATAACATTTTCATTCTCACCGACGAGAATATCAGTAAAATATATTCCTCCATGTTGGCATCTCTGCCGTATAAAAAAATCATAATTCCGGCAGGTGAGGAGAATAAGAATATTGATACTGTCAACTTTATATGGAATCGACTTCTTGAAGGTAATGCCAGTCGTGATTCTCTTCTGTTAAACCTTGGCGGTGGAACAATTTCCGATATCGGAGGTTTCGCGGCTTCTTGCTTCAAAAGAGGAATAGATTTCATCAACGTGCCAACGACTTTACTCGCGATGGTTGACGCTTCTATTGGTGGGAAAAACGGAATAAATTTTAACAATTATAAAAATCAAATCGGGACGTTTGCAGAAGCTGAATCCGTGATAATAAATCCTCAATTCTTAAAAACTCTTAACGAAAGAGATATTAAGTCGGGACTTGCGGAAATGATGAAATATGCGTTCATCGCCGATGATTCATTCTTGGATCTGGATTCCGATAATTATCTGAGTTACATAGAAAAAGCTGCAACAATAAAAAACGATGTCGTGAATATGGATTTCAAAGAATCCGGTCTTCGTAAGATGTTGAACTTCGGTCATACTGTCGGTCATGCTTTGGAATCTTATTATTTGGATAAGGAGAATTATCTCACTCACGGAGAAGCCGTTGCACTTGGAATGTATTCCGCATTATATCTTTCAGTGAAATATTGCGGTTTGGATAGTCAGTGGCTATTCTTCTACGAGATGTGGTTTAAAGGTAATCTTAATATATTGAATCTTAAAGATTTTGATGTTGAGTCGATATTTTCATACATCTCTCACGACAAGAAAAATAAAAATGGAAGTCCGCGTTTCGTCCTGATTTCTGCACCGGAAAAACCGCAGATTGATGTTGAAGTAAGTGTCGATGATATTAAGGAAGCGATTTTTATTTTGAAAGATAAATTTTCTGAATAAATGTTAATTTTTACTCAAAATATTGTACTTCCTCCTGAAGTGGTTTTACCTTTGAGCAAGAGCGAAAGCAACCGCGCTTTGATGATACATTTTTATTCTGAAATTCAGAAGAATAAAAACTCAAAAACTCAAAAACTCAAAAACTCAAAAGATAAGAAACCAAATAACTTAGAGACATGGAGACTCGGTGACTCGGTGACTTCCTTATCAACTTCCGACGATACGATTCTTCTTAAAAATCTTTTAGAGAAAATAAATATACATAATAATGGACAAAGTCTGTTGTCCGCCGACTGTTGTCCGTTGACTTTAGATTGCGCCAATGCCGGAACAGTTTTTCGTTTTTTGATGACGGCGGTAGCTGTGCAATTTACAATTGACAATGACCAATTTACAATTAACGAAGAAAAACCTCAGCGATTCGGTGACTTGGTGACTCAGCGACTTGGTGTCTTATTAACGGGCAGCGACAGGATGAAGCAGCGTCCGATTGATTCATTGGTCGATGCTTTGCGAAGTCTTGGCGTTTCAATAGAATACACAGAAAAAGAAGGATATCCGCCAATTTTGATTAAGTCTCCCGTAGATACCACAGATACCACAGATTTACGCAGATTTATATATACTCGCGATACCCGAGATCCGTGGAGATTGGAAATAAGTGCTGAGCAGAGTAGTCAGTTTGCATCGTCTTTGTTGTTGGCAGCACCTCTGTTTGAAAATGGTCTTGAATTACATCTCACAGGGAATATTTCTTCCCTGCCTTATATCGACATGACTGTCAATGTGATGAGACAATGTGGTATTGATGTCGTTAGAAATGAAAGGGACATAACAGTAAAATCTGGAATCTATAATGTTGATAACATCACAATTGAACCTGATTGGAGCGCTGCTGACTTTTGGTACGAAATTATTGCTCTTTCAGACAATTCGGAAGTTTTGTTAAAAAATCTTAATATAAACTCATTGCAAGCTGATGCCGCAGCGATGAAGATGTTTAAAGAAATTGGAGTTGAGACAATTGCAGTAAAAGATGGAGTTTTAATTAGAAAGACAACAGACAACAGACAACAGACAACAGCAACTTTCAATTCTCAACTTCCAACTTTCAATTTCAAAAATTGTCCCGATTTGTTTCCTGCTGTCATTGCTACTTGTGCTGGGTTAAAACTCGATTCTACTTTCACAGGATTGAAAAATCTTTCAATCAAAGAGTCGGATAGGAAGAAGGCGATGATGAATGAATTAAGAAAAATTAACATTTCGTTCGAAGATGTATCAGATGATGAATTGAAGATGTTTTGTCCTGATGAATTGCCATATTTTACCGAAGAAAACCCAATAGTTTTTAACAATTACGGCGATCATCGTATTGCGATGGCATTGTCGATTCTTTCTACGAACATAGGAGCGATTTCAATGGAAAACACGGAAGTCGTTTCAAAATCATATCCAGGATTTTTTGAAGAATTTACAGTTAAACCTCAGAATCTCAAAACCTCAGAATCTCAAAATTATTCTTGAAGTTCTAAATTTTTGAGATTCGTCCAAAGCGTTAGGGATTGGAGCGGCATCCTTTTGTAGCTTCTATGGGAGCCGGAGCGGGGACGGGTCACTGAGCCTGCCGAAGTGACCGGCGTTTCGACAAGCTCAACGACCGAGAGCGGGGAGAGCGAGAAAAGATATAGCGGAAAGCCCGACGGCTCTGCCGGAACGCCCAAAATAATTCATAATGCTTAATTTGTAATCCATAATTAGAATTAAGAATTGGTAAGAACTATAATTGTGCATTATGAATTAAAAAATCTGTTGCCTGTTGTCTGTTGTCTGTTGACTTTTACTATCTTTGCAGATAATCTTAAAATATTTTAACAAAACATTCTAAATTTTGCGAATATGACTATCGACCTTTTTATTTCCTGCGTGATGGATCAGTTTTATCCGGGGACAGCTAAGAATGTTATGAAGATTTTGGACGCTGCTGCAGTGACGGTCGAGTATAATCCGGAGCAGACATGCTGTGGTAAGTTCGCTTTTAAGAGTGGTTTTGTTGAAGAGGCTAAGATGTTGGGAGAGAAGTTTCTACGCGATTTTCCCAATGATAGACCTGTCGTGGGTGTGAGCGCCTCATGTATCGGATATATAAAGACTTACTACAAAGAGCTGTTTTATAACACAGCCTCGCATCTTGAATTTAAACGCTTGGTTTCCAATATTTACGAACTGACAGATTTTCTTGTTAATAAAATTAACATCACCGACTTCGGCGCGGAGTTTAATCATAAGGTCGTTTATCAAGATACTTGTTGTTCCCTGCGCGAGCTTGGACTTAAAGACGAAGGAAGGATTTTGCTTTCGAAAGTCAAAGGTCTTGAATTGGTTGAGATGAAATATCCGGAGTTTTGTTGTGGCTTTGGTTCGGGATTTTTCTCAATTCAGCATGAGGCTATCTCTGTGGCGATGGCGGAAAGAAAAATCAAAGACGCGATGTCAAGCGGAGCGGAATATATTGTAACAAACGACATCTCGTGCCTCATGCAATTGGATAGTTGCATAAAGAAACAGAAGTTTGATATTCAGGTTGTTCACATCGCAGATGTTTTAGCGCAAGGGATTTGAACATAATAAAAGCCTTATATTCAATTGGTATATAAGGCTTTTTGTACATAGAAACTTTAACTGTTTTCTCTTATTAAGGCAGTGCGGTATGCGATAAGGAGTTTGTGAAGCTCCTCGATATTTCGTTTCATTTCTTTTCCTTTATCGGTGTCTTTCACAAGAAGACGCTCTGTGTTATGCTCAGAAAGCACAGTGTTAGAGATGATGTCCAATCCTTCTTCGATGGCTTTCTGTGTGGATTCAAAAGGCTCGTGTTGCACTAATTGCATGCCGATAGAGTTGTAAACCAATGTGTAACCAGCAATCCCGGTCTCTGAATGATATGCTTTCGAGAATCCTCCGTCAATAACAAGAAGCTTGCCATTGGCACGGACAGGATTTTCTCCTTTCTTTATTTTTACAGGTACGTGACCATTGATGATGTGACATCCTTCTCCTTCAATGCCAAATTCTTTAAGGATGTTAATGCATACATTCTCATCATTTTGTAATTGATAGTAGTAGCCTTTTGTCTCTTTCTGCACTTCTTTGTCTGTAGTTAAGTAGCGCTCAAATGTCGCCATCTTTGCCTTGTCGAATGATGGAGAGTCTGCGCCACACCATAAGTACCACATATAATCAATGGCGTATTGTTTCTCTTCAGATATTTCACTCGATTTTCTACAAGCCAATTGAACCAGAGAATCCAAACGGTCAAGAAGGTTTTTACCAGAATAATACTCATCCATAATCTTAACTTTCTTAAATGTACCGTCCTCATTTAGAGGGATTGAAGCATGGAACATGAGGTTGTTGTTTCTTGCCAGATAGAATGAGCCTTTTTGCAGTAAGAAATATATATGTTTCTTGAGTTTCTCGCTATTGACGAAGGATGCGTGAAGAAGGTTGATGATGTTTTGTTCTTCATCGGTCAATGTATAAGGGTCTGACGGATTGATAGTTGGGAATGATTTGTCTAAAAGTTCGTATTCAACGTCATCGATTTTTACTACTCCGCGCTCGAAGTCAATCAGATGGAGTAGCTTTCTGTCCGCCATGTTATATTCCGTGTTTCGGTCAATTAATTCTGCTTCACATTTCCATTGTATGATGGTTATTGCCTTATGCATTTGTGCTATGAGACGCTGCTCTTTCTGAGAGTAACGGTCTGGAACAAGTTTCATCTTTGGCGCATAGACTTCAACAGGGTCGTCTTTATAGACTTCCATTGCGAAGGTGGCGAGAGGAAGCATATTGATACCGTAACCATCTTCGAGAGTTTCAAGGGTAGCATATCGTAGCGACTGACGAACTACCGTTGCGATACTTGCATTGTTGCCGGCAAAGGCTCCCATCCATAAAAGGTCGTGATTTCCCCATTGAACATCGACATTATGATAAGTACATAATGTGTCAAGAATGATATGAGCGCCCTGACCTCTGTCGTAAATGTCGCCTACGAGATGAAGGCTGTCAATAGCAAGCTGTTGAATGAGGTTACACATGGCGATGATGAATTCATCAGCGCGTTTTGTGGATATTATAGTTGAGATAATCTGGTTGAAATAGCCGCGTTTGTTTCCTTCATGTGTCTCGTGAAGCAACTCTTCAATGATGTAGGCGAACTCTTTTGGAAGTGCTTTACGAACCTTGGAACGTGTGTATTTTGACGATACAACTTGGCAGACTTTGATCAATTGGTTTAAGGTTATCATGTACCATTCGTTGATGTTGGTCTCTTCTTTTTTTATTATGCGGAGTTTTTCTTTAGGATAATAGATAAGAGTGCAAAGGTCTCTTTTCTCTGCTTCGCGAAGTGAAGTGCCAAATACGTCGTTGACCTTTCGTTTGATAGATCCGGAAGCGTTCTTCAAGACGTGTTGGAAAGCTTCATATTCGCCATGAATATCCGAAAGGAAATGTTCCGTGCCTTTGGGAAGGTTGAGGATTGCCTCGAGATTAATTATTTCTGTACTTGCAGAAGCAATAGAAGGAAAAGATTTGGCGAGCAAACGCAAATATCTTAAATCTGTTTCGGTTAAATTATAATTTTCCATAGTCATATATGTTATATTAAAAAAGCGACCAATAGTCGCCTTTTTAATTGTTAACTGTAAATTGTAAATTATTTAAGTCCGTGTTTTTTCAAGAATGGTTCGTTGCTTGGCTCTTGACCGCGGAACTTCTTGTATTGAACCATACCTTCGTCGTTGCCGCATTCTTGCAAGCAGTGCTGTCTGAATTTGGCAGCCAATTCTGGGTTGAACAAGTCGCCGGATTCTTTGAAATAGTTGAAAGCATCGGAATCCAAGACCGCTGCCCAGTAATATACGTAATATCCTGCTGAATACCCGCCTGAGAAGATGTGAGCGTAATAAGTACTTCTGTAGCGCGGATAAATCTCGTTAATCAGACCGATTTCTTCCATCTTAGCTTTTTCAAAAGCAGCAGCATTGAAGTCGTCGTTGATTTCTTTTAACTTATGATATTCCATGTCTAAGATGGCAGCTGCCAAGAATTCTGTTGTGGTGAAGCCTTGGTTGAACAAACCGCTATTTTCTAATTTATTGATGATTGACTCAGGAATGACTTCGCCTGTCTGCCAATGTTTTGCGTACATTCTCAGCACTTCAGGGTCACCTGCCCAGTTTTCCATCACTTGTGAAGGAAGCTCAACATAGTCGCGAGGTACGTTGCCGCATGTTCTGCTGTATTTGCCTTCTGAGAACAAGGCGTGCAATCCGTGGCCGAACTCATGCCATAATGTCTCTGTCTCGTCCCAGCTGAGGAGGGCAGGAGCGTTACCTGTTGGAGGTGTGAAGTTTAACACCAAGGAGACGAGTGGAGATATTTTGTTACCTTCGATGTCGTAACCGGCTTCGCGGAAGCTTGTACACCAAGCACCGCCGCTCTTACTGTCGCGTGGGAAATAGTCTAAGTATAAAATACCGATGTATGAACCGTCTTTTTCTTTTACTTCCCAAGTCTCTACGCCATCAAAATATACAGGTAGGTCGTTGCGTTGTTCGAATGTGATGCCGTATAATTTATTGGCAACCATAAACATTCCGTTGCGGACGTTTTCTAATGAGAGGTATGGTTTTAATTCGTTCTCGTCGAAATCGTATTTTTCTTTGCGTAGTTTCTCTGCATAATACCACCAATCCCATGATTCCATGTCGAAGCCTGCTATTTTCTCCATCTCTTTCAATTCTTTCTTGGCGACTTTCAAAGCTGGTTCAAAGAGGTCTGCGAGGAATTTATCGACAGTAGGGACGTCTTTTGCCATGTTTGCTTCTAAGACGTATGAGGCATAATCTTCGTAGCCAAGAAGTTGTGCTTTTTGCAAACGAAGTTTCGACATTTCCTCTATCAGGGCTTTGTTGTCGTTAGCGTTGTTGTTGTTACCGCGCATAACGTAACCCATATAAATCTTTTCGCGTAGGTCGCGGTTATCGGCATATTGCAAGAATGGTATGAGACTTGGTTTCGACAAGGTGAAGACCCATTTGCCTTCCATGCCGTCTCTCTTTGCTTGTTCGGCAGCAGCATAGATGCTCGACTGTGGGAGTCCGCTCAAGTCTTTTTCATTGTCGATGACGAGTTTGAAGTTGGCGTTTTCTGCGAGGAGGTTGTTACCAAATTGGAGGCTTAACAACGACAACCTTTCGTTAATACTTTTTAAGGTTTCTTTGTCGGTGTCGTTCAAAGCAGCGCCGCTACGGATGAAGTCGTTGTAATATTTTTCTGTGACGCGAATCTGCTGATCGTCTAAGTTCATGTTGTGACGGTTGTCGTAAACTTGCTTGACCTTATCGAAGAGAAGAGGATTCATCGCAATCTCATCGCCGTGAGCCGACATCTTAGGCATGATTTCGGCAGCGATTTTCTGCATCTCGTCGTTCGACATACATTCCATGAGGTTGAAGAAAACACCGCCGACCTTGTCTAACAGAGCGCCGGATTTGTCGTATGCCAAGATTGTGTTTTGAAAATCAGGCACCGCTCTGTTTTTGACGATAGCGTCTACTTCTGCTTTCTGTTGTTTCATACCTTCTTCAAAAGCTGGCAGATAGTGTTCTGTTTTAATCTTGTCGAAAGCTGGAACTTCGTATGGAGTCCCATAGTCGGATAAGAAAGGATTTTCTATAGCGACTTGCTTGTTGTTGTTTGTGCAAGAAGCTAATGTCATAATGCTTAAAGCAATCACACTTAAAAATTTTCTGTTCATATTAATAATGTATTAAATTTCTATAACTTATAAAACTATACTTTTTTCATAAAGATATTCAGGAGCAATGTCGATGCTGCCATTTGCCCAGTTGATTGTCCATCCGTCAAGATTGAAGCATTTGAATATTTCCATGTCACGCAGTGGGGCGAAAATCTGATATTTTTCGATAAGAGGAAGACAGTCAAACATGCTTTCTTTACCATCGTTAAAAGTAAGATGTAATTTATATTCATCAAGAATCTTTACATCTGTTACCCATTTTAAGTCGTTACTTTTCTCCATATTCATTCAATCAAGAGGATTTATTGTTGATAGTGATTCTCCATTTTCCATTATTTGCCAATTGGCTATTAATTCATCTTTGTGCTTCTACGTGGCATTTGGCCGGTTATATTACCTGTAAGTATATCTATAGTAGCCCGATATTCGTTATACCTTACGTGAAAGTGAGGAGGATAGTGATCGGGAAGATACATTGTTATTATGATTCCATAAAATCGACTAATTTCTGGCATAGCGTTATATTTTTATAGTTCACAAAGATAGCAAATAATCATAAGAAAAAAGACTGTGTTTTGAATTTTTTATTAACAATCTTTATTTCTTAAAATATTTTAACTAAATGGTATTTAATAAGTTGTTATCTTTGAAAAACCAAGAATCAAGGTTATGGGAACTATTCTTTGATAATTGTTTGGGCGAAACCGATATGCAACTCTCAACTTTTCTTATGATTACCGAAGCCGTTGGACTTAAAATGACGCTAAGTTATTGAGTCACCGAGTCTATGAGTCTATAAGTCAATAAGTAGAGACGCACCAATGACACATATAACAATAAACAATATGTCATTGATACGTCTCTATGATTTTTATGACACATTCAATGTGTCGTACAAATAATTATGCATTATGGATTCTTTATCACTTTAATGCTTTTTCCATCAATATTGAAGAAATAAATTCCAGGAGCGTAATCTGAAATATTAATTACGATTTCATTAGAATTGACTTCAATCTTATCAATTAAAATTCCTAAAACATTGTAAATCTCTAATTTTGTAATGTTATCGCGTTCTATTTTTACAAAATCTTTCGCTGGATTTGGATATAAAACGATGTCTTTGTTGTTTATCTCGTCTATGTCTTCTGTAGATGCGAAGAATGGGAATCCGTAGTTAGTGTTTTCGTCGGCGCATTCCCAACTAAGATATTGATCTTCAGGGAAGTTGTCAACCCATAAGTCGAGAGCTGTGAGAAGATTATTTGCGTTATCGTCAAAGACGTTCACATTTTCATAAAGTTTTAAGTCTTCAAAGAAAACGGTGCAGTTTACAGTCTCTCCCTTGTTTTCTCCGAAAAGACCGTATTCGTATGTGTTGTTTGTATATGAATTTTCTATCAACGACTTATCTGAGTTGTATCCGGCGACGCCTCCGCAGTATGAGCCATATACGCCCATCGGAGTGGCGTAGCAATTTCTGACAATGGCTTTAAAGCTCTCGCTTTCGGTGAGGTTTCTTCCAACGATGCCTCCCATATAGAAGGTGCTGTACGACGCGCTAACCATAGAAACGCTATAACAGTTTTCGATTATCGCGTCTGCGTTGGTCGCGATGTTCTGTCCTACAATGCCTCCATTGCAGCTGACTTGTGCGCCAAACGATTCTGGAACGACGGCGCAATTTGAAATTTTAGAGTCTCTATTTGTTCCAACAATTCCACCGCTGTCATTGCCAAACGACATTGTCGTCATTACGGTACATCTATCTATTAAGGTGTTGTTCTCTGCCAAATATGCGATGCCGCCACATTCGTCGTAGCCAACGATTTCTCCTTCTTCAAGCACGACATTTTTAATCGTAGCATTGTCTAATCTTCCAAAAAGTCCGTAGTTTTTGCCGTACCAGGCGTCGTACATGTAAATACCTTTTATCGAAAAACCCTGTCCGTTGAACGTTCCTCTAAATGGATTGCTCTGATTTCCAATGGCGACCCATTTGTTTCCTGAAATATCAATGTCGTTTTCTAAGGTGATGATGAGGTCGGCATAGTCGTTGGCGGTTTGTCCGTTCAATCCGTTGACGCTCGAGATGAGCCAGGCGAGCCCTTCTCCTGAACTGATTTTTATGTTGCCTTCGGCTTCAATGTTAAAGCCTTCAGGTTGCGATGTTACTACACTCGTCCATAAACTTTCTTGCGATTGCACGCTCCATGTTGCGAGCAGCAGTAGGAAAAACAGATAAATTCTCTTCATGATTTTAAAATTAAAATTAGTGTGCAAATGTAAGGATAATTGTTTTATAAAAAATATTTTAATTAATTTTAAAAACCTCTTGACAATCTAAAAATTAATCATATCTTTGCAATATCAAAATGATATTAAAATAAATGTTAAAACTATTAAAAATTAAAGTTATGGAAACAAACGAAAAAGAATTTAAAGGTCTAGTAATTAACGGTTTCGTTGCATTGTTTATCATCTTAGCCTTGATGGCTTTGTGTTTTTACCTTCATGTTTATTTTGTGAATGTTGATAATATCGTGGGAAAGGTTGTCAGCATTGTTGCTGTTTTTGTTTTCTTCATATTTTTATTTGGATTTAAAAAGCAGGAGCCTAATGAAGCTATGGTGATGTTGTTCTTCGGTAATTATTGCGGAACCTTTAAAAGAACCGGTTTCTATTGGGTAAACTTCTTGCTTTCTGCAAAGAGAGTTTCTCTCCGCGCTCGTAACCTCAATGTCGATCCGATTAAGGTCAACGACAAAACCGGTAATCCTATATTGATAGGTCAAATTTTGGTATGGAAACTTAAAGATACATACAAGGCAATGTTTGAGATTGATTCTCAGACTATGGCTGGCGGCGCTAACGGTCAGGTTGGCGTTACTGTCTCCGGAAGAATGAAGGCTTTCGAAAGTTTTGTCCGTGTTCAAAGTGATGCTGCTCTTAGAGAAGTCGCTGGAATGTTCGCTTACGATGATAATGACGACACTAAATCTCATGAACTTACATTACGCTCCGGCGGAAGTGAAATCAACGATATTTTGTTAAAGAAACTTAACGACCGTCTCGAGATGTCGGGTTTGGAAGTCATCGAGGCAAGAATAAATTATTTGGCTTATTCTCCTGAGATCGCTGCTGTTATGTTGCGTCGTCAACAGGCTGCCGCCATCATCTCGGCTCGTGAGAAAATAGTTGAAGGCGCTGTCTCGATGGTGAAGATGGCTCTCGAAAAACTCAGCGAAGAAGAAATAGTGAACTTGGACGACGAGAAAAAAGCTGCTATGGTAAGCAATCTGCTCGTAGTTCTCTGCGCTGACGAATCGGCACAACCTGTGGTTAATACGGGAACTTTGTATCAATAAATTGAAAGTTGAAAATTGAAAGTTGAAAATTTGCAGGGACGTGGCTTGCCGCGTCCTAAACCTAAATAAAAATTAAGATTATGATTTTATATACAATATTATTAATAGTTGTATTTCTCGTTTTCGTAGCTTTTGTGAGAGAGAAAGTGTATGTCTATTCTGACGGGATAAAAATCAAGGATGTTATGTATCCTCTGTGGATTCCTAACGACACAATCGTCTCTGTTTCAATGATTGATAAAATGCCGAAATTGATATATCGTACTAACGGAACTGGTTTAGGTCGTATTCAGAAAGGTTATTTTACGATAAAGAAAAGCGACGACCAGCATTCCGAGAACGCTACTTTATACACGAGAAATTCCAATATTCCTGCAATTGAGATAAGAACGACGACAGGTCTGGTTTATATCAATTTGAAAAACGAAGATTTGACAAAAGAGCTTTTCGATGATATTAAGAATAATGTTAAAATTCTTAAAGAAAACGATTTGAATTTTAATGCGAAACGTCCGAGGACTTATAGAAGCGTTGTCATTATATTCTTATTTTTGTTTATACTTCTTTTTCCGGTGCTTTTCGTGAACTATAGCAATGAAATAATTGTCAACAACGATATGGTAAAAATTGAAGGCGAATATGAGATGGAGGTTCCTCTTTCTGATGTTGATACTATTTTGCTTATTGAGAAACTTCCAGCAATCAAATTAAGAACCAACGGAATCTCAACGAGAAAAGTCAACATAGGACATTTCAAGACATCTGACGGAAGAAGATGTCGCCTTTATGTAAACAATGATGTTCCTTTGTATATTGAAATTCGTAGAGACGTCACTCCTGTGGCGTCTGAAAATCAATCGAATTTAATTTTTATTAACAGAAAAACTGTTGAGGAGACACGAATGTTATATGAAGAAATTTTTAATTCAATGTACAATTAACAATTGTGGAGACGCCATGATATGATGTCTCAAAAAAATAAATATTAAAAACTTGGACAAAGACTGTTGTCCGTTGACTTAAAAAAATATGAAAAGAGCGATAAAATATTCGATAATAGTATGTTTGGCGAGTTGGATTTTCGCTGCATTTATGATTTTCGGATTAGGTATTAAAAATATTTCGGATAATCCGATGAGATATACGATCTGCGCGTCATTGTATATGTTGTTCCCGATGCTTTGCGCGATAGCGTTGCAGATCGTGACATGCAGAAAGAAACATGTACGTGTGTCTCTACGAGAGACAGGATTGTTGCGATTCAAGATAAAATGGTCGTGGCTCGTTGCGTGGATTCTTCCAATTATAATTGTTTTGTTGACGATGTTTGTCAACTTGTTGTTGCCTAATTGTGAGTTTAACACAGATATGTCGTCATTGATTCCTGTCGATTCTGTTCCGGAAGAGCAGAAAGAAATGTTGAGTATGTTTCTCAATCCTACATTTATGATTGTGATAACTATAATTAGCGGTTTGTTTGCAGGAATCACAATCAACGCGCTTTTCGCCTTTGGCGAGGAATACGGTTGGCGTAATTATCTCGTCGATGCCTTGAGAGAGAAGAAGTTTGCTTTTGCTTCGATATTCATTGGTGTCGTCTGGGGAATATGGCATTTCCCATTGATTTTACTCGGTCACAACTATCCGCAGCATAATGTCGCAGGTGTTTTTATGATGGTGATATTCTGCGTCTTACTTTCTTTCGTCGAGACATATTTTGTCTTAAAGGCAAAGTCAGTTTATCCTGCAGCGATATTTCATGGAACGATAAATGCCATAGCCGGATTGAATGTCATTATGATAAAAGGAGGCAGCGACTTGCTCAATGGTATTAGTGGATTGTCGGGTTTTATTGCTGTCGCGATTATTATATTGTTGATATTCTGTTATGATAGGTTTGTCTCTAAAGACGATATTTTTTGCAAAACGATAGGGGAGGTTTTAGGCGATGTCGAAAGATAAAGAAAACAGCACCAAGAATTTTGCTTTGCGTCTTGATGCCAAGACGATGGAAGCTGTCGAGAAATGGGCGGCTGACGAGTTTCGTTCCGTCAACGGACAGATTCAGTGGATCATTAACGAGGCGTTGAAGAAGTCGAAACGACTTTAAAAATTGAAAGTTGAAAACTAATTTTCAACTTTCAATTTTCAGTTTTCAACTTTCAACTTTCAGCTTTCAATTTTAAAACAACACCATCGTATGTTTCTCACCGTCGAAGTAAAAAGCCATTGCGTGAACCTTGCCATCTATTTCGCACAAGCCGTTGACTTCTAATTGATAAGAATTGTAAACACTCGGTATCAGAAGCGTTTTCTTTAGCTTGCCTTTCTTATTATATACTTTCATGAAATAACATCCGTCTTCCAAAGATAAGGTGTAAAGATTCTTTGAATCTATTATCACATCCATGACATAATTCTTGAAGTCGTCTTGGAATTGGAGAAAATATTCTTCTGTTCCTATCAAAGTGCTATCGATCTCAAAGTCGCTCAAACGTACATCAAAGACTTCCGTTTTGTAGAGAGGTTCCTTCAAGTTCTCATAATCATAAACCAAGACCTCGCCCGAGTTGCCGTCCGACACTGCGATAATATTTCCGAATGTCGATATTCTCGGATATACGTAA
>JAFTXI010000008.1 GCA_017461665.1 Bacteroidales bacterium | reverse complement strand
GCTTTAGAGCTAACCATTGATATGCAAAAAACTGACAATCGGTGAAATAGCTACATAAAATGAAAAACTTTTCAGCCGTTTGCCGAAAATCCTCGTTTATGACATCCTAAAACCATTGTAATCAATTGAGATTTACCTCGGTTTATGGATGCTTCGAATACAAAAACAGGTAATGTATTCGTAACGGAAGACTTCAACAATTCCGTAGTTTTTTGCTTTTCAGCCACTGCTTTAATATGGGAAGAATGTAGAAGATTGCACTGTTTTTCAGATAGTTATGCAAATCTGTGAGTTTTTGCATTTTGGATATACGATTTAGCGACCGTTCGCCCTCATTATCTTTCATTTCCTTGCACTTTCGCATCAGCGAGGCTTTCATCTAAAGTCCTCATAAGTCATTGAACACCAGTGCTGCCATCATTATTTTCCCTCATTCATTAGATTTTTTCAGAGTTATAATTTAAATTTGCTACACAATAACATACAAGACATCAGCATGGAACTTTCTGTGATAAAAAAAACTCATCGATATTATCGATGGGACTCAAGGACGAAATTGTATCGGTATGGCAACCAAGATGGGAAAAACTTAATGAAGACCCTTTTGAACACGACTCTGAAGATTATTTCAACAACGATTATGATGACGATGGAAAATATGATGCCTGGGCTAAACTTTTTAAGGTATTTATTTGTATCTTTGTCACTTAAAAAAGATTAAAATGAACGATACAGTTTCTCATAACGGAATTATTACAGACATCAGCGGTGATGAAGTGCAAGTCAAGATTTTATCAATAGCCGCTTGTGTTTCCTGCAACATCAAATCGTCATGCAATATGTCGGATATGCAAGAAAAAATCATCACGATTCCGCGTCCAAAAGACAAAGATTTATCCGTAGGGCAAGAAGTAAAAATAAGCATGGGATTAGGTCAAGCTAACAAGGCTGTCATTTTTGCATACGTCATTCCTGTCATCATCTTAGTCGCCATGATATTCATTCTCAATCTACTCAAGATAGATGAAGGCATCAATGCTTTAATATCCATCGGCACATTAGTTCCTTATTACCTTATATTATACATTTTTAGGAACAGATTCAAAAGGAAATTCGAGTATGAAATTCATTGATTTTTTTTACGAACAAAGAAAATTTATTATTATTTTTGTGCAGTAAAGATTAATTTTATTAAACATTAAAATATATTATTGTGAACGAAATTTTACTCTATTCTCTCATTGTACTTGGAGTCTTGGGAGGTGTTTTAGCGGTTATTCTTTACATAGTCGCTCAGAAGTTTAAAGTAGAAGAAAATCCATTGATTGATGAAGTTGAAGCTAATCTCTCCGGAGCCAACTGCGGTGGTTGCGGTTTTGCCGGATGTAGAGCATTCGCAGAGGCATGCGTCAAGTCGGCTGCCGACAAAGGCAATATCGACGGTTTAAACTGCACAAGTTCCGACATGTCGAAAGTAGCAGCTGTCCTTGGATTAACAGTCACAGCAGCAGAACCTAAGATTGCCGTCGTACGTTGTAACGGCACATGCGAGAACGCGCCTAAGAAAGTCCAATACGAAGGTGCCGACATCTGCGCATTTGCACACACCCTGTACGCCGGAAGCAACGGCTGTCCCAACGGATGTCTCGGTCTCGGCGACTGCGTCAAGAAATGTGCTTTCGACGCCATCTATGTCGATGAAGTGACAGGACTTCCTACCGTCGATGAAGAAAAATGTGTCGGTTGCGGTGCATGTAGCAAAGCATGTCCGAGAGGCATCATCGAGATTCGTCCTAAAGGCAAGAACAACCGTCGTGTTTATGTCAGCTGCGTGAACATCGAGAAAGGTGCCATCACCATGAAGAACTGCAAGGTTGGTTGCATCGGATGTCAGAAGTGTCTCAAAGAATGTCCATTCGAAGCTATCGAGATGCGTGGCAATTTAGCCTACATCGATCCGAACAAGTGCAAGCAATGCCGCAAGTGCGTCGATGTTTGTCCAAGAGGCAGCATCTTAGCAGTCAACTTCCCTCCACACAAGCCAAAAGTTGAAGTAAAAGAATCTATTAACGAAAGTAAAGAATAAGCGTATGAATCCAAAGAAAACATTCCCCAAAGGCGGTGTTCATCCTGAAGAAAACAAACTTTCGTCAGAACAACCTATAATAACATTTCCAATACCAAAACAAGCCATCATTCCATTAGGACAATGTCTCGGCGCCCCAGCCGAAGCTATAGTGAAAAAAGGCGATGAAGTGAAAGTAGGTCAGCTCATCGGAACCGCGAGAGGCTTCATCTCTGCCAACGTCCACTCCTCAGTGAGCGGCAAAGTCACCAAAGTCGATGAGGTGATGGATCACACAGGCTATCGCAAGCCAGCCATCTTCATCGATGTTGAAGGCGACGAATGGTTGGAAGACATCGACACCAGTGACACCTTAATAAAAGACATCACATTATCTCGCGAAGAAATAATAGACAGAGTGAAGAACCACGGCATCGTCGGTATGGGTGGAGCAACATTCCCAACAAACGTAAAACTCTCTATACCTAAAGACAAGAAAGCCGAGTTCGTCATCATCAACGCTGCTGAATGCGAGCCTTACCTCACCTGCGACAACCGTCTCCTTCTTGAAAAACCTAACGAGTTCTTAGTAGGTGTCAAGGTGGTGATGAAAGCCGTAGATGCCCCAAAGGCAATCATAGGTATTGAAGTAAATAAAATCAAGGCAGCAGAATTATTGGATAATATCATCAAGGGCGACAGCTATTTCTCAGGTATTGAGGTTCAACCATTACAGACGAAATATCCTCAAGGTGGTGAGAAACAACTCATCAAGGCCTGCACCGGAAGAGAAGTGCCTTCAGGCAAACTCCCTATCGAGACAGGCTGCGTCGTTGTCAACGTCGCTTCAACGTATGCCATCTATGAAGCCGTACAGAAGAACAAACCGCTCATCTCAAGAGTCGTCACTGTGACAGGCAAATCCGTCAAGAAACCATCTAACTTCTTGGTAAGATTTGGCACCTCATCGATGGAACTCATCGAAGCAGCAGGCGGATTACCAGAAAACATCACCAATATCATCAACGGCGGTCCTATGATGGGGAAATCTGTTTCCATCAGCGACTTCCCTGTCATCAAAGGAACATCAGGCATCTTGGTCATGACCGACAAAGAAGCACAGCCACGCCAAGTCGGCAACTGCTTACGCTGCGGCAAATGCATCAACGCCTGCCCTATGGGACTCGAGCCTTACCTCCTCAGCCGCCAAGCTAAGAATAACCTCTTCGAGGATACAGAGGCAAGCAACATCATGGATTGTATCGAATGCGGCTCATGCGAGTTCACATGTCCAGCAAATATTCCTTTGTTAGACTACATCCGTTACGGCAAAAACAAAACAGGACAAATAATTCGTTCACGTAATCAGAAATAAGTAAAGAGATGAATAATTACATAATATCAGGTTCTCCTCATGTTCATGGAAATGAGAGCACAAAGAAAATAATGTACAGCGTCATCATAGCAATGATGCCAGCATTCTTATTCTCAATATATTATTTCGGCTTCGATGCAGTCCGCGTCACATTGATATCGGTAGCGGCATGTGTCTTAGTTGAATGGTTGATTCAGAAATATCTCGTCAAAGGACAGAACACCATCAGCGACGGTTCAGCTATAGTGACTGGTATGTTGTTGGCATTCAACCTTCCTTCCAACATCCCTGCATGGATGATTATAGTAGGTGCCATCGTAGCAATAGGTATTGGCAAGATGTCGTTCGGCGGTTTGGGTAACAACCCATTCAACCCTGCATTGGTAGGACGCGTCTTCATGCTCATCTCCTTCCCTGTCGCGATGACTACATGGCCAACACCACAACCTATATTCGGCGAAGCTCTCACCGACGCTGTCACAGGACCAACATTACTCGGTCATATCAAAGAAGGTCTCGCTCAAGGCATAGCAGCCAACGAGTTGACAGCAGAAGAAATCATCAACCCTCTTATCTACAGCGGCTCGCTTGGTGAGATAGGTTCTATCGCCATCATCATCGGAGGTATCTTCTTGATAATAAGAAAAGTCATCGACTGGCAAACACCTGTCATCATCATCGCTACTGTAGCGATCATCTCGACGGTATGCTGGCTCATCGATCCTGTTCAATTCGTCAACCCTATGATTCACATCTTCGGTGGCGGCTTGATGCTCGGAGCATTCTTCATGGCAACAGACATGGCGACATCACCAATGACTATGAGCGGTAAGATAATCTTCGCTATCGGCATTGGCGCGTTGACAATCATCATACGTCTCTGGGGTGCTTACCCAGAAGGCATGTCGTTCGCCATCTTAATCATGAATGCCTTCGTTCCATTGATTAACAAAGTATGTAAACCAAAACGTTTCGGTAACACTGTAAAAAAATAAAGTTATGGCAGCAAAGAAAGATACATTATTAAATATGTTTATAGCCATGTTCGTGATTAGCGTGGTGTCCGGCGGCGTATTGGGCGTTGTATATAATGCAACAAAAGAACCTATCGCAGCAGCCGAGACAGCCAAGAAGACAGAGGCTATCAAAAACGTCCTTCCTGAATTTGAAACACTTAACAATATCAATGTTAAATCGGCAGTTGAAAATGAAGACGCAGATCTTCCTTTCTATCTCGCCTACGATGCCAACAACAACTTCATCGGTGCAGCTATAGAGACATTCACAAACAAAGGCTTCAGCGGTAACATCTCCTTGATGGTGGGTATCCTCGCCGATGGAACAGTAAAGAACATCTCCGTATTGCAACACGCAGAGACACCTGGCTTAGGTTCTAAGATGTCGGAACCTTCTTTCAAGGATCAGTTCAACGACAAAAACGCCAAGTCGTTTAACTTCAACGTGAAGAAAGACGGCGGCGATGTCGATGCCATCACAGCAGCTACCATCAGCTCAAGAGCTTTCTGCGATGCAGTAAATCGCGCTTTATTAACATTTGAAAACAACAAAGGAGGATTTTAATCATGGCTAACTGGAATAATTTAACAAAAGGATTCTTCAGAGAAAATCCTATCTTGGTACTTCTTCTCGGCTGCTGTCCTACATTGGCAACCACAACAAGCGCCATCAACGGACTCTCGATGGGTTTGGCAACAACATTCGTCTTGGTCTTATCCAACATCTCCATCTCATTGCTGAAGAACTTCATCCCTAATAAAGTACACATCCCTTGCTATATCGTTGTGATTGCTTCTTTCGTGACAGTATTACAACTTTTGATGCAGGCATACGTACCAAGCATTTACGAGACATTAGGTTTGTTCATTCCTCTCATCGTTGTTAACTGTATCGTCTTAGGACGTGCAGAAGCCTACGCTTGCAAGAACAGCATCGGTGCTTCAGCAGTCGACGGCATCAGTATGGGTTTAGGTTATGCCATGGCACTCACCATCTTAGGTTCTATCCGTGAGATCTTGGGTAGCGGTTCTATCTTTGGATGGAAGTTCATCGAAGGCGATACCATCTTGGTATTCGTCCTCGCTCCAGGAGCCTTCATCGCCTTGGGATTCCTCATCTCAATCATGAACAAAATATTGAAAAAATCAAATTAAGTTATTGACAATTAAAGATATTAGACATGGAATACTTACTTATATTTATCTCGGCAATATTCGTCAACAATATAGTGTTGACACAGTTCCTCGGTATATGTCCTTTCCTCGGTGTATCTAAGAAGATATCCACCTCATTGGGAATGGGTGCCGCTGTTATCTTCGTCATAACTTTGGCAACGATAGTGACATGGCTCATCCAGCACTATCTGTTGAATCCATTCAACTTAGGATTTTTACAGACCATCGCTTTCATCCTGGTCATCGCAGCTTTGGTACAGATGGTTGAGATTATCTTAAAGAAGATAAGTCCAGCTTTATATGCAGCACTCGGCGTGTTCTTGCCACTCATCACCACCAACTGCTGCGTTCTCGGTGTGGCGATCTTGGTGATACAAAAAGACTTCGGTTTGTTGGAAGGCGCTATGTACGCCATGGCTAACGGCTGCGGTTTCACAGTAGCTTTGGTCATCTTCGCCGGTATCCGCGAACAACTTGCACTCGCCGACATACCTAATGGAATGAAAGGCGTGCCAATCGCATTGGTGACAGCAGGTATCCTCGCCTTGGCATTCATGGGATTCGCTGGATTAGTATAATTGAAAACTGAAAATTGAAAATTAAGGGACGCGGTAATGCGTCCTTTTTTTTGTATCATCTCACAATTCCTAATTAAATTGGGACGCATCAATTACATATTATTTATTTTTAACCATTTTGAGACGCATCAATTACATATCTTTTATATTTTTCGGTGTAATTGGTACGTCTCTACACAAAACGCCTCCAGGTAGAGACGTACCAATGATATGGTTCGATAATCCTTGTATTAAAAAAACGGAAATAAAATTTTAACCATATCATTGATGCATCTCAAAACAATCTAAAAAAAATTTCCGCACGGCATTTTATACCATGCGGAAATAAAACATTTTAATTAAATAAAAACCGATTGAGTATAACGCCACGATATTCCCCTGACGAATCTTGGCACGACTCAAATCATATATCTCAAAAACATATTGTCGAAATAGCCTATTTTATTCAATCTTGCATTATTACCAAATACGACTCTTCTGATACAATAGCTATCATAATGTGACAACAAGCCTAAAAAAGAATTCATTTTATTCTGCACCTTACTATTATCTGTCAATTCTAATGTTTTAATCTTCTTGACTATTCTCTCTAATGATGAAGTGGATATATATGTACGAAATGGCTTATGAAATGCACCAAGATATTCAATGCCATGATATGCATTATATATCCTTGTTTTATGTGGATGTATCTCAAGATACAAGTTTTCTTTCAAAAAGACACTAATCTTTGGAATGATACTTTTCAGATATTCTCTGTTGTTCGACACTATGTATGCATCATCGACATATCGTCCATAATGACGACATTTTAACTCTCTCTTTACATATTGATCAAAAACATTTAAATATACATTACTGAATAATTGCGACGACAAGTTTCCTATAGGCAATCCACAATTATCTTTCGTATAAAAAAGGCTCTTCTCCTCAGGCAAATTACACCAATCTATAGTTTCTCCTAATACGTTACAATCTTCCAAGGGATTATACCTTACAATCGTCTCTAAAAGATAATCAACAAATTGACAATCTATTAGATTGATATTTTTCGTTTTTGAAATAGTATTTCTGCATATTTCTAATAATTTTCCTCTATTGATATTCATGAAATAACCTTTAATATCTATCTTTAAGATAAAACATGGTTTTGAATATCCTTTCGACACACTCAGAATGTGATGCCGTAGTCTTTTGATTCCAAAATGTGTTCCTTTGTTTTTAATACAGCTGTAAGAATCATAGATAAATGTCTTCTCAAATATTTCATGAGTGTAATTGTAGAAGAGATGATGAACTATTCTATCACGAAAATTAGCTGCAAATACTTCTCGCATCTTAGGCTCATGAATTATGAAACAATCTGATGGCAAAGGTTTATATACTCCATCTATAAGTTCATCTCTTAATTTAACAAGATTGTCTTCAAGATTATATTCAAATTTCAGTTGATAGTTCTTATTACTTTTATTCTTTCTTGCATCTTTATATGCTCTATAAAGATCCAACAATAACTGTTCTTTCGTAATAGAAAAGTGACGGACTTTATTTACTGATAACGATTCTTTTGTAAGTTCTCGGACGGGGCGCACCGTGTAGCCGTTGTTGCGATTGTTGTTGTTCACGTTATGACTACTGCTATTGAAGTTGAGGTTGTACGCGTTGTTATTGCTGTTCGGCGTAGAACTCCAATAGTTACCGTTGCTACCAGCATTATTGAGCGATGACCCATTGCGATAGCCCGCAGCAGGAACACTTTCGGGGTAATCATCTATACTGAAAAGCGATAAAGAACATTCTTTATTCTCATGTAATTTACTCGCCGACTTTTTCTTATTTACCATATAACACGGTCAGATCACCTTCTTTTTACATTGAATTTACTTTGCACACTGTCAACAGCCTTAACCATTGACATTCCAGCTAAATCATTTATATCTTTGGTCCGCCACTTTATAATTAACAATTGACAATGTATAATTTACAATTGTTAACTATTAATTGTTAATTGTTCACTCTTCTCCCAAGCCGACATCTGTTTCGACATGGATGTGGTCTGTTCCACAAGATTAATATATTTTCTTTCTGATATATACTTCATATCGCTCATCAAACGTATATACACCTGTACTTCGAGCAAACTCTCCCTCATCTTTGAAATTATAGACAATTTGTCTCTCGTCCTGTTAGCTCTATATATCAGAACTATAATTTCCATTATTTTCTTTCGCAGTTCTTGCCCAATGGAATAGCGGCAATCGCGTGGAACATTGGGCATCATTCTGTTTATGTCCAACAATAACGAATAAGACGCTTTGTATATAGGAAGATTAGTATATATTGCCATTTTAAACTTTCAAACTTTACGACATAGTGACTCAGACATTATTAAGTAACTTTCTTAATTCCGATAAAAAGATTGTACATTCTATCATAGTTTTATTTTCCAAAGGAAAATTTCTCAATCGTTTTATCACTTCACGCTCAGCTTCCATTCCCGCCAATGGTAACGAATTAAAATCTCCTTTTGATGATGGTTCTGTAACTATTGTTGTTTTCCATGTTTCGTATGCTTCTTCATCTGGTATTTCTTCTATGTTCAACTCTATATCGAAGCCATATTCTGTCTTAGTTGATTTTCTCTCTCCAATATTGTTAAACAAACTCTTCTCCGGAAACCCGATGTAATAAATATCCTTTTTCAGAGACTTGACATATTTTCGCATCACTTTGTGCTCTGTGATACAACATTGAAACAACCATGCTGAATGATTGTATGCTCTATAGAACTCTCCCGACTTAACAAGTCTTATTGTGTTGGATGGAGCTTCTTCTTCAAATTTTATTGCATCAATGTATGTTGGCATTTTTATAATTGACAATTGAAAACTGAAAGTTGAGAACTAATTTTCCATTTTCAATTTTCAACTTTCATTTTTAAAATTTCGCCGGCTTCGCCGGATTTAGCCGTCGGGCTTCTTAAATAGCCCGACGGAAATAAACCGAATAAATTAAATAAATTGAATGCGCTTCGCTTTATTCTCGGACGGGGCGCACCGCGTAGCCGTAGTTGCGATCGTTGCTGAGCACGCGATGACTACTGCTATAGAAGAAGAGGTAGTACGCGTTGTCATTGCTGTACGGCGTAGAACTCCAATAGTTGCTATATCCGCAAGTTCCACTTATAAAGGTTGTTCCAGTAAAATATCCCGTAACAGGCAAAAAAATACTGTTGCCGTTAGGTCCTGTTACCTTATAACCTTTAACGTCGTTCTGCGTTGTCCATTCCCAAGTGCACCTATTTACCAACTCTCTCATCTCTGTTTCTGTCGGCATTCTCCAGTCTCCACCCCAGTTGGCTGTGGCTGCATCATATTGTGCATTGCCGCTAAAATCGTCCATCTGCTGTTCGTAGGTGACAGAGTTTTCTATAGAATAATTATCTTTTGGTACTATCTCTCCCCAAGCGTAGTAGTTACCTTCGGCTTCGGGTGTCTTTGCTCCAACATTACAGGTAGCCCATTTAACACTAAGTCCAAGGTCAACCCATTCATGTCCATTCTCAATATTATCTTGAGAATACAATGGCTGAGAAAATCCTATTAAACAGCCAAAGATTATTGAAATTAAAAAAGTCTTTTTCATATTTTCTTATTTTATGTCAACGGACAATGGTGCCTGAGCTTGTCGAAGGCAGCTTGTCGAAGGCAACTGTCACTTCGACAAGCTCAGTGACCAAAGACTGTTGACTGTTGTCTATTTCATATAAACCACTTTACTTCTTTGAATCATGTTTCCGTTTACGTACATATTAATAAGGTATATGCCTGTTGGCATGTCGGATTTGGGTTGCCATTCGTAGCTGTATTCGCCACGGCTTTGTGTGCCTAATGTCACCTTTACTACTTGTTGTCCCATAACATTGGTAATGGTGAATGTAACATCGCCTCTGTCGTCGCCTACCAAATATGGTATCGTCAGGCTGCCGTTGAATGGGTTTGGATATGGCTGGTTCATGACGTAATAGTTGTTAGAGCCTTCAACACCCAGAGTCTCTTCTACAGCGAGTACGTTAGTTCCCGAAACGTCGGAGAGTGTCATCTCATCTACATCGGCATAGCCCACTTTCAAGATATCGTGTTTGCCTGCGCTGAGTTTTGCTCCGCTCATGCTGTATGCCAAGAACAAATATCTACCGTCTTCCACAAACATTCCCACCTGCTCGAAATCGTCCATTGCGCTGAGAGCCTCAATGTATTCGTCGCTATCGCAGTCCAAGAACACCTGTACGCCTGCGAGTTCAACTGGAGTATCGACATATAAGATGCCGTCTTCTATAGAATACGTAGCTGTCGCACTTGGCAATCTGTCGGGATCGTATTTTCCTGTAGTGATGATACTGACAATGCTTACAATATCCATAACGTCAATCTCGCCATCTTCATTCACGTCGGCTGCACCGAATACGAAAGGCTGAGGATTAGTACCGGTGATATAAGAAACTATAGTCACGATGTCCGCTACGTCAACAGCGAGACTACCGTTAGCATCGCCTGGTTGTGCAGTGAGAGGAACAGTAGAGACATTTGTTGAAGCATCGCTTTCGGTGAGGTTGGTACGCAAGGTCTTGTAATAATAGTAATAACGTTCACCAGAAATAACGTCGTAATCGGTGAATTTGGTTTCTTCTGTTATCATCTCTGTGTTAATAAGTATTGTATCGGTATTGACACCTCTCTCATCTTTTTGGTAGCGATACATATTCCAGCCAAGGTGGTCGTTGAAATAAGTAGAGTCGTTTTCCCAAGCGAGATCAACCTTACCTATACCAGGTGTTGCTTCGAAGCCAGTGCTCATAGATCCAGCAGCTGAGACTTGAACGTTGAAACGCATATTCTCTACAGGTATCTCAAAGTTCTCGTTATCCCTTGCATTAGCGACATAGATACGGTTGAGACCGTCTGTCACTGTTGAAGCGTTGAGATTCAGATACACAGTGTATATTGTGCTGTCTGCGCTCCAACTGCCGTTTTCGGCTATAGC
Organism: Bacteroidales bacterium; assembly: GCA_017461665.1. Taxonomy (GTDB): domain Bacteria; phylum Bacteroidota; class Bacteroidia; order Bacteroidales; family F082; genus Limimorpha. Next base: position 47,112 of record JAFTXI010000008.1, on the reverse strand, counting down.
CACCTGTGTATAAGGAGGACGCACGCCCATAGCCACCATAGGAGTTACGCTCTTATCCATGGCACGGTTGAAATAAACCTCAAACTTATGTTCTCCCACACCAAGAGGCACCACCTCATCAAACTCATCCTGAGCATCCTTGCCATTGACAAGAACCTTCCAAACAATGCCATGAGCCTTTGAAGAAGGACGACGCTCAGCTGTACTTTCATCAATATCATTAAGAGAAGTAGAATTTGGAGTATCAATATCGTAAATACGAGAGCTAATTATCTCATCATTGGAGGAACCGAGATAAGTACCATTTAAAGGACATGTAATGAGATCCGTATATTCATTGGCAACATCATAATAAGACACAATATGGTCACCATTCTTTTGATAATTACTAAATAAATTACCCAACAATATATAGCTCAATTTACCATTTCCAAACATATAACCTTTATAATAAGAATCATTATAATTACCTATAATATTGTTACCGGCTTCATAAATACCACCTACACCATTGTAGAAAGAAACATTCGCATCATTATACGTTCCTGAATAACTCATTCTACCAACATATAAATTATAATTGTATAACAAATTACTATTAGTATAATTAGGCATAGAATTAGAAGAAGAATATCTAACGATACTGTTGTCTATTGTAGCTCTTCTCACATAATTAACATCTACATTATTGATTTGAGTATTGTCCAAGACATCGCTAATATATTCAAACACTTCGTCTCCCTGAGAATAACAATAATGATATTCTGCTGAATAATCATTGTTAATTGTTGCGTATTCTATTATACAATATGAAAGGGTATCGCTACGGTTCAGTTGCATTGTATATGTACCAACGCCGAGGTCTGTTTTGGTAAAGGTAATCATATTGTCTTTGGTTCCTTTTGCTATTATCTTTCCTTTGTTAACGAGTTTAACACCGTCTTTAAATCTTATGGTAGTTCCAGGCATAATGGTAAGTGTCACGCCTTCAGGGACACCGAGTGTCTCTGTCACTATATAATGTACGTTAGGTTCGAGAGTAGTATTTTCTGAGAGGATACCTTTCAACTCTACTCCGTTTTCCACTTTAATAGTAAAAGGATATGAAAGCTCCTCTTCTGCATTAGGGCATGTGGCTTTTAATACCAAGCAGATATAACGTCCGTCAACAACGTTTTCATTTATCTTAAACTTAACAGGGTTCACAGCCTTACTCTTAGCGTATGCAGAGAGATTGTGTCCGAAGTCTATGTTTTCGTTATCTATAAATTCTATTGTTGTATTGTCTTCGTTTTCATCAAACTCAATCCAGTAAGTGATGTCTTCTGCTGCTCCCCATGTGGTACGTATTGTAGGATAGAACAACATTGTCTCGCCTGCGTCAGGTCTGAGGTCGCCGTCGCCTTCTTCCTCATCATTGAGTTCGTAAGTTACCAATTGAAGTTGAGCCGGAGCAGGTCCTGCGTTGTAGCAAGCCTCGAAGTCAACGTTAGCACCAGAGGTATTGATAAGGTCGCCCCAGAGCATCTCCTGTGAGGCATACGGCTTAGCATGAAGAAGAGCCGAGATACCACCAGCTACCAAAGGACAAGCCATAGATGTTCCGTTGAGATATTTATAGTTACCGTTTTGTACCGTACTTACTATATCTGTACCTGGAGCTCGTAATTCGTAATTGTAAAGTTGCTCTTCGCTATAACCCGAATATGAAGGACCGTCGCAGTCGTAGTTGGAGAAAGAAGCCAACTCATAACCACCGTCTTCAGTTTCTGTCGTAGCCTGTACACCAAGAACGAAAGTAAAGGCTGCAGGATACATTGGCATATCCACAATATAAGGATTAGCACATAAAGCTGTTTCGTCAATATTCAAACCGTCGTTACCTGCTGCTGCCACGAGAACGCTGCTTTGATAAGCCTGAGCGAGAGCCTGTTCAAGAGCGATAGAATAGGCGTAAGTACCGATACTCATGCTAATAATATCGGCGCCGTTGTTCTTGGCATAGCTTATACCTTCAATGATAGTTGAGATAGAACCTGTTCCGTTGCTTTGCATTACGGTGATAGGCATGATATAAGTCTTAGGGTTTGCACCTACGACACCAATACCATTATCACCTACAGCAGCAATGATACCGGCGCAGTGCGTTCCGTGTCCGTTGTAGTCGTCCATCTTGGCAGTCTTGTTAACGAAGTCATAACCATGAATGTCGTCTTTATAACCATTGCCGTCATCATCGGAGTTGTTGTCAATCTCGTTAGGGTTAGTCCAGATGTTATCGGCGAGGTCAGCATGTTCAATATCGACACCTGTGTCCAAGACAGCGATAATCATACGATCGCCTTCTTCATTCTCGTCAACTTCCCAGATCTTGTCAATCTTGGTAGCCTTCAATCCCCATTGGTGTTTATAGAAAGGCTCCTTATGATAAGCGTCATGGTTATGATGATGATGACCGCCATCTCTATCATCACTTGTCACTTCGACAGGCTCAGTGACCAATGCGGTGTCTGAGCTTGTCGAAGGCACCATCTCGGCGACTCGGTGACTCGGTGACTCTTCTATTCCAACGGAATAAATGAAATAATTCGGTTCTGCAAACTCCACCTCGTCCATAGCGTTAAACTCTTCGATGAGTCTGTCGGTTAGGACGCGGATGTCATATTCCGGATTATCAGCTTTGTCGGCAGGAGTGTTAATCTTCACAAGGCATAGACGGCTGAGGTCGCGTTCCACCACATCACCGCCGTTGTAGCTCTTTGAAGAACGAAGCTCGCGTTTTGGGTCATCGTTAGGACAAAGCCTATCGATAGCGACGAGCTCATAGTTTCTCAACAACTTATCCACCGAAGAAAGTCCGGTGCCTTTAAAGTTGCCGGTTCTGTCATACATCAACTCGAAAGGAGTGTCGTCGGCGAACTTGACGATCACCTCGCCTTCCACCGAGTTCAAACGATTCATCGGGTCGATTTTCACAACTTCATCGTCGTTGTTCATGCTCTGTGCAAAAGCAGCCACAGAACCGACGAGAAGCAACATCAATGTAAAGAATCTCTTTTTCATGACTATTTATTTTTAATTGGTTTATATTTTATTTTTTTAGACGTGTCCAAGGTAGAGACGTACCAATGATATGGTTAGAAAAACTTTATATCAAAGAACAAGGTCTATATTTAACCATATCATTGATGCGTCTCCTTGACATTATTTCATTTTTTCTTGAGACGCATCAATTACATCTTGTTTATATTTTTCGGTGTAATTGGTACGTCTCTACATTAATCTTCCATTTTTTAGACGTGTCAACAACCTCTTTTTTATTTCTTATTGTGTTGTTGACGCGTCTCTACATTTTCAATTCTCCTTTTAATTCCATATCCCAACGCCATTCCTGCGAGCAAGATGATGCCGCTGCCAAGAGGGGTTTCTACCACTTGATAATCTTCACTTAATCCATGAACGTTAGGAATACCAGGAGCTTCTGTTCCCCATGATGAACTTCTGTCGGTATCATAATTATTATATGTGAAGAAAGTGTCGTTTTGTGCATTCAAACTCATCCCGAGTCCAAGTGCGAGTGTTATTGTTATTATGAGTTTTTTCATTTCCTATTTTTTTTAAAGTCAACGGACAACGGTCAACAGTCCTTAGGTATGCGGTGCCTGAGCTTGCCGAAGGCATAACACTATCGCCCAGCGCTTCGACAGGCTCAGCGACCATAAACGAAGTCTGTTGACTGTTGTCATTATAATATTATCTTCTGAACATTAATTCCATTTTCATTTATTACTCTAATGATATATGCTGCGCTGTTGAAGTCTCTGACATCAATTCTGTTATTGTCGTTTGTCACATCGTTAGAATAAACCACTCTTCCCATCATATCTATGATCTGAATTGAACCTTCAGCATTGATGATAAGTTCTTCTCCCGAAACGTATGCAAAATGACTGTTGTCTGTTATCTGTTGATTGTTGTCCATCTTAATGATAAAACGTTCTGGGTTATCATTTGAATTTGCGATAAAAGAATATTCATTTTCTATAAGGAGATTCATTTTCTCTCCTGTCATCTTGTCGATGAGATAAAGGTTTTCGTAATTACCTTTAATATCGAAACTCAATGTATAAGTTCCCATTTCTTTTGCGTCGAAGTAAAGAGGAAGTTCTGTTGTTTCTTCATTATAGTTAAAGATTGCATAATTGTTATCGTTTGATTTTACATAAATGTTGGCAATCTTATCGTTGAAGTTTTCTAATTTAACGAAACCGTCTGCCTCTTCGTTTTCGTCAAAGCGAATTATGAGATTGTCGGAGCCATCGACATTTGAAGCTGTAATATTGATATAATCATTTTTCTCTCTTCTCGACTTTGCTGAATTGTCATATTCCAAATATGCACCAGATCTTGTGGTACACACCATGAAGCCTTCACCAACCTTTATCAATCCTTCTACATTATAAATATAAGAACCAGTAGATGAATTCAATGTAGCAAAGCCATCTTCTATTCTTCTATAGTCAGCTAATTCCCAGTCAATTTCAAAAGTGAATGGGTTACCTAACAGATAAAAATTAGCCAAGACATTATCTGAGCTATACGAATCTATTGCAAATTCAAAAAAAGAATTCGGATTTAAATTTCCTTTAAAAGAAGCTTGTGCTTGGGTTTGGTATGAAACAAGATAACCTATTCCCGACGTAAAAGACTCTTCAAAATCGTCGCTATTTTTATAGTTAATCCATTGAAGTTCTTGTGTCCCGTCATACTTGTAAAGATCGTAGTCATCATTTATTGGAATAAAATCTGCTGTAGCAGACTTTGTTACTGGCGATGAAACAAACTGCCAGCCAGTTTTATCAGGTTCACCCCAAACATTAGAAGGAACTACGATTGTCTTCTTGAACGTTGCAGCTACATTGTCATTGGATTGAACAATCTGTCCTCCTTCATTAATTATCAAAGCATCGTAATCGGTATTGGTGACAGTCTCTGTCACAGTAAGGATTCCGCCATTGTCTATTGTCAGGGATTTGCCTGAGTTTATCGCTAAGGATTTTACTGTTATGTTGCTGCCGTTTGTGATAGTAGCATCACCATCTATAAAGACATCATCATCGGCAGTTGGTAATGCTGAACCCCTCCAGTTTGATGTCTCGCTCCATGAACCGTTGCCGATGAAAGTGACAGCTGGAATTGGAGTTGTGAAATTGATGATGTATGGAATAATGTCATCTCCATAGTCTTCTTCCGATACAAAATCAAGCACTTGACTGCAATCTAAGACCATCTCTTCTTCAGTCTCGTGGTTATACAATTTGAATGTCATCGATGCTGTAAGTTCCTCGCTATACACATTAATATAATAGAGGTATTTATTTGTGATAGGAGAAAGTTTCGGCAATGCGCTACCTTTGACAACATCACCTAAAAAAACTCCTAATTCAAGCAGCTCATTTTGCTGTTCTTCATTATCGATATAAACAGCTGCTGTCATAATCATGTCGTATTCCAATGGAGCAGCTTTCCAATGCAATTCAACCGACATAAGTGTTTTCGCAAATAACAAAATCGCTAATGTTATAAATGTCTTTTTCATAATAAATTAATTATTTTTCTTTGAATATTTTAATATTTTTTCTTCCTCATCTGTATTATTGTAAATATAGCCTTCTCCTGGTTTCAACACTTCGAGAGAGCCACTCCAGCCATATCCCTCGTAATATCTTGCAAAATAGTCTCGCGATTTGATATAATCACCTTGTTTTGGAGTAAATCCAAAGTCAATGTCATTCAAATTCAATTCCTCATTAAGAGGATAACTAATCCAGTTCCAGCCAGGTTGCAATGTCAGATTGAAATTTAAAGTATCAGTCAAGAAACCTTGCATCGTTATAGTATGCTCATTTTTCATATTGATTTTGTACATATTACCATTGTCAATTGTCGTCAAAGAACCGCTCCACATATCATACTCATCATAATACTTCACAAATTCCATCTGCGATTTTACCACAAGTGCATTGTCACTGAGAGTCTGCTTAAGCATCTCAAATCCTTCTTCTCCACCTACATTAATATATGTCGAGAACCAGTTCCAGCCTTGGGATAGAGTCTTTTGATGAATACTCTTAAGTTCTATCTTCTTTATCTTATCTCCTTCGGAATCTTTGTTGCTGCTATTGACATCACTGAGAATGATGTTTTTAAGACTCACTGTTGCTGTCTCATTGTCGGCTCCGTCTTTACGCGTAAGTTTTATTTTTATGATACTTCCTTCGTTGCCGCTGATGATGGCGTTGCTCATCGAAAACATGATAATCTTGAAGGTAGAATCGTTGGTTGCTACCGCCTTCAGCGAGAAACCAGAGCATCTGTCTGTCAGACTAAAGTCGCTACTTGTCAATGTATAATCTTCGTTAGGATAACTGAAGTCGGCTTGAACTGCCGTAATCTCCGAGTAGTTGTTCATATCGACAAGCACATCTAAATATTTCATCAAAGTGACAGGCTCGTTATCTATCGAAAGCCCGTTTGGTTCATATCTGTTTCCCTTAACTTTTACAACAACCAAGCCCGTTGTAGGGTCGTTGCTATATATCCTCATCGTGCTTTGGAAATCTCCTTCAGTCTCTTTGTCGCATTGTAAGCTTATGTTGGCACTGCTATAATCCTTTATCACTAAAGGTAAATTTGTCGTACAAGAAAGATAATCGTCGCTAAACTTCACGCTGTCAATACGTAAGGGTGCATTGCTCGCGTTTCTTATCTCTACTAATTTCTCAGCAACATCCGTCACCGACGATGCCACAAATTCTTGTATTGAAGCGACATTTATCTTCGGCGACCTGACATATACATAACCGCTATAGGCACCCGACATCACATTGACTGCGTTAGCATCAGTGAGTATCACGTTTTTCGGATAGAGATAATGATAGCCAGAATTACCTTTAATCTTAACTTTAAAACTTGCTATAACGCCGTCTTCACCGCTGAAGTTTGTGTTTGATGTTGAGTAAGCCATCATCACGAGAGTGTCGTTTCTCATGTTTGCAGCTGCAATATGATCGATGCTGCGTGAAGTCAATTTAAAGCTGCCAGTCTGATATTGAAGAGCTGTCGGCATCTTTATAAAAAATTGAAATCCTGTGATGGTATCCATGTTGTTTACTTTGATATTAATATCGACGATGCTGTCGCAATAGTCACTCGTACTTTCTATGTGCAACTCGTTCACCGAATAAGGGTCAGCGATGACTTTTATAGATTGATCACCATTGGCAGCGTCAGATTTCACCGTGATTGTGTAGTTCACCGCGCCGGCAAGTACAGGAGAATAAACTATTGAAAAAGAAGTAGTGCTACCTACAACGAGTGTCTTTTCTGCGAAAGAAGGACACGACAAAGTCTCGTCAGAGAACTGAAGCTCGGTGATAGTAAGAGGCTCGTTGCCGATATTCTTCACACTGAAACTTCTTGTGTATGTGCTTCTGATTGGGACGTGACCGTAATTTATTTGAGATGTCGTTATCTGAAGTTTTGGTGCAGCTATCAAGACTGAGCCGTCTGTAGTGGTGAGCGGCAACTCTGTATTTGAAGCGCTAACCAATTTAGCTTTGGTATAAGTCAGAGTATTGCTGCCCGGCTCGCTACCGAGTTTTAGCTGGAAAGAAACGAGTTTTCCTTCATTTCCGTTGAAAGCTGCACTTGGAAATGAATAAGCAAAAATCTTCAGAGTGCCATCAACGACCGTCGCAGAAAACTCATGACCATTATCTCTGAACAGCTCTGCCGAGTTCTCGACGTAGGTAAGATTCTCTCCAAGAGGAATATCCGCCTGAAAAGCAATAAAACTATCAGTATTATTTACCGACAGTTCTATATCAACAATATCATTAGGATTACCTTCCGCCGACGACAATGTCATCGTGTTTTGGGCTTTTATCAGACCACCTTGAGCCATTACAAAAATGATAATCAACAATAGTTTCTTCATAATATTTAAAATTGATTAATTTCGACAAGATATAATACGAGATTGCAAGGCACAAAAATGCACCTTGTTTATAATGTTTAAATAAGATTCAAAAGATGATTTAGAATTGGTATTCGGTTCACAAATTAACGCAACGGGGGGGGTAAAATCAAATATATCAATGAGTTAGACACACTATTAGCATCTAATGGCTTTCCTACGATGTTTAAAACCGACATTGACATTTATGATTATTTTTAAGTATCCTTATTCACTCGCAAATGTAAAATAATTTTTAATTCATAACGCATTAATTCTTAATTATTTTTTAAATAATGCGTATAATTATTTTAAATTGATCAATTTGAGAAGTCAAAACAAAATTATCCAAACAATAAATTCATAATTACTTGTATTAATTACAAGAAATTGCCAAGTATTTTAGACATAAATATTTATCTTTGCAACAACATCAGTTCAGCCTTTTATAATGAAAAATCTCTTTCTCATATTAACATTTATAATATCTCTGAATCTCAATATTCAGGGTCAGAACTGCCAATACCTCGTTGTCTGCCCTGATAATGAAGAGATGCGACAATGGGCTGACACGCTCGCTCGATTCCGCAACGAACAAGGAATATCGACAAAAGTAATAAACATCGACGAGATTGGCGATAATAATCCTTCCGTATTAAGAGATTACTTCGAAGACATTTACAACAACTGCGACTTGGTTCCATCGGCAATACTTCTCTTCGGCGATTATTCCGATGACAACACAAAAGGAATCACATCTTTCTATATCAGAAACAATTTTGACAATAACATAAAATATCTCTCCGACAACAAACTCGTCGATTTCGATTACGACAACCTTCCGGAGATATGCATCGCTCGAATGCCGGCGGCCAATGCTCAGCAGGCTGAACTGATGGTAAGAAAGACTATGAATTATGAGAAATTTCCTTCATTAAATCCAAATTATTATAATCATCCCGTCACTGCTATGGGTTTCGACGAAAGTCGATGGTTTCAATTGTGCTCCGAGATAATTGCCGGTTACTTTGAAAAGATTGGTAAGTCCCCCACCCGACTGAACTCTATCAACAATGGAACGCCGGATTCTGTGTGGTCAACAAACGCAAACACAAATAAAATAATTAACTACTTCGGACCTAAGGGATTGAATTACATTCCCAATGACATAAGGTATCTGACAGAATGGGACGCTACAAATCATAACATAAGTTCTGCAATAAACGACGGCACTTTCTTAGTTCAACATCGCTCTCATGGAACTTTTCAAACTTGGGACAATCCGGATTTTACCAATAACGACATCAACAATCTGAATAACAAAGATCTTACTTTCATCATGTCGGCTAATTGTCAAACCGGCGACTTTGGTTATGGAGAGGGTGACAACGACTGTTTTGCAGAACGCTTCCTTAGAGTAGAAAACGGTGCCGTTGCTGTGGTGGCAGCGTCTCAGCTTTCTTATTCCTTCGTCAACGACACATACGTCTGGGGCTTCTACGATTATCTCTGGAACGACTTCATGCCATACGGAAATAATGAGACCTCTTTCAAATATCCGGCTTTCGCAAATGATTACGGCAAATATTTTCTTAAACAGTCGTTATGGCCTAACAATTCAATATATAAAGACATAACCTACAATTTGTTTCATTATTTCGGTGACGCATATCTACAACTAAACACCGAGTTGCCTCAGCATATAGCAATAGATTATCCTAAAGAAATATCTACATCTTGTGCTTCTTTCGTCATAAGAAAAGACAAAGACACACGCGTAGCTCTTTCCGTCGATGGCGAATTAATTGCGACTTCGTTTGGAGAAGACAGCATCGTCGTGATAGAACCGTTTTATAAAGAAGGGAAGATTAAGATTGTCGCTACAAAACAAGACCACTTCCGCCACGAAGATTTTATCGAAGTAAGAAGCTCTCTGAATGATAGCGACTTAAATATTTATCCAAATCCTGTGAAAGACATTTTGTTCGTAGAAGGTAAAGGTATAATGAGAGTTGATGTTTATAACAGCTCAGGTCAGAAGTTAATGGAAATTAATAACTCAGGAGATACCGAAAGAATTGAAATAAATTGCAATATGTTAAAAAAAGGACTCTTCCATCTTGATATTATTTACGAAGACAGAAGAGTCGGTAAGAGTTTTATTGTGATGTAAATCAAGACGCATCAATTACATCTTATTTAATTTCATAGGTGTAATTGGTACGTATATCAATGAGACGCATCAATTACATATTGTTGATATTTTTTGGTGTAATTGGTACGTCTCTACGATGATTAATTAACTTTCTCTAATTTTGTATTGTCACCCCATCTATCCAAGTTGAATGTCAAACTGAAGCGGAGTGTATTTTCGAGAGGATTTTGTCCTGAGGTTGCTGTGTTGTTGACAGGTACCAAGTAAGAAATATCTAAAGCGAACACGTTGTATTTCAATCCGGCGCCGAGAGTAACATAACGGCGATTACCTTTCATCTGAGCTTCATGGAAGAAACCTGCGCGTACTGTAAAGACATCATTGTACCAATATTCAGCACCTAAGCCGAGGGTAAACTCCTTCAACTCTTCGCTGAATCCGCCTGGTGCATCGTAGAATGATTGGAAAATACCTTGAACGAGACCAACATTGTTATCCATACCTGAAGCGATGAGATAGTTGCCATCGGTGCCAACAATAGGGCTACCAACAGAGTCTGTTGCATAGATTGGAGGTGTTGGAACCAAGAGTTTATTGAAATCTACAGAGAATGCGAATGTATTGAAATCATCGATATCTATTTTCAATGTTGGACCGAAACGAAGGTTTGTTGGAATAAAGTCTTTTTCTAAGCTTGCTTTGTTGTAGTTCATTTTAGAGCCGATATTTGTGATGGCAGCACCCCATGAGAAATTGGCATCAATGGAGTTAAACCAATAAACATCACGTGTGTAATATACTGCGATGTCGGCTGCTACTGAGACCGCTGCTTTATTGTAGTCACCTATGCCTTGAGTGATGTCGGAATATATCAATCTACCTGCTACAGATCCGGAGATATATTTACCGAGTTTACGTGAATAAGCCACATCGATAGCCCATTCGTTAGGTGAATATGTTCCATCATCTTCATTATTATCACCTCTGTAATTGATGTCACCGAGACTAAAGTAACGCAATGTTGCAGCTACTGTTGCTTTAGGGCTGACTCTTTTTGACGCTGCCAAGTATGCGATGTTCATATCGTTAACCAAACTTCTGAGCCAAGGGCTATATGCGAGGCCCACTGAGAAATCTTCTTCAATGAATGCGTATTTTGCAGGATTCCAGTGCATTGAATAAACATCGGGAGATGTTGAAACGCCGACGTCACCCATAGCCGACGACCTTGCATCAGGAGCGATGCTCATAAAAGGTACTGCTGTCGAGATGACGTTGTAATCTAAATTATGTCCTAAAACTTGTCCAATTTCTGCATCTGATTGTGCCTTAACACTTAAACCAGTACAAATCATTACTGACAGTAATGTAAATAGCTTAACACCTTTCTTCATACTTTATCTTTTAAATTTTATTTCTATTTTATTATTGATTTTTGTTTGTAACGAACTTTGATTATCATTATTGTATTTTTATAAAATTTTTCAAAAAAAATAACAATCTGAAAAACTTGGCAAATATAATAATTATTATTCAATTATCAATTTAGAATATTCCGTTGATTTTTCATTCTGGGAGTTGGATATTGTCACATTGTATATATATACTCCTGACGGAAGTTTATCGCCATCATCGGAGCATCCATCCCATCGTATTGGAGAGATACGTGCAGTAGCTCCAAAAGATTGTTCCTCTATAGTTCTAACCAATTGTCCCATAACATTATATATCCTTATCACAATATCTATCTCATTATCTTTTTGGTTATGTTCAAAAGTAAAATTGGTATTATCGGACATAGGATTTGGATAGTTGACAAGATTTTCTATCTCAACAATCTTTCCCTTAACGACATTAAATCTTATTGTGGCTGTATTGGAATTATTATAGATATCCCAAGCTCTGAAAGTCAACAAATGTTCACCTTCGTTGAGGTTATAGAATTTATACGAGACAATACCAAACTCATACATTGAGAGAGGAGCGTCGTAGAACTGATTAAGGCTATATGTTTTATTAGTCGCGCCCGTCAAGGTTGCCGTGATGTCGTGACCTATTCCTGCACCCGAGGTATTGATTCCGTTTTCATCTTTTATGTATGCTAACAGCGAAGGATTCTCGTTTGTCATGGAACCATCTACGAAGTTCTCGTCGTCGATAAACAACACAATCTTAGGGCCCACTTCGTCTGCCACTGCATCTTGATTCAAGCCACCTACGATAAAGTTTGTATAAGAACCTTGAGCGTCAGTTTTGTCGGAATAAGCATAAAAGCTCATCAAACCTGTACCATAGCTGTAATTAATGTCCTTTGGCAGCGTGAAGTTTGCGGTGAACTCACCGTTCACTACAGGCACCTTACCAGTAAATATGATGTTGTCGCGCAGCTTAAACTCATACACGTCGCTCTCATCACCAAATGTGTTATGAGTATTTTCCTTATCATAAACATTTATCTGAACCGTTCCGTTGAAGTCTGTCATCAAATCGCCATTAACATCTTTTATCACGCCTTTGACATCGACATTCTGAAGAGCTCTGAGAGTATCTGTCTGATACAGTTCATGATTATTGATAGACGTCAGTTCCACCTTGTTCAGAGGGAAGTTGAGACGCAAAGCCGGGTCGCCTATGAAGTAATAGACCTTAGAATTATTGTCGCCTACCTGTTTAGCATAGACATACATATCGCCCATAGCGATATAATTACCGCCCTCTATATCCATGAGATGTTCATAGAAGTTTATCATCATCGATTGATTGTTAGAGCCAAACGTCACTCTTGCCGCCGAAATCATGGCTATTGCTCCTCCGTTAGGATTAAGGAAGACATACTCTCCGGCAGACACTCTCGTGTGATCGTCTAAACGCGTGAACTCACACGAGGCAGTTATCATGAGATGAAGTTTCGTCGAGTTACGCCACGAGAGAATATCTTCATTTGTCAAGATACGCTCGTCAGCCCAACCCACCTCACCGGCGTGACCGATATAGTTCAATATCGAAGTACCGAGTTCTACCCTATTGGTTATTGCAGCGTTACATTCAGGAGAGCGTTTACCACTCGATGTAGCGACCTGTGGATAAGCATCTAAATATATCTTATCGAAAAGGAAATCTTCACCAGCGTGACTCTTAACTATCTCCTGCAATTTCTCAGCATGACTCATGTAATATGTATCATTGTCGTCGGCACTGAAAGTAATGAATTTACGCCACGAACCCATAGTATCTTCTTTGTTAGATACATACGACTCTATCTTGTCTATCATAGCCTCTGCATCTTCTAAGGTGGTCACGGGAAGCCTACCCAATGCCACATCAACCACATTACTGCCTGAAACCATATTACCTTCATTAGTATCTAAACAAACATAGAAATCGTCGGAAGCAATACAACTTGATGATACAGAATGTACCGACTCGTATGTCGGGATAAAACATACATTGCCGCTCTTATTTCTGAAGTCGTATGAGGCATCACCGAAAAGAAGGACATATCTCAATCTTTTATCCGACTTATCATATATCATCTTGATATAATCGCGGATTGCAGTGATGTCTAATGCTCCACACGAAAACTCGTTATATATCTGCTGCGGTGTCACTATCTCTATCTCCAAGTCATCGAGGCGAGAATGTATCTCCTTAAGACGTTGAGCCTGTGAATAGAAATCGGGATGCGTTATGATGAGATAATCAAAATTGTATTTGGAATGAAGGTCTTGATTCTGAACTGTCGCGACGAAACTTGCGCTCTTAAACTCGCCGCCGTCAAAAGCCATGAACTCATTATCTTGACTTCCTCTCACCTTGAAAGCAGCCACATTGGAGTTCATCTGAAGCTGCATCTTCTTCGGATTCACGGCATCGGTAACATCCCACACCTGCATTGAGTTGGAAGCGTTTCTTATCTCGTATCTGTATATCTTGTCAACATTAAAACACTCCGGATTCCTTATACGCATCACATTGCCCGTAAACTTCAGTTCGCGCCACGCATTAATAATGAGATAGTCTAACCACGCCACCGACGAAGTGGCGCTTTTATGATAACTCATATCCACTACGACATCATCTTTTGTTGATTTAAAATAAATATTACTTGTGTTTTTTGTCTTTGCATAAACGCTTGAACTTACAATCTTTTCAAAGTTAAGCACAGACAGTTGCGAGCCATTCACCTTGAAAATAAAAGAAGCTTGGGCGCTGTTCTGCGACGCCACCTCCGACTTCAAAGCGCAGTTTCTATTTTTGACTATATTTGGGAAGCTGAATGTATGAGAGAGTGTCGTCACAGCATCGAATTTGTTTCCATACCACGACGCACCCATATTGTTAATATTGTATGTGTCTTCTTCTATCAATTTATAATCAACGAATTGTGTCACGTCCACATCGGCATCTTCATCTATCGTCTCTGCATTTTCGATACGTCTTCCTTCGCCGAGATCTGTGGTAAGGAAGACATACGACAAATCGGAATAAGGATTAAGATTTCTTTCGTACATGCCATTGACGTAATTCCAAGTCACAGGACCTCTCGCATAAAACACTATATAATCGTTGGAGTCGAAAGAATCGTCGTTTTCGCCTGCTACATAAATCGGTATTTCCACCAAATCTTGATGGCGTTCATCTTTATTTAGCACAGGAAGAGTTCCGCCGCCATTATGGAAAATCTTGATATTCTTTGGATTTATCGACGACACATCAATTCCCATTGACGACATATCGGAATAAGAAATCTTATACATCCCTGTTGAAGGAATAGACATCTTATACCATTTTCCAGAAGAAAGCACCGAGTTCTCCACATACGATCTCTTTGATTCTCTTTTTGTTTCTTTTATAAAGTAAGACACTTTGCAAGAAAGGACGCGCATCGTTTTACCATCATTAATAAAATAAGGAGATAATTCGAAGTTGATATTACAATTGTCGCGCGACTGCATAATGGCTGCTTTGTAATAAGGAGTCTGTCCTATATCGCTTTTCAGAAGATTTAATTCCTCATCAGGAACCATTTCCGATTCTAAGACATCGACTTCAAAATCTAAGGCGACATTCTCGGAATGAACGGGAATAATCTGTCGATACAAGGGATTCTTTCTTTCTATATCATTGTCGAAGAAAGCGTTCTCGAAAGAAGTATGGTAAATGGTATCGTCGAGAAAAATAAATCTCTCAATTCCGTTCCACTTAAAATCGACGAAAAAAGAGTCAGAAATCTGAGCTTTTATCGAAAAGATATTTATCGAAAGAAAAACAAATAGTAAAAATATTCTTGTTTTACAGACACTTAAATTCATAATCGGATTATATTTTCAAAGTATATTACATTTAACAAAAGCGAAACGAAGATAAGTAATTTTTATTGTTGAAAAAAGGTTTTAAAAAAAAATAATTAATGTTATTTTCTTTGCAAAAAATTCCGTAAAATTGCAGTTTGATTTTTCATATCAAAAAATTAAATAAAATCTTTGCGTTTAAGCAATAAAGTAAGGAATTTAAAGTTTTAAGAAAAAATAATTAAACATTTAAATAATGCGTAGAAATATCAGTATTAAGTCATTACTTGCGATTTTTTCTGTAAGTTTTTTGTTAGTATCATGTTTTAAGAGTAATGATCAGGTGTCGCGTACGACAGGATGGAATTACAACGATCCGGCAAATGGAGGATTTAATGTAGTAGAATCAGCTCAGCAGATCACAGGTCCAGGTCTTGTTCCTATTGAAGGGGGCACATTCACGATGGGCAGCACCATAGAAAACGTATATTATGAATGGAACAACACACCTCGCCAGGTTACAGTGTCATCATTCTATATGGACCAAACAGAAGTCAGCAATTTAGATTATTTGGAATACATTCACTGGTTAAACAGAGTTTACGGTGCTGAATATCCAGAGATGGTCAACAGAGCTCTCCCTGACACCACAGTATGGCGCAACTCATTGTCATACAACGAGCCTATGGTAGAGATTTATTTCCGTCACCCTTCATACAGAGACTATCCTGTAGTAGGTGTTTCTTGGTTACAAGCCAACGACTATGCAGCATGGCGTTCCGACAGAGTCAACGAAATGTTGTTGGTTGAAGCAGGTGCTTTAAGTCATAACACCAGTCAAACACCAGACAACCACTTCACGACAGAAGCATATTTAGCAGGTCAATATATGAGTACTGTCAGCAGCGAAGTCAACGGTGAGAACGTAACCATGAACGTGAAAATGGAAGACGGCATACTCCTTCCTAAATATCGTCTCCCCACTGAAGCCGAATGGGAATATGCAGCATTAGGTCTCATCGGCAACACCGACGGCGAACGCATAACAGAACGCAGAGCATATCCTTGGAACACCGACGGCATGAGAAGCAACGAGAAAAACTACGACGGTAGTTTCACAGCTAACTTCAAAAGAGGCAAAGGTGACTATATGGGTGTAGCCGGCAGCTTGAACGACGGCGCAGCATTCCCTGCTCCTGTTGTATCTTACTGGCCTAACGACTACGGCTTGTTCAACATGTCTGGTAACGTCTCAGAATGGGTGCTTGACGTCTATCGTCCTTTGTCATTCGAAGATATCAACGACCACAACCCTTATCGTGGCAACGCCTACAGCCAAGACACCATCAACGTTTATAGTCTCAACCATAACGATGGAGACTACAAATCAACAATACAAACCGACTGGACCAACGAGAACGTCAACCAAGAAGAATATACTTCACAGATGTATGACTATGGCGTAACAACATTGATCTCCGACAAATCACGCGTATATAAAGGTGGTTCTTGGGCTGACGGTGCTTACTACCTTAGTCCTTCAGTACGACGCTTCATGAACGAAGACGAAAGCTCTTCAACAGTGGGATTCAGATGTGCCATGAATAAAATAGGTAGTGCATTGGCTCAGTAAATAGTTATAAAATAACGATATAAGCCGTCTTATTATTGACGGCTTTTTTAGTATTGAAATGAAAACAATAGAAAAGATTTATCAATATTATTCACAGAAATATCTAGTCTCCACCGACAGTCGCAAGATTGAAGAAAGATGCGTCTTCGTAGCTCTCAAAGGCGAGCGCTTCGATGGCAACGACTTCGCTTATCAGGTGGCAGAAGAAGGCGTGGCAGCCTGCGTCATAGCCGACAGAAAAGACCTGCCTCATCACGAACGACTATTTATCGTAGATGACAGCCTGACGACATTACAAGAACTCGCAAAAATACATCGCGAGAAATGCGGCACTCCAATAATCGGAATAACAGGAACCAACGGAAAGACAACGACAAAAGAATTGGTATCGGCTGTTCTTTCTAAAAAATATAACATCATCTACACACAAGGCAACTTCAACAATCACTTAGGAGTGCCTCTCACATTGCTGCGCATTAAACCAGAGACAGAGTTAGCCGTTGTAGAGATGGGCGCCAACCATCCTAACGAGATAGATCAGCTATGTAAGATAGCTCAACCAAACTTCGGAATAATAACAAATATCGGAAAAGCTCATATAGAAGGTTTCGGTAATTTCGAAGGTGTCGTCATGACAAAGAAAGAGCTGTATGATTATTTGAGGAACGTAGGAGACCAGAGAGATATAAAGATTTTTGTAAATAAGGATAATACATTATTAATTAGTATCGCCGAAGGTATTTCTTCGTTTAAGTATGGAAAAGAAAATGCCGACGTCAATGTCTCCATCGTTTCATCTGACCCATATCTCACAGTGATGTGGAATGGTCATGAGATAAAAACCAACTTGGTTGGCGATTATAATCTTGAAAACGTTGCAGCTGCCATAGCCGTAGGTCAATATTTTAATATTGAAGATGAAAAGATTGTCGAAGCATTGCAAGAATATCGTCCAACCAACAATCGTTCACAGTTTATAAAAAGCGAGAGAAACGAGCTTGTGATGGACGCATACAACGCCAACCCTACCAGCATGCAACATTCGTTAAAGAATTTTAAGAATATATGCGGCGACAATTCTTTGCTCATCTTAGGCGACATGAAAGAACTCGGCAATGAGTCGGAGAACGAACATAAGATTATCGTCGATCTTATCGAAGCACTCGGTTTCGAAGATGTCATTCTCGTTGGCGATGAATTTAAGAAAGTAGCGAAAATATCATACGCGACTTTTGAAAACGTTGATGCCTTGATACAACATATAAATTCCAATAACATCATTGGAAAGAAGATTCTGATAAAAGGTTCCAACAGCACACATTTGGAGAAACTCATAAACGTTTTATAACATGAGAGATTTTAAGGCAATCGGATTGATGTCGGGAAGTTCATTAGACGGCATCGACATCGCATACGTCAATTTCAGTCACGACAACAAGAGATGGTTTTTCCAGATAGTTGAAGCCGGCAACGTGCCTTATCCGACATATTGGAAAGAGCAACTCTCTGAGTCTTTCAACAAAAACGAGGAAGAGCTTAAGTCGTTAGACAAGGAATACGGAGAATATCTCGGAACCGTAACAAAGCGTTTCATCAAGAAATACGAGTTAGAGCCTAAGCTGATAGCCTCTCACGGACATACCATTTTCCATAAACCAAACGAAGGCTACACCTTGCAGATCGGCGATGGACAGTCGATAGCCGACATAACAGGCATCATGACCATCAACGACTTCCGTACAGAAGACGTTACTAAAGGAGGACAAGGAGCGCCATTAGTTCCTATCGGCGACCGTCATCTCTTCGCAGCATATCCTATCTGTCTGAACATAGGCGGAATAGCCAACGTATCTTACGAACACGACGGAAAACGCGTGGCATACGACATCTGTATGGCAAACCAATTATTGAATTATCTCGCAGGAAAATTAGGCTACGACTACGACAACAACGGCAACTTCGCACGTCAAGGCGTTGTGAATGAAGAGTTGTTAAACATATTAAACGACAATCCATATTATCGTCAAGAAGCACCTAAGTCGTTGGGAAGAGAGTTTTTTGAAGATGTTCAACATAAAATCATTGACGAGTCTAATCTCTCCGCTAAAGATTTATTGGCGACAGCTACTGAACATATCGCGATACAGATTGCTAAATCTATCAACGAGATGGAGACGAGCAAGATGCTTGTGACAGGCGGCGGTGCAAAAAACAATTTCCTGATGGAAAGAATCGCTGTTTTGAGCAGACACGAAGTCGTCATCCCCGACACGATGATAATAGATTACAAAGAAGCACTCATTTTCGCGTTCTTGGGCGTTCTTAAGATGGAAGGAAAAATCAATGTCTTATCGTCGGTTACAGGAGCTTCGTCCGACAGTTCGAGCGGAAAAATCAACATACCGAAATCAAGTAAAATAATTTTTAAAAAAGAAAGTTTATCATATAAACAAAAAAAATAAAAAGAAATGAATTTATTGAGTATTATTCTTCAGGTCACAGGCGACCTCATCAACACTCCAGAGGCAGAAGAGATTAAGTTATCGTTATGGGAATTGGCAAAAGAAGGCGGATGGATTATGATAGTCCTTGCCGTATTTTCTGTCATCGCGATATATATCTTCACTGAGAGATTTATCACCATCAACAAAGCCTCGAAGAAAGACGACAACTTCATGAACGTGATTCGTGAATATATGATTGAAGGAAAGCTAAGCGAAGCCAAAGATTTATGTAAGGAAACCGACACACCTATCTCAAGGATGATAGAAAAAGGAATCTCACGTATCGGCAAGCCATTGAACGACATACAGACAGCCATTGAGAACGTTGGTAATCTCGAAGTCAGCAAGTTAGAAAAAGGCGTTGCTCTGATAGGTATGATTTCAGGTGCTGCTCCTATGCTCGGGTTCCTTGGCACCGTCACAGGTATGATACGCGCATTTTACGATATGTCGATGGCAGGAAACAATATCGACATCGAGTTGTTGTCGGCTGGTATTTATGAAGCAATGGTGACAACAGTAGGCGGTCTCATCGTCGGTATCATCGCTTTCATTTTATACAACGTACTCGTATCGAGAATCGACAATGTCGTTAACCTCTTAGAAAGCAAGAGTATAGAATTTATGGACGTATTGAACGAACCAGCGTGAAGCAATTGACAATTAACAATTGACTGTTAACTATAATTGTAAATTATTAAGCTTATGGCAATAAAATCGAGAAATAAGAGAAAGATAGACTTCAATTCGTCGTCGATGTCGGATTTAGTTTTCCTATTGTTGATATTCTTCATGTTGACATCGACATTAGTTGCGCCTAACGCCATCAAGTTGTTGTTACCATCGAGCAATAGCAAGACGATGTCGAAGCAGACCGTCACTGTTTATGTCGATGAGAGGAATCAATATTATATAGGCGATGAAGGCGTCGCCATCGATGAGAGTCGTTTACAGTCGGAGATACACGCTGCTCTCTCGGGAGAGATTGAAGGTACCGTCGTTATTCGTTCCGACAAGAGCGTTGCTGTTCAATATATTGTAAACATCATCGACGCTGTCAACGAGATAAACAAAGAGACAGACAACAAACACAAAGTTCTTTTAGCAACAAGCAATGACAAACGGTAACAAGAATAAGATTTACGGTGCAGTCACGACAATAGTCTTTCACGCGATAGCTTTTGTCTTGTTGTTAGTCTTGTGTTTCAGGACTCCTCTCCCACTTCCTGGAGAAGCAGGCGTAGAGATAGACATGGGCATGTACGCTCAGGGAATGGGTTTTGAAAGCAGTCAAGATGAAGAGATTGTAGAAGACATTCCTGAAGAGCAACAAGTTCCGGAAGAACCAGAAGTTGAAGAAGAGATTTTGAGTGAAGACGAAGACATTCCAGCATTGGAAGAAGAGACAGAAGAAAAGCCGGAAGAAATCGTTGAGGAGGTTCAGGAAGAAGTCGTTGAGGAGAAGCCCGTCGTCAATCAGAGGGCGATGTTTCAAGCACCGAAAGTAAAAAAAGAACCGTCGTCACAAGGCAACACGGAAGATACCGGCGACCAAGGTAAAGACAACGGACTTAAAGGTATCGACAGATACGAAGGCAATGGCGGCAGCGGCGGTGGTCCTTCATACGACTTAGGAGGACGCGGCGCCAAGAGCATCTCTACTCCAAGCCGCGACTTCAGCGAAGAAGGAAAAGTCGTCGTCGATATTTGGGTCGATAAAGAAGGTAGAGTACAAAGAGCTGAGATTGGAAAAGGAACCACTATAGCTAACAGCAGCATGCTCAACTCTGCCAAGACAGCCGCGCTCAATTCCATCTTCAACAAAGACGATAAGGCGACAGACCTACAAAAAGGAACTATAACTTACACATTTATCATAAGACAATAAAACAAAAACGACATGAATTACAATGAAACTGTAGATTGGATGTTCAACAAACTTCCGATGTATCAACGTATTGGAGCAGCAGCATACAAAGCTAATTTAGATACGACCATAGAGATTCTCAATCATTTGGGCAATCCTCAACATAATTTCAGGAGCGTACATATAGCCGGCACCAACGGTAAAGGTAGCGTGTCGCACTCCTTGGCTTCGGTATTTCAAGAGGCTGGTTACAAGACAGCGCTCTACACCTCACCACACCTTCGCGACTTCAGAGAACGCATCCGCATCAACGGTGAGATGATATCGGAAGACAAAGTGGTGAGTTTCATTAAAGAAAACAAAACTAAGTTGGAAGAGTTGGAACTCTCCTTCTTCGAGATGACAGTGGCGATGGCATTCGATTATTTCAGCAAAGAGAAAGTCGATATCGCCATCATCGAAGTCGGGATGGGCGGACGATTAGACTCGACCAACGTCATCAGACCAGAGTTAAGTCTCATCACCAACATCTCATTAGACCACGTCAAGTTCTTGGGCGACGATGAAAGCAAGATAGCTGTAGAAAAAGCCGGTATCATAAAAACAGAAACACCAGTAGTTATTGGCGAGACACAAGAAAGAAGCAAGAACGTCTTCATCGAAAAAGCCAAAGAGAAAAACAGTCCTATCTATTTTGCCGACAAAATTATAGAATGTAGAAAAAACACAACAGACAATATTGAATATCAAGACTTCGATATTTACAAAGAAAACACTTTATATCTCAAGAATTTAAAATATCCACTCTTGGGAAATTATCAAAAGAAGAACCTTGCCACCATAATATGTGCCTTAGACATTTTAAGAAACAAGTTCAACATAGAAGACAATCATATTTACGAAGGATTGTCGAAAGTCGTCACCAACACCGGACTTATGGGAAGATGGCAAGTCATCAACAAGAAACCTTTGGCCATAGCCGACACCGGACATAATGTTGCAGGTATCAACGAAGTTGTGAAACAATTATCGGAGACAAAGTTCGACAAATTACATTTTGTACTCAGCGTCGTTAACGACAAAGACATTGAAGGAATCTTGAAGTTATTGCCAGATTATGCCGATTATTATTTCTGCAAAGCCGATATCCCGAGAGGATTAGATGCTGAGATTTTAGCAGACAAAGCAAGAGCTGTCGGATTGAAAGGCGAAGTTTATGCTTCTGTACGTCAGGCATACGAAACTGCCTGCAACAATGCAAAAGACGGCGATTTAGTTTTTGTTGGAGGAAGCAACTTTACAGTAGCTGAAGTTGTTTAAACACATGAAACTCAGAATCTGATAATCTCAGAACTTAAAAAAAATTATATTATTATTGATTCTAAAAAATTTTGAGGTTTTGAGTTTCTGAGATTTTTAGATTCTAAAATTATAATTATATTTGTAAAAAATATTTTTTTGTGCGGAGGAAGTTTGTAAATACTATTTTATTGTGTTTCATGTTGTTTTTCTTGGCATCATGTTCTATCAGGAAACATATACCTGAGAACAAGATGATATTGAAAAAAAACAAAGTTGAGATACATTCCAAGGACGTAGATTTTACAAAATCGGACATCTCGGCATATATAGTTCAGCAGGAGAATAGTAATTTTTTAGGACTCATGCCCTTAACATGGGTTTACTATAAGACGGAAGATAAGCCCAACAAAAAGATTATCAATTGGATTAACAGGACTGCAGGAAAAGTACCAGTCTATTTCAGTGATGATTTAAAAGAAAAATCGATAGTTCAGATAAGAAAATATCTCAACGACATTGGATATTTCAATTCAGGTATTTCAACCCAAATAAAAAACAAGAGAGGTATTGCAAAAATAAAATATGGTATTTATCCTGCCCAGCCATATATTATCGATGAAATAACATTTTCTATAAGTGACACCGTCATAATGAGATATGTCAATGACATAGAGAGCAATCTTCCTGTTCAAAAAGGTGACATTTACAATGCCTTCGACTTAGATGATGAACGTGATATGATAAGCGAACATCTTAAAAACAATGGATATTACTATTTTACCAAGGACTATATATATATGGAGATTGATACCAACTTCATGCAACATAAAGCCAACATTAACATAAGAATAGATAACGTCCTCAACCCATCAACGCAAAAGACTGAAAATCACAAACAATTTACTATCAACAACATCTACATATATCCCAAAGGAATTTCCAACGAAGATAATTTAGACACGATACCTTACACTTATAGCTTAGGAAAACGTCGTGGATACGAGACACTTTATTTTGTCTATAATGGTGATCCAAAGATAAGATTCAAGACATTCGACAATATGATTCTCTTCCATAGCGGAGGTCCCTACAGCCTTAACTCAGTCACACAAACATATAAAGCACTCAACAACTTAAAGATATACAACAAAAGTAACATTGAATTTAAAGATGCTGGTGGTAACGATAGCGTCAATCTTCTGAATTGCGACATATTATTAAACAGAGCGAAGTTAAACGATTACACAATACAGATTGAAGGAACAACCAATTCTGGTACCGACTACGGTTTTGCAGGAAGTTTCTCATACAGAAACAAAAATATCTTCAGAGGTTCTGAGATGTTCAGACTAAACCTTAGAGCTGGTATTCAAGCTCAATCGGTCCTCGATATTGATGGTAACAAAAACATCTTCAACACAAAAGAATTCGGTTTTGACATCAACATCTTCCTTCCAAAATTTTTAAGTCCAATAAAATTCAACAACTTCGCAAAAGATTATCAGCCAAGAACGACATTAACATTAGGTTATAACATCCAGATTAGACCTATCTATACACGACAGAAAACCATAATAAACTTTGGTTACAATTGGATGAAAAACAAATACGAGCAACATATTCTTAATCCCATAACACTTAACAGTGTCAAAGTAGACCCATCTCCTTCTTTTGAAGAAATTCTTGAACAAGAAGTAAATCAACGTATCAAAGATCAATACACAAGTCACTTGATTTTTGGTCTCGACTACACATATATCTTCAACAATCAGAACATTAGATTCTTTGAGGACTTCTTCTATTTCCAAGCCAACATCCAATCGAGCGGTAATTTATTGTCAGCTTTTAACAACACTTCCTTAATGAAAACTGTCGACAACTACCATGAGATTGGAGGAATTAGATATGCACAATATTTACGTTTTTCATTTGATTTCAGATATTTCAAATACATTATCAAAGAACACCAGATAGCCTCTCGTTTCATGTTGGGATTAGGTATTCCATACGGCAATTCCTACGACATGCCATTTGAGAAGAGTTTCTATGCAGGTGGTAGTAACGGTATGAGGGGATGGCATTTCAGAGAGTTAGGACCTGGAGCCTACAGCAATCCTAATCATTTAAACATAGAATCTATAGGCGACATTCAGTTGGAGTTCAACATGGAATATCGTTTCCCTATATTTAGTATTTTCAAAGGAGCTATCTTCACCGATATTGGTAATATATGGACGATGAAAGAAAGCGAGACTTTCGTTGGAGGTGAATTTAAATTCGACACCTTCTATAAACAACTTGCCGTTGATGCCGGTATCGGGTTAAGATTAGACATCAATGTATTTTTGATTCGTGTTGACGCAGCTGCTCCGATGGTCAATCCAGCATATCCAGAAGGCGAACGATGGAGAATCAGCAAGTTACAATTTAATGATTTCATTTTGAACTTAGGTATCGGTTATCCATTCTAATAGTTTTCATCATGGATAGAGATACTTTAATACATCTGTTGTTTAAGAACTTTGGATTCACCCCTACTGAAGATCAAGCTAAGGTTTTATCTCATCTTTCTGCTTTTATCTTAAGTATGAAAGAAAAACCTGTTTATCTCTTGAGAGGCTATGCCGGAACAGGTAAGACGACATTGATTTCCACATTGGTAAAGACTCTGCCACAGATTGGGATGTCGTATCAACTACTTGCTCCTACGGGAAGAGCCGCCAAGGTGATGAGTAACTATACCGGTAAGGCTGCTTCGACATTACACAGAAAGTTATATCGTTTTCAAGCTGTTGCCAATGGAGAATTGAGGATGACATTGGCAGAGAACAAGTCGAAGAACACCGTCTTCATCGTTGACGAATGTTCAATGATTTCTGACCAAGGCGACGGTTTCTCCTGGTCGCGTTCTTTGTTAGACGACTTGATAAGATACGTCTTCAGCGGCAGCTGTTGTAAGTTGCTGCTAATCGGAGACTCGGCACAGCTGCCGCCCGTAGGACTCGACATAAGCCCCGCCATAGACTTCGACATCTTACGTAACAGCTTCAGCCTCACCATCGCCACTTACGAGATGAAAGAAGTGATGCGTCAGGCTTTAGATTCGGGAATACTTTTTAACGCGACAAAAATCAGAAATCTGTTGTCACCGAGTCTCCAAGACACCGAGTCTCCAAGTAGAGACGTCACTCCTGTGGCATCTTATTACAACGAACACCATCTTCCCTTGTTAGACATAAACGATTTCACCGATATTGAAAGAATCGACCCGATGTCGTTTGAAGAACTGCTGTGGCAGAGCTTCGGCGACAAGAGAAACAACAACGAGGCAGTTGTGATTTGTCGTTCCAACAAGAGAGCCAATATGTTCAACCAAGCCATCAGAAGCAGAGTCTTACGAGAAGAAGGCGAACTCTCTACTGGCGACAAGCTGATGGTTGTGAAGAACAATTATTATTGGAGTAATGAGTCACCAAGTAGGGACGTATCGCATACGTCCACGACGTCTATCCCTTTTATTGCCAACGGCGACATGGCTGAGGTTTTGAGGATAAACAAGATTGAAGAGATGTATGGTTTTCATTTTGCCGACGTCGATATTCAACTCACCGACTATGCTGAGGCACCGTCACTCTCTGTCAAGATATTGTTAGAGACTTTACACAGCGACGCCCCTGCCCTGACAGCGGAAGAAGCGAAACGACTTTATCAAGCAGTGGAAGAAGATTATATGGACATACCGCGAGCAAGCGACAGACGTAAGCTCATGAAAGAGAATCCATATTTCAATGCCTTACAAGTTAAATACGGTTACGCGCTTACATGTCACAAGACACAAGGAGGACAATGGAAAAACGTATTCATTGAAGCGCCATATCTCCCTGAAGAAAGCGTCTTAGAGACAGGAGACTTACGCTGGCTCTATACCGCCATGACACGCGCCAACGAGAAAGTCTATTTAGTTAATTTCAAAGATGAATGGTTTGTGTAGAGACGCGTCAACAACACCTTAAAAATTATACAATTGGTTGTTGACACGTCTCCGCGTTTGCGAGTCACCGAGTCTATGAGTCTATGAGTAGAGACGTTCCAATTACACCTTTAAAAATAAACACGATGTAATTGAAGCGTCTCCGCGTTTGCGAGTCACCAAGTCTATGAGTCTATGAGTAGAGACGTTCCAATTACACCTTTAAAATAAACACGATGTAATTGAAGCGTCTCCGCGTTTGCGAGTCACCAAGTCTATGAGTCTATGAGTAGAGACGTTCCAATTACACCTTTAAAATAAACACGATGTAATTGAAGCGTCTCCGCGTTTGCGAGTCATCAAGATTATGAGATTCTAAAATTCTAAAGTTCAGTTTCAAAAAAAGAAGCCACTTTTCACAGCAGCTCCTTCTTTAATTATGCATTATGCATTATTTTCCTGGATAGTAAGCTATTTTACCTAATTCTTCTTCGATGCGGAGAAGTTGGTTATATTTAGCCATACGGTCTGAACGGCTTGCTGAACCAGTCTTGATTTGACCTGAGTTTGTTGCTACAGCGATGTCAGCGATTGTAGCGTCTTCTGTTTCACCTGAGCGGTGGCTGATAACTGCTGTGTAGCCATTACGTTGAGCCAATTCTACAGCGCGAAGTGTTTCTGTGAGAGAACCGATTTGGTTAACTTTAACGAGGATTGAGTTTGCACAACCTTCAGCAATACCGCGTTGTAAATATTTAACGTTTGTTACGAACAAGTCATCACCAACCAATTGGCAACGGTCGCCAATCATGTCTGTGAGGATCTTCCAGCCTTCCCAGTCGTTTTCTGCCATACCATCTTCGATTGAATCGATTGGATATTCAGCGACGAGTTTTGCAAGGTATTCAGCTTGTTCTTTGCTTGTATAAACAGGACCGTCTTCTTGTTTCCAAGTGTAGTCATATTTTCCTTCTTTAAAGAATTCTGAAGATGCGCAGTCGAGAGCGATTGTAACGTCTTTACCTGGTTCGTAACCTGCTGCTTTGATAGCTTGGAGGATAACGTTAAGAGCGTCTTCTGTACCTTCGAGATTTGGAGCGAAACCACCTTCATCACCTACTGCTGTGCTGAGGCCACGTTCTTTAAGAACTTTCTTAAGGTTATGGAATACTTCTGTACCCATACGGATACCTTCTTGGAAAGTTTTTGCGCCAACAGGGCGAATCATAAATTCTTGGAAAGCGATAGGAGCGTCAGAGTGAGCGCCACCATTGATAATATTCATCATTGGCACTGGAAGTGTATATGAGTTGACACCGCCAATATATCTATAAAGAGGAAGACCAAGATAGTCAGCAGCAGCTTTAGCAACAGCTAAAGATACGCCAAGTATTGCATTAGCACCAAGATTTGATTTTGTTTCTGTTCCGTCGAGAGCGATCATTGCTTCATCGATAGCGATTTGATCTAATGCATTCATACCTATCAATTCTTCAGCGATAGGACCGTTAACATTAGCAACTGCTTTAAGGACACCTTTACCGAGGTAACAATTTTTATCACCATCACGAAGTTCGAGAGCTTCATTAACACCGGTTGATGCGCCTGATGGAACTGAAGCACGACTTCTGATTCCGCATTCGAGGATTACATCAACTTCAACGGTTGGATTACCGCGTGAATCTAAAATCTGACGTGCATGTACGTTTGCTATTCTACTCATAGTAAATTAGTTTTAAAATTGATATATATGTAAATTAGTTTTCAAAAAAAAGACCCGACCGAAAAGTCAGGTCTTAATTATCAGAATTTATTCTGCTTTATTTTCTTCTGCAGCTGTTTCTGTTGCTGGAGCTTCTACAGCAGGTGTTTCAGTTTTTTTCTTACCGCCTCTTCTGCGAGTTGCCTTAGCAGCTTTAGCAGCTTTCTTGTTACCACCGGTGTAGATTTCGTTATAGTCAACGAGTTCCATCATACACATTTCAGCGCTGTCACCTAGACGAGTACCTAATTTAATGATACGTGTGTAACCACCTGGGCGTTCTGCAACTTTTTGGCTAATTTCACGGAACAATTCTGTGACAGCCTCTTTATTTTGGAGCATAGCGAACACTGTACGGCGTGATACTGTTGAATCATCTTTGGAACGAGTAATCATCGGTTCTACATAGATACGTAAAGCTTTAGCTTTAGCTACTGTAGTGGTGATACGTTTATTAAGAATAAGCGAGCTAGCCATATTTGCCAACATAGCGTTACGGTGTGCGCTTTTTCTTCCTAAGTGATTAAATTTCTTATTGTGTCTCATCTTTTATTATTCCTTATCTAATTTATATTTGCTGATATTCATTCCAAATTCTAATCCTTTACTTCTGACTAATTCTTCTAACTCGGTAAGAGATTTTTTACCGAAGTTACGGAATTTGAGGAGTTCATGTTTATTAAGTGCCACTAAATCTCCGATTGTTTCAACTTCAGCTGCTTTTAAGCAATTGAGGGCACGTACTGAGAGATCCATTTCAACCAACTTAGTCTTAAGCAATTGACGTGTATGTAAAGAGTTTTCGTCTAAGTCTTCTGAAGGTGATTTCTTTTCGTCCATCATTGTTATTCTCTCGTCTGAGAAGAGCATGAAGTGATAGATAAGGATTTTAGCTGCTTCTTCCAATGCGTCCTTAGGATTTATTGATCCGTCTGTTTCGATGTCAAATATAAGTTTTTCGTAGTCGGTCTTTTGTTCGACGCGGTAGTTTTCATACTTATAGCTGACATTTCTTATTGGAGTGTGGATAGAATCTATGGCGATAGTGTCGATTGGTGCATTCAACACTTTGTTTTCGTCAGCATTCACATATCCTCTACCTTTGTTTATAGTCAATTCTATAGACAATTTCACTGAAGGGTCCATGTGGCAGATGACGAGTTCAGGGTTCAACACTTGAAACACTGAGAGGAACTTATTGATGTCGCCGGCTACGAATTGATCTTGACCGCCAACAACTACAGTAACTTTCTCAAATGTTTCGCCCGGGATTTGTTGTTTAAAGCGAACTTGTTTAAAACGTTGTACCATATCGGCAACATCTTCTATGACTCCGTGTATTGGAGCAAGTTCATGTTGTACGCCTTCGATACGAATTGAAGTGATTGCATAACCTTCTAATGAAGAAAGCAACACTCTTCTGAGGGCGTTACCGATAGTGGTAGCAAAGCCAGGTTCGAGTGGGCGAAATTCGAAGACACCGTGTCTGTCTGTCGATTCTACCATTATAACCTTATCGGGTCTTTGAAATGCTAATATTGCCATAATATCAGTTTATATTCGATTATTTAGAGTACAACTCAACGATAAGTTGTTCATTGATGGTTTCAGGAATATCTTCGCGGTTTGGATATGACATAAATTTACCGCAGAGTTTATCTGAATCCCATTCTAACCATGGATAGCGATTTGTGTGGCCTTCCACTGAATTAGTAACGACTTCCAAGCTCTTGGATTTTTCGCGTACTGCTACGATGTCACCAACTTTCACCAAGTATGATGGAATGTTGACAACTTTACCATTGACTGTAATATGACGGTGGCTAACCAATTGACGTGCTGCAGCGCGTGTTGGAGCGATACCGAAACGATAAACTAAGTTATCTAAACGCGATTCAATTAATTGAAGCAAAATTTCACCGGTGATACCTTTTTTCTTGTTAGCTTTTTCAAACAAGTTTCTGAACTGGCGTTCTAAAATACCGTATGTGTATTTTGCCTTTTGTTTCTCCATCAACTGTACACCATATTCTGAGACTTTTTTTCTTCTCTTTGCTGCACCGTGTTGTCCTGGAGGATAATTTCTTCTTTCGTAATTTTTGTCAGCACCGTAGATTGGTTCACCAAACTTACGTGCAATTTTTGTTTTAGGACCTGTATATCTTGCCATAACTACTAATTTTTAAAATTTTAATAAAAATTACACTCTTCTACGTTTAGGTGGACGGCAACCATTGTGTGGCAATGGAGTAACGTCAACGATTTCTGTTACTTCGATACCTGATGCGTTGATTGAACGAATTGCCGATTCACGACCTGAACCTGGTCCTTTTACAAATACTTTTACTTTACGTAATCCCAAGTCATACGCTGTTTTCGAGCAATCTTCGGCTGCCATTTGAGCTGCGTAAGGAGTGTTTTTCTTTGAACCTTTGAAGCCCATTTTTCCGGCTGATGCCCAAGAAATGACTTGTCCTTCATTGTTTGTCAAGGAAATGATGATGTTATTGAATGAAGCTTTGATGAAGGCTTTACCTACTGCTTCAATCTTCACAACACGTTTCTTAACGACTTTTGTGTTTTTTGCCATTGTATAATTTTCTTTTTTTAATGTTTTTTTATGATCCAACCAATAAGTTATTTATTACTTAGTGGCTTTCTTTTTATTAGCAACAGTTTTCTTACGTCCCTTACGAGTACGTGCGTTATTTTTGGTACTTTGACCGCGTAAAGGTAATCCAGCACGGTGGCGGATTCCTCTGTAACAACCAATATCCATTAAACGTTTGATATTGATTTGAATCTCACTACGAAGTTCACCTTCTACTTTGTATTGGTCACCGATGATTGTACGAATTGTGTTTTGTTCATCGTCGTTCCAATCTTGAACTTTCTTCTCTGGGTCAACACCTGCCTTAGCAAGGATTTCCTTAGCAAGTGAACGTCCAATTCCGTAAATGTAAGTCAAAGAAATTTGACCTTGTTTGTTGTTAGGGATATCAACACCCGCGATTCTTGCCATAATTTTTTTGTTTTACTTGTTATTAGCCCTGACGTTGTTTTTCTTTAGGGTTCTTTTTGTTAATTACATACAATTTACCTTTACGACGCACAATTTTGCAATCGTCTGATCTTTTTTTGATTGATGCTCTGACTTTCATATTGTTATTGTTATCTTTAATTTCTTTAAAGTCACGGTTATACCTATCTTTTTTTGCGGCTGCAAAGATAAGAAAAATATTTTAATAAAAAAATATTTATTTATATCTGAATGTTATACGTCCTTTTGTCAGATCGTAAGGGGACATTTCTAATTTCACTCTGTCGCCAGGGAGTATTTTTATGTAATGCATACGCATCTTACCGGAAATATGTGCAATAATTTGAAGTCCATTTTCCAACTCCACTCTGAACATCGCGTTACCTAACGATTCTATTACTGTTCCGTCTTGTTCTATCGACAATTGTTTTGCCATATAATATTCTTTTTATTATTGATTTCCTTCTATCCACTCAAAACTTGATAAAATCTCAGCTTTACCATTACGAACTGCTACGTCATGTTCAAAATGAGCAGCCGGTTTCCTATCTTTTGTCTTGATTGTCCAACCGTCTCTCTCTTGAATAATGTCGCGTTTTCCAAAAGTAATCATAGGTTCTATAGCGATGACAATGCCTTCCGACAACTTTGTCCCTGTACCACGTTTACCGTAATTTGGGACTTGGGGGTCTTCGTGCATCTTACGTCCAACGCCATGACCTACCAACTCTCTAACAACACCGTAGCCAAATTGTTCTACATAGCTTTGAACAGCGTAACCGATATCGCCTATACGATTACCGGTTACTGCTTGTTCAATACCTTTATATAATGATTCCTTTGATCGTTGGAGAAACAACTTTATTTCTTCTGAAACTTCTCCAACTGTAAAAGTATAAGCTGAGTCACCAACGTAGCCATTTAATATTGTGCCACAATCTACCGAGACAATATCTCCATCTCTAAGTTCATAGTTGCCTGGAATACCATGTACAACTGCATCGTTAACAGAGATACATAAACTTCCTGGAAATCCTTCATATCCCTTGAAGGCTGGTATTGCGCCATGATCTCTGATAAATTCTTCAGCGATTTTATCAAGTTCTATGGTACGGATACCCGGACGGATATGCCTACCTACTTCGCCGAGTGTCTTACCCACGAGTAATGCAGCTTGTCTGAGCAACTCAATTTCTTTATCAGTTCTATAATGAATCATTACAAGAAATCTTACATTCTGCCTGAACGACCTTTAATGCGACCTGTTTTGGTCAAGCCGTCATAGTGACGCATTAAGAGGTGGCTTTCTATTTGTTGCAATGT
Source organism: Bacteroidales bacterium (assembly GCA_017461665.1). GTDB lineage: Bacteria > Bacteroidota > Bacteroidia > Bacteroidales > F082 > Limimorpha. Next base: position 14,248 of record JAFTXI010000008.1, on the reverse strand, counting down.
ATCTAATACAACTCCGACTAGGATCAACAATGAAGTACCGCCGTAGAATTGCGCGAATTGTTGATTTACGCCAAGAATCGAAACTATAGCTGGCATGATAGCTACGATACCTAAGAATATAGAGCCTGGTAAAGTAATTCTTGAGATGATGTCATCGAAGAATTCTTGAGTCTTCTTGCCTGGTTTTACACCTGGAATGAAACCACCATTTTTCTTAATATCTTCTGCCATTTGAGCTGGGTTGATAGTAACAGCTGTGTAGAAGTATGTGAAAGCGATGATTAATACGAAGAAGACGAAGTTATACCAGAATCCATTCATATCAGTGAAAGCACGCATGAAGCCAGACATTGTTTCACTTTGAGTGAAGCCGGCAATTGTAATAGGTACAAACATAATTGCTTGAGCAAAGATGATTGGCATAACACCGGCTGAGTTGACTTTAAGAGGAATATATTGACGAACTCCTCCGTATTGTTTGTTGCCAACAACGCGTTTTGCATATTGTACCGGTATTTTACGTGTACCTTGTACCAACAATATTGTCATGATGATAACGAGGACGAGGACAACTATTTCTATTAAGAAGAAGATAGGACCGCCTGAACCTTGTGTGAAGCGTGAAGCTACTTCAGCGAACAAAGCGAAAGGTAAACGAGCGATGATACCAATCATGATGATTAATGAGATACCATTGCCGAGACCTTTATCTGTGATACGTTCACCGAGCCACATGACGAATAAAGTACCTGCGATAAGAATAATCACTGATGAAATCCAGAAGAACAATGTTGGTGAGCCGCCTGCTACGAAAGGATATATTGCTTCAGCTGGAAGTTGAGCGCGCAAGTTAGCGATGTAACCTGGAGCTTGAGCTGCAACGATAATAACCGTTAAGTAGCGTGTGATTTGGTTTATCTTACGACGACCGCTTTCACCTTCTTTTTGTAAACGTTGGAAATAAGGTATTGCCATACCCAACAGCTGCACGATAATAGAAGCTGTGATATATGGCATAATACCTAATGCGAATACTGAAGCGTTAGCGAAAGCACCACCTGAGAACATATTCAACAAACCGAGAAGACCGCTACTGCTTTGGTTTTGCAATTCGGCGAGTTGATTAGGATCGATTCCTGGGAGAACCACGTAAGAACCGAAACGATAGATTAATACTATTAATATCGTGTAGGTGATACGCTTACGGAGTTCCTCAATTTTAAAGATATTTCGTATGTTTTCTCTGACGCGTTTATTCATCCATAGAATAGCGGCTATTACTACACATACCAAAATAACTATTAATAACTCCTTCATATCTCTTCAGTTTTAATTATTATATCTTCTCAATTGTTCCACCGGCATTTGTAATGGCTGTTTCAGCGCTTTTTGAGAAAGCGTGTGCTTTAACAGTCATTTGAGCCTTTAATTCACCGTTTCCGAGAATCTTAACCATTTCGTTCTTTCCGACGAAGCCATTCTCCATTAACAATTCTGGAGTGATGTCCATGATACCGCAGTCAGCGAAATCTTGGAGGATTTCGATATTAACTGGGCGGAAGAATTTACGATTGATGTTTTTGAAACCGAATTTAGGGACGAGACGTGCCAACGGCATTTGACCGCCTTCATAACCGATTTTGTGAGAGGTACCTGAACGTGAACCTGCGCCTTTATGACCGCGTGTTGATGTACCGCCTCTACCAGAACCTTGTCCGCGACCGATTCTTTTGCGTGTCTTTACTGAGCCTTTGGCTGGTTTAAGATTACTAAGATCCATACTATTTTTTATTTTCTTAGTTCAACAATTAAATTTCTTCTATTTTGAGAAGGTGTTTTACCTTTTCAACCATACCGGCGATACATGGGTTTTCCATATCGACCTCTACAGATTGGTTCATCTTTCTAAGACGTAAAGCTACTAATGTATCTTTTTGATCTTGTGGTCTGCCGATGCCACTTCTAACCTGAGTAATTCTAACTTTTTTCATTGCTTTAAGATTATCCGTTAAACACCACATCCATATCAACACCTCTCATTTCAGCTACCATACGAGCATCGCGCATTTGGCTCAATGCTGCAAATGTAGCTTTAACTACTGAGTGAGGGTTTGAAGAACCTTTTGATTTTGCCAAAACGTTTTTAACACCGACGCTTTCCAATACAGCACGCATAGCACCGCCAGCGATAACTCCTGTACCAGGTGTAGCAGGTTGTACGTAAACGCTTGCACCACAATATTTACCATATTGTTCATGAGGAAGGGTTCCGTTGATAATTGGAACTTTAATTAAGTTTTTCTTTGCATCATCGATACCTTTTGCAACAGCGGCTTGAACTTCCTTGGCTTTACCAAGTCCGTAACCTACCACGCCATTTTCGTTGCCGACGACTACAATAGCTGAGAAGCTAAAGGTACGTCCACCTTTGGTAACTTTGGTGACGCGTTGAACGCTAACCAAACGTTCTTTAAACTCGATTTCCGAAGTTTTTACTCTTTTTACGTTGACTTCTGACATAGCTTTAGAATTTTAATCCACCATTACGAGCGCCATCTGCTAAAGATTTTACTCTACCATGATACAAATAACCATTACGATCGAATACAACACTTTCAATGCCTGCTGCTTTTGCTTTTTCTGCGATCAATGCACCGACTTTAGCTGCTTTTTCAATCTTAGTAATTTTTTCTTCTTCGATTCCGTTCTCTCGTGAACTTGCAGCAAGTAATGTCTTGCCTGCAAGGTCATCGATTAATTGAACGTAAATTTGTTTGTTACTTCTGAAGACAGACATTCTTGGACGTTCAGCAGTACCGTTGACGATTTTTCTGACGCGTCTCTTGATATTCAATCTTCTTCTTATCTTTTTAACTTTAACCATCTTAATTGCGTTTTTCAGTTATCGATTCAAACATTATTTACCTGCTGCTTTACCTTGTTTACGTCTCAAGACTTCGCCCACAAACTTGATACCTTTACCCTTGTAAGGTTCTGGTTTACGGAATGAACGAATCTTTGCTGCAACTTGACCAAGCAACTGTTTATCGTAAGAACGCAACTTGATGATAGGGTTCTTACCTCTTTCGTTTACAGTTTCTACCTTAATCTCTTCTGGGAATACCATGACGATTGTGTGTGAGAAACCGAGTGATAATTCTAATTGTTGACCTTTTGCTTCTGCTTTATAACCAACACCAACAAGTTCTTGTACTAATTCAAAGCCTTCTGATACGCCTTTTACCATGTTGAAGAACAATGCGCGGTAAAGACCATGTTTTGCACCTGCTTTTTCTATGTTAGCTGGTTTTACATGTACGAAACCGTCTTCAATTTCTACAATAACATCACCGTGGAAATCTTGTGACAATTGTCCTAATTTTCCCTTTGCTGTAAAAACGTTATCTTTTACTGAAACTTCGACGCCTGCTGGGATAGCGATTGGCATCTTACCTATTCTTGATAATGACATTGCTATTCTCCTTTCATTAACTTACATAACATAAAACTTCGCCACCGATGTGAAGCTTACGTGCTTCTTTATCAGTCATAATACCTTGTGATGTAGAGATGATTGCGATACCTAGACCGTTCATCACTCTTGGTAAGTTTTCAGAGTCAGCATATTTACGTAAACCTGGAGTTGATACTCTTTGGATTGACATAATAGCTGATTGTTTTGTAACAGGATGATACTTCAAAGCGATTTTAATTGTGCCTTGTGGTCCTTCTTCTTCAAATTTATAGTTAAGAATGTAACCCTTCTCGAAAAGAATCTGGGTGATAGCCTTCTTTACATTTGAAGCAGGGACTTCTACTATTCTATGTTTAGCGTTGACAGCATTACGGATGCGTGTCAAGAAATCTGCTATAGGATCTGTAATCATTGTCTTAATTTTTAATGTTTACCAACTTGCTTTTTTAACACCTGGAATTAAACCTTTCAGTGCCATTTCACGGAAGTTGATACGTGAAATGCCGAACTGACGCATGTAACCTTTTGGACGTCCGGTAAGCTGACAGCGATTATGCAGACGGATAGGAGAAGCGTTTTTAGGAAGTTTTTGGAGACCTATATAATCACCGGCTTCCTTGAGAGCAGCGCGTTTTGCTGCATATTTCTCAACCATTTGAGCTCTTTTACGCTCGCGAGCTTTCATTGACTCTTTTGCCATACCTTACTGTTTTTTCTGATTTTTAAATGGAAGACCAAATTGTTTCAACAAGGCCATTGCTTCCTTGTCGGTTTTTGCTGAAGTTACAAAGGTAATATCCATACCATTGATACGGGCTACTTTATCCATATCGATTTCAGGGAAAATGATTTGCTCTGTAACGCCGAAGCTATAGTTTCCGCGTCCGTCAAAACCTTTGTCGTTGATACCTCTAAAGTCGCGTACACGTGGTAAAGCAACAGCAACAAGGCGTTCGAGAAATTCGTACATTCTGTCACCACGCAAAGTTACACGTACACCGATAGGGTTGCCGCGACGCAATTTGAAGTTTGATACGTCGCATTTAGAAATAGTCGGAACGGCTTTCTGTCCAGTGATAGCAGACATTTCTTCTACACCATGGTCAATCAGTTTCTTGTCGGTCAATGCTGCGCCGATACCCTGATTGAGTGAAATTTTCAAAAGCCGTGGAACCTGCATAACTGTCTTGTATTGAAATTCTTTCATCAATGCAGGCACGATTTCACTCTTATACTGTTCTCTTAGTTTAGGTTGATAATTCATTATTTTATCTCCTCACCTGTTTTTTTAGAATAACGGATTGATTTGCCAGTTTCATCTTCTTTACGACCTACGCGGCCTGGCTTGCCGTTTTTATCGCATACCATAAGGTTTGAGATATGAACGCCAGCCTCTTTTTTCACGATACCACCTTTAGGATTCTCTGTGCTTGGACGAGCATGTTTAGAGACCAAATTGACACCTTCTACGATAGCTCTTTGTTTTTCAACATCAACGCTAAGAACTGTGCCTTTTTTTCCTTTTTGGGTTCCGGCTATAACTACTACGTTATCGCCTTTTTTCAAATGTAATTTACTCATAACTTGTCCCTTTCTTTAATTAAAGTACCTCAGGTGCAAGAGATACGATCTTCATATATTGTTTCTCACGCAACTCTCTGGCAACAGGACCAAAGATACGAGTGCCTACCATTTCGCCTGCGTTGTTCAACAACACGCATGCGTTATCGTCGAAACGAATGTATGAGCCGTCAGCACGACGAATTTCTTTCTTAGTACGAACTACGACAGCTTTAACAACAGCACCTTTTTTCACGTTACCACCTGGGGTAGCGTCTTTTACTGTTACTACTATCACGTCGCCAATGCCGGCATAACGTTTCTTTGTACCGCCTAAAACTCTGATGCAGAGAACTTCTCTTGCGCCACTGTTGTCGGCTACTGCAAGTCTTGATTCTTGTTGTAACATTACTTAGCCCTTTCTATTATTTCAACGAGTCTCCAACGTTTGTTCTTACTTAACGGACGAGTTTCCATGATGCGGACGGTGTCACCGATATTGCATTCGTTTTTCTCGTCATGTGCCATAAAACGTGTAGAATTCTTAACGAATTTACCGTAAATAGGGTGTTTTGTACGACGTTCAATAACAACGACTATGGTTTTTTCCATTTTGTTGCTAGCAACAACGCCTATTCTCTCTTTTCTAAGATTTCTTTCCATGTTAATTCCCTTTGTCGTTTATTATTTATTGTCTTTTTTTCCTTCAATGATCTGACGTTTTCTTAACTCAGTCATCATTCGTGCGATTTCCTTGCGACAAGCGCCTAATTTATGTGGATTATCCAGCGGAGAAACTGCATGATTGAGCTTCATTTTAACATATTCTGAACGACGCTCTTCGATGCGTTCCATCAAATCAGCTGTACTTAATTCATTGATAGCTTCTTTTTTCATAGTGCTTGCTCCTTCTTATTATTCAACATAATCTCTTCTAACCACGAATTTTGTTGTAACTGGTAACTTTTGAGCGGCTAAACGCATAGCTTCTTTAGCAATTGCTAACGGCACGCCTTCAGCTTCGAAAAGCATGTGACCTGGATATACGCGAGCTGCAAAGTATTCAACATCTCCCTTACCTTTACCCATACGAACGTCTTGTGGCTTCTTGGTGATAGGTTTATCAGGGAATATTCTGATCCAAATTTGTCCCTCACGTTTCATGTAACGAGTAACAGCTTGACGAGCAGCTTCTATTTGACGTGCTGTAATCAAAGCGTCCTCCATTGATTTTATTCCAAAAGTTCCGAATGCAAGTTCGTGTCCGCGGTGTGCGATACCTTTTATCTTGCTCTTCTGAGGTCTTCTGAATCTTGTTCTTTTAGGTTGTAACATCTTTTATAGATTTTTTATTTACTCTTACTTATTGTTACTATTACGTTTATTACGACGTGGAGCTCCTCCGTTTTGCTTTGGTGCTGATTGTTTCTTGTTTGCGCCAGCAATTGAGGTTGGTACTAACTCAGGTTTACCGTAGATCTCACCTTTGCAGATCCATACTTTGATACCGATACGACCGTATGTTGTATGTGCTTCAACTAATGAATAGTCAATATCTGCGCGAAGTGTATGTAATGGAATACGACCTTCTTTGTAAGTTTCTTGACGTGCCATTTCTGCACCGCCAACACGACCTGATGCAATAACTTTGATACCTTCTGCTCCGATACGCATAGTTCCTTGCACAGCTGTTTTGATAGCGCGACGGAATGATACGCGGCCTTCAATTTGTTTTGCGATTGTGCTTGCTACTATATAAGCATCGAGTTCAGGTCTCTTAATCTCACTGATATTGATTTGGACTTCTTTTCCAGTGAGCTTCTTTAATTCTTCTTTTAATTTATCTACTTCTTGACCACCTCTACCTATGATCATGCCCGGACGAGCTGTGAAGATAGTTACGGTCACGAGTTTAAGTGAACGTTCGATAGCAATCTTTGAGATACCTGCTTTTCCAAGACGTGCATTCAAATATTTACGAATTTTATCGTCTTCGACAAGTTTCTTTGAAAAATCTCTACCGCCATACCAATTGGAATCCCATCCTTTGATGATTCCTAATCTAAGACCTATTGGATTTGCTTTTTGTCCCATTGTAAACTCTTATTTATTCTTATTCTTCTACTTTTGCCTCTACATTAGCTGCTTCAGCGATTCTACTATCGACAACTATTGTGATGTGGTTTGAACGTTTGCGGATGCGGTGTGCTCTACCTTGTGGAGCTGGTTGAATACGTTTCAATGTACGACCTTCATCAACAAATACTTCTTTTACATACAAGTTAGCGTCTTCGATACGTTTTTCTTCATTTTTAGCTTCCCAGTTTGCTATTGCTGAACGAAGTAATTTATACATCGGTTTTGCAGCGGCTTTGGGTGAGTACATCAAGGCATGCAGTGCAAGTTCCACTTTCATTCCTCTTATCATGTCAGCAACTAAACGCATCTTACGAGGCGATGTAGGCACGTCCATCAACTTTGCCATAGCAACTTGTTTACGTGCTGCTTTTATAGCTTCTGCTCTATTATGTTTTCTTGCTCCCATACTATTCTTTATTTATCATTTTTTGTTTCCGGCGTGGCCTCTGAATATACGTGTTGGAGCAAATTCTCCTAACTTATGACCTACCATGTTTTCTGTTACGTAAACAGGGATGAATTTATTTCCGTTGTGTACAGCTATTGTTTGACCAACAAAATCTGGTGAAATCATCGAAGCTCTCGACCAGGTCTTAATGACGGTCTTCTTACCTGTTTCTACATTATCCAAAACTCTTTTCTCGAGTTTATAGTGGATATATGGTCCTTTTTTAAGTGAGCGACTCATTGTTTTACTTTTTTACCTGGTTAATTACTTCTTTCTTCTTTCGATTATGTATCTGTTAGATGCATTCTTCAATGCACGTGTCTTGTAACCCTTAGCTGGCATACCCTTACGGCTACGTGGGATACCACCTGATGCACGGCCTTCACCACCACCCATTGGGTGATCTACTGGGTTCATAACAACACCACGAACGCGTGGACGACGGCCTAACCAGCGGCTACGACCTGCCTTACCTGATTTCTCAAGGTTGTGTTCTACGTTCGACACAGTACCGATAGTAGCTTTGCATGATTGAAGGATGAGACGTGTCTCGCCTGAAGGCATCTTCAAAATTGCATATTTACCATCACGTGACATCAATTGTGCGTATGCACCTGCGCTACGTGCCATCTTAGCGCCTTGTCCCGGACGTAATTCAATGTTGTGAATTATTGTACCGAATGGAACATCGCTTAAGAACATTGCATTACCAACGTTTGGTGTAGCTTCTTTTCCAGACATGATTGTTTGTCCAACTTTCAAGCCTTGTGGAGCAATGATATAACGCTTTTCACCATCAGCATAATATACTAATGCTATACGTGCTGTACGGTTTGGATCGTATTCGATAGTTTTAACTACTGCTGGAATACCATCTTTGTCGCGTTTGAAGTCAATTATTCTATATTTTTGTTTGTGTCCACCACCTATATTGCGGACAGTCATTTTACCTGTGTGGTTACGTCCACCGCTGCTTTTCTTTGTTGCAAGCAATGACTTCTCTGGCTTGCTTGTTGTGATTTCGTCAAAAGCGCTAATAATTTTGAAGCGCTGACCCGGTGTCGTAGGTTTATATTTCTTTAAAGCCATCTTTAAATATTGCTAAAAAAGTCAATAGTTTCACCTTTTGCTAAAGTCACGATTGCTTTCTTGAAAGCATCTCTTCTACCGCTGATAACGCCGGTCTTTGTATAACGTGACTTGAGCTTTCCTTCATAATTAATAGTGTTGACTGATTCCACTTGTACACCATAAAGGTCTTGGACAGCCTGTTTGATTTGCAGTTTATTTGCACGTTTGTCAACAATAAATGCGTAGCGATTAAGTTTCTCAGTAATCGCAGTCATCTTTTCTGTTATAACAGGTTTCTTAATGATAATCATCGTTTCTAATTTTTAAGGTTAATTATCCAAGAATTTCTTCAATTTGTGGTAATGAACTCTCCAAGATGAATATTTTCTTGGCATTGAGAATATCATAAGTGTTGAGGTTACGAGCAAGTGTGACTTGAGTGCGTTGAATGTTTCTTGCTGATAAAACAACATTGTTGTCTGTTGTTGGGAATACAAACAAGTTCTTGCCACCATTCACTTTGAGGTTTGTCAAAACTTCAACCATCTTCTTAGTTTTGATGCTATCAAATGTGAAGTCTTCTAATATTGCAATCTCTGCATCTCTCATTTTGTATGTCAATGCTGATCTACGTGCAAGGAGTCTGACTTTCTTGTTCAATTTGAAACCATAGTCGCGTGGTTGTGGACCGAATACTCTACCACCGCCTCTTAATACTGGTGAGTTGATATCACCACGACGTGCACCACCTGTTCCTTTTTGACGGATCAACTTACGTGTACTACCTGCAATCTCACTACGTGTTTTTGCTTTGTGTGTACCTTGACGTTGATTAGCTCTGATCAAGTTTACATCCAAATAGATGCAATGATCATTAGGCTCAATTCCATAGATATTTTCGTTCAACTGAACTTTGCGTCCTGTTGATTCGCCGGTAATCTTTAAAACTTCTAACTCCATCTTTCTATTTTTAAATATCCGTTTTTAGATCCCGGTACTGAACCTTTCACAACTAACAAATTCTTCTCGGGAACGATTTTCATGATTTGAAGGTTGATAGCCTTCACTGTACGGTTACCCATGTGACCACCCATTCTTAAGCCTTTGAAAACTCTTGCTGGATATGCACAAGCACCGATTGAACCCGGTTTTCTCAAACGGTTGTGTTGACCGTGAGTCGCTTGTCCAACGCCATTGAAATTGTAGCGTTTAACAACACCTTGGAAGCCCTTACCTTTGCTGATACCTGTAACGTCAACAAATTCGCCTTCCATAAATACATCGACGGTAATTGTTTCTCCAAGGCTCTTTCTGTGGCCTTCTTCGAAACGTGAAAATTCACGAACTAACTTCTTAGGCGTTGTGCCAGCTTTTTCAAAATGTTTTTGTAAAGCCTTTGGTGTGTTCTTCACCTTTCTTTCATCAAACGCCATTTGGATAGCATCGTAACCGTCCTTTTCTTTTGTCTTAACTTGGGTGACTACGCAAGGACCTGCTTCAACGACTGTTACCGGAATGTTTCTTCCACTCTCGTCGTAAATGCTGGTCATCCCAATCTTTTTTCCTAGTATTCCTGACATGCTACGTTTTAATTACTAGATAGTTTTACAATAATTATAATTTAATTTCTACTTCTACACCGCTTGGTAATTCTAACTTCATCAAAGCATCGATAGTTTGCGATGTTGAGTTATAGATATCAAGCAAACGCTTGTATGATGATAACTCAAATTGCTCTCTCGATTTCTTGTGTACGAAGGTAGAACGCAAAACCGTGTAAATTTTCTTGTCTGTAGGTAACGGTATAGGTCCGCTAACTAAAGCACCAGTCAATTTGATGGTTTTCACAATCTTCTCAGCTGACTTGTCAACCAAGTTATGATCGTGAGATTTTAACTTAATTCTAATTCTTTGACTCATAAGAATTTGTTGTTAATTTTTTTATTTGTATTCTAATCTTATTCTGTTCTTACTCCTTATCTAAAAGAAGAAATATGTTCCTTTTGCCTTCTTTATTACTATGTCAGCCAAATCGTCTGCCAATCTCGCATAGTGACTGAACTCCATGCTGTAACTTGCTCTTCCTTGTGTTAATGTCCTCAATGTGGTAATGTATCCAAACATCTCTGACAATGGCACGTCGGCTTTAATGATTTGTTGTACTACACCGGCTTCTACTTCTCTTAATATCGATCTTCTTCTGTTTAAATCGCCAGAGACATCGCCCATGTATTCTGATGGCACTCTCACTTCTACTTTCATAATTGGTTCCATGATGACAGACTTAGCCTTCGCTCCTGCTTCTTTGAAACCAAAGTGCGCTGCTGCTTCGAACGACAAGGCATCGCTATCTACTGGATGGGTTGAACCATCAACCAAGCGAACTTTAACAGAATCCATTGGGAATCCTGCCAAAACGCCATTCGACATCGCGCTCCTGAATCCTTTTTCTGTAGCAAGGATATATTCTCTTGGAATATTACCACCTTTAACATCATTGACAAATTGTAATCCGGATACTCCGTCATCGGCAGGTCCAATCTCAAACACGATGTCGGCAAACTTACCTTTACCACCTGTTTGTTTCTTATAAACCTCACGATGCTCTACCATTTGTGTAAATGATTCTTTGTACGCTACTTGTGGACTACCAACATTAATTTCTACTCCAAATTCTCTTCTTAATCTGTCGATAATAATATCAAGGTGTAATTCGCCCATACCTGCAATAATTGTCTGACCTGAGTTTTCGTCAGTAGTGACTTGGAAGGTAGGATCTTCTTCAGCAAGTTTATCTAAGGATACTGATAACTTGTCCATTTCTGCTTGAGTTTTAGGTTCAACTGCGATTTGAACTACTGGTTGTGGGAATGAGATAGACTCAAGCAATAAAGGTTTATCTTCGCTGGTAAGGGTATCGCCTGTTCTTATCGTTTTAAATCCGACTGCAGCTGCAATGTCACCTGCTTTGATTTCATCTAACGGTGTTTGTTTGTTTGCATTCATCTGCATGATACGTGAAATACGTTCTTTCTTACCTGTTGTTACGTTGAGTACATATGAACCTGATTTCAAGGTTCCTGAATAAACGCGGAAGAAAGCAAGACGACCGACGTATGGATCTGTAGCAATTTTGAAAGCGAGTGCGCAGAACGGCTCATTTGGATCCGCTTTGCGTATTTCTTCTTTTTCAGTCTTTGGATTTAAACCGACAACATCATCAATATCATTTGGACTTGGAAGGTAGTTGATGATAGCGTCGAGCAACAACTGAACGCCCTTGTTTTTGAAGGAAGCTCCACACAACACAGGACAAGCGCGTCTCGAGAGAGTAGCTTTTCTTATCTCAGCGATAAGTTCCTCTTCTGTGATGGATTCTGGGTCGTCCATATATTTCTCGAACAACTCTTCATTATCTTCTGCTGCACCTTCTAATAAATTATTACGGTATTCAGCAGCCATTTCTTTTAAATCCTCAGGGATTTCTACCTCTGTATATTGTGTTCCAAGATCATCTTCCCAAACGAATGCTTTGTTTTTCACCAAGTCAACGACTCCGATGAATGAATCTTCACAACCGATAGGAATTTGTATAGGTATTGGATTTGCGTTGAAGCGGTCTTTAATCTGCTCTACGACTTTAAAGAAGTCAGCACCACAACGGTCCATCTTGTTGATGAAACAGATGTGTGGCACTTTATATTTATCGGCTTGATGCCAAACTGTTTCCGATTGAGGTTCAACGCCACCTACAGCGCAGAAGAGAGCAACAGCTCCGTCTAAAACTCTAAGAGAACGTTCAACTTCCACTGTGAAATCAACGTGACCGGGGGTGTCGATGATATTAATCTTATAAGGTACTTCATTAACATTCCAGAACACTGTTGTAGCAGCTGAAGTAATCGTAATACCTCTTTCTTGTTCTTGCACCATCCAGTCCATCGTTGCAGCACCGTCATGGACTTCGCCGATACGACGACTACGGCCAGTATAATACAATATACGCTCAGTTGTCGTAGTTTTACCGGCGTCGATGTGTGCCATGATGCCGATATTACGAGTATTGTCGAGTATATTATTGTTTTGACCGTCTTTCATCTTTATTTACACCTTTTATATATTAGAATCTGAAGTGTGAGAAGGCTTTGTTAGCATCAGCCATTCTGTGGATTTCTTCCTTTTTCTTGAAAGCTGCGCCTTCTTCTTTATAAGCTTGCATGATTTCGCCTGCTAATCTTTCGCCCATTGATTTCTCATGGCGTTTACGAGCGTAACCGATAAGGTTTTTCATGCCGATACTTTGTTTACGAGAAGGACGAATCTCTGAAGGGATTTGGAAAGTAGCACCACCAATACGACGGCTTCTTACCTCTACTTGTGGAGTTACGTTTTCTAAAGCTTTCTTCCAAACACTGATAGGGTCCTCGTTCAATTTGTTACCTACGATATCCATAGCTTTGTAGAATATTTCGTAAGCAAGGTTCTTTTTACCCTTTAACATGATGTTGTTAACGAATTTTGTTACCAAAACATCACCGTATTTTGGATCTGGAAGGATGATTCTTTTCTTTGGTTTAGCTTTTCTCATGTTCTAATGTTCTAAACTTTTCTTTCCGTTTAACAATTATTTCTTCTTAGCGGCCTGTTTCTTAGGACGTTTAGCACCGTATTTTGATCTGCGTTGTGCACGACCGTCAACACCTGCTGTATCCAAAGCACCACGGATGATGTGATAACGTACACCTGGAAGATCTTTAACACGACCACCTCTAATCATCACGATAGAGTGTTCCTGCAAGTTATGGCCTTCACCTGGGATGTAAGCATTAACTTCTTTCTGATTGGTCAAACGAACCCTCGCAACCTTACGCATAGCTGAGTTAGGTTTCTTAGGTGTTGTTGTGTAAACACGTACACAAACACCACGACGTTGTGGGCACGAATCCAAGGCAGGAGATTTACTCTTGTCTTCCAATTTTTGACGTCCTTTGCGGACTAATTGTTGAATCGTTGGCATTTCTTTTTCTTTAAATTACTAATTTCTATCCATTTAATAGGAAAAATTCCTTTATTTTCTATTTCAAATAGCTCGAAATTTCGCTCTTTAAACAACATAGTCAGGGATTTGCGGTCACTATTCCGACTTCTTTCGCTAAACCCATCGCAAGACTATAGAACTTATTTTTAACCTCTTACGATGTAGAAACCTCTAACGTTTAATTTATCAGGTCCCTTAACTATCTCATTCACAAAGTTAATTTTTCTAACTTTTTTCCGGGTGCAAAGATACAACTTTTTCTTTAATACACAACACTTTGTAGAAAAAAAAATTAAACTTTTTTTATTAGCTATTTTTAGCAGTATTTTAAGCGTTTTTTGAGTCACCGAGTCTCCGAGTCTATAAGTAGAGACGCACCAATTACACCTTTGAAATATAAACACGATGTAATTGATGCGTCTCAGAGTATATGAGTCTATAAGTGATGAAGTGATGGAGTTCTAAAGTTCTAAAATTCTACTTCACCCACTTCCCACTCTCAACACACTTCATTCCT
>JAFTXI010000007.1 GCA_017461665.1 Bacteroidales bacterium | reverse complement strand
TGTTGCAGCTGTCTTGTTGATTGTTAATGTTGCAGCAGCATTTGTTTGAACCATAACAGATTCCATTGGAGCGATGATAGCATTTTCAGGTCTTGCAACTATAGCTCCTTCTGCTGAAATTACATAGAAACCATTTGAAAGATTAGCACCAGAGAAGTTAGCTTCGGTGATATTGAATGAGAATGGATTGCCAATCATATTGAAACCTGCGAGAGCGTTTTCTGTATATGAGAGTGCAACATCTTTGTTATTTACGTTAAGTATTCCTTCTAACTCTATTGTTAAATTATCTTGTGCGCTTGAGTTTGCGTAGAGATAACCCATGCCTAATGTGAATGTTTCAATAGCACCAACATATTTCCACAACATAGCACTTTCACTATATGTGTACATATCATGTTGAACACCTTCAAATGTAGGAACTTCAGCTCCGTCTATAGGAGTTGCGATTGTTCCCCAACCAACATTAGTGTTAGCGTTAGCAGAGACTGATGCGAAGTCTTTCTTTGCAACAATGTTGAGAGCCGTTTCTGTAAAGAGTTGACCACCGTAAAGTTCAACACCTGTTACTTTAGCGTCGTTTTCGAATGTAGCAACACCATCTTGTTTGATGCTGATGACTTTACCTTCTGCAAGACCGAAACCTGCAAAATTTATTGTTACTTCCTTATCTATTACGCAACCTTCAGCAAGATCCTTAAGAACAGTGATTGTAGCACCTTCTTCAGCTGCTCCAACTGCAGCAGCGAGAGTTGGGTATTCTGTTTCACCTACGCGTACTTCATATGGATAGAAAAATAATTTATAAGGCTCATCGGCCCCATGCATAGTTTGATCAACAAAAGGAAGAGTGTTTGTAGACCACAATATTTTGTCTGTTTTAAAATCGTAAAGCTTAAAAGTAATAGTCTCAGTATCTTCAAGATCTTCAGGGCTAGAATTACCAGCAATATTTAAAGAAGCTACATAAACTTGTTCTCCATTTATAGTGTTAGGGTATGGTCTTGCCACAGCACGAAGTTCATCACCTGAGAAAGCTGCTACTTCAAGATCTTGACGACTCTGCAATTCATCATTGATTAAAATTGATGCAAATACACCCATATAAACGTCAGAACTACCGGTATAATTCCAGTAAGTTTCATAAAAATCTATAGAATTAGGATTCTTTGGTGTACCATACGAATGATTAGACTTAAATGAATATACAACGTCAGTATTTAATTCTTTAACACCGTCATAAAGTTTAAAGGTTATGGCTTCATTATTGTTGTTACCATGCACTACTACCTGTGCATAATAATGTCCTGCAGAATGTAGTTTCAAAGTAGCGCCTTCACTTCTCATAACATTATTAAAAAAAGCTGCAATTTCTACACCTTCTGTTTGAGGTTTACCATTAATCGAAACTATACAGTTAACTGTCATAGTTTGACTATAAAGGTGTTCCTGTGTAAATTCAAAATGTTTTTGTCCGAACATTGCTGAGCAGAACAACATCAAGAGTGTGATAAATGTTAATCTTTTTTTCATTTGTTTAATTTGATTTGGATTTATTGTTTAAAACCTTAAGCTTTGGAGCTATGGGCTGTGATTATTTCTCACAGCCCTTTAGCCTTTAGCCTTTATTCATTAGAATTATTTTACTACTAATCTGCAATTTTGTACATTGCCTTCGTTGGTAATTCTAATTACGTATATACCTGCTGTTTCAAGAGCATCGATAGAATCAACGTTTTGATATTCGGCAACCTTAACACCGAGTGCGTTGAATACTTCAACTTTGTTGCATGTAGCATTGAGGTTGATTTCTACATCAGTTGTTGTTGGGTTAGGATAGATGTTTACTACGTTCGCTGTAACATTGCCAATTCCAGTAGTACCACGAGTCAACATGAATGGTTCTGCCATCGAGCCAACTAATGCATCGTTTGAATAGTTCATTCTATTTGCGAATTCAAATTCTTCACCTGTAGTTGTGTCATAGTATTTGAATGTCATTTCTTCAACATCATTACCACTTATAGTAAGAACAACAATGTAAGCGTCTATTGACTCAACATAGATTGGGCGTGCACTGCCACGAACCTCTCCATCAACGAATGCTGCTACTTCATAATCTGATCCTTCAATATCTGTTGTTGCAATTATTGACATATTGCTTGGATATAATGATGTGTTAGCATTCCAGTATTTTGACTCTGAAGCTCTGCTTGGTGCTGCAGGCTGACCATTTGAATTATAATAGAAATCATTTTCTTTTACTGAGTAATACATATAGCCATGACCAGGTTCCATAATATTATCTATTGGTTCCCATGCTCCATCTTCATAGTATGAAGTCCATGTTTTTCCTTTGATAACATCACCTTCATTTGGAGTTAAATTAGCAAGTGCTACTGTAAGGTCTTGTGCATCTTTTACAGGATAGCCTATCCAATTCCAACCCTTTTGTAATACTATAGGTGTATTACTATAATCTACAAAGTCACCCTCAAATGATACTGTAACAGCATCTGTAGTATTAATCATATACATTCCAGATGATGAAAGTGCATTGAGACCACCTTGTGACCAATTTGAACCAAAGTAATTTGTAAAACCAAATTGTCCTTTAATTTGTTTACCATAAGGATTTAATTCATTTCTTAACATATTAAGACCCTCTGTTCCTTCTAAGTCTGCAATGTAAGAAGAGAACCAATACCATCCGGCATTTGCAAATTTTCGTTCTTGACCACCTGCTGTTTGTCTGATTTCCCAGTAACCAGTTGGTAATTCGAATGCAGATACACCAAGTTCACAATATGCATTTACATCGAATGAATAGATACCGGCTGAAAGGTTAATCTGTCCGAGATCTGTTGTGTCGAAGAAACCAAAGATGTTTGCTGAACTGTTGAGTGTGCCTTGATCGCCTACATGAAGCTTCATGCCGTCTGCAATATTAACTTGTGAACCTTCATTTACATTCATAACGCCCATTGTAGGATATTTCTGACCATCGATATTGTCTTCGTATCCAATATTTGCATTATTTATATTCAATGTAGAATTTGTAAGTGCTATGCTTGCTGATCTATCTGTTCCTGTAGTAGATTCTTTTGCTACACGACCTCCTACATTCAAACCTGTTTCTTGTTGTAATGTAAGTTCACTATTATCTTCTATTTCAACAACATTTCTATTTACCAAGTATGAAAGCTCGATGACTGAATTCTTGATTACGAGTTTACCATCATATTTCTCAGAATTTCTTTGTCTGCCAGAAACATGGATACCATAAATATAACCATTGGTATTGTCGTTTGAAACATGAACACCATTGTTTACAGAACTTAAAGTAACATTGTCGAATGTGAGTTCTGCTGGACCATTGTTGTATTCGTAACCTCTACCGATAAAGAGCCAACCTTCGCTCCAGTCAACATCAATTGTAGCATCAACAGCAGCTTTGATTGTTACATTCTTGCCTGATAATGCACCTTTCATTACGATAGGATCGTTACCGTCTTCCCATAATAAATAGATCTCTTCATTATTGTTAGCTGCTTGGAGAGCTGCATCAAGAGTTGTGTATGGTGTTGTTCCATTAACTCCAATTTTAGCTACAAACATGTTGACCAATTGATACCAGCCTTCGTCTTCTTTGTATGAAACTCTGTGGTTTTTGCCATTTTCATCTATTAAATCTTCGGCAACATAATTTGTTGTAACATTCAAACCTGTCGTAGGAGTGATCAATTTTGCATCGTGAGCACCCAAGTTAATTGTATAAACATTGATTACCTCTGGTACGGTAACTGAACTTGCGTCAACTGTTCCGTCAATATCAATAGATGTATATAAGTGTTGGATCTTAATACGTCCATTGAGTTCTGTTTCTTCAGCAACATAAATTGCTGTGTTCTGACCTAAGGTTGCTATTGTTCCTTCAACACTGAATGCACCACTATTGATGTCCATTTTAGCACCAGCTTCGAGATCTACATTTGTGAATTGAATTTTAGCGCAGTTGAATGTAGCTTTACCAGCAACTGTAAGTGTACCGTTGATTGTAGCTTCACTAACTGCATCTAATTTAAATTCTATATTAGCATCATCTGAAACTTTTACATTTTCTTCAATGCTTTCAGCGATGATTGTAACTATACCGTTGTTAGCAGCATCGATAGCGTCTTGTAACAATGCATATTCTTTTTCTCCTACTTTAGCTACATAGTTATTATTGATGTAATAGTATTTTTCATCGACATTGTAAACTACATC
Source organism: Bacteroidales bacterium (assembly GCA_017461665.1). Classification (GTDB taxonomy): domain Bacteria; phylum Bacteroidota; class Bacteroidia; order Bacteroidales; family F082; genus Limimorpha. The sequence goes on along the minus strand of JAFTXI010000007.1, from coordinate 54,458 downwards.
GTCACCGGTATGACATGTTATCATAACATCTGCTAAAGTTTCTGTTGGTGTATAGAACTTAGTGTCATCAGCCATCATTCCGATTGTAGCCATGTTTGTAACATCACCTGCTTCAACAATACCAGTTAAATTGAGTGTACCTTTGTTAATGATACCACCTGTTGTTGCGCCAGTTAATTCTAATGTAGCACCGCTTTCAACTATAACAGCAGAACCTAAAAGATATGAAGATCTAACTGTGTTATTTGATTTTGTAAATGTGATGTTAGCACTAGTTAATGTTGTATTACCATCTAATATAACATTTGTCATGTTGAATGTACCATCACCAGTTACTGTTGCATTTAATACAGATGAATCTTCAACGTTAACGGTACCGCTGTTTGTAAATGTGGAAGTTGCTTCCAAAGTTGATTCTGAAACATTGATTATATAATTGTTCTCAACAGTACTAAATATTGCAGAACCACTTTCATTGATTGAAAGAGTACCTGAGTTAGTTAATGTTGCACCTGACAATTCAATTCTGTCAACATTGACTGTACCATTGTTTGTTAAAGTACCGTCTGATAAATCTAAATTAGCTGTAACATCTAATATATAACCGCTATCAACTGTCAATTTACTATTAGTTAATGTTGCACCAGAAATTGTGCTAGATTCTGCATATGGGTAAGTTACACCAGTAAATTTAATATCAGCACCTGTCAACTTGTTGCTACCATTTAAATTAACACCTTCCATGTTGAAAGTACCTGTACTTTGACTTGAAACACTGTTAGCAATGTAGATAACAGCTGAAGTTCCTTCTACGTTAACTGTACCGTTGTTTTTAACATTGTTGCTATTAACTTGCAAACTGCCTGTAACGTTAATAGTTGCGCCATTAACATTAGTAAATGAATAACTATTATAATAATAAGAAGAAGAATTAGCAACAAAATTACCATAAACATTTAATTTTGCAGCAGCTCCTTCATTAGAAACAGTATTTGCTGTTAATTTAGCACCATGACTAACTGTGATAGTACCTTTATTTGTTAAAGTACCAGTTACTTTATTATTGTTTGAATTTGAGCTAATTGTGATAGAACCATTATTAGTTAAATCGCCATTATTAACTGTTAAAGTACCGTTGCTAATGTTTTCCAATTGAATATTTGTGTTGACAGTGTTATTGCTATTGTTAAGAACATTATAAGCTGTTAAACTACCACTATTATTAATAGTCAAATTATTAGTTAAAGTACCATTAACTGTTAATGATTTACCTGCATCATTGCTAATTGAACCACTATTTGTAATTGTTGTAGCTGTTAAAGTACCATTGTTTGTTAAAGTACCTTTATTTTCGATACCGTTAGTATTAGCTGTTAAAGTACCTGTGTTTATAATAGTACCTCTGCTTTCATTTGTTAATGTTGTTGTTTTTAAGGTACCTTCAACATTAAGTTTTGCATTGTTAGTTAAAGTACTAACTGTTAAATTACCATTACCTTTAATGTTAACTGTAGAATAAACATAAACATATTCATTCCAATAATATCCGGTTTCATATTTCAAATCTAATGATTCAATATTCAAGTTATTTTGAACATTTAATGTAGCATCTGGCTCAACAGTTAATTTACTACCTGCTAAATTAGCACCGTTAATAGTACTTACAACATCCTTAACAAATGTAATGTTAGCTTTTTGTAATTGTGTATTAGCATCTAAAGTAAGAGCTGCATTTACAAAGAATGAACCTGGAATATCATTAGTTTGTTGAACCCAAACTGAACTATTAGCGTAAAGATAAACATTACTATTATAAGTAAACTCGTTTGTTTGTAAGCTACCATAGTTATTTATAGTACCTGTGTTTGCAATAGAACCACTAAATGTAGTAGTAGAATTACCATACCAATCTGTACTTTCAGATTCAACAAGAACATCTATTTTAGCATTAGTTTTGTTTTCGATATCACCTGAGTTTATAAGTTCAGATGCTTCAATAGTCTGATAATTAATAAATTTGTCAGTATTCTCAAATATTACATTAGCAGTTAAAGTACCATTATTATTGAAAGTAGCATTATTTGTTAATGAACCTACTCCATTAAGTGCATTAACTATTAAAGCACCATTGTTTGTTAAAGTACCGTTATTATTCAAACTACCATTAACAGTTATCTTACCATGATTTGTAAGATTAACACCATCTCCAATTGTAACAGTACCGTTAATTGCGACACCAGATTCAATGGTTTCGAATTCAACATTCTTGCCGATAGTAACATCTTCAGTAGTGTTATCGATCAAGGTAATAATTGTGTTGTTTTCTTGTACAGCTTCAAGAGCTGATCCGATTGTGAGGTAAGATTTTTCACCAACTTGAGCTACGTAAGTTCCGTCGAGTGAATAGTAACCTTCTTCTTCTTCATATTTTGGTTCTAACAGATCATTAACATCTTTAACATTAGTTAAACCTTCTGGAGCATAGAATTTAGCAGCTGTGCCGTTTAAGAGGATGCTATTAATTGTAATATTTTCAACAGTTTGTGAAGTAGATTCTGATGCATTGACATTACCTGCAATTTCTAAAGTACCATCACCTTTTATTGTAGTAAGTATAGTTAATACTGAATTTTTATCGACAACTAATGTATTATTTACTATTAAAGCTTTAGTTTTAGCATCTACATTATTCAATTTGATCATACCATTGCCGGTAAGAGTACCTGTTACTTCTAATTCATTGACAGTATTTGCATTATCTTCGTTTGTTATATTCAATTCACCATTAACTACAAGGTTTTTGTATTTTACCTGTGAGTTGTTAACATTCAATGTACCTTCAATTGTACTATTATCGACACCTTCTAACATAGCGTTATTCAATGTAACTGTAACACCATTATTGATAATATATTTAGATGCACCAAGTTCTTGACCATTAATAACATTATCGCCTTCAGTGAATGTAATATTAGCATTATTCAAAACTGATGTTTCGCCTAAAGTAACATTCGACATAAACAAAGTACCGCTTGTGTAAGCATCAACTTTCAATGTAGATACACCAGAAACATAAACATCAGACATAAGAGTACCAACATTAAGTGTTGCGTTATCTACTAAGTATTTACCAGTACCTGCACTCATAAGTGTTTTGACGTATGTGGTACCGATAATATTAATAGTAGCATCTTTTGCAGCCACTATGATACCGTTAATGTTAGCGTTATCAAGATTAACAGTTGCATTTGATAAATTAATCTTATTACCGCCAAATGAATACATTGAACCTTCAGCAGATGTGATAGTGAATGTTTTACCTTCACCGTCATAACTGATAACTGCAGGTTCTTTGTCACCTTCTTTACCTTCGATTACAATTGTTTGATTTGCTTCTACTTTATCGAGAGCATCAGCGACAGATTCAAATTTAGCAATTACTACACCTTCTGCATCCTTAACTTGAGCGACATATTCATAGTTAGCAAGGACGTATGCTTCACTTTGATAAGCGACTTTCATTGCTGCAACACCAGATGTAATTGTAAAGTTATCGCTTGCAATTTCTTTAACTTCAAATCTAGCTGCTTCAGCTTTCAACTCAACTTCAAGTTTGTCACCTTCATCGAGAGTAGAAATGGAATATGCGCTTTTTGCCGTTCCGTTAATTTCAAATTTAACTTTTCCATTAAAATCACCACTAAAGATGGCAAAGGTTGAGCCTTCAGCTACTTTGATTATTGCTCCATCATTTAGTTTAGTAAGTGATTTATTATGTGATAATTTAGCATTGTTATCAACTTCTACAGTACCATTTATCTCGAGTACATTGTTAACAGTTACATTTGCATTAGCTGTAAGTGTTGCTTCGTCAGCGACTGTTAAGTTATTTAATTCAATAGCAGTATTGATAGCATTTTCACCTTCAGCAACTACAATATCAACGTTATTTAACACTGTACCTTCAGCCAATGTCGCACCTTTAAGAGTAATAGGTTTAGTTACAGTACTACCAGCTGATTGATTGATAACAACATTACCAGAAGCATTAATGTTGGCACTGATATTCTTAACACTGAATTTAGCACCATCCAACAAATTAATTGAACCATCACCATTGATTGTAGCTGTATTGATTTCTCCAGCGATTTCGATAACAGAATTAGCATTCTTTACTCCAAAAGAGTTATAATTACTACCTTCTATAGTAACTGTTGTTTCACTTTCAACATCAAATCCTTTAACTGTATAGTTTGATGATTCAGCTAATTGAACCGTGAAACGTTTTGCAGTTCCATTATATTTAACATAATCTTCTTCACCTTCTGCAGCAACTATTTTAATTATACCATCTTCAGCAACTGCATTTAAAGCAGCTTGAAGAGAAGTATAGTTCTTACCATCAATTTCAGCAACTGCAACACCTTCAACAGATACTAAACCATCTTCTGTTGGAGTGCCAAGTGCATAACCGGCTTCTTCTAATGTTTCAATTAAATCTTTGCTAACTTGTAAATCAATATTACTATTACTGAAATCACTTTCAAGATATTCAACATTGCTACCTTCCAAACTCAAATTGTTTGTTTTGAGAACAACTTTTGCATTTTCTGTTGTTGAATTATATATACAAACGATAAATTGTGTTTTGTATTCATCTGAACTCTTAGCTGTAACTGTACTATTTTCATCAACGTTGATTTCAACATTTTTGCCACCTAAAGCAATCGTAGCGAATGCATCTGATTCACCTTGATAGGTGTTAATACCTGTTAATTTTGAATTTTCAACGTTACATATAGTACCATCGCCATAAACTGCCAAGGCACCCCATGCGCTGAGGTTTGAATCTTTAACATTAACTTTAACAGCAGCACCAGTTTTTGCGACATGTACAGCATAGTGTGTCATATCAGAAATAGTTACATTATTGATGTTAACTATAGGGCTTCCAGGTTCAGTAACTTCATTAGTTCTAATAATGTTGATACCTCTTTGGCATCCATCTTTACCAACGATTGTTAAGTCATTAATTGTAACTTCATTATTTGTTTCAAAACCATCTATATTAACATTAATAGCTCTACTAGCTGTTGAAGTTAAAGTTTTGTTATTACCATTGATAATGATAGGAGCTGTGATTTCAATAATTTCATCTTCTACATCGCTGGTATATAAAGAAACTTCATTTTCTTGCGATGCAATTGCAGATTCTACAGCTTCTTTTAAACTTGCAAATGGTTCATCACCAACAATTGCTTTAACGAAGAAAGTACCTTCACCTTCTGTTATTACAGGTATAGCATTACCAGAATCATCTAAACGTTCTGTGTTGGTGTACGCAAGATTAACTTCAGCAGCTGTCAAATATTTAGCATCAAAACGATATCCAGCATTTACATCATATATTTTAGTATTTGTGATGTCTAATGTAGATTCTTTATAAACGGTAATAGCACGGTAGTCACTACTAATTTCAGCATTAGCGATTGTCATGACACCTTGGTTATTGATAGCAGTATTGCTTTTAGTAACATAGCTACCACCATTAATGTTAACAGTACCACCTTTTTGGTTGTTGATCAAAGCACCTGATGTTGATTCGCTTACGCAAACAACATTCTCAATTATCAACGTACCTTGATAGTTATTAATGCCTTTAGCTTTGATAGAACCTTCTCCATAATTACCAGTGTTTTTAATTCTTAATGTAGCACCTTCGTTAATCTGAAAAAGATAATTATCAGCATTACTCCACAAATTACGACCATTAAGATCTAATGTTACATTTACACCTTTGTCAATGGTGATTTTTGCATTAGCATCTTCTATACCGTAACTTGTTAGGTAAAGAACAATAGTTTTAGCGCTTTCTGATTCTGCTTCATTAGCAGTTTTAATAGCACTTTGTAGGTCGCCAAAATTCGCAATTGAAGTTTGGCCTGATCTACTCTGTCCGAACAAAAACGGACACGACATTGCTAAAAGAAATGTCAGAATAAATGTTTTAATTTTCATAATTTGTAATTTTTATTAATAATTTAGGTTAAAAATTCATATTGACACAATGCTGCTACACTCATGCTGCGGCACTGTGGAATTTTAAGATTAAACATTTTTCTTTGGCAGTTCCAATAGGACAATAATGGGTATAAAGAAACAACTCGCTCGAGAAAGCATCATCGCCTTCAAGCAAGAAATTATTTCTGTATATATTATTGAAATTAGATTTGTCGTCTCCGAATGAAGCCCAGGCAGGCTCTACAATAGATGTGGTTTCACTAAGGTTTTGGTCAAAAGAACAAGTCTCGTAATTTACATAATGCAAATTACCCCCCCGTTGTAGTTATTAGGGTGGAAATCAATAAGTTACGATTTAATACTTTTTTCATATTCTCAATTTTGTACTATTACTATTTGAACATACAAAAATATGTTTTTTTTAAATACAATTCTTAATTTTTTTTAACTTTTTTTTAAATTGGTAAAAAAGGGATAAAGTTGTGGAGTTTGGTAGAGACGTATCAATTACACCAAAAATATTAACAATACGTAATTGATGCGTCTCTTTGATAAGTTGAGAGTGTTTCTCGTGTGTATATTAATTAATAAGGTGTATTTTTCGGTGACTCTCAACGAGACGCTTCAATTACATCGTGTTTATTTTTATAGATGTAATTGGAACTTCTCTACACTCGGTGACTTAAACAACTAATTCTTCCCATTGGTTCATCAAATCATGGAGTTTATTTTTCTTGTCTCCGTATGAGGAATACCAAGCATTGTCGATATTGACATTGGGATAAGCGTCAGGATTAGACATCACGGCATCCATCTCAGCTATCTCATTTTCCACAGATTCTATCTGCTCTTCAAGTTTCTTAATCTCGCGTTCGATACGTTTGATTTCTCTGTCGTTTTGTTTCTTTAACTCATAATCTATTTTACCTTGAGAAGTCTTTGTCTCTACGGGCTGAGACTTCTGTTTCTTGTTAAGATCGTCTAACTCTTTGAGTTTCTTCTCTTCCAAGAAATCATAGATATCGCCAATATATTCCTTGATATGAGGTTTCTTAAATTCATAGACTTTATTGGTAAGACCTTGGAGGAAGTCGCGGTCGTGAGATACGATAATCAAAGTTCCATCGAACTGAATGAGCGCCGACTTAAGAATATCTTTCGAGAGCATATCCAAGTGGTTCGTAGGCTCGTCGAGTATGAGTAAGTTCGTTGGGAAGAGTAACATCTTGGCAAGCGACAGACGTGCTTTCTCGCCGCCCGACAACACTTTGACTTTTTTCTCTATGGCATCGCCGCCGAAGAGGAAAGCTCCTAAAAGCGACTTGACCTTCACGCGCATATCACCTGTGGCGACGTCGTCTAAAGTCTCGAAGACGGTCTTCTCTGGGTCGAGCATGTCTTGTTGATTCTGCGCATAATAACCTATCTGCACCTCATGACCTATTTTCATCTCACCTTGATAATCTATGACTCCGGCGATGATTTTAGACAGTGTAGATTTTCCTTCACCGTTGCGTCCCACGAAAGCAATCTTCTCGCCTCTCGGAATGAGAAGGTCTATGTTGTTGAGTATGTTTTTTTCTCCATACGATTTTGAGACGCCGTTAAGTTCTAAAGTCACCTTACCGGAATGAGGAGCCGGCGGAAACTTGAAATGAATCGCTGCCTTGTCTTGGTCGTCAATCTGCACCACGTCCATCTTTTCGAGCTGTTTCACACGCGACTGCACCTGTTTGGCTTTTGTTGCCTTATATCTAAATCTCTCAATAAAAGCTTCAATCTCTTTTATCTCACGCTGCTGATTGTCGAACGCTGCCTTCTGAATATCGATACGTTCCTCTCTTCTTTCAATAAATTCAGAATAGGAACATTTATAATCGTAAATCTTTCCGCAGGAAATCTCTATTGTTCTTATCGTTATCTGGTCTAAGAAGGCTCTGTCGTGCGACACCATGAAGATGGCGCCATAATAATTTTTAAGGAAGCCTTCCAACCATTGTATCGACTCGATGTCTAAGTGGTTGGTAGGTTCGTCTAAGAGTAACAACTTAGGTTTACGTAACAGAATCTTAGCGAGTTCGACGCGCATCTGCCATCCGTTGCTGAACTCCTTCATTGGGCGTTGCATGTCGTTGTGTTCAAAGCCGAGACCGATGAGAATCTGCTCAGCCTCGCCTTCGATGGAGTGACCACCCATGAGTGCGAGACGCTCGTTGAGATGACTCATCTTCTCACAGAGACGCTGATAAGACTCGCTTTCGTAGTCTTCTCTGTTAGAGAGTTCGTCTTGCAAGACAGCGAGTTGACGTTCCATCTCGTGATATTCCTCGAAGGCTGTCATAGCCTCATCTAAGACGGTCTTTGTACTATTGACGTTTTTCTCTTGAGGGAGATAGCCGATAGTCACGTCGTCCGACATTATCACATCGCCTTTATAAGGCTGTTCTAAACCACAGAGGAGACGGATGAGCGTTGTCTTGCCGGTACCGTTTTTTCCGACGAGACCTATCCTATCCTTTTCACGAATCATGAAGTTGATGTCGGTGAAGAGGTCGTCACCCGTAAATTGCATGCTAAGATTTTGTATCGATATCATAAGCGCAAAGATAAGAAAAAAGTCTATAAGTTTTTAGTACAAAAAACCGAAAGCCCACAACGGATTTTTTCTGAAAAAAACAAATATGATTAGATGTTCTGTTCATAAACAAAAGAGACGTGTCAACGATATATTATTCCATGCATCGTTGACACGTCTCTACAGGACTCATTCAATGAGGACACATTCAATGTGTCCGTACAGAATTCCTAATCCCTCATTCCTAATTCTTAATTATCTTAACGACTTTTCCGTCAACATTGAAGAAATAAACTCCTGGATTGTAATCTGAGATATTGATTTCTATTTCATTAGAATTGAGTTCAATCTCGTCGATTAACATTCCGAGTGTATTATAAATCTTCACTACTGAAAGTTGAGAGCTGAGAGATGAAATCTTGACGAAGTCTTTTGCAGGGTTAGGATAAACCATCAATCCCTCGATACCGTTTTCATCTATGCTTGTAACTTCAACCATAACGTAATTTCCATCGCCATTGTAAGCATCGGCTGGTGCTGACTCACATTCTTCGCCATCGACGGTATAGACTGCTGTCACTTGATAGTAGTAAGTACCGACTTCAACAACATCGAAGTAGTTGCCTTGTGTTGATTCGCCAATCAATTCAAAGTTGTCGTTTGAAGTACTGCGATAGATGTTATAATGTTCGAATGTACTATCTTTGGCTTCGTCGTCAGACAATAACACAGCGTCTTTAGATTCGCCTGTGACGTATGCGCGAATCATCCATGTATAGTTCAAGTCAGTGCCTGCTGTTGCCACGTCTTGCCATGTTGTTCCGTCCATTGAGATCCAGCGTCCATTAGGGTCGCCGGTTGTGGCGCAACCTGGAGCCGGGTAAGAACCGTTCAAGCTGTTGAATACTATCCACAAGTTCATTGAAGGGTCTATCGGAAGTGGAGCTGTGAGATCTAACTCCACGAATGATAATGAAGCTGAAGTAGCGTATGGTTGTGAATGAATTAACATATCAGGAGCGTTATCGCCTCCGTAATAAATCATGAGGTTACCTTCATGTGCTTCGTAATCATAGATTGAGACTTTTGTCATGTATGTTCCTAAATAATTTTCGAGAGAAGCGCCTGGGAACATGATACCGAAATATATTGGAGATGGAGTACCCATACCTATACCTGTCACATTGACGCCATCGTCATAATATAACCATTCTGCTGTTTGTCCTGCGTAAGGCCAAATCAATGAGACACCGTTTTCGCCATTTTCATTAGTGCTTTCTACTCCATAGAGTTTACGTGGAGCATCACATGTTCTTTCAACGACAACTATTTCTGTTAAAGGACAAGACATTGAGTAATAAATGTCTTTATCTTCATCGCCATAAACTACTCTTACTGAATATTCATGTTCGCCGTAAGATACGTTTTCATCAACAAATGACTCTTGATTTAAAGGACCGGCGATATATTCGCCATCGCGATAAACCATTGCTCCTAGAACTCTCAGGTCAGTTGTGTTAGGATCATCTTTTGCTGATGTTGTCAAACTGAGGTTGTCTATATTAATCCAGAACTGACCGTAGCAGTTGAAGTGACGTAATGCGATATATATATCTTTACCTGCGTATTGGCTGAGGTCGATAGTCTTTTGATACCAAGTGCCTTGAGCGCGGTCGTCGCGATTTACCTTAGCACCTTCCTTAGCTGTCAAAGTTTCTTCCCAGATCACAGTGAAATCAGATTCTGAAGTATTGCCTGTTTCTGAGATAGCAACGCCATAATGTTCTGCCGCATACATAGAGTTTTCTGCGCAGACATAGAATGTAAGTTTAGAATTTGCTGTGATTTCATATTTGCTTTCTGTCACCATATAGTCATTTGGTTCGAAGTTGTACATACCGTCGTAAGAACGTGACACTGCGCTGTTAGCACTTTCGTAGCCGCAGTCTGTTGTTGAGAATTGTTTTGAGTTACCCCATGTACGACCGTCGTTATTAGCATCTATTGTTGTGAAGCCGTCTAATGTTCCGTCTTCAAAATCGAACATGAATTCTGTTGGATGTGCGCCGAGAGGAAGTGTCCATGAAAGCTCAACATTAGTTTTATTGACGACAGCTTCGAAGTTTGTAGGCTCAACGAAGTTGTCGCATGGGATGTAAGTCCATGTATATTCATACTCATCAACCTCAGCTTTGTAGCTTTGACCTTCAACTAAGTTAGTAACGTCAAATTGATAGTAGTTATTCCATACTTCAGCAACTGTTGTTCCGTCCAATTTGACATTATATGTCTCAGCGTCGGTGTGATTCCACATTGCCCAACCTGTTGAAGAGACGAACAAATCGCCTACATGGAAATATTCTTCCAAAGTACATTCAACAACTGCGTCATCAGTAATTTCGATGATTTCGTTTGTTGCGCACGACTGATAGCCTTCCAATGAGATTGTGTATTTGTAGGTTCCAATACGGAAGTCGTTCCATGTATATGTTCCGGAAGCGTCTAAAGTTGTTTCATAGACTTTTGAGTTATCGATGCCTACGAAAGAGACGAGAGTTCCTGCAACAGAAGCGTCTGTTTCTGCCTCGACCTTGACGGTGACAGCAGCGTTCATGTTTTTGTCTAAGGTGTTAGACCATACAATTGGAGTTGTATAATCAGCATAGACGACAGCGACACCATATTGATAGACGCCACTTTCGGCGTTGCCCCATGTATTATCGACATAGACTGTGTCGGTGATATTTTGAGCTAAGCTGATAATTTCTTCTTCTGTTAAATTATTTCTTCTGTAAAGATTGAAAGTAGCGTTTTCTTTTGTATCGATGAAGTTCCAGCTCCAATAAGCTTTTGCATTGTTATCGTCGATTTCTTCTGCAACGACTTCAGCCACTGCGTTATGACCGTCGGCAGACTGAGTATTGATATTGACAGAGAACTGTTCTGTTGCGGAAGCCACGAGATAATAAACGCCGGCAGGAACCGTCATGTTTTCAATCTTGTTTGATTTTGCCGAGCGAGTACCGTTTGACAATTCCAAGTTGTCTATAACGATAGCATATTCGTTTGAGCAGTTGAAGTGACGCAAGCCTACGTACATATTGTGTCCGGCATATTCGCTGAGGTCGATGGTCTTATGTGTCCAGTCAGCTGCATCATCCCATGTACATTGATGTTCCCATACTGTGATAAAGTTTTCACCGTCTGATGAAACCACAACGCCATAATATTCTGAATAAAAATAAGAGTCTAAAGGAATAGCGTCGAACGACAATGTTGTATTTTCTGTTATTGTGTATAAGCCTTTTGTGAAGATGTAGTTGTTAGGAGTAAGAGGCGAGTTAGAGTTCATATCGAACGATTCGGAATAGATGCATCCTGTGTTATCAACACCTGGTATTCCACTTGAACCATTAGAAGCTTTCCAATTTTTGAAGTCGCCGTCAGCATCGATTACTCTCCAATCTTCAATAGAAGCGTCGTTAAAGTCGTAGAAGAATGTTTCGCCCATTACTTCTGGGAATGGATCGTCGTCATCGTCATCAGGAGTGTAGCCTGAGCCATAGTAGTTGTCGTTGTCGGGACCGCCCTTACCGTAGAAGCTTGAAGGATAGAGAGCTATCTTTGCATCTGCTCCATTTGCCATAGCTGAGAATGTTGTCTCTTCTTGGAAGGTAAGTCTATAAACGACGTCAGCACCGTCTTGCTCGTCGCCTGGAAGGAGATAGTTATTATATAAGGTGTTATAAGTCGGTGTTCCCGAGTAAGGATATTCTGACACCACGATTGGCAATTCCCAAACGTCACCGACTTCTGCGGTATAAGCGTTAGCTGTCAATGTAAGTGTATCGGTTCCGAAAGAATGACTTACGATGATATATCCGTTTTCAACGCCATCACCTGAGAGGTGCGACACTCTCAATTCCAAAGGATTTTCTGTGGTGAGTTCGTAAGGCAATTCTACTTGAGAGAAGATAAAGAAAGGATTTGTCGATGTTATTGAAGTGATTGTCGTTGCTTCACCTGTAGCTTCTACTGTCACAGGGGTGTGACGCATCCATGCGCCGGCAGGACGGTTACCGAGGTCCAAGACATTAGGAGTGATAACGACAGGAGATGCCAAAGAACCGTAGGTAAGGTCTAACTTCATATTAGCTCTGTACGACAATCTTCCTTGAGCTTGGTTTTCGCCAGGATGTTGGTCGGCGATGTTTTCGGAGCTGTCGTTGCGGCAATACATTGTAGTGTTGCTTGCATTGGTGTAATACCATTTCAAGTCAGAGTTATAGCCACTTAATTTCTTGGCGACTACAACAACCAAATTACCTGTTCCGTGATAATAGAAAGGAACGTCTAAGGTAAATGTTTCCCATGCAGAGTCACCGATAGTGACGTTCTCACCTGAATAAACAAGAGTGAGGTCGCTTTCTGGAGTCCAGTCTAAAAGTGACGACATTGATTCTCTCTGAGTGATACCCATGTAGATGTCAACTTCACTGAGAGTAAGTGTTCCTGCTTCATTGCAGTTGAAAGCGATGGAATTGATTGTGGCTTCTCCACCGATTTCGCTGCCCGGATAAATGGTTTCGTTCCATGAATAGGAATAACTCGTGTTAAACGGGATAGAAGCATCTTCACCTGTTCCTGTGCCAATGATAACTTCATCGGCTTGCATTGCGAATGGTGCCATCAACACCAAAAGCAACAATGTTGTAAAAAACTTTCTCATGATTAGTTTATGAATTTATAATGTGTTAATTGATTTCATCTTCAATCCATTCGGCGTACGAGCCTTCTGTCTCTCTCAAGAATATCTTGACCAGCCTTATTCCTTCAGGAAGTCTTTTCTTGATTTTTTCCGAGAAATGCATCAACATCAATTCTGTAGTAGGTTGGAATGGTAAGACTATAATTCTTTCGTAGTGGTTTTTAATGCTTTCTATTAAATTGTTTGGCATCTCATGGTTTACGATAAATGCATGGTCGTATTGGTCTATTATCTCTTCATTGACAATCCTCTTCAAGTCGCCGAAATCCATCACCATTCCGTTTTTGGGATTGGACGAATCCATGATAGGATTTCCTTTTATGGTGATGCGCATCTCATACGAATGTCCGTGAATGTTTCGGCAACGTCCATCGTAGCCCATCAAGGAATGAGCCGCCTCAAAATGAAAGATTTTCGTCAAATGAATCATACTTTGCAACAATAAAAGTTAGGGTGCAAAGATAAAAAAAATCTAATGACAAAGGACAAATGATGAAAGATTCTTTAAGATTTGTTTATCACACTAACATCAACAAGCCTCTAACCAAAACCATTGCTGCAAAGATGATGTTAAGCAGGCTGTAGAATGTTAATTTTAATTTAGAAAATGGGACAATCATAGACACGACTGACCATACAAACGCTACTATCATCAATATATACGGTGTAATGTTTGGGAAAGGCTGATAGAATTCTGCGAACAATCCTATGATGAATGGATTTATTCCCAACGCCACCGACAACAGCAACAGGTGTTTTTTATTTTCAACGAAAAGTAAATTGGTTCCATTTTTGATTTTCAGTGTATCTATCAACATTCTATACGACACGGAGAAACATAGGGCTACTATTATCCAATGTGATAGACGTTCCAAGAGATGCATGAACGTTCCGCCGAGCAGACTGCCAAGCCAATACATCAATCCTTGACCCAAAGCGAATATCAGAGAATAGAACAACTTAGTTCCCAATTGTAAATTGTTCATTGTAAATTGTTCACTGTTAAGGCTGAATGCCGTCGATGCTACAGCCACCGGAAATGTCAAGGCTATGACAAATAGTATGTTCATATTTGAGGTTTAAGGTTTAAGGCTTAAGGTTTAAGGCTTAAGGCATCTTACCTTAAACTTTAAACCTTAAACTTTAAACTAAATTATATTATCAATCTTCAATTCTTTCTAATTGTACTGTGAAGTGACGCATGAGTTCTGTTTCCCATGTGATACGTACGCCGTGTTTGATTTCGTCGCGGCGGTCGTAAACGTTCTTCAAAGCTGCTGCTATAACGTCCATGTGGTTGTTAGTATAGACGCGGCGAGCGATACAGAGGCGGAGAAGGTCTAATCCGCCGAAGCGGTTTTCGCGTGTGACAGGGTCACGGTCGGCGAGGATATAACCGATTTCGCATCCACGGACACCAGCTTCAAGATAAAGCTCGATGGCGAGTGTTTGTGCTGGGAACTCTTCTTTAGGAACGTTAGTGAGAACGCGGTCTGCGTCAACGAAGAGAGCGTGTCCGCCAACAGGACGTTGGTAAGGAATACCATATTCGTCTAACTTTGCTGCAAGATACTGAACTTGTTTGACGCGTGTTTCGATATTGTCTAATTCTGTGTTTTCATCCAAACCTACTGCGAGAGCGTCCATATCACGACCGTTCATACCGCCGTATGTGAGGTAACCTTCGAATGGGATACAGAAACGTTTTGCGCCTTCGAACCAGTCTTCATGATGTGTAGCGATGAAACCGCCCATGTTAACGATACCGTCTTTCTTAGCTGACATTGTCATACCGTCGGCGTATTGATACATTTCTTTAACGATTTCTTTGATAGTTTTGTCGGCGTAACCAGCTTCACGTGTCTTGATGAAGTAAGCATTTTCAACGAAACGTGCCGAGTCGAAGATAACGCGTTTGCCATATTTTTCAGCAACAGCTTTAACTTCGCGGAGGTTTTGCATTGATACAGGTTGACCACCTGCTGTGTTATTTGTAACGGTAACGATTACGAAAGGAACTTTGTCTGCGTTTTCAGCGAGAACTTTTTCAAGTTTCTTAACATCGACATTACCTTTGAAAGGAACTTCTAATTGAGTGTCTTTTGCTTCGTCGACGGTGCAATCTACTGCAAAAGCTTTACGGCTTTCGATGTGACCTTTTGTTGTGTCGAAATGTGAGTTGCCAGGGACGATGTCGCCGTTCTTTACAAGGTGGCTGAAGAGAACGTTTTCAGCGGCGCGGCCTTGGTGTGTTGGGATAACATATTCGAAGCCTGTGAGACGTGTGATGACTTCTTTAAGACGGAAGAATGAAGATGAACCTGCGTAGCTTTCATCGCCCATCATCATAGCAGCCCATTGACGGTCGCTCATAGCGCCTGTACCTGAGTCGGTCAAACAGTCGATATAAACTTGGTCGGCTTTGAGATTAAACAAATTGTAATGAGCCTCTTTCATCCATTGTTCGCGTTCTTCGCGAGTGCTTTTCTTGATGGGTTCAACCATCTTAATTTTCCAAGATTCTGCAAATGGTAATTCCATGATATTTATTTTTTTAGTTATTAAATTTTTAATTGTAAATTGATGCTATTCAAAAAATTCTAAAATTTTAGAGTTCTAAAATTCTACTTAGAATCTGTCGCGTTCTTTGAGATTTAAGAATGTATATTTTTCACTTGGCTGAAAAGTCATGACATCTTTATTTGAGACTTCAAAATTACAAAAGTTTTCTGAGATTTGAAAGTGTTTTTTAAAGATATTTTAAGATGTTTTTCAAATATCAAAACTATTACAATAACCTATGTATTCTTTATTTATCTTAACATATTCTTTCGACGAAACTTTTTCCATCAAAGCATAGAACTCGGCGTCATGATTTTCTACCAGAGAATGACACAACTCATGAATCAAGAGCGAGTCGATATATTTCTCACTCGACTTTATGATGTGATATGAAATCTCCACGATTTTACTGTCATAATAATACATTCCTATATAAGATTTGTTTCTCGACGAGATAATTTTACATTCTTTATATTCTAAACCCGTCTGCTCAGATAATTCCTTGATTCGTTTTGTTATGTATGACTTAGCCTGAATCTTCATCAAGGAGATGCCATATTCTATTATCGCTTCTCTCGTTTGTACCAAATCAAAATTTATGTTTCGCGGAACCAAGATGGTATATATTTCATTTTGTGATTTATAAGAAAAAACCTTAACGTCAGATTTCTCTATCCTGAGTTTGAAAAGCGGATAGTCTCGTTTAAGATTTTCATCTACACGCATGAGATTATCGCAACTACGATTCCAATCTTTTGAAGCTAAGGTCTTATAAATCTCCACGATTGCTGCATCGGCAGTCTCATCGGGGGCAACTGTCACGGAAATATAATCTTTGCAAAATCTCACTAAGGAATTATTGATATATTTTGAAAATGAGACCTTAATATTTCCCAATTCCCTATCGATGATAGTGGCTTCGTCTTTATCATAATTTATCTTTGTTGTATGAAGTTCGGCTTCTATTTTCTTCATCTCGTCTTTTATCCGCTGAGCCTCACGCGTTCTAAACATCAGAGATTTATATAATGTAAGTGCAGTCAAGAGATTACGTTCTACGCCCAACCCATAACTATAGCAATAAGCCAAACACGACTTAGCCCATTCGTAATGACACATCGCCCTTCTCAGATGAAAGACAGCATCTTCATATTGTTTGTTTTTGTACAACTCCTTTCCTTTGTTATAATGCAGATCATAGAACTTCTCATCAACAAAGCCGGAAGGGAAACCATAATAAAAAGTCTTTTCCATGGTAAAAAATTATCCAACGGCAAATGTAATATTATATTTCCAACTTTAGGGTTATAACACTAAAAACTTTTTATTTTAGAGACTTTTTATGGATATAACAAAAAAAGTCCCGGAATATAAATACCGAGACTTTTTGATTTTCAGATTCTGAGACGCAGCAATTACATATTGTTTATTTTTATGGTGTAATTGATACGTCTCTACAGGTTATGTCATTTTATTTCTTCAATGGTTCTGCTATCTTAGCTGCCAAGAATTGTCTGTTCATTCTTGCGATGTTAGTAACAGAGATGCCTTTAGGACATTCTGCCATACAAGCGTAAGTGTTTGAGCAGTTACCGAATCCGAGTTCGTCCATTCTCTTGACCATTTTTTGTACTCTTTCGTAAGCCTCTACTTGACCTTGAGGTAAGAGAGCAAGTTGAGAGAACTTAGCTGATACGAAGAGCATAGCGCTACCGTTTTTACATGTTGCCACGCAAGCGCCGCAGCCGATACATGAAGCAGCGTCCATGGAGAGGTCGGCGTCGTGTTTGTTGACAGGTATTGAGTTAGCATCTGGCACGCCGCCTGTGCGTACTGAGATGTAACCACCCGATTGGATGAGTCTGTCTAATGCTGAACGGTCGACCATCAAGTCTTTTATGATAGGGAAAGCTTCAGAACGCCATGGTTCGATGGTGATAGTGTCGCCATCTTTGAACTTACGCATGTGGAGTTGGCAAGTTGTGGTGTTCTTGAATTTTCCGTGAGGGTGACCATTGATATACAAGCCACAGGCACCGCAGATACCTTCGCGGCAGTCGTGGTCGAAAGTAACAGGGTCTTCACCTTTCACTACGAGGCTTTCGTTCAAGATGTCGAGCATCTCGAGGAATGAAGCTTCTTCCGGAATGTTATCTACATTATATGTAACAAATTTTCCTTTATCTAAATTATTTTTCTGTCTCCAGATTTTCAATGTTAACTTCATAACGCAAAATTATTTATAGTTTCTTTGTTTAACCTCGACATTTTCAAACTTAAGTGGTTCCTTATACAATACTGGTTCTGCATCAGGACCTTGGTATTCGTAGGCAGCTACGAAGCTATATTCAGCGTCGTTACGCATAGCTTCGCCGTCTTGTGTTTGGAACTCTTCGCGGAAGTGGCCGCCACATGATTCGTTACGCATGAGAGCGTCACGTGCCATGAGTTCGCCCATTTCTAAGAAGTCGGCTACTCTGAGAGCTTTTTCCAATTCGTTGTTCATGCCTGATGTTGCTGGTACTTTAACGTCTTTCCAGAACTCAGCGCGTAATGCCTTGATTTCTTCGATAGCTTGTTTCAAACCGGCTTCATTACGAGCCATACCGACTTTGTTCCACATGATGAGACCTAAGCGGCGGTGGAATGAATCGACGGTTTTCTTACCGTTGATAGCCATGAGTCGGTTGATCTTTTCGCGGATTTGTTTTTCTGCTTCGTCGAATTCAGCTGTGTTTGTTTGGAAACGTGGCACACCGATTTGGTCGGCTAAGTAGTTTTGCATTGTGTAAGGCAAGATGAAGTAACCATCTGATAAACCTTGCATCAAAGCTGAAGCGCCGAGACGGTTAGCACCGTGGTCGGAGAAGTTAGCTTCACCGGCTGCGAAGAGACCAGGGATTGTTGTTTGTAATTCGTAGTCAACCCAGAGGCCACCCATTGTGTAGTGAACAGCAGGATAAATCATCATAGGTGTCTTATATGGATTGTCGTCGGTGATACGTTCATACATCTCGAAGAGGTTGCCGTACTTTTCTTCAACGACTTTTTCACCCAAGCGACCGATAGCTTCTTTGAAGTCTAAGTAAACAGCGAGACCTGTGTTGTTCACACCGAAGCCAGCATCGCATCTTTCTTTAGCTGCGCGAGAAGCGACGTCACGAGGAACGAGGTTACCGAAAGCTGGATAGCGGCGTTCGAGATAGTAGTCGCGTTTTTCTTCAGGGATATCTGTTGCTTTGATTTCGCCTTTAGCCAAGCGTTTTGCGTCTTTTTCATCTTTAGGGACCCAGATACGACCGTCGTTACGGAGACTTTCACTCATAAGAGTAAGTTTAGATTGGTAGTCACCGTGGACAGGGATACATGTTGGGTGTATTTGAGTGAAGCAAGGGTTAGCCATCATAGCGCCTCTCTTATAGGCTTGCCATTCGGCTGAGCCGTTTGACGACATGGCATTTGTTGAGAGGAAGAACACACGACCGTAACCGCCAGAAGCGATGACGACAGCGTGAGCTGCGTAGCGTTCGAGTTCGCCTGTTACAAGGTTACGCATGATGACACCACGAGCGCGACCATCGACGAGAACGACGTCCATCATTTCGCGACGAGCGTACATCTTAACTGTACCTTTTTCTATTTCTTTACTTAAAGCGCCGTAGGCACCTAAGAGGAGTTGTTGTCCGGTTTGACCGCGGGCATAGAATGTTCGGGATACTTGAGCACCACCGAAAGAACGGTTAGCTAATAATCCACCGTATTCGCGAGCGAAAGGAATACCTTGAGCCACGCATTGGTCGATGATGTTGTTACTCAATTCTGCGAGACGATAGACGTTAGCCTCGCGTGCGCGATAGTCGCCACCTTTAATTGTATCGTAGAAAAGACGATAAACGCTGTCGCCATCGTTAGGATAGTTCTTAGCAGCGTTGATACCACCTTGAGCAGCGATACTGTGAGCGCGGCGTGGGCTATCTTGGATGCAGAACACTTTTACGTTGAAACCCATCTCTCCGAATGAAGCAGCTGCCGATGCACCTGCAAGACCGGTACCGATAACAATAATGTCTAATTTTCTCTTGTTGGCAGGATTCACCAAATTTTGATGAGCCTTATAATTTGTCCATTTCTCTGCCAATGGACCTGCCGGTATCTTTGAATTTAACTCTTTCATATCGTATTGTCTTTTAATATTATGCTACAGGAGGGACAATTAACCAATAATAAATAACTACAGAAGCAAACATAAGAACGATGAGGATAGCGAAGATTTTTCCTATACACTCAATTCTCTTTTGCCATACATGATTGCTCCAACCGATTGATTGCATAACGCTTGCAATGCCATGATCCAAGTGAAGCCACAAGAAGAACAACCATACTAAGTAAATCACTGAATACCACCAGCATGAGAATGTGTTAACGATGTAATGAACACCGTTTGTTGCGTTGTCGAGGACAGCTTTGTTAACTTCGAAGCCTAACTTATGCAATACTTCAGGAAGTTGCATCTTTGCCCAGAAATTAATCAAGTGTACTACCAAACCTACTAACACTATCATACCGATAACGAGCATGTTTTTAGAAGCCCATGACACGCCTTCTTGTTTTTCAACTACTGCATAACGTTGTTTACCACGTGCTCGGTAGTTTTGTAACGACAAGATAAAAGCGTAAACGAGGTGGACTACCATAAGAGCTGCTAAACCGACTGTAGCTACTAAAGCGTACCAATTTGCTCCAAGAAATTCGCAAATTTTGTTATAGCCTTCTGGCTTGATAATTGCGACTAAGTTCATTGAGGCGTGGAACAAGAGGAAAAATACCATCGCTCCTCCAGTTATCGCCATAATCAATTTTTTTGTAATTGATGAAAGACCTTTGTTACCCATGTTTTTTTGTTTTGAATTAATAATTTATTTAAAGCATGATTCCAGCCTTACCAACAATGATTAACATTGTGAAAGCTAAGACGAGACCTACAACACCAACGATGACACCGACTTTGCGCATCTCTTTTGTATCTACCATGCCTGTACTATAGGCGATAGCGTTAGGAGGTGTACTTACCGGTAATATCATAGCGAGTGATGCTGACAATGTTACACCGAGGATGAGTGTCAATATTCCTCCGTAAGGTTCCAAGACATCTCCCATACCTGTTCCAACTGCTACCATAACAGGGATAAGGAGAGCTGCTGTTGCTGTGTTTGAAATTAAGTTTGAGAAGAAGTAACACAACAAACCTGCGCCTGCGATAACGATTACTGGCGACCATTGATTGAATGGAATAGCTTGTACCAAATATTTGGCAAGACCTGAATGGTCTAAAGCTGTACCCAAAGCGAAACCTCCGGCTACTAACCAGATAACGTCCCAGTTGATTTCCTTAAGGTCGTCCTTTGTGAACAAACCTGTCACGCAGAATACTGCGATAGGTATCAAAGCGACAGCATTGGCGTTGATACCAGTGAATTTATCTGTCAACCATAATGCTATTGTTAAAAGTAATGTGACGTAAGCAAGAACAAGTCTTGGTCCTTTTTCTGTTTCACCTTCGATATGCAAATCGATAGTCTTTTGTTTGAATGGGAACAACTTGATAAGCAATACCCAAGCTAACAAGAGCAATACGATTGTGAAAGGAACCATCACCATTGCCCAGTCGCCGAAACCGATATTTAAGTTAAGACCTTCAGGGTCGTTCAAATATTTGAGGGCTATAGCATTTGGAGGTGTTCCAACTGGAGTTGCCATACCACCGAGGTTGGCTCCGATTGGAATTGACATTACGAAACCTACTCTACCCTTACCATCAACAGGCAAGTAACGGATGATAGGTGCCATGAAGGTAAGCATCATAGCTGCCGTTGCTGTGTTGCTGATGAACATAGAGAAACAACCTGTAATCATAAGGAAGCCGAGGAGAACAAACTCCGACCTCTTACCGAAAGGCTTCATTAATAATCTTGCCAACTGAACGTCGATACCCATCTTGGAAGCTATGATAGCGATGACGAAACCGCCGAGGAAAAGCATGATGGTTGGATCTGCAAAAGCTCCCATGATAGCTTTATGTGAAAGGAGCTGACCAATGTTTTCTCCATTTCTCAAGAAGAACAACGAGCTGTCGGAACATGTCACTAATAAGATGACAACAATAAGCATTGATGTTGTCCATGAAGGAATAGCTTCTGTAAACCATAAAACAAGTGCCAAGCCGAAAACGGCTATGACACGTTGTTGTACTACAGTGAGCTCTGGCAATCCCAAGACTGCCGCTGGGACAAACCATAAGAAGAAGAATACTATAATAGCCAAGGTTATCTTGACTGCCTTTCTTAAATTGAATGAATCACTCATTGTTGTTTTTTAATTTAAAGTTTTGAATTCATCGTTTATTAACCTCCAAAATCGTCGAATGAAATCATTTCTTTTGGAACGCCGAGACTGTCGAGCATCTTAAGGACTGCTGCTGTCATCATAGGAGGTCCACAGAGGTAGTATTCAATTTCTTCTGGTTCGCTGTGATTCTTAAGATAATTTTCTAACAATACTTCGTGGATGTTACCTACATAACCTGTCCAATTATCTTCAGGAAGCGGAGCCGAGAGAGCGATGTTGAACTTGAAGTTTGGATTTTCTTCCTCAATCTTTCTGAAGTCGTCGATGTAGAAGAGTTCGCGTAAAGAACGACCGCCGTACCAGTAAGAAACTTTTCTGTCGGTGTGTTTTGTTAGGAAGAGATCCAAGATGTGAGAACGCATTGGAGCCATACCGGCGCCACCACCAATGAAGATAATCTCGCGTTTTGTATCCTTGATGTGGAATTCACCGTATGGACCGCTGATAGTAACCTTATCGCCAGGTTTCAATGAGTAGATGTATGAAGAACATACACCAGGATTTACTTTCATGAAGCCGCCATTAACTCTGTCGAATGGAGGTGTTGCGATACGGACGTTAAGCATAATGATATTATCTTCGGCTGGGTAACTGGCCATAGAGTAAGCTCTGAACTGTGGTTCAGGGTTGTGCATGACCAAGTCGAACATACCGAATTTTTCCCAGTCGGCTTTGTATTCGTCATCGACGTCGATGTCTTTATAATTGACATCAATTTTAGGAACGTCGATTTGGATGTAACCGCCTGATAAGAACTTGAGGTGTTCACCTTCTGGAAGTTTAACGACGAATTCCTTGATGAAAGTAGCGACGTTTCTGTTGCTGACAACTTCACATTCCCACTTCTTAATACCGAAGATTTGTGGGTTGATGTGGATTTTCATGTCTTCGCGAACTTTCACCTGGCAGCCTAATCTCCAGTGATTTTGTTGTTCTTTTCTGCTGAAGAAACCTGTTTCTGTAGGAAGGATGGTACCGCCGCCTTCTAATACTTGGCAACGACACATACCGCAGCTACCGCCGCCACCACATGCTGATGGAAGGAATATTTGTTCGTTGGCTAATGTTGCGAGCAATGAGTTGCCCGGTTCTACTTCTATTTCTTTTTCATCGTTGATGTTAATCTTAACTTTGCCTTGTGGTGCAAGTTTCTTTCTGACAATAACCAATATTGTTACAGGAATTAAAACAACGATCAAGAAAACGATAACGCTTAATAAAATGATTGATGTAGTACTCATTTCTTTATTTTTTTAGACTGTAACAAAAATTATTTAAAAGTTATACCGAGGAATGACATAAAGGCGATACCCATCAAACCTGTCAAAATGAAAGCTATACCTGTACCTTGCAATGACTTAGGGATATGAGAATATCTTATCTTTTCTCTGATAGCGGCTATACCTACGATAGCGAGGAGCCAACCGATACCTGAGCCTAAGCCGTATGCCAACGACTGGCCAACTGTTGTGAAATCTCTTTCTTGCATGAAGAGAGAAGCACCCATGATAGCGCAGTTAACAGCGATAAGAGGCAAAAAGATACCTAATGAAGAATACAAGGCTGGAGTAAATTTCTCTACTACCATCTCAAGAATTTGAACGATAGCTGCGATGATAGCGATGAAGAGGATGAAGCTTAAGAAGTCTAAGTTGACGCCAGCGAACTTAGGGCTTAACCATGCCAAAGCGCCTGTCGATAAAACATATTCATCTAATAAATAGTTGATAGGCACTGTGATAGCAAGCACGAATACAACTGCTACGCCAAGACCGAAAGAGGTCTTAACATTTTTCGATACTGCGAGATATGAGCACATTCCCAAGAAATATGCAAATATCATATTGTCGATGAATATCGAACGAATAAAAATACCTAATGATTCCATTATTTCTTATCCTCCTCTGGTTTTTGTAGCCACATGATAACTCCGATAATAATCAATGCCATTGGAGGAAGAATCATGAGACCGTTGTTAACATAACCGAAATCGTAAAGTCCTTGTGGGATAACTTGGAAACCGAGTAATGTTCCTGAACCGAAGAGTTCGCGGAAGAATGCCACAACGACTAATATAAGGGCGTAACCAAGACCGTTGCCGATACCGTCTAAGAATGATTCCCATGGTTTGTTTGCCATAGCGAAAGCTTCGAGACGTCCCATCACGATACAGTTTGTGATGATAAGACCGACATAAACTGAGAGTTGTTTACTTACGTCATAGACGAAAGCCTTAAGAACCTGGTCAACTAAGATAACGAGAGCCGCTACCACTATAAGTTGAACGATGATACGTATTTTTGCAGGAATACCTTTTCTCAATAACGAGATAACTAAGTTTGATAAAGCTACAACCACTGTTACTGAGAGACCCATTACCAATGCCGGTTTAAGCTTTGCTGTTACGGCGAGTGCAGAACATATACCTAATATTAATACTGTTACAGGATTTGTCTTGCGTAATGGAGCTGTTATGAGTTCTAAATTCTTATTCATTGTTTTTCAATATATGGTAAATATGATTCTAACACTTTTTCTATCATATTATTAACTCCGTTTGAAGTTATAGTACCACCGCTGATGGCATCGACAGAGTTCTTTTGAAGATCGGCTGAGAGATTTGCCACCCCGCCTTTAACGACGTCTATCGAAACAAATTCACCATCGCTGAAGATTGTCTTACCTTTAAACTGTTCTGTGAAGCCCGGTGTTGTGATTTCAGCACCCAAACCTGGTGTTTCTGATTTGTGGTCGAAAACAACGCCTACTACGTTTTGGAAGTTTGATGTCATTCCGATGTAACCCCAGATAGGTCCCCAAAGACCTGCGCCTTGAAGTTGAATGACGTTAACGTTTTCCTTACCGTTATTGATAACGATAATTGGTAAAACATAATCTTTTCCATTGTCTTTTTTATAAAGCTCATCTTTCATGTTCATGGTGAAAGCAGCGAATTCTGTAAAGTCTTTCGTACATTCTTCAACAACTTCACCTTTTGCGTTAACGAGTAACATCTTTACGCAATCTTCATTGAAAAGCTTTTGGACATTTTCTTTATCGACATTTTGTACATCGGCTGCTTTCAAGATGTTCATCATCTTTTCGTTATTGATGTTTGCCTGTTGGAATGGTTGTAACACCATTGCTGCTGCCGACAATAATACGGCTACTATTGCAACCAATATTATAATGTATGTGAAAATATATCTGTCTTTCATTTTGTGCTCCTTTCTTCTGCTTTAGCCCAACGTTTTTTACGGTTTCTGATATTCATTGCCACTACACAATAGTCGATGAGTGGAGCGAATACGTTGAGGAGCAATATAGCGAGCATCATACCTTCTGGGTAACCAGGGTTCGCAACGCGGATTAATACTGCCATTGCTCCGATGAGGAATCCGTAGATGATTTTACCTGTGTTTGTCTGTGCTGCTGTAACAGGGTCTGTTGCCATGAAGACTGCACCGAACATGAAACCGCCCATCAAGAAGTGATAGTAGAATGGGACTTCCATTGCTGTTGTTGTACCGATAGCATTGAACAACAAGCCCATTGCTGCTGCTCCAACGAATGTTGAGAGCATGATTCTGAAGCTTGCAACGCCTGTTAATAAGAGGAAGCATGCACCAATGAGGATAGCGATCTTTGAAGTCTCACCGACGCTACCTGGTATTGTTCCGATAAACATTTCCATCACACTTGGAAGTTGGTCAACGCCACCGCCGTTCAAGATTGTACCGAGTGGTGTTGCTCCTGAGTATGCGTCAGCTTTTTCAGCAATCCAGATGCCGTCGCCCGACATTTGCGATGGATATGAGAAGAACAAGAAGGCACGTGCAAGAAGAGCTGGGTTGACGACATTCATACCGCTGCCGCCGAACACTTCTTTACCGATGATGACTGCGAAAGCCACTGCCAATGCGAGCATCCACAATGGAACGTCAGCTGGCATGATTAAAGGAATCAAGAAACCTGTCACGAAATAACCTTCGTTGACTTCTTCTTTTCTGATCTGTGCAAAGATGATTTCAATGCCAAGACCTACTACATAACTCACGATGTAAAGAGGCAATATTTTGAGCAAACCATAACCGAAGTTTTGCCATAATGTTGCTGTTTCACCATGAGAAAGGAAATGTTGATAACCGATGTTCCATGTTCCGAAGAGGAAGCAAGGAATGAGAGCGATGAGGACATAAATCATGTTACGTTTCATATCGACAGCATCTCTGACGTGTGCGCCATTGAGAGTCACTTTGTTAGGAACGTAGAAGAATGTCTCCATAGCATCGAACAATGAATGGAAGCAGTGTAGTTTGCCGCCTTCTTCAAAGTTAGGTTTGATATTATCTAAAAATTTACGTAATCCCATAATTCTGATATTTAGTTCATTTCTTTACGAAGCATTTCTAAACTTTCACGTACGATTTGTTGAATCGGAGTCTTCGATGGGTCGATGACTTCACACAAAGCGAAGTCTTCAGCATCGATTTCATAGATACCGAGTTCTTCCATCTGATCGATGTCTTTGATAATACAAGCCTTGAGGAGTTGCATTGGATAGATATCGAATGGGAATACTTTCTCGAAGTTACCTGTCATAATAAGTGGACGGATACCACCGTTGAGGTTGGTGTCGAGAACTTTCTTGCTCTTCTTGCATAATGATGCGCCCATTGTGTTTGTTGAGGTGAACTTCTTGAAGTTAGGAGCTAACCAACCGAAGAGTTGATAGTGGTCGCCTTCTGGAATAGCTGTGACTTGTGAATCGTAAAATCCCAAGAAATTGTCTCCATTGATTTTTGTACCTGTCAAGACGTTACCGCTGATGATACGGACTGTAGCCAAGTCTGAAGAGATGTTGTTGTACAATCCTGACAAATCGGCACCGATTCTTGTTTGGTAATATACTGGGTCTTTCACTTCTGAACCTGTGAAAGCTATTGTTCTGAGGCTGTCGTAAGTTCCATTGAGGAAGAGATTTCCTATGCTGACAAGATTTTGTGCGTAGCAGTACCATACCACTTCGCCTTTATTGATAGGCGACAACACATTAAGCTGGGTGCTTATGTTACCTGCAGGGTGTGGTCCTTCGAACTCGTTGATAGAGACGTTCTTTGCTGAGAAGTTCAATGAAGCGAGTTTTTTTGCTGTTGCCGATGAGTTGACGTTGAGATAAACCATACCGTCGGTCAATTTAGCGAGAGCTTCGACACCTACTTTAACTGCTTCATATTGGTTTTCAATGATGAAGTTATCATCTGGAGCCAATGGAGCTGTATCGAACATTGAAACGGCGATACATTTTGGTTTGTCTTGTGGATTAGCTATTGTAGAGTATGGACGTTGACGTAACATTGTCCATGTACCACTTTGAATCATCTTGTCTGCCACTTGTTCGCGTGACAACTTAGATGGGTCAGCTTTACCGAAGTCGATGGTTTCGTATTTTCCATCTGATTCGATGATGACTTGTAGGATGACGCGTTTTTCTCCACGAACGACGGCTTTAATAGTTCCTGATACCGGGGAGGTAAAGAAAATGCCTTCATTGTTCTTGTTGTGGAACAAAACGGTACCGACTTTTACTTCATCACCTTCTGCCACGTGTAATTTTGGCACCACGCCTATGAAGTCGTGAGGTTTGACAGCGCAAAGTGTAGGCTCATAATTTCTGAGCTCTTTCTTTGCCTCGCCAACAAGGTGAATATCAATACCTTTTTTTATTTTAATCATAAAAAGTTGTTTTTATATAAATAATTAAAATTTATTCTATTAGAATAATTTACAACTATACTTTTAAAAACGACAAAAGGATGGTACCTTTCGGTACCATCCGAGTTAGAAATTATATCTTATTAGAGCATAATTTTCTTTGTTGACATTGCATCTTCGATTTGTTCTTCTGTTAACAAACCTTGTTCTCTTACGAGATCCATGACGCCT
Organism: Bacteroidales bacterium; assembly: GCA_017461665.1. GTDB lineage: Bacteria > Bacteroidota > Bacteroidia > Bacteroidales > F082 > Limimorpha. Next base: position 26,181 of record JAFTXI010000007.1, on the reverse strand, counting down.
CTACCTGTTTCGATAGCTTCTTTAGCAAGCTTTGTACATGGTTTGTAACCGATAACAGGAACTAAAGCTGTGATAACGCCAACGCTGTTTTCTACTAATTCGCGGCAACGTTTTTCGTCAGCAACTATACCATCGATGCAGAGTGTACGTAATACGTCGAAGCCGTTTTGCATCAATTCGATTGATTCTAACAAAGCGTAAACCATAACTGGTTCCATAACGTTGAGTTCTAATTGAGCGTTGTTTGCGCCGAGCATGATGCAGTGGTCGTTACCCATAACGCGGTAGCAGATTTGGTTGACTACTTCCGGAATAACTGGGTTAACTTTACCTGGCATGATTGATGAACCTGGTTGTAATGCTGGAAGTTTAATTTCGCCTAAGCCACAACGTGGGCCTGAGCTCATCAAACGTAAGTCGTTACATACTTTACACAAACTTGTGCAGAGTGTTCTCAATGCGCTTGAATAGACTAACATTGGAGTAGCGTCTGATGTAGCTTGTACGAAATCTTTTGCCAATTGGATGTCCCAACCTGTGATATCGCGTAAAGCGCGGAGACATACTTCTCTGTATGGTAATGTCGAGCAAATACCTGTACCGATAGCTGTTGCACCCATATTGCTGTATAATAATTCTTTAGCAGCTTCGAGAAGATGTTCTTTTTCGTTCTTCATTGCTTGAGCGAAAGCGTTGAATGTAAGACCTAATGTCATAGGAACAGCGTCTTGGAGCTGTGTACGACCCATCTTGATAACGTTTTCAAATTCTTTAGCTTTCTTTTCCAATGACTCGATGAGCATATCCAAGTGTTTAACCATTTCTAAGTGGTCGGCATACATTGCCAAATGTACTGCGCATGGATAAGCGTCGTTTGTTGATTGTGAACCGTTGACATGGTCGTTAGGTGAACAGAATTCGTATTGACCAGGTTGATGTCCCATGTATTCTAAAGCGCGGTTTGCTATAACTTCGTTGGCATTCATGTTTGTTGAAGTACCAGCACCACCTTGGATAACGTCAACTGGGAATTGATCGTTTAATTTACCGGCGATGACATCGTCAGAAGCTTTTACAATACCTTCGTAAATTTCTTTGCTGATTTTACCTGTTTCGTAGTTAGCAACTGCAGCAGCTTTTTTGATAACGCCTAAGTACTTAACAATATTTGGGTAACGATTGAGACCAATGCCTGTGATTGGGAAGTTACCAAGAGCTCTCATTGTTTGTACGCCGTAATAGCATTCCATTGGGATTTCGAGTGAACCAATAAGGTCTGATTCAATACGAGTTTTCTTTGTTTCCATTTTTTTAGATTTTTTATTGTTGTTGTGTTATATTTTATATTATTTCAACCGTTTTGTTATTTTTTATTGGTTGCTTTCTAATTGCTTATTTTCCTTATCGTTACTACAAACTGCAACGCCTCTTTTAACGATTGCAAATATAATGTTTTTTTTATTTATAAATATATTTTTATCGTTTTTTTTCACATCATTTTAACGTCCAAATCAAAGTTTTTTTTCTCACCGAAAAAATCATGAATTGGCATATAAATTTTAAGGTGACTTCTATATATTCCCTTGACGAAATCTACAGAAATCACCTTAAAATGTTTTACGACTTAATATTTATTCTTTTGTCATCTGATAAAGTTTGACCGAGTTATGAATGGTCTTTTCTTTAGCTTCGTTTCCGTATTTATCGACGTCGACGATGTTACGAGGGCTATGGGTGATACAGAGAGGTCCGTTGAGGCATCCGCCTTCGCAAGCCATTCCTTCGAAGAAGTTGTCAGTCGATTTGCCGGCTTTAAGTTTCAAAAGATTAATCTTACATTCGTCGATGCCATTCATCACTACTGGTTTAAGGCCTTCAACGTTAAGCTCTTTGGCGACATCTAAAAGTCCTTGTACGATACCTCCCGACTTAGCGAATATTCTTCCGTAGAAAGAGGCGTTGTCTAAGACAGTGTCTTCACATTCTACGGTATCGATGCCACGAGCATCCAAGAAAGCTTGCAACTCTTCAAACGACATCACGCAGTCGATAGCACCACCGGTCTTTTCCAATTTATATTCAAATTTCTTTGAGGCGCAAGGTCCTATGAAGATGACTTTTGCTGTAGGGTCGGAATGTTTTATGAGTTGTGCTGTCATAATCATTGGCGACACCGAGTGCGAGATATGAGGCACCAATTCTGGGAAGTTCTTCTCGATATAAGCCACGTAAGAAGGACAGCATGATGTTGTCATCAAGCCTTTTTCTTTCCATTCCAAAGCCTCGTTGTATAATGTGATATCTGCACCGAGAGCAGCTTCAACCACTTGGAAGAAGCCGAGTTTCTGTATCGCAGTTACGACTTGTGTTGGTCTGCCGAAACGACACTGACTTACGATAGCCGGAGCGATGACAGCATAGACTTTATATTTCGTGTTATTCTCCGATTTCTTCAACATATCGATGATGTCGAGGACGAAAGACTTATCGGTGATGGCACCGAAAGGACATTTATAGACGCAAGCTCCACAGGAGATACATTTGTTGTTGTCTATCTTTGCCTTCTTCTCTTCATCGATGGAGATAGCTTTCACCTTACAGCTCACCATACAAGGACGATGTTGCATAATGATTGCGGAGTAAGGACATGCTTTCGAACATTTGCCGCATTCGATACATTTTTCCTTATCTACCACAGCATGATGGTTGATAATAGAGATAGCACCTTTAGGACATACATCTTGACAAGCGTGCATCATACAGCCGCGACAAGCTGCTGTCACCATAACGCCTTCTGCCGGGCATTCATCACATGCGATGTCAATAACTTCCACCGGATTAGGATTGTTCTTATCGCCTCCCATCGCCATCTTGATTCTATCTTGTATGATAGTTCTTTCCTTGTAAATACAGCAGCGCATGGTCGATTTAGGTCCGGGACAAATCACCTTTGGAATTTCGATATAAGCATTTTCCAAACCTCCTTCGTACGCACGACGAATAACTTCTTTCAAAACATTGTACTTGACAATCTGAACATTTGTGTCAAAAACTCTTTTACTTGTATCCATTACTTAAAATTAGTCATAATTCAATATTACTGTTTTTCCCATAGTTCGTAGATTTGATGCTAATCTTTCTACGAGTTTCATCTTCATGGTGATGTCGATAGGCAATCCTTGATGTGCCACATTGACACTTTGTCCCACGAAGAATTTTATATGTGTGGCTTCCTCAAAAAGCACGTTTGCCAAGAGTGAAGCTCCGTCTTGTTTCGTAAATGTCTTTGGTGTCAAATCATTGACTGATATATATTTTTCCGACAGTTCGAGCAGTCTTCTCAGGGTAAGGACGCCTTCGGTAGTAAGATCGACGCCTTCAATAAAGCCTATTGGTGGCACGTCTTTATCGGGGAAGTCGAAGCTGGTCCGCAGCGGCTTATTGAGATAACGCGCCACAATCTGCGAGCTTGTTCCGCCACACACAACTTTCTTGGAGTCACCTTCCATAAACTGCTTAGCATAGAAGTTGTCTTTCTCCTTATCGACAGGTGGTCCGACCATGATATTGACGTGAATAGGACGTCGTATCTTCACCGCTGCCACAGTGGTGTCGTCGCCGGGCTTATCCAGATACAAGTCGTTGCAAGCTGAAGTGAGCAGACATGCCACGGCTTTCGCCGACATACTTTGTTTTATGTTTCTGTCAAGATGTTCCATAATCTGCTGACGTTCCCATCCGAAATTCAGAATCTGACCTATACCGGCATGAATCGTTCCGTCCGACATCAGCATGATGACATCGTTTTCCTCTAAGTTGAGTTCCGACTTAAACACCGACTTGCCACATATCTCCAACTCTTCTCTTTCAAAGTTGATACACTTACCTTTATGATAATATATAGCCTGTGGATTGTCGAATTCATAGAGGAATCCTCTGCCTTCGTTGTTAATATGTATCAAGGAAAATGTGGAATATGCGACGCCTCTCACTTGACAGACGGGCAACGTTTGAATAAGCGTCTCCACGCACTCGTCGATGTCGATGCCGTTAGCCGCCATAGTACACAGAATCTTCGACGTAAGGGTAGAAAGAATGTTGGCTTTCACTCCGCTGCCAAGACCGTCGGCAAGCACCAAAGTAGTGTATTCGCCATCGACGATGCTAACAACATTATCGCCACACAACTCTTCCCCGAACTTATTCACCGAGGTACATCCATATTCCAAACACAAATCCATCACTTCTTACCTTTTTCTATATGTTCTTCCGAAAGTGTCTTCTTCAGTTTAAGCAAAGCCACCTTTGTCTCTGCTGTCGTCTCTCCAAGCAAGGACGCAATCTCTTGGGCTACACGCATCTGTTTCTTGATAACCTCATCTGTCGTCTTCAATGTCTCCATCTTGACTTTAGTAATCTCAGCATCGTAGTTGACACCTTCCGAGATATCTTTCATCACGCCGAACATCACATTCTGATCTTTGAGATAAGTTATAGACATATCGACGTATTTACCTGTTGATGGAACGAACATCTTCTCGACGGTGACATTACGTTTCTCGTTATATGCGATGATGAAATCGACTAAGTTGAAGAAATCTTTTGCATGACGACCTTTAGCGTGGGGGTCGTGGATTCCGAGCAACTCGCGACCTTTTTTATTTATGTCCTGAATATAAAAATCAGAGTCTAACAAGATGATTCCGTTAGGGCTATTTTGAATAATCTCGTAGGAAAGAGACTCGGCGCGTTCACGCATATAAGGTAGACAAATCTCCACGTCGGAATATTCGTTATAGACAGCCCAAGCCTTGTCGCGGCAGGTTTCGTAGCCGCAAGCTGAGCAGTTAAGTTCATCTTCTTCAGAGTGTTTTCCAATCTTCGACAAGATAGATCTTATCTCGCGTTCCGGTGCCGGCATGCTGTTGTTTCTTATGCGGGGATAGACTTTATTGAGGTCGATGTCACTTTCTTCGTAGCGATGAGGCGACATTGTATCTATTTCGTTTTTGTAATATTTTATCACGTCGGATGTTGCTCTGATGCTGCCTCCTTTTACGGAAAGGCTACAAGGTCCATTGACGCAGCCGTCCTTACAGATATTCATTTCCAAGAAGACGTTTTCGAGACTATCGATGTTTTGCAGTGCATCGACACAGCGGTCGGGTCCATCGACAGCCATGTAATCGTAACCTTTGGGCAATGAAGGAAACGACTTAATAATACCGTGACTTATCGGATAAGCCTTTGAGAGACAAGCCGGCGAATTTTTATCTTCGAGGACTATGTTTGTAATCTCTTCGAGAATGATATTTTTTTCTGCAAGCAACTCCTGCATATCGTCGTATGTAAGCACACCGTCGATGATACCGCTTTCAGCGGCTTCGCGTTTCTTGGCGATACAAGGTCCTATGAAGATAATCTTAGCATCGGGATGTTGTTTCTTCAACATCTTAGCATGAGCTATCATCGGTGAATCGACGGGAGCCAAATATTGCAGAGCTTTAGGATAATAAGCTTGTATGAGGCGGCATACCGCAGGGCACGCCGAGGTGATGAAGTTCTTAAACTGTTTCGACTCCAACAACGACTTATATTGTTGAGTCACAAGTTCTGCTCCGTAAGCAGTCTCTTCGGCATCGTAGAAACCAATCTTTGCTAAAGCTATTTTAAACACGTTAAAATCCTTCAATCCAAAACTTGAGATAAAGGAAGGAGCCACGCTTGCCACTACTTTTGTTCCGCTGCTGAGAATCTGCTTTATCTCGTTCAGAGAGCTATGTACGATTTTTGCATTTTGCGGACATATCAAGGTGCAGTGTCCACACAAGATGCAGCGACTCTCGATGATTCGCGCCTGATGATCTTTTACTTCTATAGCTTTGACAGGACACTCGCGCAAACACTTGTAGCAATCCTTACACTTAGCGTTTCTGAATTCTAAGTAATCAGCCATGATTTAAAACGATGTTTTATTAACCAAAAAAGTTCGAATCAATTTAGGTTCAACAAAGGATACACTTCTTTTGCAAAGAGCTCTTCAGCGTTGTCTTTGTTGACGTTATGAATAAAAAGACAATCATCTCCGATTTTTTGAGCCATTGGCTCGTCCAAGTCTTCCACCTTCACGGTAACACCTTGAGCACAGAATCCCAAGCAGAAACTTGCCTGAAGATCGACGATGTCTTCTACATCATATTTCTTTAAAATTTCTTTGAAAGACTCTATCACATCGTAGGAACCTTTCAAATGGCATGAACTGCCAACACACACTTTAATGGTAGTCATAGCAAAAAAATTATAATTCAAGAACAATTTTTTATTATCTATCTGATAATTAACTCTTCCCCTTTTTTCATTTTGGACGACAAAGTTAATATTAATTTTATCTCATTCAATCCTTTTTTACAAAAAAATTTACTTATAAAATGTGCTCCATACAAACCTTCTGAACGTGCATTCCCATATCTTCATAAAAACGCTGCGCCGAGACGTTTCCGTCCCACACATTTAAGGTCACGTTGAAGCAATTATTTTTCTTAGCGTATTGAATTACATATTCGTATAATTTCTTCCCTACTCCGCTGCGACGATACTCCGCGTCAACGCAGATATCGTCGATATATAGACTCTTGTCGGGACGCAGGTTATTGCAGCGACTTAAATCCTGCATAACGCAGAAAGCATAACCCATCACGACAGATTCTTTCTCGCACACAAAGACCGGCGTCGTTTCATCATTGATGATTTCTTTCAGTTCCGAAGCCGTATATTTCTGTTTCCCTTTTATGAAAAAATCAGGACGCTTCTCTGCGTGAACGTCATTGACTTGAGTGAGAAGTTCCAATATTCTTTCGATGTCTTTTTCGTTAGCTTTACGTATCATATTTTTTAATTTTTAGAGTGTTGTTCCGACTTACTTTCTTCGAAAATATCTCAAAATCCCTCCATAAATTGTTTATTACAGAGAGCAATAATAGTACTTTTTTGTTTATTAAAGAAAACAATTTTTATTATTTCACAATTTCCTTATCTCGTATTATGAAAGAATAAATAAAGAGATGCTAATGCTAAAATTAACTTTTTAGGATTTCATTCCGAAAAAGTCATGAAAAATCAGGATTCAATTCCAAAAAAGTTATATTTTTGCAAAAAAATTAAAAATAATTGGCATGATAAGGAGAGTTATAGACAAAAAAATTGAAAATTTTCTATTTAAAGGTAAAGCTATATTGCTATTTGGATGTCGTCAGATTGGAAAGACAACATCTTTAAATGAGATATTTCGCTCAAAAGATGATGTTTTATGGTTAAGCGGAGACGATGGTGATACTCAATCTTTTTTTGAGAACATTACATCTGACCGTTTGAAACTTTTTTTAGGAAATAGGAAAATTGTTGTAATAGATGAAGCTCAACGCATTAGCGATATCGGATTAAAATTAAAGTTAATAACCGATAATATTAAGGATGTTCAATTGGTTGCGACTGGTAGTTCTTCTTTTGAACTCGCCGACAAAACCAAAGAACCACTAACAGGTCGTAAATGGGAATTTCAGATGTTTCCTTTATCATTTGCTGAAATGGTTGATCATCATGGATTTATAACTGAAAAAAGGTTATTGCCTCATCGTTTAGTTTATGGATATTATCCAGAAGTAGTAACAAATCCAGGTAGTGAAAAAATTATACTTAAATCATTATCAGACAGTTACTTATACAAAGACATTCTCAACTTGGATTACATAAAAAAATCAGACAAATTAATAAAATTATTGCAAGCACTTGCTTACCAGATAGGTTCACAAGTATCGTATAATGAATTATCACAAATTGTTGGTGCCGACTCAAAAACAATTGAGAAATATATACAGATATTAGAAAAATGCTACATAATATTCAGACTCAACTCGTTCAGTAGAAACCTGCGTAACGAATTGACTACAAGTCGAAAAATATATTTCTATGACAATGGTATTCGCAATGCTATTATCTCCAACTATAGTCAGATAGAAAATCGTAACGACATTGGTGCCTTATGGGAGAACTTCTTAATTTCTGAAAGACAGAAGTTTACGGAATACAGCGATTTATGGTGTAATAAATATTTTTGGAGAACAAAAACACAGCAAGAAATAGATTATATTGAAGAATTTGACGGGAAATTGCATGCATACGAATTCAAATGGAATGAAAATGCTAAAGTCAAAATTCCAAAAGCGTTTATTGAAACTTACACAGATTCTGAATTTAAAATAATCACCCCTAATAACATAGAAGATTTTCTGTTATAAGATCATGAAGAAACTTTATACCTTTATATTAATATCAATTATTTTTTTCTTCAGCTGCTCTGCTCCAAAGAACGAAGTCGCTTCACCAGATGGAAAAATACGTCTTTCTTTTAAAATCGACGATGATGGTTTTATGTATTATGACGTTAAAGTCAATGACAGTTCTTTCATAGCTCCTTCGTTATTAGGATTTGAAGCGAAAAACGGACTTAACCTGAAAAATTCTTTCTCTATTATAAAGACCGAATTTTCTTCAAAAGACGAGACATGGACGCAGATTTGGGGCGAGAACAAAACTATTCGTAACAACTACAACGAGATGGCGGTTCATCTTGCTAATGAAGACAGCATCTTCCTCGTGATGTGTTTCCGACTTTTCAACGACGGTATCGGTTTCCGCTACGAATATAAAGTCACCGACATCGACAGTATTATAATCACCGACGAATTAACATCTTTTAACATTAAAGAAAACGGAACTTCCTGGTCGATACCGGCAAGTTTTGAGAGTTACGAATTTTTGTATCGTACACTTCCTTTGAACGAAATAAATGACGCAAACACGCCTTTTACTTTCAAGACGGAAAGCGGTATCTACGCGAGCATTCATGAAGCCGCTTTAACTGATTTTCCAGAAATGACGTTGCGAATTTGTCGGACAACAGACAACAAACAACAGACAACAGACTTTGTCGAAAAGTACGAAAGCCAAAGTTCAGAGTTCAAGGTTCAATTAGCTCCTTATCCAGATAGAAAGGCTAAAGCCATTTTTACTTCAGGCTCTCAAAGGTCGTATGCGACATGTCCCTACAATTATTCAACTCTCAGTTTCAAAACCCCTTGGCGTACGATACAGATTTCCGACAAAGCCGTCGGTCTCATCAACTCGTCATTGATACTGAATCTCAACGAGCCTTGTGTGTTAGAAGGCGATTTGTCGTGGATTCGTCCAATGAAGTATGTAGGAGTTTGGTGGAGCATGCATCTCGGCGTTGAGAGTTGGGTAATCGACGACCGTCATGGAGCGACGACTGCTAACGCTAAGAAATACATCGACTTCGCTGCCAACAATAATATCGACGCTGTCTTGTTTGAAGGCTGGAACGAAGGATGGGACAGCTGGGGCGGACGGCAGAACTTCGACTTCACCAAGCCATACGCCGACTTCGACATCGACGAAATTATGCGTTATGCAAAAGAAAGAAACGTCGAGATTATCGGACATCACGAGACTGGAGGTAACATCATAAACTATGAGAATCAGTTAGATGAAGCCTATAGATGGACCGCCGAGAAAGGCATTCACTGTGTGAAGACAGGTTATGCCGGCGGCTTACCTGATGGTCATAATCACCATGGACAATATAACGTGCGACATTATCGCAAGGTCGTTGAGACTGCTGCGAAATACAATATAACTCTCGACGTTCATGAGCCTATCAAACCGACTGGCATTCGTCGCACCTATCCCAACATGATGACGCGTGAAGGAGCGCGTGGCATGGAATGGAACGCCTGGAGCGAAGGCAATCCTCCTGAACATCACGTCATTCTGCCTTTCACACGACTGCTCGCCGGTCCGATGGATTACACTCCAGGTACATTCGACATCTTGTTTGAAAACACTCGCAACTCACCGCAACGCAAGAAATGGAACGACAACGACAGAGGTAACAGCCGCGTCAACACGACATTGGCGAAACAACTTGCCAACTGGGTGGTATTATACTCACCTTTACAGATGGCGTCGGATATGATTGAACATTACGAGGGACATCCAGCGTTTCAGTTTTTCCGCGACTTTAATCCCGACTGCGATTGGTCGGAGGCGCTGCAAGGCGAGCCTGGAGAATATATCGTTGTTGTGCGCCGAGCCGGCAGCGACTATTTCTTAGGGGCGACAACTAACGGCTCGGCGCGTGAAGTCGTTGTTCCTTTAACGTTCCTTCCCGAAAATCAAGACTTCATCGCTATAATATACTCTGATGGCGACAACGCCCATTGGAAGACAAATCCTACTTCATATAAAATAGAGAAGAAAATTATCTCGCACAACGACACCTTATATATTAATATGGCTGCAGGCGGAGGCTGCGCAGTAAGTTTTATGACATTAGAAAATTAACTATTATTAACTATTCATTTTATCTATCATTGCTATCGAAATAATCCATAACACAAAGTGCCGCAGTAGTTTTTTTAACGTAACTTTGCAACTTCTTTTCAAGAAAATTCTCTTCATAAGAATCAATTAGATATAAGTACAGAGTCTAAAAAACAATATAAAAAAATTAAATTTGTCATGAGTTGGATAGAATCAATAAGCTCCGATTATTTGAGCACGGCGCACACAATTCTTTTGTATGCTCTAATCATCTCATTGGGTATCGTGTTAGGAAAAATCAAGGTATGTGGCATCTCCTTAGGAGTCACTTGGGTCTTGTTTGTCGGTATCTTTGCCGGACATCTCGGGCTTCAGATTGAACCTAACACCTTACATTTCATCCGCGAGTTCGGCTTGATACTCTTTGTGTTCTGCATCGGCTTGCAGGTAGGACCTTCTTTCTTCTCCTCTTTCAAGCAAGGTGGATTGATACTGAATCTCTTAGCCGTCGGCATAGTGTTACTCAACATAGCCACGGCATTGACAATATACTACTTAGACGGCGAAACAGAACTCCCTATGATTGTCGGCATCTTATATGGTGCCGTCACCAACACTCCGGGTCTCGGCGCCGCCAACGAGGCTCTCGGTCAACTCAACTACTCAGGTAGTTCATTGACATCGGGTTACGCATGTGCCTATCCTATGGGTGTCGTCGGCTGCATCTTAAGCATGGTCATCATCAGATACGTCTGTAAGATAAAACTTGACAAGGAAGAGACCGAATTGAAAGAACACGAAGACCACAGAGACGCGCCTTCTGTAATGAACATCAGAATCAGTAACAACGAATTGAATGGAAAGACTCTCAAAGAGATACGCAAGATGACTCCATATAGTTTCATCTGTTCTCGTATCTCAAGTCATGGCGACATCGACAAACCTTACGCCAACACCGTCTTGGAAATAAATGACGTGATTTTGGTTGTTTGTAAGGAAGAAGACAGTCAAGGCATTGCTCAATTTATCGGCGAGAGCATCAACTTCAACTGGTACAACGATGATTCGCCTATGGTGTCGCGTCGTATCTTAGTCACCAACTCAGAAATCAACGGAAGGAAACTCAAGGACTTACATTTCTCAACATTCAATGTAACCATAACACGCGTCAACCGTTCGGGCGTCGATCTTTATGCTGATCCTAACTTGGAGTTACAGATTGGCGACAAGGTGATGGCTGTAGGTAAGAAAGACGAGGTGAAACGTTTCGCACACGTCTTGGGTAACGAGTTGAAGAGATTGGATTATCCTCATATCGCCACCATATTTTTCGGAATATGCCTTGGAATCTTGGTAGGTAGTATCCCTATCCACTTCCCGGGAATGCCGACTCCAGTGAAATTAGGATTGGCAGGTGGACCTCTCATCGTCTCTATCATACTCGGACGCTTCGGTCACAAATTCAGATTGGTGACATATACAACAATGAGCGCCAACCTGATGCTGCGTGAGATGGGAATCTCTCTCTTCTTGGCAAGCGTCGGACTGAGCAGCGGCGGCAACTTCTTGGAAACAATATTGAACGGCGGATTGCTCTACGTTGCCTACGGAATTTTAATCACGATGATTCCTATCATCATCATCGGAATCATCGCACGTTACGTATTTAAAATCAATTATTTCTCTATTATAGGCGTCATCGCTGGCGGAACAACAAACCCAGCAGCATTGGCTTTCGCAAGTCAGACAGCAAACAACGACACACCAGCCGTGTCTTATTCCACAGTATATCCACTCACAATGTTCTTACGAATTCTCAGCGGACAATTAATTTTATTACTTTTGATGTGATTTTAACTTATAAATCATAATCGAAGAAAATAAAATATAAGATAATGGAAATAAGACAGTTAAGATATTTTGTAACTACGGCTGAGACTTTAAACTTTTCTGAAGCAGCGAAGAGAAATTACGTAACCCAAAGCACTTTGTCTCAACAAATCAAACAGTTAGAGAACGAGATGAACGTGCAGCTTTTCGAGAGGAACAATCACTATGTCTCACTCACCGAAGCCGGAATGGAGCTGCTGCCATCTGCCATAGAAGCCATTCATGCCGTCGATAGCTGTCATCAGAGAATCATGGACTTACAGCATTTTATGACGGGTACTCTTAACATCGGCGTGACTTATTCCTTCAGTCCGATAGTGATGGAAAGTATCTTCACTTTCATGGAGCGTTTTCCAAAAGTCAAGCTTAATGTCTATCAGAAATCTGTCGAGGAACTGATGGAGATGCTGCACAACAGAAAAGTCGATTTCGTGTTGTCGTTCAAGCCTTCCATTATCAGCAACGACGTAGAATCACAGGTCATCTTCGACAACCATCTGTCGGCAATCGTCAACTCGAATCATCCTTTGGCAAGTAAGAAAAGTATGGAACTCAGCGACTTGGAACGCTACGACTTGGCTCTCCCCTCACATGGATTCCAATCACGCAACACTTTTGAGGAATTACAATCACAACATAAACTTAAATTCAGAGTGAGGATAGAATTGAACGATGCCAACATCTTGTTAAAAATTATTAGACATAGTGAGATGGTTACTATTCTTTCCGAGTCGAGTATTCATAACATTGATGGTGTTAAAGCCATACCTATCAACTGTTTAAATAACAAGATGGAAGTCTGTATCCATATTCTGAAAAATACTTATCAAAAGAAATCCTTAACAGAGTTTATCAATATTCTTAACAATTCCAATGCTGTGATGCTAAGAAAACAAGGATGGTAATTTTCACACCTTTACTAAAAACTCAGGTGAGAGTGGTTTTGCACGAGTGTAAAATTTGATGGATAATGACATTTTTAGCGTAGATTACATACCAGTCTATATGACAATGTTTTTATAATTTGTTAAAATGTAGAATTAAAAGAAGTTATATTTGTTAAAAAATTTTATGAAAAGATATTTCCTTCTAAGCTTGATGATATTTTTATTATCGTCAGTAACTTCTTCCCAAGAAAAAATAAAAGTCGCTTGTATCGGCAACAGTGTCACTTACGGTTACAGCCACGAAAATCCAGAAGTAACTTCATATCCTTCTCAGCTTGCCACGATGTTAGGCGATGATTATGAAGTAGGTAACTTTGGAAAATCGGGAGCTACATTATTACAAAAAGGTCATCGTCCTTATAACGAACAGGTTGAATACAAAGAAGCATTAGATTTTTGCCCCGACATCGCGATAATTCATTTAGGATTGAACGACACCGACCCTCGCAACTGGAAATATTATAAAAGAGAATTTATTGCCGACTATGTCTCGCTCATCGAAGACATTGAAAAAGTAAATCCTGATGTCGAGATCTATATCTGCCGAATGACGCCAATATTCCATTGGCACCATCGATTTTTAAAAGGAACACGCGACTGGTATTGGGAGATTCAGGCGACGATAGAGAATATTGCAGAGAACATAGCTGAGGTAAGAATCATTGATTTACAAGAGTTATTATATCATCGTCCCGACTTGATGCCCGACGCCTTGCATCCAAATCCTGAAGGCGCGACTTTGATTGCAAGACGCGTATATTCCGCCATCACAGGCGACTTCGGCGGATTGTCGGTACCGAAAATATATAGCGACAACATGGTGATTCAACGCGATAAGGTATTTACTGTTAAAGGTTTAGCAAACGCAGGAGATGAAGTCATAATACGTTTCGACAATAAAAGATTCAAGACACAAGCCGCCGACAACGGGAAATGGGAAGTCGCATTAGACACCTTAAAAGCCGATGGCAAGAAACATAAGTTAACTATCAAAACCAAAGACAAGACATTAAGTTTCAATAATATCGTCGTTGGAGAAGTCTGGCTTTGTTCCGGACAATCGAATATGGCGTTTATGGTCAAGGAGACATCTCACAAAGACTTAAGTCTCAACAATATAGAGGGCAGAGACATTCGTCTATATGATATGAAACCACGCGTGATAACCAACGACATCGAATGGGATTCCATCGATTTGGTCAAACTCAACAATCACGATTATTATCTTCCTACCAGCTGGCAGCTGCAAAATGAAAACAACGTATCCGACTTTTCCGCAGTGGCATATCATTTCGGTGTCATGCTCGCCGATTCTTTACAAGTCCCTATCGGCTTGATTTGTAATGCCATTGGCGGAGCACCTGCTGAGTCGTTCATCGACAGGAAGACTTTGGAATGGCATCCGCAACTCGTTGACATATTATATGATTGGCGTAGTAATGAGATGATACAAGATTGGTGTCGCGGACGTGCTTCTTTAAATTGTAATAAGAGCCACAACGACTTACAACGACATCCATACGAACCGACATACCTCTACGAGACCGGCATCACACCAATTGCTTCTTATCCAATAAAAGGAGCTATCTGGTATCAAGGCGAGTCGAATGCACATAACATTGAATTACATGAGATTATATTTCCAACTTTAATTGAGAGTTGGCGCAGGACATGGAACGACGACGAGATGCCTTTCTATTTCGTGCAGCTCTCGAGCATAGAACGTCCGACATGGACTCATTTCCGTGACTCACAACGACTTTTAGCAAAAGAGATAAAACATTGCGATTTCGCAGTATCGAGCGACAAAGGCGATCGCTGGGATGTACATCCGAAACAGAAAGACATTATAGGAGAGCGACTTGCACGTCTCGCGCTCAAAGACACGTATCATTTTGAGAATGTAGTTTCGCACGGACCAAGTATCGAAAAAGCAGTTCAAGATAGCAACAAAATCATACTTTATTTCGACAACTCGGAAGGTATGAAGAGCAGCGACGGAGAGGAACTACGCACGTTTGAAGTCGCTGACGAGAATGGCATCTTCTATCAAGCTGATAATATCGAAGTAAAAGGTAACAATATAATTATCAGCAGCAAAGAAGTTAACAATCCTACCCAAGCCCGTTACGGCTGGCAGCCTTATAGCGAAGGGAACTTAGTCAATGAAGAAGGATTGCCAGCGAGTACTTTTGAGATAAGCACCGTCACTCGCTGAGACACAAAGGAGCGCAGAGGAATTTATATCCCCAATGCAAAAACGACGCTTCACTTGGACTTGGTACGGACTTGGTACGGAGCATGTCCCCACGAATTTCACAGATGAGGCCCAAATCATCGACAAGAAGAAAGACGAAGCAAGCGACTTACTTGATAAAGTTTTCTGAAGAAATAGTGGGGCGAAAAACTTAGAAAAACTTAGCATAAGAAAATCTCAAAGATACGGTTAATTTTTTGTATCTTTGCAAATTGAAAAAACTATATTGATTATAGGACAAATAAAACTGTAGATATATGAATTACAGAGATTTGAGAAGATTGATTAAGGAAAAAATCGACAAGAACTTTGTTGAGGCGAGCAATGAACTTCAACAGATTCTTTTCACTATAAATACGAATGATACGATTGCTTTAATTACAGAGATTGGTATTATTCCTGAAGATATAGCCCATGACTCCACGGAAGAAAAACTATACACAAAAGTTTCTGACATGCTATTTGCCAAGGCACTTAAAGAAATGGACTTTGAAGTACAGGTGCTACGTGAACGCTCAAATTGTGCGGACATTGTCGCCCAAAGCAAATATCACGGATATTCTCTCGTTGGAGATGCAAAAGCATTTCGTTTGAGTCGTACAGCAAAAAACGCAAAAGACTTCAAAGTTGATTCAATGGTACATTGGAGGGGCGATAACGATTACTCTGTTCTTGCCTGCCCTTATTATCAATATCCGAAAGCGAATAGCCAAATCTACAAGTCTGCATTGTATGGGAATGTTGCATTGTTTTCATGGGAATATTTATATGTGCTTTTGTCAGCACATGTTAAGGAAACACCAAATTTGAATTTGTCTGATTTATGGAATCAAAGTGCTATAATCAGGCAAAATGTTACAGTTGAAGAATCAAACAAAAGTTTTATAAGACAACAAGACTGCAACTTGCTGAATATCATAAATATTTCCGAAAATGTTTTCAATCATTTGTTCGCACAAATAAAAGAAATGATTGTTGAACGGGGAAACAGTGAGATTCTGTATTATGAAGATGAAATTAATAGAATCAGGCAATTGGACAGGGAAACCGCAATTGAGGAACTTATAGTTTGCATGAAGTTGGACTCGAAAATAGACACTATAAGAACATTTATAAATCAGATAAACAGATGATTGAACAATATATAAATCAAATTCTCAGCGGAAATTGTGTTAACGTAATGGAATTGTTCCCTGGCAATTCTATAGATATGACCATTACATCTCCGCCATACGACAACCTTAGAACATATAAAGGATATAGTTTTCCATTTGAAAGTATTGCAAAACAATTATTTAGAATTACAAAAGAGGGCGGTGTTGTCGTTTGGGTTGTTTCAGATGCGACAATTGATGGTTGTGAAACTTGTACGAGTTTTAAGCAGGCATTAAAATTCGTAGAATGTGGTTTTAATCTTCATGATACTATGATTTTCAAAAAAACAAATCCAGTTCCTCAAATATACAGGAAACGTTACAACAATGAATTTGAATATATGTTTGTCTTTTCCAAAGGTCCCGTTTCAACGCATAATCCAATAAAAATACCTTGTTTACATGCTGGCTTGGAACTGAAGGGAACAACTTATAAAAACTATTCCAAGGGAGAACAAACTCGTGGGAAATTGGCCAACCCTGTGAAAAACGATAAAATAAAAGGGAATATTTGGGAATACGTTGTTGGAAAAAAAGCGGTTGACCAAGAATCGAAAGAACATCCCGCACCATTTCCATACGAATTGGCAAAAGACCATATTTTATCATGGTCAAATGAAGGAGATATAGTTTTAGACCCAATGTGTGGAAGTGGTACTTCATGCGTTGCTGCGATGGATAATGAAAGGAACTATATAGGTATTGATATTAGCGAAACGTATTGTGATTTAGCACGGAAACGTGTCGAATTACACAAGGAAAATATGGGAATGTTTTATCATCAAGCGGAATTAATACAGGAAATTTAACAATGAACCACGCATTTATCCAAGAAGATTGAGGAGATTAGGAAAGAAATCGAAAGACTGAGAATCACTTAAATCCTTTATGTATGAAAGTAAAGTTAAGCAAAGCGGTAAAACTATTCTTTGGAAACTCTTCATTAGAGATGGTTTATTTTGAGGCTATAGCCAACGCATTGGATGCCAATGCCACGCAAGTTAGCATCAATATTGAAGCCAAAGATTACAGCCAACCTGAAACCCTTGTAATAACCATTTCTGATAATGGCGAAGGCTTTACTGACGAAAGGTATTCCAAGTTCAGCAATCTATTTGATGTTGAAGATGCGTCTCATAAAGGATTAGGGAGGTTGGTGTATTTGTGTTATTTTGAGAAAATAAAGATAACAAGTAGGTATAAAGAGAAATATCAACGAGATTTTGAGTTTTCAGATTCTTTTGATGAAGCAAATTGCACAATTACACAGCAAAGCAAAGGTGTTAATGGGAGCACATTGTCAATGTCAGGGTACACATTAGCTAAATTGGGTAAAAATGAATATCTTTTTCCAAAGTATATAAAAGACAAAGTTCTTGAAAAGTTCTATTCTCGTTTATACAAATACAAAACAAAATCAGAAAATATTGAGATTTCAATTACTGCAACCATATCGGGCAAACAACAAGCAGAAACATTGAAAACATCCGACATTCCTGAATTTACTCAAGTACAAATACAAGAAAAGTTAGATTTATTCTC
The DNA here is from genome assembly GCA_017461665.1 of Bacteroidales bacterium. Lineage (GTDB taxonomy): Bacteria > Bacteroidota > Bacteroidia > Bacteroidales > F082 > Limimorpha. The sequence goes on along the minus strand of JAFTXI010000007.1, from coordinate 7,993 downwards.
AAATATAGAATTATACTATAATATACAAAGTACAACAGGCAATAGTAAAGTTATTACTGCAATATCTGTAGACGAAAGGACTTATCCTATTGATATTATGGCGAATGAGAATTTTCCGCCTTTTTATGAAATGGTGTTCCTGCTGTATTCCGATTATTTTGCAGGTAAGGTTGATGCATCAAGAGAAAGTTTGTCTATTCCCAAAGCGGATATGGATAGAATTCAATCATTGTTACGTAAAAACATAGAAAGCATTATCAATGAAAAAATCCCCAAAATCGCACAGATTAATAAAGAGCGGAAAGAAAAGTTGATAAATAGGTATCCGCATCTAAACGGATATTTTGAAAATGACAAGATAGGTTATGCTTCTCAAGATGAATTGCTAAAAAAAGCACAAGAAACATTTTTTAGAAAGCAACGAGAAATACTTAATGCCACTCATTTATCTGATGAGCAATACGCACAATCGTTAGATTTAGCGTCACGAACCTTGACTGAATATATTTTGTTTCGCCAAAATGTAATTGAAAAGTTAAAAAATATTGATGAAAAAGATAGAGAATCTGTGATACACAATATTCTCATTCCAATGAAAAATGTATTTGAAGAACAAACTTTTGCTGATGACATTTACAGAAACAACATCTGGGTTCTTGATGATAAATATATGACATATGACACAATTCTTAGCGATAAGGAAATGTCTGATGTCGTTAATGTTATAACTGAGGGGGGAAGTATATGACAATGATGACGACAGACCTGATATTGCTCTTATATTCTCAGGAGACCCCAAAGAAACAAATAACAAAAAAGTCAATGTCGTAATTGTTGAATTGAAGAAAAAAGGGTTGTCTGTAGAAAACAACTCTATTGTTGAAATACAATTAGAAAAACGGGCAAGAAAATTATTGCAACATTATAAGGATAAAATTCAGCAAATTTGGTTCTATGGAATTGTTGAAATAGATGAAGAATACGAATTACATCTTGCTTCCGACTACCATAAATTGTACTCAACAGGTAAGGTTTACTATAGGGATAAAGAGATTGTATTGCAAGCTAATCCAAAAGTGTCAGTTCCTATAGGTTTGTTTATCATGGATTTTGATGCTGTTGTAAACGATGCTGATGCTCGTAATTCGACCTTCTTGAACATTATTAGAAATAAAATATCAACGACATAAATGTAGACTTCGGTTTATCAGGTTCTCAACGATAATGGTGGCATTGGGCTCGTGTGCTTCTGCAACACACAGCCAAGGTTTTTGGTTCATTGCCAGCCACCGAAACAACAACAAACGGCAATGCCCCCACCATTATCCGGCAGACATTCCTCAACAACCTTCCACCCGAGTTCGACCGCAAAACATATCTCACCATAGCTGCTGCCATCATTAAAAATTGGATTAGGAATAGAGGTACTATCGAATTTTTAGGAACATGGGAATCTTTTTATAACCCTAATTTTAAAGTGGTCGAATTTGACCACTTTAGAAAGGAGTCGAGTTTACCAACATTTACAATGAGTATTAATAGTTGTGTTGAAAAAACGAGTGCCATCGGAATATTCTCTAAACAAGGTCGTTATGGAGGTACTTATGCCCACAAAGATATTGCTTTTGAATTTGGCAGCGCCTGAAACAATAATTAACAATTTACAATTATTAACCTACAAATTGTTCATTGTAAACTGTTAATTGTAAATTGAAAAATCATCCCATCTTTCCTGTGAGATAGGCTTTGGTGCGTTCATCTGCTGGATTGGAGAACATCATAGCGGTGTCACCATATTCTACAAGTTCGCCGAGATACATAAACATCGACTTTGAAGAGATGCGCATCGCCTGTCCCATATTATGCGTCACTATCAATATCGTCACTTCTTTCTGAAGTTCTTGTAACAATTCTTCAATATGTTTCGTCGCTATCGGGTCGAGTGCCGAAGTAGGCTCGTCCATCAGAAGTACATCGGGTTTCATCGCCAAGGCGCGTGCGATACACAGTCGCTGCTGTTGTCCTCCGGAGAGGAAAGTTCCTTTTTTATTAAGTACGTCTTTCACCTCGTCCCAAAGTGCCACGCTCTTCAGGCAACGCTCGATTGTTGCATCTCTCTCATTCTTCGGGAGATTTATCCCGTTCAGGGTGTAGCCGGCAAGTACGTTTTCGGAGATGCTCATCGTTGGAAAAGGAGCAGGACGCTGAAACACCATGCCGACACGGCGACGTACATCGATAGGCTCCATCGAGAGGATATTTTCTCCATTCAACAAAATCTCGCCATCGACGCGTATGTTAGGATAGAGGTTGTGCATGAGGTTGACGGCGCGCAACAATGTCGATTTGCCGCAGCCCGAAGGACCCATTATCGCCGTGATGGTGTTTCTGTCGATGGTGGCCGACACATATTTCACTGCCATGGTCTGCTTGGTATATGATACGCAAGTCTTGTTAAATTCGAGTATAGGTTTTATTGATTCCATTTTTTTGCAAGATATTTAGCTGTGATGTTTAATGTAAGAACGAATAACAATAAGAACAGTGAGGCACCCCAGATGAGTTCTTGAAGGTTGGGGTCGTTGAAGAATTCCCATATAAGGAGAGGCACTGCCGATATTGGCTTATCGACGGCGAAACGTACGAAGGAACATCCTAAAGCAGTGAACATCAGAGGGGCTGTCTCGCCAATGACGCGTGATATTGCGAGCAGCACTCCGGTGAATATACCTCCGAAGGCGGCTGGCAGCTGCACCCTGAGCATCACGCGTGCTCTGTTGCCGCCGAGCGCGAGACCTGCTTCTTTCAACGACGCTGGCAGAATCTTGATGGTCTCTTCAGTAGAACGTATTATCAGAGGTAACATCATGATGAAGAGTGCCACGCTGCCGGCAATGGCAGAATATCCTTTCATCGGGACGACAACCCAGATATAAGTGATGATGCCTATGATGACAGAGGGCGTACCTTGTAACATATCAGTGAGATAACTCACCACCTTAGCAAAACGACGCTTCGGATTTTCGGCGAGATAGGCTCCGCATAATATTCCTATCGGCACCGCAAAGACTACCGCCATGCCGAGCATTATCATAGTGCCGACGATACCGTTTGCAATGCCACCCGGTATTGGTTCTCCGGCTTGGATGGCCTTCATCGCTCTATAGGCTGTAGGTGTTGGCTCGGTGAAGAACGACCACGAAAGTTGATCGTAACCGCGTAACAAAACCTCACCTAAGATGGCGAACAAAGGGACAGCGGTGAGTGCGGATAAGATACATATCAGCCAAAGCATCAGCTTGTCTTTCAATAATCTATTTTTTATCTTATGTCTCATATCTATGAAATTCTTGCGCGTTTAATCATCATTTTTCCAACAAGGTTGATTACTGCGGTAATCAGAAAAAGTATAAGACCTATAGCTATCAGAGAAGACAGACGCAGGTCGGAAGCCTCGCCGAACTGGTTGGCGATGATAGAAGCCATGGAGTTACCTGTCGAGGTGATGGAGTCGGGCATGGTGTTGGTGTTGCCGATGAGCATGGTGACGGTCATCGTCTCTCCTAAGGCGCGACCTACAGCCAAGACGAAGGACGAGAATATTCCGGATCCTGCCACCGGGAAGACGACTCTGCGAATCACTTCAGCGCGAGTGGCACCGAGACTGTAAGCTCCTTCTTTGAGGTCGTTGGGTACCATCTTGATAAACTCGGCACTCAGCGAAGCGGCGTAAGGTACTATCATAATAGCCAGGACCAAAGAGGCTGTCAAAATTCCAGATCCTTGCGGCGAGATGTCTAACTCCATGATGATTGGACGTAAGGTGTAGAATCCCCATAATCCGTAGATGATAGAAGGGATACCGGCGAGAAGGTCGGTCACGGTGCTCAAGACCGCTGCCACTTTTGTTCCTTTGAAATATTCTCCAACGAACAAGGCGACAGGCAATGAGAATGGAATACAGAACAACAACGCTAAGAAGGTAGTCATCAGTGTTCCTGTGATGAAAGGCAGCGCGCCATAATGCTCGTCACCATCGGTATAACTCCATTCCGACGAGGTGAGGAACGAGATGAATCCGAAGTGGTCGAATGCCTCGTAAGCATCGGTGACGAGTGCATAGACAACGCCTCCACAAACTATCGGTATCACCAACGCCGCTGCAAACAATATTATCTTATAAATCTTATCGTTCATGATTATTGCAATATTGACACTCCGCTATATGTAACAGTCTTAAGATTTGTCATGCTCAACTCTTTAACCTTTGTCGGTAATGGTGCGTAATGAACCTCTGAAGTTATAGCCTGCATCTCGTCGGAGAGTATGTATTTCAAAAGACTAAGTGTAGCTTCGGCTTGTTCTTTGTTTCTGTCGGAATAGTTTTGTTCCTTATAGATTATCATCCAAGTAAATGTTGAGATTGGATATGCACCAGGAGCGTCGGAGTTGGTTATGGAAGCACGCGTGTCGGCAGGTATCTCTCCTGAAGCTGCGTGAGAGATGGTAGCTGAAGTTGGTAACACGAACTCGCCTCTCGGATTCTCTACTTTGGCGTATTGAATCTTCTGTGCGAAAGCATATTCAGATCCGACGTAGCCTATAGTGTTCTTAGTCTGAGAGATGACACCTGCCACACCCGGATTTCCTTTAGCTGCCAATCCTAATGGGAAGTTGACTGACTTACCACATCCGTAGTTGTTTGCCCACATCTGACTTACCTTGGTGAGATAATCGGTGAAGACGAAAGTAGTGCCAGAACCGTCGGAACGATATACAGGGATTATAGCTTCTTCAGGAAGATTGACATCTGGATTTAAGGCTTGCAGACGAGCGTCGTTCCACATCATAACCTCACCTGCGAAGATGTCGGCGATGAGTTCACCTGTGAGTTTCAGCTCCTTAACACCTTCAAGGTTATAAGCTAACACTACAGCGCCCATGCAAGTAGGAACGTGAATCACGTCGTCCATCTCGCTCATTTCCCTATCGCTCAAGAAAGCGTCGCTGCCTGCGAAGTCGACGATTTTGTCGCGAAGATTACGGACTCCGCCTCCCGAACCGATGCCGCCGTAAGCCACGATGTCGCCATCGACTCTTGCAAATTCTTCAAACACTACGTTATAAAATGGAAGCGGGAATGTAGCGCCTGCTCCTGCAAGTTCTTGAGCCTTACGCTTTCCGTTGTTCGACTTGCTTCCACATGATGACATTGTACCTATCATTACAACTATCATAAAAATTGATGCGATTTTTTTCATATTTTCAATCTTAGATTTACAATGCAAAAGTATCGGCAAAATGTTACAAGAATGTTTCATTTCAATTAGGGTTCAATTAAAATGATTTTAAGAAATGTTACAATTTTATTAAAAAATAAAATAGCCAACCAAAATCGTAATAATAAGGATTTTGTATTCAATTCTTTTTGTAACTTTTGCAGGAAAAGATAACTTGCTTAGAATAAATCGGTTGGTCGGATTGCTTGAAAATTGGGTAACGAGATGGCAACCGTTCGTATGTATGAATTCTTCATTGTTATGCTCCAATGTGATAACTCTTGATGCTACAAAGGTAATAGATTTATTCGACACAAGCAATGTCATACCATAAAAAACAATGGCAGTTATTGTTTAAGCTTATTCAATCGCATAACGATAGATGTTTGGCTTCTGCCCATTTTAGCAGCAATGTATTTCACACTCTTTCCCTCGCTGTGTAACTTCAATAGGAATTGGTCTGCACCTCTCGTCCATCTTTTATTAGCGTTGGGGTGTTTTACATAGCTTTCTTCGGAAACCTTTTCTGGGTGCATAAACTCATCCACAAATACAGACGGGAAACGCTTATCGTATAATACGAGCGTTTTTCTCTTAGCCCTTGTAATTGCAACATAGAATAATCTTCTTTCTTCTCCGTATGGGAATTGGTCGCTTTTAGTGAGTACATAGTTAAGCACAGGGTCGTCACTCACCTGTGATGGGAAACCGTATGTATCTTTATTGCATTGTAAGAGTATTACATAATCCGCTTCAAGACCTTTTGACTTATGTACGGTCAAAAATTCTATCTTTCGTCCTCCTATCACATAGTAGAATCTATTACCCTCTTTAATTGATTGGAACATAAAGGAGAGGTAATAATCATCAAAAGAGTAACGCCCCAATAGGAATATTGATTTATCCGATGGAATAGAAGCCACAATTTGCCCCATCGTATTGCAGTAATCTCGTCTATCATAAGCATAGAATTCCAACTCAGTTCTCATTTCAGAACTGAACGAATGGATATTCTTTTGTATTTGGGCTTTATTGCGTTGTATGAAGTTCGAGGATAAAGAAACCAAAGGCTCTCCAAATCTGTATGTCGTTTCAATCTTGTTTATCTCCGTTGCTCCAAAATATTCGGGGAATTGATTGAATAGAGCCATATCACTTCCCGAAAAGCGATAGATAGACTGCCAATCATCACCCACACAATACAACTTTGCAGGAGGATTACCCTCTCGCAATACTTTCAAGAAATTGTAACGGTCAACTGAAATATCTTGAAACTCATCCACTATGATATAATCATACTCAACAGGATGTAAAGTACGACATATCTCTGTGGCTTGAATAATAGCATCGGTAAAATCAATTTGGTTACTATCGCTTAACGCATTTATGTAGCGTTCATATACAGGTTGAAATATGTTCTTGATGATAAATACACTTCGTTCATCATCTGCATTTTTGGCTTGTTTCAAGACCTCTTTAACAGATTTGCAACTTGACTTCACCAATGTAACGAAAGTGACGACAAGTCGTATAAACGCCTTTTCCTGCTTGCTACCTTTGGGTAGTACTAAATCGTATAATTCTTCATTGGTTTTCTCTTGAACTGGCACACCTGCGTCCTCCAATAATTTTCGGAGTTTATTCCTAATGTCAGAATAATGAAAATCTGCACTTGATGTCACTAAAAGGTGTGTCCCAAATTTCTCGTGAACAGCCTTCTTCCAAGTTATACCATCATTGTATTTCTGATTGGCTTCTTCGTAGGTTATACCCTTATCTTTTGCGAACCAAGCAGGAACAAGCCCGTGTTCATCAACTCCGAAATGTTCAAGATAGATGCGTTTGGTTACTCCTCCTTGCTCAAAATATATTGAGAAGTCGGGACGATATTGTGAGTGCATCTCATCTGCTAATTGATGCTCGTATGATTCTTCATATCTGAATTTCACTCCAAGCGAGGACAAAGCAAAACATATTTTTTGTTCTTGTTCACTTCTCACATATATGGCTCTACCGTCCATATCTGGGAACATCGCTTTAAGTTGAACATTCTTTTGCTCTGATAATTGCTCCCGTCTTTCATTCTTGCGTTGTTCCCAATCTGCTTCATTCGTTTGGTGATCAACAAAGTATTCCACGATACTTTTCTTGAAAGACGATTTATCCAACAATTTGTGATATATATCTACGAACAATGAATCTGTATTGTCGCAAATAGATGGTTTTGTACCTGTCGTTTTGCCTATAATGTCAATGGCTAACTTATGAAATGTGTAACCTCTCAATCCATTGGTCGCCATTCTTTCGGTAAGTTCGGCAGCAGCCTTATTGGTATAACTGATAAGCAAAATCCTTTCGGGTGCTACTCCCTTGATTTCAGTGAGGTATTTTACTTTGCCAACAATAGAAGAGGTTTTACCGCTACCTGCACTACTGACTACCAAACAATTATCCTCTTCTGAAACAATAGAGCGTCTTTGTTGCTTGTCTAATGGGTATTTTAGACAATGGTCGAAAAAGTCCCTGTGAGTGTCAAGTAGAAAGGTTATAACACCATCATTATGTTGTTTTACAAGTTTGTTGATTCTTCCAAAGTCGTTAATGAATTTGGATATAGTTTCTGATGGAGTGATGTTAAAGGCTTCAAGCTTCTTCAGAAGTGAATATGCCTCTTGGAAATGTGCCTTATAATGATTGATGAAATCTTTTTCTTG
>JAFTXI010000006.1 GCA_017461665.1 Bacteroidales bacterium | reverse complement strand
GAGTGGAAAAACTCTGGATCCAAGAAGCCACTTGTGATAAAAGGTATTCGCCAATGCGGAAAGACATACATCGTCCAAAAGTTTGCAAAGGAGAATTATGAGAGTGTGGTTTATATGAATTTCATTCTTGAACCTGATAAAAAGTCAGCTTTTGCCGGCAATATAGATGTTGATACCATTATCCTTAACTTGTCTGCCTTGATTCCGGGCAGTCGTTTCGTTAGCGGAAAGACTTGCATTATCCTTGATGAGATTCAGGAGTGCAGAGAGGCGAGAACTGCATTAAAGTCGTTCCAAATAGATGGGCGTTTTGATGTTATTGCAACCGGTTCTCTCTTGGGTGTGAGGGGATATGGTAAAAGTGATAAGACAATCGAGGACGGACAGGACTCTATCCCTGTTGGGTATGAGACTGTGGTCGAAATGTACCCTTTGGATTTTGAGGAGTTCTTGTGGGCAAATGGAATTAATGACAAGGTTGTTGATTCTGTGAAATCCTGTTTTGAAAATGAGACGGTAGTTCCCGATGGTATCCACAAAGTGATGATGGAATTATTGTACAGATATGTTATAGTCGGAGGTCTGCCAGAGGTTGTAAACACATTCCTTGAAACCAAAAATATCGAGCTTACTTACAACGTACAGCGCAACCTTATTGCAGAGTACGAGGAGGATATGGGCAAGTATGCTGATGATGCAGACAAGCCTCGTATTCGTGAGTGTTTCGAGTCAATTCCCAAGCAATTAGCTAAGGATAATAAGAAATTCCAGTATTCAATAGTACGCAAAGGAGGACGCTTTTCTCAATATATAGGTAGCCTTCAGTGGCTTGAAGATGCAGGTATAGCAAAGAGATGTTATAATACGCAGATTACAGAACTGCCACTTGAGGGTAATTCTATTAAGGATTGCTTTAAGTTATACACCGCAGATATTGGGCTTCTCGTAGCCATGCTTGACTACGGTACTCAAGCTGACATCTTAAAAGGTAATCTTCTGGGGTACAAAGGTGCTATATTCGAGAATCTAATGGCAGATTTTCTTTGTAAGTCAGGACAAAAATTGTACTATTTCCAGAAGGATAGTGGTCTTGAGTTAGACTTCCTTGTACGATACAAGGGAGAATGTGTTGTACTTGAAGTCAAGGCGAAATCAGGTAAGACAAAGAGTCTGAAAACAGCCTTGAAGAATAAGAATGTTTATCACTTGAACAATGCGATCAAACTTGGGCAATATAATGTAGGACGAGAAGAGGAGATCCTTACAGTACCTCTTTATATGGGGTTTCTTATAAAGGATAAGCTTACGGAGGTTATAGTCCCTGACATTGATTTGAGTTTGTTGAATTAAACTTATTCAGAGGAAGCCGTTAAATCGCATTCACTATGCTGCCAAACAATGTGTTGTATACTGAATGATGTGTGGCAAACTATCCTTGATGTGATCGCTAATAAAAATAGGTAATCATATATCACTTTAGTAATAATAAACTTTGAATGACAAAAATAAAAAACATTTCCAATCATTGAATTATTAATAATTTTTGAATAATTTTTGATTATTTTTATATCAAATTTATAAAGGTAAAAAAATGGAAAAATTAACCAAACAACAAACAACAATTGGATGGAATTTGTGAACTTCTCCATCATACACATAATAAAGAAATGACACAATATATCCTTAATACGATAGGAAAGGAAAATTGGACAAGGGATATATTAAGTGAATGTTCTTATGAACACATGACGGAGGAACAGGAGGATTTATTTGAATCATTAGGTGGATGTTATACCAGTGAAGAAATAGATGAAAACCTACACAATTTCGATATAAACTTTGAAATATCCGAAAAGTTAAAAGAACAAGGTGTAACAAAATATCTTTATGAAAATGAAGATTATTTGAATGAAATTAGAGAAGGTAATATCATTTGTGAAGGTATTAACGTAGATGAGATAAAAAATATGTTAATGGAATAATGAATGTTGTATTTACAAGGAAAACCAAGGAAGACTTTAGAAAACATAATGATTATGTCCGTCGTCAAAAGAAATTGGATGGACATAATTATCAAAAATATGAATTAGATGGTATAAACAAATCTATCACGAACAATTTTCGGAACATAATGATTAAGATGCTATACAAAAGACGTGTCAATAACATTCTTGTTTATTTTTACTGGTGTGATTGACGCGTCTCTACAATTGTTAATTGAAAAAAGGGCTTTCGCCCTTTTTTATTATTCACCTTTATAGAAAGGAAGTTTCACGATTGTTGCAGGGATGAGTTTCTCTCTGACTTTGATGAATATTTCGTTACCGAATTTGCAGTGAGCCTTAGCGACATAACCCATACCGATAGCTTTCTTTACGGAAGGTCCCATTGTACCTGAAGTCACTTCACCGATAACATTACCTTCAGCGTCGCAGATTTCATAGCCGTGACGAGCGATACCTTTACCTGTGATTTCGAAAGCGCGTAATTGACGTGTTACACCTTCTGTCTTTTGTTTTTCATTATATTCGCGATCGATGAAGTCGTTGCCATCGACGAATTTTGTAATCCATGCCAAGCCAGCTTCTATTGGAGATGTTGTTTCGCAGATGTCGTTGCCATACAAGCAGAATCCCATTTCAAGACGTAATGTGTCGCGTGAACCGAGACCTGCAGGTTTGATACCGAATTCAGCGCCTGCTTCTAAAACTTTCTTGTAGATCTCAACAGCTTTATCGTTTGGCATATAGATTTCGCATCCGCCTGAGCCGGTGTAACCTGTTGTTGAGAAGATAACGTCTTTTACACCTGCAAATTCTAAAATCTTGAATGTGTAATATTCCATATCTTCTACTATTGTTGCAGTAAGTTTTTGCATAGCTTTGAGAGCCAAAGGACCTTGAACTGCGAGTTGTGACCATTGGTCGCTTTCGTTGACGAATTCAACACCGAGTTCCATACCCATTTCTAAAGCGATAGCCGACATCCAAGCCCAGTCTTTGTCGATATTAGCAGCGTTAGGAACCATGAAATATTCGTCAGCAGCTACGCGATAAACCAACATATCGTCGACGATACCGCCTTTGCCGTTAGGAAGACAAGTATATTGAACTTTTCCGTCTGTCAAAGCAGCTACGTCGTTTGTGGTGCAGCGTTGTACGAAAGCGAAAGCCTTAGGGCCTTTAGCGCGGAATTCGCCCATGTGAGAGACGTCGAAAACGCCGACGCCTTTACGTACTGTTTCGTGTTCGATGTTAACGCCTTCAAATTGAACAGGCATGTCGAAACCTGCGAATGGAACCATCTTAGCACCCATTTCACGGTGCATTTCGTTAAAAACGGTCTTCTTTAAATTTTCTGTATTTTCCATGATATTATGTTATAACTTAAGTTTATTTTCTTGGCGCAAAAGTATAAAATTAAATCCAATAATAGAAACAAAAAAATTATCTTTGCAAAATAAAATTTATCATAATGAAGAAACTATTTCTTATCGTAATAACAATCTTATTATCAACAATAAAACTCAACGCGGCTTATATCCTGATTCCGATGGATGAAACACAGACTAACCACCTGAAAGCCTACGGCGTGGCGTACTGGGTTTTGGAACGCGAGGTGGAGATAAGCTGGCTCCTTAACTATAAAGGCGGCAGTTATCTGATTCCTTATCACGACATGTTTGAGAGGGAATGTAAGCTGCGTAACGTGTCGTTTCAAGTCATAGCCGACGTTCAGGCTGAAAGCATACTCGCCGAGATCGCTGACCCGAATGTCAATATGGACGAGATGAAACTTCAGAAAGTGCCGCGTCTTGCCGTCTATGCTCCAAAAACGATACTTCCTTGGGACGACGCCGTGACATTAGCGCTTACCTACGCTGAGATTCCTTACGATATTATATACGACGACGAAGTGATGGAAGGCGTGCTCCCGACCTACGACTGGCTGCACATGCATCACGAAGATTTCACCGGACAATTTGGAAAATTCTGGGCGCGCTACCGCAACTATCCTTGGTATCAGGAAGACGTACAGAAACAAGAAGAGACAGCACGACGTCACGGATATGATAAGGTATCGCAGTTGAAACTCGCAGTTGTAAAGAAGATAAGAGACTTCGTTGTTGGCGGCGGTTATCTCTTCTCGATGTGTTCTGCACCCGATAGCTTTGACGTGGCTCTCGCCGCCGACGGTTTAGACATCTGCGACGTGATGTTCGACGGCGACGGAATAACGCCCGGCGACCCACAACGACTCAACTACGATAATTGTCTGGCATTTACCGACTTCAACATCTCTGTCAACCCACAAGAATATGAAATTTCAGATATTGACGTAACTCAAAACCGTTCCAAATCGGTGAAAGAAGGTAACGACTATTTTCTCTTATTCGACTTCTCTGCCAAATGGGACCCAGTCCCAACGATGCTGACACAATCGCATGAGAGACTTATAAAAGGATTCATGGGACAGACGACGGCCTTCGACAAACGTTACGTAAAACCAAGTATCGTCGTTCTCGGCGATAACGCTGCACTCAATGAAGACAGATACATACACGGAAATTTCGGAAACGGATTCTTCACATTCTATGGAGGACACGACCCGGAAGATTATCAACATTTGGTCGGCGACCCTCCGACAGAATTAGATATGTATCCAAACTCGCCAGGCTACAGACTCATATTAAATAATGTGTTGTTCCCAGCTGCAAAGAAAAAGAAACAGAAAACCTGATGTAAAGTTTATAGTAGGGACTATCGAATACGTCCTAAGTTGAAAGTTTATAAAAATAAAACGTGTCAACAATAGCTACGAACAAAAAGATATTGCTGACACGTTTCAATAATTAGAAATGAATGTAAAACAATTCAAACATTCAATTTTTAAAGAATCTTATATCCTAAAGTTATTGTAAAAACTTGTTGTTTATAAGGTTCGTATTCTATAGGTGAATAATATACATTACTGTTATAATATGTTCGATCATAAAATACATTAGTTAGACCTAAACTATAGTTAAGATCCAAAACGAAATTCCAAAGATCAACACCTATGTTTATGGCAGCACCCACTACCACATCTTTATGTACCCAATGTTTCAACATAGAATATGTTAATTCATCGCTTAAATCAAGTTCAAGATCACGCATAGTGAAAGTATCTTTTAGACTAAAATAAAAGACAGGACCCAAATTACCTCTCAGCCTTATATGGTCATTTTCAAAAAAAATGTACCCAAAATATATTGGCAATGCCATCGATTGGTTATTAATTTCAATTGGATTATGATCATAACCCCATATTTCGAAGTTATACGTACTATACATCAACTCTGGTTGTATGATAAATTTATTGATGGTAGCACGACCAAAGAGTCCAAAAGTAAAACTCCCTTCAGAAATCTGTCCCTTGTCATATTCTGCTCGAGTAATAATCATCGACTGATAACCTAATTTCGGTCCAAATGATAAATCAATCTGAGCATTCATCGTCATAGCAACAAACAATGATACAAACAATAAAAACAATTTTCTCATAAGCTAAAAATTAACGATTTTACATAATTAATTTTCCACTCGCAAAGATTATATTTTTTTTCAAATAATACAAGATTATTTTAGAAAAAAAAATTCCTTCGTCTTAGGTCTTTTTCTTATATTTGCAGAAAATTTCGTGATGGAACCGGCTTTACTTATATTAACATTAGGAACATTGGTTTTTGCAGCGCACTGGTTTGCCGAGATTTTCAGCAAGAAAAGAATCCCGGACGTGCTTATGCTCATGCTCATTGGCATTGTTATAGGACCTGTATTTAAGATAGTTGATGCAGAGAAACTCAGTTCCATGGGCAACGTCTTCGGACAGCTGACGCTTGTGACGCTTCTGTTCGAAAGCGGCACCGAGTTATCATTCAGAACCTTAGCCGATTCAATAAAAACCACCGTCAAAGTTACACTGATAAACTTCATTTTCACCATGATAGCCATCGGACTCTTAGGATGGTTAGCCTTAGGTATGAACCCTGGTATCAGTTTTATGCTTGGTGCAGCATTGGGAGGATCCTCCTCAGCAGTAGCAATTCCTTTGGTGAAGCAAATCAGCATTGGAGAGAAAAGCAAGACAATATTAATATTGGAGTCGGCGTTCAGCGCAATCTTATGCATCGTCGTCACTCTGGCAATATTCGAGTCGTATAAATATGGAGAGATAAGAGTCGGTATCATCTTCGGACAAGTCTTCTCTTCCTTCCTCTTAGCATCGTTGATTGGTGTGGTCGGCGCGATATTCTGGTCGATGGTTTTAGATAAAGTCAGAACAATCAACAACTCCATCTTCACCACCCCTGCATTTGTATTCATCATCTACGGCATCAACGAACTGTTAGGTTACAGCGGTATCATCTCTGCCTTGGCATTCGGAATTGCGTTGGCCAACATGGAACTCATTCAAAACAGATGGATTAGAAAATTCGTCGACAGAATACCAACCCTACTCAATCCGACAGAAAAGACACTCTTCAGCGAGCTTGTATTTTTGATGAAGACATTCTTCTTCGTCTATGTCGGCATCTCTATAAAATTCGACAATCTCATCTCATTATTAATAGGTCTCGGCATCTCATTTTTATTGATAATTCTGAGAATACCTGTAGTAAGATTATCATTACATTCCGATATCAAAAACATAAGTAACAAAGACAGAGCCTTCCTATCGATGATGATACCGAGAGGACTCGCAGCAGCTGTTCTCGCCACCATGATAGCACAATCGCAACTGCCTGGTTCGGATAGAGTAGGAAATATTGTTTACTCCGTGATTTTCTTCACAATAATATTCACATCGATACTCGTTCCTTTACTCGAGAAGTCGGTAAGATTTAGAAACTTTTACATACGTCTCATCTACTTCCCTTCATTCGGAAAGAAACGCATCTTAGACGACGACATCGAAGAGACGACAACAATAGACAACAACGGACATTTGGAAGAAATAAATCAAGAAGAAGAAAAAAACATCATCAACAATGACGACGATGATATTCCAAATATACTCTTATAAGTCTAATCATAGTAAGACAGAATCATTAGTTAGAATTTAAAATATTATTTATCAATAAATTAAGACTGCAAATTATTATTTTCAAAAAAAAATTAAAAAAAGTAATTTCAAACAAAAAAAACATTATCTTTGCAGTCTGAAAAGAAAAAGAAGAAAAAGAAAAGATATGTATTTAACTGCAGAAAAGAAAACAGAATTTTTCAGTGCATACGGTAAAAATGCACAAGACACAGGTTCAGCAGAAGGACAAATTGCGTTGTTCACATTTAGAATCAAGCATTTAACAGAACACATGAAGCAAAACAAGAAAGACTTAGCTACCATGCGTTCATTAGTTCGCCTTGTAGGTAAAAGAAGAAGACTTCTTGACTACTTAAAGAAAAATGATATCGAAAGATACCGTACAATCATCAAAGAATTAGGTATTAGAAAATAATAACACTATACGTGTTAAGGCAGAAAAAAGGCAATGTTTAAGATTGCCTTTTTTTTGCGTATATTTTGTTTATACTTATACCACTTTATTAATATACTAACAATCAAACAAGACGAAAATGGGTCCAGAAGGAATCAAACAAACCATACAACTCGGCAACGAGACAATCACTATTGAGACAGGTCGTTTGGCAAAACAAGCCGATGGCGCCGCTGTAGTAACCTGCGGCAAGACAGTTTTGTTGGCAACAGTAGTAACGGCAAAAGACGCTAAAGACGACGTCGATTTCTTGCCTCTCTCAGTCGATTACAAAGAAAAATACGCAGCCACAGGCAAGTTCCCTGGCGGCTTCTTCAAACGCGAAGGAAAACCATCAGACTATGAAATCTTAATCTCACGCTTGGTCGATAGAGCTTTGAGACCATTATTTCCAGATGACTATCACGCAGAGACACAAGTTCAGATAACACTTCTCTCAGGTGAAGTTGGCGTATTACCAGACGCTTACGCAGCCCTCGCAGCATCAGCAGCTATAGCCGTGTCCGACATCCCATTCCACGGTCCAATATCTGAAGTACGCGTCGCTTATATCAACGGCGAATACGTCATCAACCCTAAAGAAGAGCAACTCAAAGACGCCGACCTTGAACTCATGGTCGCTGCTTCTATGAAAGACATTTGCATGGTGGAAGGCGAATCAAAAGAAGTTTCGGAAGAAGTGATGCTCAACGCTCTCAAAGCAGCTCACGAAGCCATCAAAGTACACTGCCAAGCACAGATAGGACTCGCTTCAAAAGTAGAGAAAGCTCAGACAAAACGCGAATATTGCCATGAAGTCAACGATGAAGAACTCAGAGCTGACATGATGGAAAAATTATATAAACCTTGTTACGACTTCGCTCTCACCGGCAACGCCAACAAACATGAACGCGAAGATAACTTCAACGCCATCTTAGACTCTTATCTCGCCAACTTCAGCGAAGAAGAATTAGAAGAAAAAGGCTCAATGGCTAAACGTTATTTCCACGACATCCAAC
The DNA here is from genome assembly GCA_017461665.1 of Bacteroidales bacterium. Classification (GTDB taxonomy): domain Bacteria; phylum Bacteroidota; class Bacteroidia; order Bacteroidales; family F082; genus Limimorpha. Next base: position 6,931 of record JAFTXI010000006.1, on the reverse strand, counting down.
GTAAAGCCGTACGCGACGCTATCCTCATCGAAAGAAAAAGATTGGACGGCCGTAAGTTAGACCAAATACGTCCTATCTGGACAGAAGTCGATGTGCTTCCTTCAACACACGGATCTGCTATCTTCACACGCGGTGAGACACAAGCCTTGGTGACAGTAACATTAGGTACAAAATTAGACGAACAAACTATCGACGGGGCTGTCGTGACAGGCACTTCGAACTTCATGTTGCACTACAACTTCCCAAGTTTCGCAACAGGCGAATGTAAGCCAAGCCGCGGCGTCAGTCGTCGTGAGATAGGTCACGGCAACTTAGCCGAGAGAGCCCTCAAATCGATGATTCCAGGTGAAGACGAGAATCCTTATACAATACGCGTCGTCTCCGATATCCTTGAATCTAACGGCTCATCATCAATGGCATCGGTCTGCGGCGGAACCCTCGCCCTCTTAGACTCAGGTGTTAAGATGAAGAAACCGGTAGCAGGTATCGCAATGGGTCTCATCACAGATAACGAAACAGGGAAATATGCTGTCTTGTCCGACATCCTCGGCGACGAAGATCACCTTGGCGACATGGACTTCAAAGTCACAGGTACTAAAGACGGTATCACAGCATGCCAAATGGACATCAAAGTCGATGGACTTTCTTACGAAGTTCTCACAGAAGCTTTGGAACAAGCAAGAGCAGGTCGTATGCACATACTCGGAGAGATGGCAAAGACTATCACAGAACCAAGAGCTGACTATAAAGAAAGCGTACCTCGCATCGAGAAAGTCTGTATTCCTAAAGACTGCATCGGTGCTGTCATAGGACCTGGCGGTAAAGTCGTTCAAGAGATTCAGAAAGTCACTAACACAGTCATCGTCATCACTGAAGAAGAAAACTGCGGCATAGTAGAGATTGCTTCAACAAACAAAGAAGATTTGGAAGCAGCCAAGGCAAAAGTACGCGCCATAGTAGCAGTTCCGGAAGTAGGTGAAACATATCAAGGTGTGGTAAAATCGATTATGGCATTCGGTGCTTTCGTTGAGATATTACCAGGAAAAGACGGATTGTTACACATCTCTGAGATAGATTGGAAACGTCTTGAAAACATGGACGGCATCCTTAAAGAAGGTGACAAAATCGAAGTGAAACTCATCGAGATAGAACAAAGGACTGGTAAATTACGTCTCTCAAGAAAGGCCTTATTACCAAAACCAGAAGGCTATGTCGAGAAACCAGAACGTCCACGTAACGACCACAAAGGACACGACAAAAAAAGTGGCAAACCGGAAAACAGAAAGAAATAATAAAAAAATCTGAGAACTTGAAAATCTGAGAATCTGAGAATTTTTCAAGTTCTCAGGTTCTCGAATTTTAAAATTTTAAAAATCGAAATATGAGGCAGTTAAAAATTACCAAGCAAGTAACCAACAGAGAGACCGCATCACTTGACAAGTATTTGCAAGAGATTGGAAAGGTTGAACTTATCACAGCTGACGAAGAAGTTGAATTGGCTCAGAGAATCAGACAGGGCGACAAGATAGCTCTCGAGAAACTCACCAAGGCGAACCTCCGTTTCGTTGTATCCGTTTCCAAGCAATACCAAAATCAAGGATTAAGTCTTCCTGACCTTATTAATGAAGGTAATTTGGGTTTGATTAAGGCAGCACAACGTTTTGATGAAACAAGAGGCTTCAAGTTTATCTCTTACGCTGTATGGTGGATTCGCCAGTCAATCCTTCAAGCTTTGGCAGAACAATCACGTATAGTTCGTTTACCTTTGAACAAGATCGGTTCTATCAACAAGATTAACAAGACATACGCCAGACTTGAACAGGAGTTTGAACGCGAGCCTAACGCAGAAGAAATAGCAGAGGTTTTAGACATCACCGAGTCGGAAGTGAAAGAGTCGATGAAGAACGCAGGTCGCCACGTATCTATGGATGCTCCTCTCGTACAAGACGAAGACAACAACATGTACGATGTCTTGAAAAGCGATGAAGTAATAACACCAGAGACTGAGCTCCTCTATGAATCATTGAGAAAAGAAATTGACCGCGCCATCTCAACATTGACCCCACGCGAAGCCGACGTCGTTCGTCTTTACTTCGGTCTCAACGGCAGCCACCCTATGACATTAGAAGAAATTGGCGAGAAGTTCGACCTCACACGCGAACGCGTAAGACAAATTAAAGAAAAAGCTATCAGACGCTTGAAACATACAAGCAGAAGCAAGATACTTAAGAGTTATCTTGGATAATTTACGATTTACAATTGTACAGACACATTGCATGTGTCCTCATTGAATGAGTTCGGTAGAGACGTACCAATTACACAAAAAAATAAACACGATGTAATTGATGCGTCTCTTTTTTTTGAGTCTATGAGTCTATGAGTTGTGAAGTTGTGAAGTTGAGATTCAAAAATAATTCCTAATTCCTAATCCCTAATTCCTAATTATTATTATCTTTGCAGAAACGTATAAAATTTCATGTCATGCAAAAGATAATATCCCCTTCCCTACTGTCAGCCGATTTCTTGCATTTGGCTAACGATATTGAGATGCTCAATGAGAGTCAAGCCGATTGGTATCATTTAGACATCATGGATGGCGTCTTCGTTCCTAACATCTCGTATGGTATTCCTATCGTTCAGGCAATAAACAAGATGGCGAAAAAACCTTTAGACGTCCATCTTATGATAGTGGAACCCGACAGATATTTCGAGAAATTTCAAGAAGCAGGCGCAAGCATAATAACATTTCATTATGAAGCATCTACCCATATTCATCGTTCTGTACAGAAGTTGAAGTCGATGGGAGTAAAAGCCGGTGTCGTCTTAAATCCTCATACTCCGGTATCGGTGTTGGAAGACATCTTATGCGACTTGGATTTGGTCTTGTTGATGTCAGTGAATCCAGGCTTCGGCGGACAGAAATTTATAGAAAGGACTTATTCAAAGATTGAAAAGTTACGCGACATGATAGACAGAAACGGATATAACACATTGATAGAAGTCGATGGCGGCGTCAACACCGAAAACGCACCTAAGCTTTTCGCATCAGGAGCCAACATTATCGTCGCTGGTAACGCAGTGTTTAAATCCGAAGACCCTAAGAAGACAATAAAATTATTAAAAGCATAAACTAAAAAATAACAAATATGAACGAATGTGTTTTAAGTCTTAAGCCAGAAAACGTTTGGAAAGAGTTCCACGCGATTTTGGCAGTGCCACGCCCTTCAAAGAAAGAAGGCAAAATGGTTGAATATCTCGTCAACTGGGCAAAAGAACATAAAGTAGAATATATCGTTGAGCCTTGCGGCAACGTCATTATGAAGGCTCCTGCAACAGCAGGCTTAGAAGATCGCAAAACCATCATCTTACAAGCACATACCGACATGGTGTGCGAGAAAAACAGCGATAAGGTTCACGACTTTGAGAACGACCCTATCGAGGCTGTCGTCAAAGGCGAATGGCTCCACGCTAATGGAACCACTCTCGGTGCCGACGACGGCATAGGCGTAGCAGCAGCCTTGGCTGTCATCGCCGACCCTACAATACAACATGGTCCTATAGAATGTATCTTCACCGTTGACGAAGAGACTGGTCTCACTGGAGCAGAGAAGTTAGATCCTAAAGACTTCAGTGGACGTATTTTGTTAAACTTAGACTCAGAAGACGAAGGCGAGATCTTCATCGGTTGCGCCGGCGGCATGGACACCATCGTCAAGGTTTATTATAAAATGGAACCTGCACCAAGAAGAAGTACAGCTTATCAAATCATGGTAAGCGGACTCAAAGGCGGTCACTCCGGCGACGACATCAACAAGAACCTAGCTAATGCCAATAAACTCCTCACAAGAATTTTATGGCAGTCCACCAATGAATTCGACCTCAGAGTCTATGACATACAAGGCGGCAATCTCCGTAATGCCATCGCACGCGAAGCTATGGCAGTGGCTTTCGTATCGGACGAGTTCAGTGAAGAATTCGAAGAATTTGTGAAAGTTATGGAAGAAAACTTCCGTAGAGAATATCAAGTGACAGAACCAAACCTCAGCGTCAAAGCTGTAGTAGCAAAGACACAGCCGGAACTCGTCATCGACGAAATGACACAATTCGACTTGCTCAACGCTTTGTACGCCTGTCCTCACGGCGTCATAGCAATGTCACAGACAATTCCTAACTTCGTAGAGACTTCTACAAACCTCGCTTCAGTGAAGAAAAAAGAAGGATTCTTCTTCATCCAGACTTCACAAAGAAGCTCGATAGAATCTTCAAAAGAAGACATCGCCAACATGGTAGAAGCTGTATTTAACCTCGCTAACGCAGAAGTATTACATACAGATGGTTATCCGGGCTGGACACCAAACCCAGACTCAGAGATTCGCAAAGTAGCTGAAGAATGCTACAAGAAACGCTTCGGCGTAGAACCAAAAGTAAAGGCTATCCACGCAGGTCTTGAATGCGGATTGGTCGGCGATAAGATTGCTGGCATGGATATGATTTCCTTCGGTCCTACCCTACGCGGTGTCCACTCACCAGACGAAAGAATAGAAATCCCAACAGTACAAAAATTCTGGGATTTGTTAAAAGATATTTTAGTCAATGCACCGAAGAACAATTAACAATTGACAATGTAGAGACGTCACTCTGTGGCGTCTAAACAAATAACGAAATAACAACGAGACGCCACGGGAGTGACGTCTCTACAAAACTAAATAAAAAATGAGCATCAAAAATTTAGAACCTAATGGATTGTGGAGAAATTTTTATGAATTGACACAGATTCCACGTCCTTCAAAAAAAGAAGAGAAAGTTGTTGCTTTCATAAAACAATTTGGCGAAAACTTAGGTCTTGAGACCATCGTCGATAAAGTCGGTAACATCATCATTCGCAAGCCTGCAACACCAGGTTACGAAGACAGAATGGGCGTTGTGTTGCAAGCACACGTCGATATGGTTCCACAGAAAAACTCCGACAAAGTACACGATTTCGAAAAAGACCCTATCGAGACACGTATTGAAGACGGCTGGGTAAAAGCTAACGGCACTACACTCGGCGCTGACAACGGCGTTGGTGCAGCAGCAGCGATGGCAGTCCTCGAAGCAACAGATCTAATTCACGGTCCTATCGAAGCTCTCTTCACAATAGACGAAGAAACAGGTATGACAGGAGCTAACGCTTTAGAACCAGGCGTCTTGAAAGGCGACATCCTCATCAACATGGACTCAGAGACAGAAGGCGAGCTCTACGTTGGTTGCGCCGGCGGTATCGACACATGCGGTTACTTCACTCCTAAATTCGAAGACGTACCAGCAGCTTCAAAGGCATTCCAACTTATAGTTAAAGGATTAAAAGGCGGTCACTCAGGCATGGACATCATCTTGGGTCGTGCCAACGCTAACAAAGTGATGAACGCTCTCTTATTGAAAGCTACTGAGAAATTCAATGCAAGAGTTGCTGACATCCAAGGTGGCAGCTTGCGCAACGCTATCCCACGCGAATCATTCGTAACAGTGACAGTTCCAGAAAACAAAGCTGAAGAATTAGTCGCTTACGTAGCAGAGTTTGAGGCTGTTGTTAAAGAACAATTCGCAACAGTAGAACCAGAGATGAGCATCACTATCGTTCCTACAGAAATGCCAGCTAAGGTCATGGATAAAGGGACTATCGCAAAACTCATCGAGGCTGTAGCTAAATATCCTAACGGCGTCATCGCCATGTCGAAAGACTTCGAAGGAACAGTAGAGACATCATCGAACTTGGCTATCGTAAAATTGATTGACGGTCAGATTATGACAGCATCATTACAACGCAGCTTAGTCGATGCAAGCAAAGACGAGTTAGCAGCAGAGATGCGTAAGGTTTTGGAAAGCTGTGGCGCAAGAGCCGAATCGACAGGTTCATATCCAGGATGGAAACCAAACATCAACTCCATCATCTTCAACACCATGAAGAAAGTCTATGAAGACAAATACGGCAAGACACCTAAGACAATGGTTATCCACGCCGGTTTGGAATGCGGTATCTTAGGTTCAAAATATCCTAACTGGGATATGGTTTCATTCGGACCGACTTTGGTGTTCCCTCACTCACCTGACGAAGCACTCAAGATCGACACCGTGCCATTGTTCTGGGACTTCTTGACAGAGACCTTGAAGAATATTCCGGTGAAATAAAGTTTATGAGTCTATAAGACTATAAGTAGGGACACATTGAATGTGTCCTAACGTATCCAGTAGAGACGTACCAATTACACCTAAAAAATAAACAAGATGTAATTGATGCGTCTCTTCTTTTCTTTTTTTTCGTTAAAATTTTAATAAATAATTAGTAAAAGCGAAATTATTTCTTTCAATAAAACTCAACTCATTGTTTTATAATAAAATAAATAATAATATTTTTTTTGATAAAATATTTTTTCTTTAAGAATTTTTTACTACTTTTGCAACTCAATTTAAAGGGAAAATTAAGAAGAAAAAATACATAAGACAATGAAACGCACATTTCAACCATCAAACAGAAAACGTAGAAACAAACACGGCTTCAGATCAAGAATGTCAACAGCCAATGGTCGTAAAGTTTTAAAAGCACGCCGTGCTAAAGGCAGAAAGAAACTTACAGTTTCTGACGAATATTAATTCTGTTACGCCGTACCTAATAATTATTTAAGGTTTAAATAAATCCGGTCTTCAACGAGATCGGATTTATTTATTAATATAATTTCCGAGGGCAAACTTTTCTTATCTTTGCGCAACAATGAGAATGCTCCTGTTTTACATATTATTCGCTTTTTTAGGTCAACGGACAACAGGCAACAGACTTCGTCCACGGTCGCTGAGCCTGTCGAAGCGCAGATTGTTGAAGAATTAGGAATTAGGAGTGAGGAATTAGGAATTGATTCGGTCGCTGAGCCTGTCGAAGCGCCGGGCGATGTTGTCG
>JAFTXI010000005.1 GCA_017461665.1 Bacteroidales bacterium | reverse complement strand
GATTATGTTTCACATCCAGAAACAGATGAACTTCAATACCAGACATTTCCGTGTTTACCAATTCAAAATAGTCGTATATGGCATCTGGCAGCAACAACTTCAATGGATCTTCTATCTTCTCTTTACACTTTTTCATAACACCATAATACAACTTTTTCTCAATTATCCCCACCGATAATTACGACTGAGCCTTTATTTTATCATCAAATTCATTTTTCCGATGTGCATTGGCAACAATAAAAATTTGCGAAGAAATCTTGAAGTTCATAAAATTTAGACAGAGAGTTTTTAATGTCGGTCGTATGCTCAACCTCATAAAAATGTGATGGCATATTTCTTTCGTTAAACCATATAACATCAATTGTTTTTGCTTTTTTTAGTAAATTGTCATAAGTAAAATTCGGAATAGAGGTAATGTCTGTGATATTGCCAAGAGGTTGTGATAAAAACTTTCTGTTCTTATCTTGCGCAGGAATGTATGTTTTCATCTTTTTGTCTTTTCCAATCTCCACAAGTAATCCTTGATAATATCCATGACTAAATTGTTCTTCGCTGTGTTTGTCTCCTATTTTAAGTTCAAATTTTTGCAATATGCTATCTCTAAATTCTTCAAGAGCCCATAATCCAGTCTCTACTCTGAAAGTGTGTTTGCTGTTTTGAAAGATTCTCCTAATGGTAGCTTCGGGAGTTTTTGTTTTCCAATATGAAAAATCACATGTCTCATAAAGTCTTTTTAATGTCGCACACCACTTCATTACGTAATGCTTTAATAACCTGATACTCTTGCGTCTCTAATCTCATCGTCTTATAACTATGTAATTCATATTACCTAATCTATTCATTGCAAAAATAACAATAAATAGCAGATAAAACAATACAGTTAGTTAAATAATGTGGTTAAAAATAATTAACTCAGGAACCGAATCATATTCATGCAATTGTTGAAATCACCCCTACGGAAAAAATCATAAATTATTTTTCCTTTCGCCTTGCCGACGATTTTTTCCAATGTCTCTAAACTTGCTTCCTTGATGTTCTTGACGGATTTTAACTCCAACATCAGCTTTTCGGCGGTGTGTTTGCCTATTCCTTTGATGTCGTTTAACTCGGAATGAATGAAGCCTTTCTCGAATTTCTTCCTGTGATGTGTGATGCCGAACCTGTGAGCCTCGTCACGGATGTGCTGTATCACCTTCAAAGTCTCGGAACGTTTGTCTATATATAAAGGTATGCTGTCGCCAGGGAAATATATCTCTTCCAATTTCTCCGCGATGCCGATGATGCTGATCTTGCCGTATAATCCTAACTGCTGCAAAATTTTCACCGCCGACGAGAGCTGTCCCTTGCCGCCATCGATGACGATTAAATCAGGAAGTCGCTGTCCTTCATCTAAGAGTCGTTTGTATCTCCTGAATATTATCTCTTCCATAGAGGCGAAGTCGTTGGGACCTTCGATAGTCTTGATATTGAAATGACGATAGCCGCTCTTGTTAGGTTTGGCATCGACAAACTGTGTCATCGCGGCAACGGCATAGTCGCCCTGGAAGTTGGAGTTGTCGAAACATTCTATCACCTTCGGTAAGTCTGGCAGATGAAGGTCGTCTTTCATCTGGTTTAAGATTCTCTTGGTGTGACGTTCTGGATCGACGAGCGTTCTTAACTTCTCTAGCTCAAGACGATACTGCTTCGCGTTGCGATGCGATAACTCTAATATCTCTAACTTCTCGCCTCGCTTAGGAACAGTGAATTTTACATCGTCGAAAATCATCTCCAACTCCATAGGGACGATGATTTCCTTGAGGCTTCTTTTATTGTTAGTGGACACATTCGATGTGTCCGTACAGTTTTCATTATTCATCTGATGCAACTCGACGATGGCAAGTGTCAGCAGTTCTTCTGCCGTCTCGTCGAGTTTTCTTTTCATCTCAAAAGAATGCGACTGTATGATGGCACCTTCCACTATTTTCATATAATTGACGTAGAAAGAATTGCCGGCGTCATCGTAGGAAAAGACTTCCATGTCGAAGAGACTATTGCTGCAGACGACGGAACGTGCGTGGTAATTCTCAAGTAAGTCATATTTCTCTTTAATGTCTTGCGCCTGCTCGAATTCTAATCTCGACGCATGTGCCATCATCTGCGACTTCATGTCTCGCAAGACTTCCTGAATATTTCCCTTGATTACTTTCTTGATATTAAGAATCATCTCGCGGTATTCATCTTCGTCGATACTTCCGTCGCATGGTGCTTTGCAGTTACCTACATGAAATTCCAAACAAGGTCGATAATGTCCGTTGTCGATGTATTCTTGTCTTAAATTTAATTTGCAGTTTCTGATAGGGTAGAGCTGTCTCAACATTTCGAGCAGTGTCTTGGCTGTCATCACCGAAGGATAAGGTCCGAAGTAAATGGAGCCGTCGTTGACTTTTTTTCTCGTGAGGAAGACTCGTGGAAAACGCTCGTTCTTAACGCAAATCCACGGATACGTCTTGTCGTCTTTTAATAGGATGTTGTAACGAGGCTTGTATTGTTTGATGAAGTTATTTTCTAAAAGCAAGGCTTCCATCTCGCTGCTCACGACGGTGAATCTGATGTCGGCGATGCGACTGACGAGGACGCTCACCTTTCTGCTCTGATGTTGCTTGTTGAAATAACTCGATACTCTGCGTTTCAGGTTTTTGGCCTTACCGACATAAATAATCTCTCCTTTCTCATCAAAATATTGATACACTCCCGGGTCGGAAGGAATGGTTTTGAGAATTGATTTTATTTTGTCGGGAATCATTGTATAGAATTAATAAATTGATATAGCTGTGAGATATGAGTTATGAGCTTTTGCTCGATGCTCATAGCTCACAGCTCATAGCTTAAAAATGTTTAAACCCTTGTGCTTCGATAGGGATAACGTGTTCGTCATTTGTGATGAGTTCAGCCACGTTGACATCTGGTGTCATGAAGCCGATGATTCTCACGTCTTCCATATTTTGTACTTTTTCGTAATCTTCTTGTTTCACTGTGAAGAGAAGCTCGTAGTCTTCGCCTCCGTTGAGCGCTGCCACGCAAGGGACGATGTCAAATTCTTTGGCGACGTCGATGGCTTTCTGATGCATCGGGATTCTGTCTTCCATTACGCGGCATCCGACCTTAGAGTCTTTGCAGAGATGTAGAATCTCTGAGGCGAGACCGTCGGAAACGTCAATCATGGCTGTTGGTTTTATCTCTAACTCTTTGAGTCGCGCGACGATGTCTTGACGTGCCTCCGGTTTGAGCTGACGTTCGAGTATATAATCGTAGCCGTATAGTTCCGGCTGTACGTTAGGGTCTGCCATGAAAGCGGCTTTCTCTCTTTCCAATATCAACAATCCTGTGTATGCTGCGCCGAGGTTGCCGCTGACGCATAAGAGGTCGTTGGCTTTAGCACCGTCGCGATAGACGATGTCGTCTTTCTTGGCTTTGCCGATAACTGTTATCGAGATGAAGAGTCCCGACTTGCTGGCTGTGGTGTCGCCTCCAACCAAATCGACTTTATAGTTGTCGCAGGCTAACTTTATTCCGGAGAAGATTTCTTCTACTGCCTCAACGGAGAATTTGCTCGAGATACCCATCCCGACTACAATCTGTGTCGGTGTTCCATTCATGGCGTAGATGTCGGAGAAGTTTACGACAGCAGCCTTATAACCTAAATGCTTGAGAGGCATATATGTCATGTCGAAATGTACGCCTTCAATCAAGACGTCGGTAGAAATCAAGGTCTGCTCGTTTCTGTGGTTTATGACGGCAGCATCGTCGCCAATGCCTTTTATCGTAGATTTGTTATGAATCTTGATGTCTTTGGTCAATCTGTCTATCAAGCCAAATTCTCCAAGTTCAGATAATTCTGTTAATTCTATTTTTTCGTTTTCCATTTATGTTTGGCTTTGAGCTTTGAGCTTTGAGCTTTGAGTCAAAAAAATGCTCACAGCTCATAACTCGCGGCATGTTAATTACATTAATTTCTTATATTTAAACTTCTTAGGAGTTTGTGTTCCAAGACGTTTTATCTTATTTTCTTCGTATTCCGAATAGCTTCCTTCAAAGAAATATACTTGTGAGTCGCCTTCGAAAGCGAGGATGTGTGTGGCGATTCTGTCTAAGAACCAACGGTCGTGGGAGATGACGACGGCGCAGCCTGCGAAGTTTTCCAAGCCTTCTTCCAAGGCTCTTAATGTGTTAACGTCGATGTCGTTGGTTGGTTCGTCGAGGAGAAGTACGTTGGCTTCTTGTTTCAATGTCAAAGCTAAATGCATTCTGTTACGTTCACCGCCCGACAAGACACCGGCTTTCTTCTGTTGGTCGTTGCCTCCGAAGTTGAATCGTGAGACGTATGCTCTTGAGTTCATGGTGCGTTTGCCTAATTGGATGAGTTCGTTGCCGTCAGAGATGACTTCCCAAACTGTCTTCTCTGGGTCGATGTCGGCATGTTGTTGATCGACGTAACCAGTCTTCACTGTTTCGCCTACTTCAAACTCGCCTGAGTCGGGTTTTTCCAATCCCATGATGAGACGGAACAAGGTGGTCTTACCGGCACCGTTAGGTCCGATGACGCCGACGATACCTGCAGGTGGAAGTGAGAAACTTAAATTCTCGAACAACAATTTATCGCCGTAGGCTTTCGTGATATTCTTAGCCTCAATGACTTTGTTGCCGAGGCGGTCGCCATTGGGGATGTAGATTTCTAATTTTTCTTCTTTTTCTTTCACGTCTTCATTAAGGAGTTTCTCGTAAGAGGCGAGACGTGCCTTGCCTTTAGCGTGACGTGCTTTAGGTGCCATCCTGACCCATTCCAACTCGCGTTCCAAAGTCTTGCGGCGTTTGCTTTCTGTCTTTTCTTCCATCGCCATGCGAGCGGTCTTTTGGTCTAACCATGAGGAATAGTTGCCTTTCCAAGGGATACCTTCACCGCGGTCGAGTTCGAGAATCCAGCCTGCTACGTGGTCTAAGAAGTAGCGGTCGTGGGTGACAGCGATGACGGTGCCTTTATATTGTTGCAAGTGTTTCTCCAACCAGTTGATGGCTTCCGCGTCTAAGTGGTTGGTAGGTTCGTCTAATAAAAGGATGTCTGGTTCTTGGAGCAACAGTCTTACCAATGCTACGCGGCGACGTTCGCCACCGGAGAGGTTCTTGACAGGAGTGTCGCCGTCGGGACAATTGAGCGCGTCCATGGCTCTCTCAAGTTTGCTGTCTAAATCCCAGGCGTCGTGTTGCTCAATCAAATCGGTGAGTCGTCCTTGTTCTTCAACCAAGGCGTTCATCTCGTCGTCGGAGAGTTCTTCCATGAAACGAGCATTGACTTCCTCATATCTCTTCAAAATGTCAACGACTTCTTGGATGCCTTCCTGAACGATTTCCTTAACGGTCTTGTTGTTGTCTAACTCAGGTTCCTGTTCCAACAAACCGACAGAATATCCTGGAGAGAAAACGACTTCCCCGTTATATGACTTGTCTTTTCCAGCAATAATCTTTAACAATGTAGATTTACCGGAACCATTCAAACCGATGATGCCGATTTTAGCTCCGTAGAAAAATGATAGATATATGTCTTTTAAAATCTGTCTTGAAGGTGGGATAATCTTACTTACACCAACCATTGAAAAAATAATCTTCTTGTCGTCTGCCATAATTTTAAGTCTATAAGTCAACGAGTCAATAAGTCAACAAGTTAACTGGGTTATATTTATTTAATTCATATTATTTATGAGACGCAACAATTACGTCTCTGTTGGACGTATGCGATACGTTCCTACAATAATTCCTAATTTCTAACTCCTAATTCCTAATTAACACCATCGCTTCTTCCATGATTCCTGTTGCTTTTTCCCAGTCATAAACGCGATGTACGAAGTCGTAGCCGTTTTGTGCCAAGGTGTCTGATTTTTCTTTATCGTTCAGAAGTGTGATGATATGACTTGTGAGTTCTTGTGCGTCGCTGCCAACGAGTATCTCTTTCCCTACTTCAGCTTGTAACGACTCGTTTGCCAAAGGTGTTGTGATACAAGGAAGTTGCATCGACATCGCTTCCAAGAGTTTGTTCTGCAAGCCTGTTCCTATTCTCATCGGCGCGATGAATATCTTGCTTTGTGCGTAAGCCTCTCTCATGTCGTCGATCCATCCGCTTATTATTATCTTGTCGGAAGCTACCTTCCTCACGCGAGGGTCGGGCGAGGCACCTGCGACATATAGTTTCGCATTAGGAAATACTTTCCAAACCAAAGGCATTATCTCATTGGCGAGATATTCCACTGCGTTGACGTTAGGTGCGTAAGCCATGTTGCCGGTGAACACGATGTCGTATTTTTTCTCACGTTCTATAGGCGAATAATATTCATGATCGACGCCGTTAGGTACGATGAGTATTTCTTTCTTTTTGGGATGATCGATGAACTCGCGGTCGGGGATGCTGATGATAGTCTTCACATCGAACTCGTCGAAGATGACGCGTTCATAACGACGCAAGCGTTTGTATTCCATATTGAAAAAAGGCTTGAGATAGAAAGGCGCGATATCATATCTTCTCTTCATTCCCATCGAGAAAACGTCTTGATAGTCTATTGTTTTCGCTGTCTTCTCGTGACGGATATATTGTGCCACCCTCAGAAGCTGACCGAACAGCATGTCAGGATTGTGCTTCTCGATGAGTTTCTGTATCTTCTCGTGAGCTTTCTTGTTGTAGAAATAACCGCATTGAAGTGGTATTCCTTTAAGGAAAGCGGCAACGACATTGAATAATATTGATGTCTTTTTTATGTCGATGAACGAAATCGATACGCAGTAGGGCTGAAGCGCTCTGAAGGCTTCTTCTTTGTTGATTTTACTCTCTGTATTTAAAGCGCATAACACAATCTCGTTGTTCTTGGAGAGTTGTCTGATCTGGTTGAAGGCTCTCAGTTTGTCGCCTTTCTCGAGCGTCCAGGGTATTCTCGGTAACAATACAAATATCTTCATGGTATGGCTTTAATTGATGTATGTTATGTCTTTCTTTGTCTTAATTATCTCATCGTAGAAAATCATCAGTCTGTCGATAATTTTCTTGTTGTCGTATAAATCTTCTACCAATCGTCGTGCGTTCCAGCCTATCCTCCTGGCTTCGTTGGGTTCGTTTAAAATCTTACAAATTACCTCGACCATCTTAGCTGGACTGTCGGCGATGATGATGTTTTCGTATTCGGAATATTGTATTCCTTCGGCTCCTACCATAGTGGTCACTACCGTTCTTCCCATCGCCATCGACTCGATGATTTTTATTCTTATCCCGCTGCCGGAGAGAAGTGGAACTATAGCTATGTCGTTGTTTCTGATAAAATCTTTGGCATCGGGTACTTCACCCAACACATTGACGTTTCTCTTCTTAAGGTTCATCAGCCATTGGGGTGTATGACGTCCGGCAAGATTCAGAGTCAAGTCGGGATTACGTTTTGCTACCTTGTCCCAGACGTTCTTCAAAAACCAATATATTCCTTCTTCATTAGGCATCCAATTCATCGAACCTATATGGTATAAGGTAGGTTTCTCTTTCACCTCATAATTAGGGATGAACTCTTCCGGATTCACGCCGTACGGAATATCGACGACAGGGACAGCTGTCTCGCCTCTGAAGAAAGCAGCGTCTTTGTAGGTGATAGCTGCAATGCCATCGACTTTGTTGATGGCTTCTAACTCGTAGTTTCTTAATGTACTAACCAAATGGTTTATGTACCAACGCTTAGGTAAAAACTTTGTTTTCTTAGCTATTCTTTCCCAGATGAGATGTTCTACGTTATGGGCTCGCAACACTATCTTGGCATCGGAGAGTTCTCTGATAGTCTCGATGTATGGTGCCATGTAAATCATCTCCAATTGTACGATATCAAATTTATCTTTCTTCAAAATCTCGATGAGCTTCTTGTTGAAGTCGTCGGAGATAAAACGTTCTACGTGATATGATTTATCTGAGAATAGATTCTTAAAGGCTTTTATGGGTTTTATCCTCAGATCGACATCGATGAGTTCGATGCCTGTTTTTTCTTTATAAGATTTAGGAATATCTTTTTCCTTGATGTGATATTTCTCGCTGTTGACGGCAAGAATCTTGACCCTATGACCGGCTTCGATCAATCCGTTGACAATGCTGTTCATTGCCATAGGTCCGCCTTCGGTAGGCGGGAAGGGCGACTTGTTACAAAGCATTAAGATATTCATAATCTATATTTTGTTTGTTTTGTTTCTTTTGAATAATTTCCCCAAAAACTTCTTCCAACTCTCACCATCGAGTATGCTTGAATCGGTGGTTGCTTTGGTTGTCAAGAAGATACCTATCGGTAATATTATTATCGACGACAGCCAGACACCTAAGAACACAGGGATGTCGCCGGCTATTGCGATACGTTGGCTTGTTATGGTGATGATGTAATATATCACAAAGAAAATGACACTTATCACTATGGGGAGTCCGAAGCCTCCTTTACGGATGATGGCTCCCAATGGTGCTCCGATGAAGAAGAACAACAGACATGCTATGCTGAGCGAGAACTTCTCATGAAGGACCTGTTGATGTTTCCTGATGTTAGTCTCCTGACGCTCAAAGTCTCTTATGTTTAGCTCTATGTTGTCAATCTGATTTTTTGTTGATGCGAGTGCCATATTAACGATCGACTTCTGTTCGTTCTCACCGAAATTATCCAAGAGCGGCCAGGTAAAAACAGTGATGGTATCGATTTTAGACCTTTTGTTTTTCTCATTGTTGTTTACCAAGTCTTTGGTAGATAGATGTTGAAGTCGATGTTTGAAAGAGTTTTTGTAAGACGTCTTTCTCTCATCGGCATTTACGTTCAACGAGTCGATGGCTGTGACTAACTGACTGATATTTAACATCGACTGATGGCCTTTCAGGTTGCTTCCGTCGCTTTCGTTCATATTGAAATCGGAGATGTCGAAGCTTATATATTGTCGTTTGAAAGCCATCTTCTCGAAAGGTCGTCTCATCTTATACTCTTTATCATCGATGACTTCGCTGTAGTTGGTCCCGTCGTAGAGTGTAAAGATTATCTCGGTCATATTTGGCGAGAGTGCCATCGTGGCTGAGTCGGCGGTAGTGACCTTGATATTTCCTTTGTATTCGGTATGGTCGTAAATCATCAGGTCGTACAAGGTGTTGCCGTCGGCGCCTTTCTTTCCGGCGCGAATAGTATAACCATCGATGCCTTTGTAGAACATACCTTCAGGAATGTCGAATGACATTTTCTGTTTCCTGACGTCGCTCAACAATGTCTTCGACTTCAATGTCGCTACGGGTAAGACGTTGTTGGAGAATATGAAGGCGACGAAACTCATCACGATAGAGAAGATGAGCAACGGACGCATGATTTTCCACACCGAGATGCCGGAGGCTTTCATCGCGACCAACTCATAAAACTCGCCCATATTGCCGAAACACATCAAGGATGATAACAATATGGCAAGAGGTAATGCCATAGGAACGAAGGTGATAGACGTGTAAAACATAAGTTTGCCCAAGACCTCAAAACCTAAGCCCTTGCCGACAAGGTCGTCTAAGTAACACCATAAAAACTGCATAAGTAGGATGAAAACGGCGACAAAAAATGTGAAAAAAAATGTGCCGATAAACGATCGCAATATGTAGGTATAGAGTTTCTTCAAGATTATCTTAATTATGTTTGCAAATATAACATTTTACCTCTTTACTTCGGTAATTATTTTTTTTTAAAAAACGTATTTTTATTGACAAATATTTCTTTTTTTTGCATTAAAATTTTTGTTTATGGAAAATAATATTTTTGACTTCTTCAAAGAAATTAATGTGAGTATAACTGTCTCTGACACAGAGGGTAATGTTATATATATGAATGACAAATCGAAAAGCGTGTTCAGCGATATGGTTGGAAAGAACATGATGGCATGTCATAAACAGTCGTCGCAGGAAACGATAAAGCGTCTTATCAACGAGAAAGCCACGAATGTTTATACGATACAAAAAGGCGAGGTGAGGAAAATGATTTACCAAACTCCTTGGTACGTCGATGGAGAGATTAAGGGACTCATCGAATATTCCATCATTCTTCCTGATGATATGCCACATTATGTGAGGTAATTGACAATTAACAATTGACAATGAAAAAACATATTCCTAATGCTATAACATGTTGCAATCTTTTTTCGGGTTGTATTTCTATTGTGTTGTCGTGTAACGGCATGATGACTGCTGCTGGTATTATGATTTTCGTTGCTGCCGTCTTCGATTTTTTCGATGGTTTTGCAGCGCGTTTGTTGAAGGCGTATTCTCCACTCGGTGCCGAGTTGGATTCTCTGTCGGACGTTGTCTCTTTCGGTGTTGCGCCCTCTTTCATAATGTATCACTATCTAAGTCAGTCTGTAGTGACGTTACCTCAATGGCGTCTTGAGATAGCCGGTTTCAGCGTCTTGCCGTTTGCAGCGTTTCTCCTCGCGGTGTTTGCCGCCTTACGTCTTGCAAAGTTCAACATCGACGATCGTCAGACGACGTCTTTCATCGGACTTCCTACTCCGGCGATGGGAATTTTCGTGGCATCTCTGCCTTTCACTTTAATGAATGAAACGCTCGCTTTCATAGGTGAACTTATCGCAAGTCCTCTTTTTCTTCTTGTCGTGATAGCGATATTCAGCTACCTAATGGTAAGCGAGATTCCATTCTTCTCATTAAAAGTCAAGAATTTAAAATTTAAGGAAAATATTAAGATTTATATACTCGCGATTTTTGCAGTGACAGCGTTCATTTTCTTAGGATTTGCAGCGATTCCTTTCGTGATGCTTTTTTATATTTTAGAGTCTATAAGTCTATAAGTAGAGACGTACCAATTACACCAATAAGAATAAACACTATGTAATTGATGCGTCTCCGAGATTTTGAAGTTTTGAGGTCTTGAGTCTCTACTATAGGACACATTCGATGTGTCCGTACAATTGTAAATTCAATTCCTAATTCCTAATTATCACAAGTTCATTATATCATTAACAATCTTAAGTGCTTCGCCAACGTTAGCAACTCTTTCTACGTTAAAGATATTTTTACCATTTAACTCCTTTACCCTACATCGTTCTCTGTGAATGGATGCGTAACGTATTATCTTCATAAAGATATCAGTCTGATAATATTCCGACTCCTGATTAGACACGAGATGCACTGTCATCTCCTTATGTTTCAACATAACTTTTTCGAAACCTAAGTCACGCGAAATCCATCGTAGTCGCATGCTGTTGAGCAGGTCTACCGTCTGTGGGGGTATCTTTCCAAAACGGTCGATGAGGTTACTCGTAAAACGCTGCAATCCTTCTTCGTTCTGAATATGATTCAGTTCTGTGTAAAGACTGATACGCTCAGCTGAAGAATCGACATATTCGTCAGGTATCAAGATTTCTAAGTCAGACTCAAAGACGCAATCGCTAACGAACTTCTTGTCTTTCAATTCTGTTTCAAAGATATCCTTAAACTCCGTCTCTTTAAGTTCGAGTATTGCCTCATCTAAGATTCTATGATACGTCTCGAAGCCGATGTCGTTGATGAAACCACTCTGCTCCGCTCCTAACAAATTTCCTGCTCCACGAATATCCAAGTCGCGGAGAGCGATGTTGAATCCGCTGCCAAGGTCGGAGAAATCTTCCAAAGCACGCAGTCGCTTCTGAGCCTCGTCCGACAAGACAGAAAGAGGAGGCGACAAAAGATAACAGAACGCCTTCTTGTTGGAACGTCCCACTCTTCCTCTCAGCTGATGTAAGTCGCTGAGACCGAAGTTTTGGGCTTCATTAATAATGATAGTGTTCGCATTAGGAATATCGAGTCCAGCCTCGATGATTGTCGTCGAGAGCAGAACATCATATTTCTCGTCGATGAAGTCGAGCATGACCTTCTCTAATTTACTGCCTTCCATCTGACCGTGAGCTACACCCACTCTCACACCAGGGACGTAACTCGTAATCATATCGCAGATGTTCTGAATGTTTTGTACTCTGTTGTGAACGAAGAAAACCTGTCCGTCGCGAGCGAGTTCATACTGAATAGCATCGCGAATTATCTCATGATTGAAGGTGTGAAGTTCTGTCTCGACAGGTTGTCTGTTCGGTGGCGGAGTCTTGATGATACTCATATCGCGTGCTCCCATCATGGAGAACTGCAGCGTCCTTGGAATAGGTGTCGCAGTGAGTGTCAAGGTATCGACATTTGTCTGGAGCTGTTTGAGTTTCTCTTTTGCAGAGACGCCGAACTTCTGTTCCTCGTCGATGATAAGTAATCCTAAATCTTTGAAAGTGACGTTCTTTCCGATGATGCTGTGAGTACCTATTAATATATCGACGCGTCCGTTCTTCAAATCCTCTATCGTTTTCTTCTGTTCTTTAGCAGACTTAAAACGGTTTATATAATCGATATTGACGGGGAAGCCTTTCAGTCGTTTGCTAAATGTCTGATAATGTTGGATGGCGAGTACTGTTGTTGGCACTAAAACAGCTACTTGTTTAGAGTCGCAGACAGCTTTGAATGCGGCGCGGATAGCTATTTCTGTCTTACCGAAACCCACGTCGCCGCAGATGAGGCGGTCCATCGGCGTTTCTGATTCCATGTCGCGTTTCACATCGACGGTAGCCTTCAGTTGGTCAGCAGTGTCTTCATACATAAACGAAGCCTCTAACTCCGTCTGAAGATAAGTGTCGGGCATATATTGAAAACCCTTGCTGTTCTTCCGTTCAGCGTATAACTTGATAAGTTCGCGTGCTATGTCCTTGACGCGACTCTTCGTCTTCTCCTTCAGTTTGTTCCAAGAACTCGAACCGAGTTTGCTCAACGTTGGCTGCGAGCCATCTTTACTCGAATATTTCGAGATACGATGTAAAGAGTGAATGCTGACATGCAGAAGGTCGCCGTTCTGATAAATCAAACGCATGGCTTCCTGCTGTTTCCCGTTGTTGTTTATAATCTCCAAACCATCAAAACGACCTATACCGTAATTAATATGCGTGACATAATCGCCAGGTTTCAGATCGTATAACTCCTTAATCGTCAGAGCCTGACTCGAAGCAAAACCTTCACGAAGACGAAAACGATGATAACGCTCGAAAATCTGATGATCGGTATAACAACAAATCTTCAAGTCTTTGTCGATAAATCCCGACTGTATGGAATGATATATCTCTGTGAAATTCTGATAATCCTCGTCAAGGTGTTGAATATCATTTAAGATACTTTGTATTCGTTGCAGCTGTTTCTTACTTTCAGAGAAAAAGAAGATAGAATATTTCTTCGACTTAAGTTCCTTAATATCTTCAAGAAGCATGTCGAAGTTTTTGTTGAATGCAGGCTGATGCGAGGTATTGAAATCGATGGAGAGTCGTTCGTCTCTGTTGATGAAGTTCCCGAAGACTATTGTCTTGAAGTCGTCTAACTGAGAAATCAGTTCTTCTCCATTAGCAAATGCCGTCTCCGGTTCTTCTTCAATATCTTCACGTTCGTTAAAAATCTCGACGGCTTTCATGAACTCCTGTTCAATCTTTTCTTCGAGAGAATGTTCGTCTTCAATCCATATCACCGAATTGTTTTTGAGATATTGAAATATCGTTTCTCTCTCCTCGCTGATATTGTTGTCCTGAAGATTTGGAATTATGACAACGTTCTTAAGACTTTCCACCGATAGTTGGTCGATGGGGTTGAAACTTCTAATAGAATCTATCTCATTACCGAAGAACTCAACGCGATACGGATAATCGTTAGAGAAGGAGAACACATCGACGATGCCGCCTCTTATTGCAAACTGCCCAGGTTCTACTACGAAATCGACATGCTCGAAATTGAAGTTTACCAAGGTGTCGGTGAGGCTATCCATCGAGATATTATCTCCCACGGAGATCTTGAAGGTGTTTTTGTTCATCACCTTACGCGTGATGACTTTCTCGCTCAGAGCTTCTGGATAAGAGACGATGATAGTCTTTCTGTTGCTGGTAGATATACGTTGAAGCACCTCGGTACGCGAGAGGATATAAGTGTTATCGGGTTTCTCCGGCTGATAAGGACGTTTGTATGATGTAGGGTAAAAAAGCACCTGCTTCTTGCTATAGTCGAAGTCTTTCTCTCCCAAAATATTCTCGATGTCGTTATAGAAATAAGCTGCTCTTTCCTTGTCGCTGCAAATAATGAAATTGTGTTTACCTATTATCGAAGCCACCGATGCGACGACGTATGCTCGCGACGAACCTGATAGTCCATGACAGCAGAGACGATTGTTCTCGTCTAAAGCTGCAATCAACTTCTTGACAATAGGGTCGTTAGAATATATCTTTTTAATTTGTTCTTCCACGATTTTAAACGATAGATCTTCGGGATAAAATTTTTCTCAAAAATAAATATTTTTTTTCAATAAAAATTTAGTAATGTTTATCTTTGCAAAAAAGAAAAAATATGAATCCAATAGTAAGTATTATCATGGGAAGCACTTCCGATCTTCCTGTTTTAGAAAGTGGTATTAAGTTTTTGGACGAGATGGGTATTCCTTTTGAGATGAATGCCTTAAGCGCACACCGCACTCCTGAACTCGTAGAAGAGTTCGCACGCAACGCTCAATCGCGCGGCATCAAAGTCATCATCGCTGCTGCGGGCATGGCAGCTCACCTCCCGGGCGTCATCGCAGCCATGACTCCAATACCTGTCATCGGAATACCGGTGAGGACAGCCATGGAAATGGACGCGCTCTTCTCCATCGTACAAATGCCTCCAGGAATACCGGTAGCGACAGTAGGTATCAACGCCTCACTTAACGCAGCAATACTCGCAGCTCAGATGTTGGCAGTAGCCGATGAAAACATAGCTAAGAAAATCGTTGATTACAAAGAAGGTCTTAAGAAAAAAATCGCTAAAGCCAACGAAGACCTTAAAGAGATAAAATATAATTTTAAGACTAATTAATAAACGTAAAGACGTGTCAATTACATATTGTTTATATTTCGTGTAATTGACGCGTCTCTACCAAAAGAAAAATGGAAATTCAAGACGAGAAACAGTTTTTCAAAAGTAGCATTGTCGTGCCAATAATATTGGTTATGATAATGTTGTTGGTTGAGATTGTAGAAGCTGTCTTTCATCTTGATTTTTCTTTTTTGGGAATTAAGCCGCTCTCGGCGGAAGGACTTCCCGGAATATTGTTGTTTCATTTCCTTCATGGCGACTGGGAACATCTCTTCGCCAACTCAATCCCGATACTTGTCTTAGGCACCTCCCTCTATTATTTCTATAAACCGATTGCAAATAAGATTCTGCTCATATTGATGTTATCCACTGGTCTGATTACATGGTGTTTAGCAAGAAGCGGCGTTCATATAGGAGCCAGCGCCTTAGTCTATGGACTGACGTTCTTCTTGATGTTGAGCGGTTTCATCAGAAGAGAGAAAAAGACTGTCATCATCTCGCTTATCGTTGTCTTTCTCTACGGAAGTTTGGTTTGGGGATTATATCCCAAATACGCCATCGAAAACAATATCTCATGGGAAGGACATCTCTCAGGATTCGTGATGGGAATAGTTCTTGCCTTTTTCTATAAGAACGAAGGACCACAACGAGAGGAACACGTTTGGGAGAACGAGGAAGAGGATAAGGGCGAGGACGAGAAGCCGTATTGGGATATTCCGGAACCTGATAAAGACGAACTTACGATAGTTTATAGATTCAGGAAATAGTGAATTAATTTTAGATTTTTGTATTTTGAAAGTCTGAGTTTCAAAAAAGATAGTATCTTTGCAAGTGGAAATTAAGTCGATGTTATGTGCTATTTCCGCGTTGCAAAAGTCCTCGCCGGAGTAGCCTACAATGGAAACACAGGCATCGCATTCTGAGGCAAAAATCCTATTGGATGTGACAGATAGGACAATTAGTCCAAAATATCCAATAGGATTTTTTATGTTTTTATCACGGTGATGCAATATTGAACTTTCTCTTTATTAGTTCTTTTAATTCCTACTATTAAAGAAACTAAACCTATGCCAACAAGTTCATATTCCATTTTAATCATTTTTTCAAATTGATTTTGGTTTTTATCATTTTGCTTTGTATTGACAACACGAACTTTTTTAGCCAATTTTAATATACAATCGAGTTGTAACACTGCTAAAGTTGAAAGGTAATTTTTGGAGCTATGCTCAACAGTTTCAACAATAGAAATGTAACGTATGTTTATATAATCTTTTAAGTCTATATTATACAATTTTTGTGATGGATTCTTTCTTTTCCATTCATAATAAAAATTGGATATTATTTTTTCTCTTGCTTTTATATCGTTCTTACCATTACCAGTAGGAATATTATTTATATTCATATTTTTCAGTCTTTTTTCTTTCAATACTCTAAATATCTTTTCAATCTCTCCTCGACTTTTCTTTCAACGACTTTCTGAAAATCGTCCCAATCTTTGATAAAACCTCTGCTCTCTCGATGATTCATAATATTCTTAACATCTTCATATTCAATATAAGGATGTCTTAAAATAGTTTTAAAATCATCATAATTAATTCGTATCTTTCGAATCGTAAGGCTATCGATATTAATAAAAGGTGCGATTATCTCAAGTCGGACGGAATCGAAACCATAGACCTCAAGCAGTTGCTCCTTATCGATATAACCTCCTAACTTCTCTCTATAATCGACGATGTTGCGTGCAAAGAAAGCTCCTATCTCCGGAAGTTCCAACAATTCTAAAGTATCAGCTTCATTGAGATTTATGATAGTAATCTCTTTCTTCACAACGACAGTTTCTTTCTTCTCGACTTTCTTAAAATCGGGTTTTGAAGGTCGCGGCTGTTTCTTTTTCTCGCGTTCTTCTTTCATCTTGTTTTCCCGTGTCTCGCGTTCCATCTGCTCAGCAAGTTTTTTTGCTTTCATCTCGTCGATGGCTCGTTCGTGAAGCACCAAGATAGAATCCAAGTTATGTAAATTTTTATTAACATTTGGCTTTTGATTTATCATAAAAAAATTAGCAGCGATGATGAGAAGTATCACCGCTGCTAAGATTATTATTGCCGTACGTTCGCCTTTACTGAACGTCGTCGCATTTTTTATATTGTCAAACATACCATATCCTAACTCAAGAATATCTGATTAATAAATATCGCAATGATAACGAAAGGAGCTACATATTTTATGATGAAGAATATGAATCCTTTCACCGCGACTTTCAAAGTATTTTGATTTGTTATCTCGTCGTAGAAACTTGCTTTTCCCATCTTCCATGCTGTGAAAATCACGATGCACAAGGCGCCGAGAGGAAGCAAGATATTTGCCGAGAATTTATCCATAAAGTCGAAGAATGTCAGGTTGCCGAAGACGAATACTGAATCTTGACGCAGACTCAAGGTGCAGAATATTCCGAAGAATAATGAGACCAAAGTTCCCACCCATGTTGCGGTATTACGTTTAAGACCGTGTTCTTCTGTGAGGAAAGTCACGATGACTTCGAGCAACGATATTGTTGAAGTAAGCGCTGCTATTGCGAGAAGTATGAAGAATATTATACAGAAGAAGTAACCGCCTGCCATCTTATTGAATATCATAGGCAAGGTGTTGAACGCCAGGCTTGGTCCTGCCTCGGGTTGTATTCCGAATGAGAAAGCAGCTGGGAAAATGATGACGCCAGCCAATATCGCGACCATGGTGTCGGTCATGACGACAGAAAGCGAGGTGGTGCTGAGATTATCTTTCTTACAGATATAAGAGCCATATGTGATGAGCGCGCCCATGCCGACGCTGAGTGAGAAGAACGCCTGACCTAAAGCAGCAAGTATCATAGTACCATCGACTTTGGAGAAGTCGGGTTTGAACAAGAACTTCAATCCTTCTGATGCGCCGTTCAACGTCAACGACTTAACACATAAGATAATAAGTATCACAAACAATGCCGGCATTAAGATCTTAGTATATTTTTCAACGCCGTCTTTGATACCTTTAAAAATAATGAAGGCTGTTAGTCCCATGAATGTCACCTGCCACAGATAAGGGCGGAAAGGATTATTATGAAATTCGGAGAAACCGGCTTCTATCGTTGCTATATCTTTGTTAGCGAAGTAGTTTGTTAAAGCCTTATAGATATATTCCAAGGTCCATCCAGAAACGGTGCTATAGAAAGCGAGTATGGTAAATGCTGCGAGAATTCCGACGTAGCCTAATAAGCTCCAACGTGTTTTTGGTGCTAAGACCTTGACGGAGCCTACGGGATTCTTACCGCCGCGACGACCGATATAAAACTCAGCCATCATGATAGGAATACCGAGACAAAGAACTATTAATACATAAATGAGCAAGAAGGCACCGCCACCGTTCTCTCCGGCGAGGCAGGGGAAACGATATATATTGCCTAATCCTACAGCCGAGCCGGCCGCCGCTGCTATGGCTCCCAACTTCGAACCAAAACCATCTCTTTTTTCGTTCATAATCTATTATCTTTTTGTTTTAAACTTTAATGAATCTGTTTGCAAATTTAAATATTCCTTTGAAATTATTAATTTTTATTTCAGGATAAAAAACTTCTTTACCTCCAAAACCTTTATAAAACCTCGCAAGTCCTTCATTGTCCGAGCCTTCAAAGTCAAAGACGTATCGTGTCTCGCTGAACTCTCTTATCACATTGTCGATGAGAAACGTCATGGCGTGTTTCTCTTTCTTGCTTTCGTCGTTGCCTGAAAAAAGAAAGATAATCCTATCGTGACTGCACATAAACACTGCTCCTGCGAGCAACGCTCCGTCAACATCTTTAGCACCGCAAATAAAACAACACTCTCGTGAGATAGCCGTCTCTATCAAATCCAAGAGTCGCTCATATTCCTTGTCGCCCCAGTGTTTCACTTTCTTACCTTTGTTATTTCTAAAAAGCCTGATGACATCCAAAGGACTTACATCTTTGCTTAAGGAAAGCCCGGCAGCCTCCGCCTTGGCAAGGTTTCTCTTGGTGTTTTTATTATAGTTGTTATAAAGTCTTTGATAATCATAGATAAGGTCGAGTTCGACGTTACGATGTGGCCTCACGACTTCCGAATTATAATCGACCTTGTTATATTCGTTGAGCCGATATCGTATGACCTTATATTTTTTAGGTATTGACATGATAAAGTTCTCCACCTCGTCTTTTGACAACAGCGACCTTGAATAAATGCCGAGTTGCTGAACGAAGAAAGGCTGAAACATATACGATATTCCAAGTTTTTTGCTGCCACTGAGAGGCATGACGCGTTCGTAGTCGTTTTCCACCAAGGCGTCCCATCTCGAATGGACGATGTCTAAATACCACGACCATGCATACACGCTGCCATTGAACGACTTAGCGATACAATCGTCCCAGCGTTGTTTGTCTATCTTATCGTATGTCAGATACTTTATCATATCAGTTGAGGATGTAATCGAGAATTTTTCTATAAAGTGTTATCCATCCTTCCCAACGTTTCTCGCCCGATAATGTTTCATTATGCCATAAAAGAATGAATGTGCCGTTAACATTTTTTACCTCGTCGATGAGTGACTTAGCCTTCTCGTATGACTCATGCACGTCTAAATCTAAATAGTCGCGCATCGTTCCGTCCATCAAGGCGAAAGGGTGAATGTTGAGTTTGGTCTTCATGTCGTTTTCCAAATCAAAGAATTGGAAGGTGTCGGCATAACCTGCTCTGAATCCTGCCTGAGAAGCGTAGCCCATAGTATAGTCATCGGTAATGTCCAACTCGATGAGAATCTGATAACTCGAAGGAAGACTCAGTCTTAAGAAATGCTGTCGGCTCATCGTGACTTCTCTTTTCAAGACTTCAGAGAGACGTTGTATCTCTTCTTTTATAACATTCTTTTTTAGGAAAGAATTAAAAGAAGGATGAATTCCGACTAAGGCATAATCGCCTATATGTTTTATAAGTTGTTGAAACTCTTTGTTTCTTATGGAGATGTTTTTATCGTTGGTGTTATAATCGCCGCAGAGTATGAAATATAAAGGTTTTATCTTTAGTTCTTTTTGCAGTTCTATCTGATAGTCGAAGGTATCGAAAGGGTCGATTTTCTTGTTGCGCAGCACCTCCCATCTTTCTTTAATCTCTTTCTTTTCGAAGCGCAGCATATCTCTCAGGAATGCCGAGGTAGTTCTGAAAAGACCTTTGTTTTTATATGCCCAAGCCGCGTCGATGTCGTAGGTAGGTACGAATCTGAAAGTCTTTTTCTTGAGGTTAATCTCCGGATAACGTGTTGTTATGAATTCCCCCAAGGTCTTAGCCCAGATGTTGATGACCGGTTTCTCTATCATCTCCATCTCATACAAGATAGAGTCTTTAGGCTGAAAGCGGTTGTATTGGTCGTTGACGTGGGGTAGATATTCCTCGTAGCGACTTATTATATAGAAGGAGGCAGCGAAGATGTCGAAGGGAAGAATCGATTTCTCATTGAAGACTTGATAGATAGCCTTCGATTCTTCGTAAGAGAATATTTTGAGGTCTTGGTCGAAGATGTCGCGTTCAAAGAGAAGCTTAACCGACTGCTGATACAGGCCCGGCTCTTCATCCCAAGGCATTCTGTCGTAATGAAACTTAGGTCCTTCGTATGAAAGGAAGACATCCTTATCGATAGTAAATTTAAAATCTATACCGAGTTCTTCCTTAAATAATAATTCAAAGATATAATATAATCTGTTGGTTATCTTCGGAACTAAGATTAGCATTTCCATAAATCCTCCTTGTTTTTTCGCGGCTGAATAATATTGCAAATTTAAAACATAAATCGATTAAAAAAAAGTTAAAAATTGTTAAAAATGCAGAGACATTGAACATAAATAATGAAGTCGATGTTTAGGAGATAAAAATCAATATCTATGAAAACATACGATTTATACGAGCGTGCCATGGAGCCAGTCAGACATTGGTGGATGTATTTGATTATTGGCGTATTGGCGTTTATCTTAGGAGTGTTCATGTTGACTAACCCTGCCATCACCTACGAGATGATGACCTTGCTGCTTGGTTTGGCATTGGTTGTCTTTGGTATCATCGAGATGATTGTTGGCATTTTCAGCAGGAACTTTTTTGTCTCACGAGCAGCTGTCATTATCGGCGCAGTACTTAACATCGTGTTAGGTGTACTTCTCGCTGCTAATCCGGGCATCGCTGCCATCACTCTTCCACTCATCTTAGGTATGTGGATGCTTTATCAAAGTTTCATGATGATAAGTTACGCTGGCGACCTCAGAGGTTTCAAAGTCAAAGGTTATGGACTGACTCTCTTCTGCGGAATAGTGCTGTTGGTACTTTCGGTGCTCATACTGCTGCGTCCCGTCACTATCGGAATGATGACTATCGCCATCTACATCGCACTCTCTTTCATCATCTACGGACTCTCCGAGATAGTCTCAGCCTTCCGACTGAAATCGATACACCACATTCTGGAAGAAGAGTAACTATTAGAGTTTTAGAACTTTAAAACTTCAGAATCTCAGAATATCTTGAGGTTCTGAAGTTTTGGAGTCTTGGGGTGATGTAGTTTTGAAGTTTAAAAAAAGACGCTTCAATGCTTATCCATTTTTATAGAAAACACTGAAGCGCCTCTATAGGACCCATTAAATGTGTCCGTACATGGACGTATGCGATACGTCCCCACAATTCCTCATTCCTCATTCCTAATTCCTAATTAATTTACGTGTTTCTCCATCAATATTAAAGAAATAAATTCCAGGTGCATAATCCGAGACATTAATCTCTATCTCATTAGAATTGACTTCTATCTCGTCTATGATAATTCCCATGACATTATAAATCTTTACTATTGAAATCTGACTGCTGACAGATGATAACTTAACAACGTCTTTCGCAGGATTTGGATATATCGATAGGTTATCTTCCATCACTGTCTCGATATCGACGATGACACTTGTTGGAGGGAACTTGATGTTATCCAAGAAGGCACAGTCCATACCTTCCGATACCGAATAGTCTTTCTTATATGTCCATTCCAAAGTATGTTCGCCGGCGGTCAGATTAAATTTCTCTTCCGACCAATCATCTTCTCCCGACCAATTCTCCATCTCGCTGCCGTCAATGGAGAATATCAATCCGTCGAATCCAGTCTCAGAAGATACCTTCTTACAGAAACTAAATTCGGCATCCGACTGTACGTTCATGACAATCCTAAGTGTTGCAGAACTCTGATCGTCAACATCTCTTGTCATGGCTGAATATTGTCCTGCATAAACATTGTCGCTCGTTATCTCCCAAGAAGGATTGCCTTCTAAGACCCAGTCGAACTTGCTGAAGTCGCCAGTCTCGAAGTCCTCGGTGACGTTGCCCGACATCACGTAATAAATCTCTCCTGTGATATATCTTCCTGAATAAGCGAAGACTTGTAACTCGTATGCTGCTCCTATCTCAGCATCTTCCGACATAGTGAACGATATTTTCACATTAGCTTCTCCGCCAGCTCCTATCGATGGCACAATAACTTGACCTTGGTCGAAGTTTATCTCTTCCGAAGCGAAGACTGCGAACACCACGTTGGCTGCATCGCTGTTTCCTACATTGGCGACATTAAATTCTATAGTTGCGTTTTCTCCTGCGTTAAGCTCTGTCGCCGATTCCGGCACTTCAATCTTCAAGTCGGGAGCGTTCAATATAACGTTAAACTTGCTTTCCCAAGTCTCGTTGCCATCGGTGCAAGTCACGAAGAACTTCACGTTTGTGTTGTTTGGCACGCTGTCGCAGACGCTGAAGGCGAAAGCTTCTTCAAGGGTGAGGTTGTCGTTAGCATCTATATCGCCTAGTTCTGCATCAGCATCGGTGATATTGACATAATCAGGCTTGTCGCAAGAAAGTGTCGCTGTCACGTTTGAAGCATCGACATTACCAACATTTTTGAATGTCACATTCAATGTCACCGACTCTTTATAATCTATCTGAGCGTTATCGTTGTTGTCGTTGAAAGTATATTCGTCATAGAAGACGTAAGCAGCATTGTTAGGAACAGCTGCAATGTCCAATGCTTGAGGGAAGGCGTTGAGACCTGTCACATAGAGTTTCATTTCACCTACCGACGACAAGCCGCCGTCGAATGTTATCTCAGCCACTCCGTTGTCGTCGGTGATATCGAAACCTATCAACTCGCCGTCTAACACTATACTGCAACGGAATCCTTTCTGTCCGATGTTATTTTCATCTTTTACCACGACTTCTGTCGATTGCATACCTATTAATAATTGTTCGTCGAACTCGATGTTTGGGTTGAAAGGCTCGTCAAGCCATGGTCTTACCGCGCCGTCACCGAGTACATTGAGGTCGTAGAAGTTCCATCGTAGCGCTCCTTCTTCCCACTGTCCCGGAGCATTGACGAAAGGTGCTGTCTGGCATTTAGCTTCAGAGATATGCATTCCCAAGAACGGGATACGTTCATGATATTGAGCGTCGGTCATCTCGCGATGTAGGTGAGGAGCAGGACCTTCTGTCTGACCTTCGTTGAACCAACCGTAACGCGAGTTACCTATAGCAGCTACTGCGAAATTCTGTATCGACACCATTCTCTCCATGATACAGTCGTCTTCGAAAGATCCGCATACGCAGCCGTGCGAATGGAAGAAGGTGTAGTTGTGATCAATGCCGTTGGCGTCGCTGAAGTTAGCGTCAGTGATGTCGCTATTGTACCACTCAGCGACGGTGTTGGTGTTGGCATGTCCCACGTGATGAACGTATTGTGTTCCATTGTTGATGGTGTTTCTCAGCTGAGTAGGACCCCAAGTGTTGTCTTCAGCATAATGACGTGTGAAGTTATAATCTTCTGGGATACCGATAGTGGTATATCCATTGTCGTCGCGTTCGCCGATGAGTAGTTCCATATAGTCGCTGCCCCATGTCTCTGGGTTATCGTAGAGCCACTCGCCTGCCAAGGTGACATCTCTGAACTCACCCAACACAGGCTCGCGTTGATATTTCAATGTCTTGTTAATCATATTGGCTTGCTTGGTAGCACTGTTGAACGACATACGAGCGATGCCAATCTCAGGAAGCAAGTCGTCTTCTCCAATCTCGCCCCATCTGCTGTTGTTATTGTCGTTCCATGTTCCGTCCAATGCCGAATAGTATAAGTCGGCAGGGATGTCGCTGTCTTCATATACAGAGCTTGACTGAACGTGACAGTACAAGCCGCGATAAGGAACTATATTGACGTCGCCACCAAGAAGCACCATGATGATACCTTTGTTAGTATATTCATTAATTATATAGTTACGAATCTTCTCAGGATTGTCCTGACCTTCTGTTGAAGAATATATCTCATCGGTAGTGACTATGACATTACGGACTCCTATGCTCTCATAATATTCTACATATTCCTCGAAGCCAGCCACATATTCCTCACCTGTGATGATGAGCATGTCGTAAGCAGCGAGTTCTCTGCCTCTTGTCTTGTAAGAATCAATCATCTCTGGATTGTCAGCCAACGACTTGACTCTCTCGTTTACGGAAGAAGTGTTCCATAACATAGCAGTATTGTCTCTCTTAGCAGAAGTAAGTTTCACCCTGACGGTAGCAGTCTTGGCATACATCAGCTTACCTGAAGAAGGCTGATATTGTATAGGAGTGAAAGAGGTGAAGGCGAAAGCGTGACCATTGAGATAATGTGTCGATAACTCGCCGTGACATACCGAAGGATATATCGACTTTGAAGAATATATCTCTTCGTTTTTCATAAACTTCTCACGTTCAGGCTTTGAATAAGGACGTGACGGCTGATAAGGAAACAGCTGTTGCTTGATATTTATCTCTTCAAAATCGGAAAGCAGCACTTCCACAGATTCTGCCTCAGAACCGTAAGGTAACAGAAGACTCACCGACTTATAAGGAAGAGAAGGACTACCCGAGACAGCGGTCTGCATACAACCCGAAAGTTGTACTTGGTTATAACCTTGAATCTCAGTCACGACAGGACTTTCAAAAAAATAAGTCTGTTCGACAACCTGAGCTGTGACAAACAAACTTATCAATGTCAAAAACAGTAAAGATGTTAACTTTTTCATATCGTTATCTTTGATGGTAAAACATATTTTTAGTCCGTCAAAGATAGTGTTTTATTTTTATGCCTTAAAAGATTTTATGTGTTTTTTTATCAGTCTCCGACAACTGTGTAACCTATGCAACTATAATACAATCCATCGCTTTCATTCTGAACGGATATTGACAGTTTGCCCTGTGTCTTAGGCGTCACCGCAATAGTGTACATTCCATCGTCCGATATTTGCCATTCTGTCTGCCAATTGTTTTCGTTGATTACGGCCCATTCACCTTCTTTCTTTGGATAAAATGAAAAAGTATATTGGGTCCCGACCTTTAATTCCTTATTCATAGGGACAGACACCAATTCCATATTCTGTCCCATATTGGTATAAATAATAGGTAGTTCCTTGACGTTATTTTCCGTTATAAGTTGAGCAAGACGTGTGTCATCAATATTGGCGTCATTCCATTCTTTTTTGTAAAGATTCTTAACATCTTTCACTTTTGGATTATCGAGAGGATAGTGTTTTATGACATTATTCCAATCGTCTTGTGTTGGTTTATCTATATCATACTCTATCAAATTATTCCAACAATTGTCAACATTTCTGTCTTTTATACTGAAACTTAATCGACTTGTTTTTCTTGGCATAAAGCGTCGTAAATTTTATAAGACACATCTATTCTATGTTGTCGCATATCCATTTATAGATAGCGCGTATTTTTTCATAGTCGGTGGTACATCTTTAGTTATTTCAAGTGCGACATTGATATATTCATATCTGCTTTCTATGAGGTATTTGTTTGGTTTATAGTTATATTTCTTTAAATATGTCACATCATCAAAGTATGAATGTCCGTCATTATTGTTTTGAGCGTAAGACGATGACATAAATAACATAGCAAATAGCAGGACAAGATAATGAGATATTTTCTGATTCTTCATAGCATGGAAATTATAATAGCCGCGAAGATAGTTATTTTAGTTAATAGTTTATAGTTAAGAGTTAAAAGTAGTTAGAAAGTTTATAGTTGGTGATTTTAAACTTGGCAACTATAAACTTCACAACTACTCTAAACTCTACACTCTCAACTTTAAACTTTACTTCTCCCAATGGAAAGGCTGTATCTGAGCGTTCTTATCTTGCCACGATGGTTTTCGCATAGCATATATTATAAAAGGTATCGCGACGAAGACGATGCAGCCTCCGAACATCACGCCGAACCATACCGCTTTGCTTCCTGTCGCGATCTGACCTGGAGGTATGAAACTCAAGACGAAAGCGAGTAATGAACCAGCGAAGCCGAGACCTGCTATTACCCACATCAGGAAGTTGCCTTTCTTACCGATACGGAATGAACGATCGGCGTCTTTCATGCTGTAGCGTAGATAGATGGCAGCAGCGAACATGAGGAGATACATTATGAGATAAAGCAAGACTGTCATCTGCGAGAGTATCTGATAAAAACTCTGTACCGACGGCATCACCACGAAGAGGAGACTTAAGATGGTGACGATGACTCCTTGTATTATCAAGATATTACTTTGGACACCGAGTTTGTTGGTCTTCTGGAAGAAAGGAGGCAGATAACCAGCCTTACCCACTACGAGCAGACCTTTGGAAGGACCCGACACCCATGTAAGGACGCCGGCAAGGACTCCAAACGCGAGAGCCACCGCGATGACAGGTGAGAGCCATGAGGCATGTATATATTTGAAATAGTTGTCGAAGCCGATGAGCAGACTCTGTGTGAGGTTTATGTTATCCTGAGGTATGATGAAACCGAGCGAATATGTTCCGAGGACGAAAATAAGCACCGTGATGAAGGCGCCGATGAAGACAGCACGCGGGTAGCTCTTGCTCGGGTTGTCCATATCTTTGACGTGAACACCAGTCATCTCCATACCTGCATAGAAGAGGAAGATGCCCGAGGCAAGGACAAGGTTGTCTAATTTAGCCAAGTCGGGGAGGAAGCTTCCGTTGAGGTCCATCTGTATCTTGCCGCCGGTTGCGACGTAATATATTCCAAGCAGAATCAATAGAGCGGCGGGAATGATCGTTCCTATCAAGCCGCCAATCTTAGATATCTTTCCTACCCAGTCCAAGCCTTTCATGGCGATGAAAGTAGCGAGCCAGTAAATCACGAGGACGACGACGAGAGTGTATATCCTGTTGTCTGCCATCGCCATGTCGGCGGTAGGATTCATCCCTATGAAAGCCAACGACACTGCTCCGAAGGTGAGTATCGTCGGATACCAGATAGTGTTTTGAAACCATTGCAGCCATATCGCGAGGAAGCCGAGACGTTTGCCGAAAGCCTCGCCCACCCAACGAAAGACGCCGCCTTCTTTGTTGGAGAACATGGAAGCCAACTCAGCTGCCACTAACGACGTAGGAATAAGAAACACTATGGCAGCGAAGAGATAGTAGAAAGCCGAACTCAGTCCATACTCAGCCTCGGCAGGAAGTCCGCGCAACGACACCACCGCCGTCACGTTCATGATAGCTATAGTGAAGACACTTAGCTTAGCGATAGATTTTGTTTTGTTTGAATCCATAAGCTTTATATTTTTTTCTGACAGAAACAACGACAGATAGAAAAAGTTCAAAACTTCAGAACTTCAAAACTCCAGAACTCCAGAACTCCAAAACTTCATAACTTCAAAATAATTTCTGAGATTCTTAATTTTTGAGATTCCAAAAATAGTATTTACTTTTTTCTAAATGTTATAGATTAATTCGTATATTTGCGTTCGATAAAAATTTTTCATCATTCAACAAAAATAGATATGGACACTATAAAAGTGCTTGACAAAGAGTTTAAACTTTATATTCCTCAGGAAGAAATAGAGACCGTTATCAAAGACATGGCGAATCAGATTAACGAAGAATACAAGGACAAGAACCCTCTGTTTTTGGTTATGCTCAATGGCGCATTCATGTTTGCCTCACAACTTTTCAAAGAACTGACTATCGACTGTGAGACTTCATTCGTCAAATATTCTACCTACGAAGGAACACAAAGCACTTGCGAGGTGAAAGAACTCATCGGACTTAACTCGTCGTTGGAAGGTCGCGATGTTGTCATCGTCGAAGACATCATCGACTCGGGATTCACCATGAAATGCCTCTTAGAGAAACTTAACTCCATGAAGGTGTCGAGCGCGAAAGTCGCTACCATGCTCTTCAAACCTAACGCATTCAAATTCGATTATAAGATAGATTATATAGGACTTAATATCGGCAACGAGTTCATAGTAGGCTACGGCTTGGACTACAACCAACACGGAAGAAACTACGCCTCCATATATAAAGTCGTTGAATAACAACAACATTAATTTTACTAAAGATGCTAAACATAATAATTTTCGGACCTCCGGGTGCCGGCAAAGGAACTCAATCGACTTTCATTAAAGAACGCTACGGACTCACATATATCTCCACTGGTCAGGTCTTGCGTCAGGAGATGGCCGCCGGAACTGAGATTGGTATGCATGTGAAAGAAATCATCAACAAGGGTGGTCTCGCTTCCGACGAAATCGTCGCCTCCATCATAGAGAAATTCATCGTCAGCCATCGCGACTCCAAAGGATTCCTCTTCGACGGATTCCCAAGAACGACACGACAAGCCGAGATACTCGACGAACTCTTTAATAAATATGACATGAAATTAGACGGCGTGCTCAGCTTAGAGGTCCCGGAAGATATGCTCGTCGAGAGAATGCTTAAACGCGGAGAGACAAGCGGTCGCGACGACGATAACATCGAATCGATACATTACAGATTCATAGAATATAACACCAAAACTAAACCCGTCCTCGATTATTACCAAAACAAAAACATACTGCACTACGTTAATGGAATCGGCGAGATTGGAGACATCTTCAACAACATCTGTAAGATAATCGACAGCATCACCTGAGTTTTGGTTTTTAATTAAGGATTAAAATTTATGAAACAAGTCGTTTTTAACACAAAGGTTTTTACCGAGGTATTGTCGAACGACAAGCCATTTGTCTTCGAGAGATGGAAAGCAGCCGGCGTGGCAGTGCCGGTGTTCTCTTTGAAAAGTAACAACAACTTCGGAACCGGCGAGTTTAACGACTTGAAACAACTCGCCGACTGGTGTTATAAAGTGGGAATGAAGATGATTCAGATTCTCCCCATCAACGACACCCGAACCGACAACTCGTGGAGTAACTCATATCCTTATAAGGCAATATCGACAAAGGCACTACACCCCATATATCTTAACCTGTCGTCGATGGGAACGCTCTACGACGAGAACGACAAAGAGTATTTCGAGAGTCAGCGACATCTCCTAAACGCCAAGGACTTTGTCGATTATCCCGAAGTGATGAGAGTCAAAAATCTCTTCTTCGAGAAACTGTTCTCACAAACTTGGCACGAAACGAAAAACAGATTCGATTATATATCTTTCTTCAAAGAAAATGAAGAATGGCTTGTACCTTACGCCGCCTTCTGTTTCCTTTGTTCTCATTATCAGACAAGCGACTTCTCCCAATGGGAAGATTATTCTGTTTATGACAAAGAGAAGATTGAACGACTTTGTCGGAAGGAAGAGTTTCGCGAGAAGATAGAGATTCATTATTTCCTGCAATATCATCTCGACAAACAACTTAAAGACGCAGTTCATTATCTTCACAGAAAAGGCATCGCTCTGAAGGGAGATATACCAATTGGCATAGGTCGTCACAGCGTGGAGGCGTGGACCTCGCCCGAGCTTTTCAACATGGACGCCCAAGCCGGTGCGCCACCCGACAGCTTCGCCATCGAAGGTCAGAACTGGGGCTTCCCGACATATAATTGGGGCGTCATGGCGCAAGATAATTATAAATGGTGGAGAGAACGTCTCACTCAGATGAGCCGCTACTTCGACGCATACCGCATCGACCATATACTCGGATTCTTCCGCATCTGGGAGATTCCTTACAGCAACACCCAAGGCTTGATGGGTTATTTCAATCCCGATAGAAGCATGGAATTAGACTTGGATAATTATAAGATAGACAGATATACGAAACCTTATATCCGAGGACATTTCCTTCATGAGATATTCGGCGCCTTGACCGAGGAAGTGAGAGATAAATATCTCAACGAGACGTCTTTCAGTTATTTTGAATTAAAACCGGAGTTCGACACTCAGAGAAAGATAACAGATTATTTCTTAAAAAAAATTGACACTCTTTCCGAGAAAGAAGAGACAATTAAGAATGGACTTCTCTCTTTGTGCGCCGAAGTTTTATTTTTGAAAGACGAGAAGAATGAGAATCATTTCCGACCGAGGATAGCATTGCAGTTCACACATTCCTACAACGAGCTTTCGCAAGAAGAGAAAGATTGGATTAACAGATTGTATGACGACTATTTCTATCATCGCAACGAGGAGTTGTGGAAAGAAGAAGCTATGAAGAAGCTGCCTCAGCTCATCGCTGCGAGCAATATGATGGTTTGTGGAGAGGACCTCGGCATGGTTCCGCGATGTGTCCCAGAGGTGATGCAACAACTTGACATCTTGAGTTTGGAAGTACAGCGTATGCCTAAAAATCCTAATGCGACTTTTGTCAATCCGAAGAATAATAGTTATCTAAGTGTCGATACCACTTCTACACACGACACCCCAACTTTGAGAGGATGGTGGGAAGAAGACGGAATGATGACGAATCGTTTTTATAGGGAGATGTTGGGACATGAAGATGGAGCTCCATATTTTGCCGAGCCTTACGTTTGTCGAGAAATTGTCAGGCAGCATTTAGATTCTACTTCGATGTGGGTTATTTTACCGATACAGGATTATATCGCGATGGACGGAGAATATCGTTGGGACCAGACGCAGCGAGAACAAATTAATGTGCCTGCAAATCCCGACAATCATTGGTGTTATAAGATGTATCAAAGCCTTGAATCCCTTAACGAGAGACAAGGCTTCAACGATATGCTTTATTCTATGATAAAAGAATCTGAAAGAAACTGAATCTCCACCGGACACATTCAATGTGTCCCTACATTAATAACCGCCAAAATTCTAAAATTCTAAAGTTCTAAAATTCTCAGATTCTAACTTTTATTTTTCCTTCATATTCAGCAACGACATCATTATTATTTGTGTCTTTGCAGTTGAGATGTATGATATATTTCTCATCCGACTTGGTGACCTTGATATTTCCTGAGAGGAACACGCCGCCTTCTTGATCACCGACTAACCAAGCTCCGCGTTTGAACTTATGTTCGAAATCGTTGTCGTACAAATAAGGTGTATATGTAGCGCTTGGTAGATAAGTATTCACTTCGGAATAAAAAATGACGTTGATAGAATGGAAATCGTTATGACTTGTGTTGTCCATCGTAAGACGCAACTGATACAAATCGCTTTCGCTGTCGTAGCCTACGTCTTGAAGACTTGCCTCATTAATATTATAATGAGTGTTACCAATTTTGAAATAGCCTTCATCAGGGAAATCGTCGCCACATGATACAAAAGTCAACGTCATAAAAGCCACGATTATAAAACATAGAGGAGTAAAAAATCTTTTCATAATATTAATATTTCAGAGTGTAAAAATACTATTTTTTTTTAATTTTTAAGAAGAAGGAAAAACATTTTTTTCTTATATTTGTAATGCTAAATAAGCATATACAATTTTATATTATTAATTTAAAACAAATTATTATGACAGCAATCTTAGGAAAATATTTAGGTAATTTAAACAGTGAATTTGTTCACAACGAGTCGGGTGTTAAGATAAGTGTCAAAGGTCATGGCGGCGGTTTCTCTCCCGTCGATTTGACAGCCACCTCTTTGGGAGCCTGCATGATGGCGATGATGGCTTTCACTGCCGAAAGCAAAGGCATTAACGTCGAAGGTATGAGCGTAGAAGTTGACAAGGTGATGGCTGACAATCCGAGAAGAATAGGAGAAATCAACATCATTGTGAATTTTACTCAGATTTACACCGACAAAGAAAAGATGTTACTCCAGAAATCGGCAGAGACATGTCCTGTCAAGAAGACATTGAGTAGCGACTGTAAGATTAACGTAACTATGAATTTCCCAAACTAATAGAGTCTACGAGACTATGATTTAACGCGTTAAATGCAGAAACGATGCACTTAACGCGTTTTTAATTTCTAATTATTTCTGCATTCTCTTGAAGTTTGCATTCACCGAATCCATGACTCTTTTCATCATGACAGGATTGTCGTTGTAGTAGTCCAAGTTTTCCATGAAGATAGAATCGGTGATACCGTAGTGAGAGAAAATGGCATCGAAGCCTTTGGTTTTTAGTTTTGCTGTTTGATAGCCTTTCCCCTTACGATGGTTGATGGCGTTTTCTATTATCTGCACGTCGGTCATTACTTCCACCATCTGGGATTCAGACAACAAAAAAGCCGGTGCTGTTGCTTCCGATTTCTTGTCGTTGCAAGAGATGAGAAGTAACAATACCGAGATTATCAATATCTTTAAATGTTTAGTTTCCAACTTCAGAGAAAAATTTAATTCGCATTAGGCGCACTTCTTCCTCCTCATATTCGTTGACGCCGAGAGCGTCTAACGCGTCATCCACAGTGTCGGAGTCGGCTTCGCGGAAATATTCCAAAATATCTTCTTGATGATATTCGTCGATATTATCTTCAATATAATAGTTTATATCTAAACGTGTTCCGCTTGCCACTATGCTTTCTATCTCGGTGAGAAGCTCATCAAATCCCATGTTCTTGGAGTGAGCGATGTCTTCCAACGGAATCTTTCTATCTATATTTTGAATAATACTTATCTTGAGTGCCGACCTATTGACAGACGACTTAATTACCATATCGTTAGGACGA
Source organism: Bacteroidales bacterium (assembly GCA_017461665.1). Lineage (GTDB taxonomy): Bacteria > Bacteroidota > Bacteroidia > Bacteroidales > F082 > Limimorpha. Next base: position 9,806 of record JAFTXI010000005.1, on the reverse strand, counting down.
GTAATCTCGTTTTCTTCGACATATTCCTTGATAAGGTCTAAGAAAGGTTGACCGAATTTCTGTGCCTTGCCCTGTCCCACACCAACGATCTGTGTGAGTTCGTCCATCGTGATAGGATATTGTATCGTCATATCCTCTAATGAAGGATCTTGGAAGATGACAAAAGGAGGGAGATTCATTTTCTTAGCCATCGTCTTACGGAGGTCTTTCAGCATTGCGAACAAGGTCTTGTCTGTTCCGCTGTCCTTACCGAAAGCTATTCTTTCTTCATCAAATTCGTCTTCATCAGGGTGGTCGTAGTCATGGTCTTTAGCCATCATCACCGGATGAGGTTTCTTCAAGAAGTCTTTACCTTCCTTAGTGACTTTCAGCACGCCATATTCTTCGATGTCTTTTGTCAGGAATCCATGAACGACGGTCTGACGTATTATTGAGGTCCAATATTTTTCGTCGTTGTCGTCGCCTGCACCGAATAATTCCAAAGTATCGTGTTTGGCTGTGATGATATCACCGGTCATTTTACCTGTGAGGAACTCTGCTATATGTTTTGTCTTGAACAACTGTTTCGTTTCAACAATAGCTTCTATCACGAGTTTTACATCTTCTTTGGCGTCGAACTTAATCTTAGGGTTGACGCAGTTGTCGCAGGAGCCGCAGTTTTCTTTTTCATGGTTCTCACCGAAATAATGCAGCAATAACTTATGGCGACATACCGACGACTCGGCGTATGTCACTGTCTCGTTGAGGAGTTCACGGGCTATCTCTTGTTCAGCGACATCTTTGCCTTTATTAAATTTCTCCAACTTATGAATATCTTCGTAGTCGTAGAAAGCGATGCACTTGCCTTCGCCGCCGTCGCGTCCTGCTCTACCTGTCTCTTGATAATAACCTTCGAGACTCTTAGGTATGTCGTGGTGAATCACGAAACGAATGTCCGGTTTGTCGATTCCCATACCAAAGGCTATTGTAGCCACGATAATATCAACCTCTTCCATAAGGAACTTGTCCTGATTGTCGCGACGAGTCTGGCTGTCAAGACCGGCGTGATAAGGGAGCGCGCGTATTCCGTTAGCTACGAGAACTTCAGCGAGTTCTTCTACTTTCTTACGGCTGAGACAATAAACGATGCCCGACTTACCCGGATTGCTCTTTATATATTTTATGATTTCTCTAACAACGTCTTTGTTTTTCGGACGCACCTCATAGTAAAGGTTTGCTCTGTCGAAAGAAGACTTAAATATCTTGGCGTCTGTAATCTCGAGATTCTTCAAAATGTCTTTCTGAACCTTGACCGTTGCTGTTGCGGTAAGAGCAATTACCGGGAGTTTCGGATTGATGGCATTGATGATAGGTCTTAATCGACGATATTCCGGGCGGAAGTCGTGACCCCATTCAGAGATACAATGAGCCTCGTCGATAGCGACGAACGAGATCTTAAGGCTTCGTAGGAACTCCACGGTATCCTCTTTGGTGAGAGACTCAGGTGCTACATAAAGCAGTTTCGTCTTACCGCTCACTAAGTCTTGTTTCACCTGCATCAGTTCCGCTTTCGACAAAGATGAGTTCATAACATGAGCGATACCTGTGTCGGCACCGAAGTTACGAATCATATCGACTTGATTCTTCATCAAGGCAATCAAAGGCGACACCACTATGGTAGTGCCTTTACACAACAAAGCAGGCAACTGATAACATAAAGACTTGCCTCCACCGGTAGGCAGTAAAACAAAGGTGTTATTACCAGAAAGGATACTTTTTATGATAGCTTCCTGGTTTCCTTTGAATGATTCAAAACCAAAAACGTCTTTCAATAATTTGTGCAAACTTTTATCATCAACTTTTACCATAATCTCTTCAATGAAATTTTATTTATATTTGCAAAGTTTTATCCAGAGATAATTTTTCTTTAAGTCTCTTTGACAAAGTTATGATTTTTAATTTTAAAGAAGCAAGAAAAAAATAATTTTTTTTAAAATATGGAAAATATTAAAGATATCGCGATACAAGTTATTGACACAGAAGCTAATTCTATATTAGGATTAAAAGAACTTTTAACCGATAATTTCACCAAAGTGGTCGAATTAATATTAAATTCGAAGGGTAATGTGATAGTTTCGGGTATTGGAAAGAGTGCAAATATCGCACAAAAAATCGTCGCGACTTTAAATTCCACAGGAACGACGGCTGTTTTCATGCACGCTGCCGACGCCATTCACGGCGATCTCGGTATTATCAGAGACGAAGATGTCGTCGTCATTATCTCTAAAAGTGGCGAGACCCCGGAGATAAAAGTACTCACTCCTCTCATTAAAATAAGGAAGAATAAACTCGTCGCCATCGTCGGTAATACTAAGTCGTTCCTCGCAACACAAGCCGACTACGTCTTAGACACCACCGTGCCTCACGAGGCTTGTCCGAACAATCTTGCACCTACTGCCAGCACCACGGCGCAGTTAGTCATGGGCGATGCTCTCGCGATAGCTCTCCTCAAGTGTCGTGGATTCAGTTCTCAAGACTTCGCCAAGTTCCATCCTGGCGGCGCACTCGGAAAACGCCTCTACCTCAGAGTCGGTGACGTCTGCATCAAAAACGCAGTGCCTAAGGTAAACGAAAACGACATCATGACAAAAGTCATCATAGAAATCTCTGAAAAACTACTCGGAGCTACAGCTGTGATGAAAGATGATGAACTCATTGGAATAATCACTGACGGCGACCTCAGAAGAATGCTCATGAAACATCCTGATATTAATGAGGTGAAAGCCACCGACATTATGACACGTAACCCTAAGACAATAGAAAAAGATGACCTCGTCGTCAACGCATTAGAACTGATGCAAAACAAATCCATAACACAGCTACCCGTCATGGAAAACGGACAATACGTTGGAATGATACATATCCACGATATTATTAAAGAAGGAATTATTTAAATGAACCTCAAAACTTTAAAACTTCAAAACTACTACACTATAAACTTTAAAAAATATGATTCTTAGGACCGACAACTTAGTAAAGAAATATAACAACCGCACCGTAGTAAAAGGTGTCAGCGTTGAGGTGAAACAAGGTGAGATTGTGGGATTACTTGGACCTAACGGAGCCGGCAAGACAACGACTTTCTACATGACTGTCGGTCTCATCAAACCATTCTCTGGTCACGTCTATTTAGACAATGAAGACATCACGCAGTTTCCTATGTACAAGAGAGCGCAGTTAGGAATCGGTTATTTGGCACAAGAAGCCTCAGTGTTTCGTCAACTTAGTGTAGAAGATAACATCTCCTCGGTTATGCAGTTCAAAAAAGGCATGTCGAAAGAAGCTCAGAAAGAGAAGTTAGAGTCACTGTTGGATGAGTTCGGACTTCAGCATATTAGAAAAAGCAAGGGTATTCAGCTCTCGGGTGGCGAACGTAGAAGAACCGAGATAGCACGCGCCTTAGCTGTTGACCCGAAGTTTATTCTCTTGGATGAGCCTTTTGCTGGTGTCGATCCTATCGCAGTAGAAGATATTCAGCGTATAGTAGCCAAACTGAAAAATAAAAATATCGGCGTGCTCATCACCGACCACAATGCCAACGAAACGCTGTCAATCACCGACAGAGCATATTTAGTTTTTGAAGGTCAGGTGCTTAAAGCCGGAACTCCCGAAGAACTCGCCAACGACGAAGTGGTAAGAACGCATTACTTGGGAACCAATTTTGAATTAAGAAAGAAAGAGTTTTGATTAATTAGGAATTAGGAATTAGGAATTGAATTTACAGTTGTACGGACACATCGAATGTGTCCAATAGCAGAGACTCAAGACCTCAAAACTTCAAAATCTTGGAGACGCATCAATTACATAGTGTTTATTTTTGTAGGTGTAATTGGTACGTCTCTACTTATAGACTCATAGTCTTATAGCCTTAGTGACTTTATCTGTCGCTCCAATACTGAGTTGGATATAATCCTGGCAGATGCCGGAGGCTTTGTTGTAGAAATTCTCGTCGTACATCAGTTCCTCGAAAATCTCGTCAAACTCTTTCTGGTTGTTGACAGAAAACATTCCTCCTTTTTCTACCAAATCGACGGCTTCGACAAACTTATGATATTTAGGACCGATGACGACGGGACAGCCAAAGACCAAAGCCTCTTGAGTGTTGTGGATACTACTCATAAAACCGCCACCGACGTAAGCAAAACGTGCGTATTTGTAAATTTTCTTTAAGATACCGATTGTATTTATTACTAATACCTTATTGTTTTTTTCAGTATCTAATTCTGTATAAAGCTGATAATCGTTCAGTTGAGATGTTATCTGTTTTAGATGAGAATCGGAAATGTCGTGAGGTGCGATGATTAGACAATAGTTGTCGGGTAATTTTTTTAAGAAAGGAATAAGAAGTTTCTCGTCGCTTTGCCAGGAACTTCCTGCGATGATACATTGTCTGCCACCTATGAATTTTTCAATTTCCGGAAACGACTGTGACTGTTTTGCTATCTCAAAAACTCTGTCGAAGCGAGTGTCGCCTGTAATTGTAGAATTGTTGATACCTATAGATTTTAAAAGTTCGGCTGTCTCTTCATTTTGAACGAAGTAATGAGTCACGTTAAGAAGCTGATTTCTGAACCAGAACGCGTAAGGTTTGAAGAAGTATTGTTCTGGACGTAGCAGCGTTGATATATAATATAAAGGTATATCATTCTTTTTTAACACACTCATATAGTTGAACCAAAAGTCATACTTCACGAAGAAAGCAGCCTTGATGTTAAAATTCTTAATGAGTTTTTTTGCATTGACCAAAGTGTCGGAAGGCATGTAAGCGACCTTATCGACGAGTTGAAAATTCTTCTTTGATTCAAAACCTGAAGGCGAGAAGAATGTTAGTAATAATTTATATTGTGGAAAATTTTGTCGTAATTTTTCGATGAGCGGCAGTCCTTGTTCGAACTCTCCGAGTGAAGAGACGTGAATCCAGAGCCAATCTTCGTTAATGTTAAAATATTTTAAATTATCCCATTGTTTCTTTCTTCCTTTCCACCAAGCCGAAGCTTTTTTGTTTCCGAACAAAGAAGCGAGAGCGATTGCACCGCTATAACATCTTATGGCAAGAGAATAAAACAATCTCATAATCAGAAGTAATAATAATCGGCAGGCATTCTTTTATATGTAGGGATATAAACGGCGAATTTTATTCCAATATATCTGTCGATATAAGATTTTAGATCTGGTCCCATGAGGTTGAAGTCCCACTCGCGCAACGACTTGGTGTGAGCTTGTACAAATTCCATCGAGAGTGAGAAGTTAAAGACTCTTGTGTTACTCATAAACAGATAACCGAATTCACCAGAGTAGGCGAGACCGCCACGCATTCTGTCGTATCCGTAGCGATAGTCACCGTCTAAGTTTTGCGGAGGTGAAGCGTTGGAAGAGAACTCAATTCTGACTCTGTTGAGCAGATAGCCTAAACTTCCGTTAACGAAAAATCCGCTGTTAGGATTGGGAGCCAATACGCTAAATAACTTACCAAACTTGGCGTTGATATGAAAACCTCTCTCAAACATAGCGTAACTTCCGTATATACCGTCGCCAGTAATCAATTGTCCGTCATTGTCTAATATGATGCCCAATATCTCTTCACGTGATGCTTTTATCCTATCGCTGAAAATGAAATTGCCATTGAGAGACCAAAGCCAATTCTTGTTGGTTTTGTAGTGAATACTAGCACCTACAGTGGAATTGTTTCCATAAAGTATCTTGGTGTCGGCGCCAGGAAATTGATAGGAATATGTTGCGCTGAACATCACCGTTGATATACATTCTTTCGTAATATCTTTCTGTGCCACAATAAAAAATGGCGTTAAGATAAATACAGATAATAGTAAATGTCTTAGTTTCATCTCGAATCTAAAATTTTTATTTTGCAAATATAATAAACGTTTCCTTGTTGATGTTATTACAGATAAAAAATTATTTATGTTAATTAATGTTAAAATCGTGATACCAAAAAAAATAATTTTTACATTTGCAAAAAATAAATTGTCATGAAAAGTATTACATCAAACTTACTAAAGATTAGCACATTGATTTTAGTTGTAGTTCTTGCATTTTCTTGCGGAAGAAATAAATTACCAAAACATTACTTTAAGGTAGGCGAGGACGTCTATGAAATAGTATCAGGAACCATTATCAACAATGGTGAAGCCGAAGGTGGCGGATTTAATTTGAGTTTACGTCTTTATACAGAAAATGGCTCGGATTTTATCAATTTTAATATTGCTTCTCCTCAAGCTGAGAGCCTCCCAAGTAAAACATTTACAGACCTTGAAGGTTCATGGGTGACAGGTTTTACATCAAACGGAACATATACCAACATGGCTACCATTAACACTGGAAGTCTTGTTATAGAGAAGTCAAATCAAGGTTATATATTTGAAATTGAATGTACCGACCAATATAGCAATAAGGTGGAAGGATATTACAAAGGTAGTCTTAATTTAAAAGACGAGAATAATTTGGTACATGTTCTTCCAGACTATGTTTTGCCAGATGAAATTTATGATGCTGTAACAGAGAAATTTCCAGTATATTCTGGTGTCACCCCTCCTGATATGAGCGGCGAATATGTATCTTCTCCTCATATCCTTATCTATGAATCATACGCTGAAAATCCTGATTCAATACAACATTATAACGACCGTTATATGGGATTTGTTTACGACAGCAAACAGATGAACTTCTACGGAAAACAGTTGATAGATGGAGAGAATAACGTATATGATGAAGTGATAGCTTACGGAGTTAAGATAACAGGAGAAAGTGATAACTTCACATGTTATTATGTTGTTGAAGGTTATCCTGGTGGATATTATGCTCAGCAGGCTTTCATCTTCAGCGGTAAGAAAACAGATGCCGGTTTGGAAGATTTCCATGCAGCAGTAGTTTTGTTGGAAACAAGTGGTAACCCAGATTTGCAACCAAAGAACTCATATCGTATCTTGAAAGATGAAGATGGATTGGCAGAAGAAAACAGCTGGCTGTCAAAGAGAGGAACAACAAAGGGCAAGTCACTCGCTAAAGACGAGGATTTGTTTAAAATGTGGATGAAATAACGAGATGCTTGAAGAAGGAAAGATAAATGTATTTATATTGCCTAACGGCATAAAGATTTTACATAAACAAAGAAAAGGTGTTGTCGCTCATCTCTCTCTGATGGTTAACACAGGGATGCGTGACGAAGCAGAGAACGAAAACGGCTTGGCTCATTTTATAGAGCACATGCTTTTCAAAGGAACAAAGAAACGTAAAGCTTATCATGTGTTGAGTTGCCTCGAAAATGTCGGAGGCGAACTCAACGCATATACGACCAAAGAAGAAACCTGTATCCACGCCTCATTTTTAAAGGAATATTACAATAAAGCCATAGAGCTTATCTCCGACGTGGCTTTCAATAGCGTATATCCTGAAAATGAACTCGAGAAAGAAAAAGAGGTTATTCTCGATGAGATAAATTCTTATCGCGATAGTCCAGCTGAAGAAATATATGACGACTTTGAAAATAATCTCTATAAAGGTCATGAGATGGGAAGAAATATTTTGGGAACTAAAGAGTTGGTTGAGGGATTTACACGCAGTGATTTATGTCGCTTCCAGAGAAACAACTATTCTACCAATAGAATGGTGATAGCGACAATAGGAGATATTTCTTTTGAGAAGTTTAAAAATAAAATAATTACATACTTCGGCGATTATCAATGTCGTGAGACGAAATTTCATCGTGACAAATTCAATAGGTTGCCGACATTTACTGAGATTCAAGAGAGAAACTATCATCTCTCGCATTGTATCATAGGTGGCTTGTCATATAACATCGATAGTCAGAAGAAAATGCCGATGGTTCTGCTTAACAATATTTTAGGTGGTCCCGGAATGAACTCGCGACTGAATCTCAACATAAGAGAGAAATATGGTTTTGCATATACAATAGAATCTCAATATAATGCTTACTCCGACACGGGCAATTTCTCTATCTATATGGGCGTAGATCCTCATTCCTTGGATAAGGCTGTTAACTTGGTCTATAAAGAATTAGATAAATTGAAAAACAATACGTTGGGTACGATCCAATTATCCAATGCAAAAAATCAGCTCGTGGGACAATTGGCGTTGAGCAGCGAATCTGGACTCGGAGAACTGCTCGCAATGACGAGAGCGGCTTTCTCTCGAGAAGGAATAGAACCGCTGTCGGAGACAATAATAAAAATTAGAAATCTCAATTCTATTGATATATTGGACGTTGCAAATGAGATATTTGATAATGGTAATCTTAATTTATTGATTTATAAAGGATTGTAAGAATATTAAAAAAATATTAAAAAAATACGCTTAATATTTGATTTTTAATATTTTTTTTCTACCTTTGAAGTCTCTCAAAACTAATACGTTATGCTAACACAGAAAGACTCAAAGAAATTGCCCTTAGTAGGTATTACACAAGGTGACATCAATGGTGTAGGTTACGAAATTATTTTAAAAACTTTGTGCGATAGTCGTATCTTCGAATCGTTTACTCCAGTCGTATATGGGCAATCGAAAGTCTTTTCGTATTACAAGAAGAATTTTAACATGGAAGAGCTCTCTTACGCTGTGATTAGAGATGTTCGTCAGGCTCAAGAAGGTAGAATAAATATAATCAATCATACCGATTCGGAATTGAAGATAGAACCGGGAATATCTACCGACATCGCTGGTAAAGCTTCTTTCGATGCGTTGAGGTTGGCAGTCAACGATTTATATAGAAATAACATTGATGTGTTAGTGACAGCTCCTGTCAATAAGAAAAATATTCAGTCTGAACAATTCCATTTCTCAAGTCAAAAGAAATATATCAGTTCTTTCTGCCCGGAATATACTCCACTTATGCTTATGATTTGGAATAAGTTACGTATTGGTAGCGTAACAAATCATATCTCTCTTAAAGAAGTCCCAGCTATGATTACAAGAGATTTGATTGTTAGTAAGTTGGAAGTCTTTAACAAGACATTGCAACAAGATTTCAATATCTCGTACCCTCGTTTGGCAGTTATGGGATTGAATCCTCACTTTGGTGATGGAGGACTTTATGGAAGAGAAGAGATAGACATGGTGATACCTGCGATAAAAGAAGCACGCGGCAAGGGAATGCTCGTGTTTGGTCCTTTCTCGGCAGACGGATTCTTCGGCTCGGCAGCATGGCTGAAATATGACGGAATTTTGTGCATGTATCACGACCAAGCCATGATTCCATTTAAAACACTTGCTGTTGATGGCGGCGTCAATTTCACTGCGGGTCTTCCAATAATAAGAACAGCACCCGACCACGGAACAGGCTACGATATTGCAAATAAGAACATTGCAAATCCCGACTCATTCCGTCATGCCATCTATCTCGCAATAGACGTGATGAGAAACAGGTTAAATAATCTCTGAGATTGTGTATTTTTTCATTAAAAATCGCAGAATTTGCAATTATCTTAGAATTAAACGGTTATTCGGGTTGCATGGAAATTGGGTAACGAGATGGCAACCGTTCCTATTTCAGAGTCCTTTATTGTTTTGCACCAATGAGATAACTCCTGATACACAAAGGTACAACTTTTTTATGAACGAGCAAAAAGGTGGTGCATTTTTCATTATTGCAGGGCAATATTTGAATTTGGTCTATCATTAATCTGCGATATATGAGTTTCCCTATTCCGTCATTCGCCCCTTTCCTTTGCTCGTCTGCAAAGGTAGTACATCAGCCCTTGAAAGTTGAAAGGTCGGGCGGCAAACCGTTTCGGTCT
>JAFTXI010000060.1 GCA_017461665.1 Bacteroidales bacterium | reverse complement strand
TGGAAAAGCCTTATTTTTTTTTATAAATAAACATTGAACATAACCAGTCTTAATCTGTGATGTGTCAACTATAATAAACGGTGATTTGGAAACCCAATAGCAAAAGAGGCCATCTAAACTTGTTAGACAGCCTCTTTTTTTTAACTATCTGACGATTATCTCATCTAAAAACATCCACGACGGATTGTTGTAACCTGGCAGACCTTCCGGAATCAAACCTGGTGTTTCAACAACTATTCTAACGTATCTGCTTGATAACCCGCTCAAATCAATGTTACACGTTACTATCGTCGCTTTTGTCTTATCTACTTCGTTACCAATGCCGTAGGTATTAAATAATTTATAATCTATTCCATTGGTTGAAGTATAAACCTTCAAAACGTCTGGCATAAGAATCCAGTCGTAGGGGTTTGTAATAAAGTTAATCTTCAACGAATTAAGTACTTCTTTCTTACCAAAATCAAGTTCTATGTCACAATCGGTTCCATAGAACCCTTGCCAATTGCCGTCTTTGTAATTGTCACTTCCTACTATTCCGTTGAGAAGCGCATTCTCACCCCCACCAGAATATTCAGGACGATAGTTGCCTGCGACAGTATTTAACTTCTTGAAACTGCCCATACCTTTATGATAAAGGATATATTTCTCATTGACAATAACATCTCTATTATCTTCAAAACAAATGGCTTTCACAATACATGAACGATTAATTTTGATAGGTTCAGCATAAATGTCGCTATTCTTATCTGGAGTACTGCCGTCTGTCGTATAATAAATAGGTCTGTCATTGAAAAGAGTTTTCAATGTTACCGTTGTCTGTTGACCGTTGTCTATTGTCTGAATATATACATAATTTCCTGCGTTAAGAATATCTTTTGCAATTTTATCGTAGCGTTCGGTAAATACGTTTCTGTAATAAGAACGTGATTCCATATTCCAGGCATTGACAAATCTCTTCTTCAAAAGATGCAATGAATCCAAAAGTTGTTCCGACATCTGTTTAGAAATATTAACGTTCTCATCAGTCGGATTTTGCAATGTGTTATAAAGTTGTATCTTCAATTCGTTTTTCAATGTAGTGACGTAAGCTCTGTAAGAAGCCAAAATTCCCATGTCGATTATCTCGGTGTTGGTTTCGAGTTCGCTTCTGTCTTTCAAAAGATTTTGATAAATCTCGAATGATTTATTTTTGAAATAAGTATTTTTCGCACTCGCCGCGCTGTCAACCTGCGATTCAAAAAATTCTAACAGCGGCTCGTTAAGAGTCTGGAAATTCATAACATTACGCATGTCGCTCTCGTCAATCAATTTGTTCAACTCATAAAGATTCGACATATAATCTTTGGCGGTTTGTTTGTTTGTGAGACGCAACAACGACATATCTTCAACATTATTTGGTGTCGTCGATACGTCTCTACTGTTGGCTGTTGGCTGTTGTCCGTTGACATTGAAATATTGAACATTGAAATTCTCGTTAAAGACCTTCTCTCTTTTTAATCTTTCATTTTCGTCATTGGTTAGCAATGTATTCCAACTTGTCTCGGCACACCAAATCATTGCGTGCCATGTTGAGTTGAACATCGTTTCGCCATAGTCGTCCCACGCTGTGTTGATAACGCCTTTCGCTCCGTTCTTAGCAGCGTCGCGGTTGAAGTTGGCGATGTTCTTTGTATAATTATCGATATAAGGAAAACTTGATGCCCAACAACTTGCACCTGGAGCTACCCAAAATTCATGTCCCGAATTTTTGAATGGTTCAATCATCTCATCAAAACTATCGCGACCGCCATAACTCCAGACGATAAATTGAATATCTTCTGGAAGTTGATTAATCATCTCAGGATTCTTAGCGATAATATCTCCCCACATCATTACGTCCTTGTCATATTTCTGCAAGATCTCATACACCTTATTAATATGTTGACAGTAAGCTGTTTCTGCACCGACATTTTCAACGTATGATTTAGCTTTTCCATTGCCAAGACCTTCTGTCTCATCGCAGTTGATATTAAAATATTTTGATTCGTAAGCTTGTGCTGTCTCGCCGAGAAGTTCTTCCAAAAATTCGTAAGTCTCTTCAACACCTGGATTAAAGTTGAAACGTGTGTCTTTTATATCATCATAGAAAGGATTGTCTAAGGTCTTTTCTGCGTGAGCAAAACATTGTTGGTTTCCAATAAATTCAATGTAATAATCTTTGGCAAACTCTGTTAGTTCCTTAATCTCTTCTGCAGTAAGTCCGTCTGTCGGAGCAATGTCGGGATAATTTTCCAGCTTGAAAAGATGTTCTGTATAAAGATTAAAGAAGTTGAATTTATATTCTGCGAGGCGACGAATCTCTTCTTTGATAAATTCCATCGTCGGGATAGGACCGCGGCTAATGTCGTCCATCCAACCGCGATATTCCAAAGAAGGTAAGTCGAAAATATAGTAACATGGAATTTCTAAATTATTTTCAGTAAGAATTTGATGGCGTATGAGTTGTTTCAGACTTTGTGCACCGTAAAATAATCCTTGATGTGTAGGAGCTGAGATTATGATACCATTAGAACTTATTGAAATCACGTATTCTTGCGGATTTGGTTTTCGTCCTGGTATTGAATCTAAATTAGGACCTATTCCCAAGCCAATTATATCAGTTTTTCTGCTCTTAGACATTTCTTCGATTCGTTCTGGAGTATATAAACTGAAATGGATGGGTTTATTTTTCTTGTTTGTTTTTTTTGAAACATTTAAATCCATACCTGTAATATCGTTGATGTCTTTTCTTAAAACATTGACAATTCTTGATATTTCCTCATCTTCACTATCTATCAACATACAGGTATTGTCCAAAACGAAATATTCTAAACCATCGAATGAATCGAATTGCGTCACAAGTTTAGGCATCGGAATGATACCTACATTTAACTTATCTATCACTTCTATATGGCTTGAATCTTGACACAACGTGTCTGATAAATTTATGAAAATATGAGCTCTATGCTCTTGTCCGTTAATAGTTAGTGAGAATAAAACAGCAAGAAATAATAATATCTTTTTCATAGTAAATTAACTATATCATAAAAATTATGCATTATGAATTGTGAATTAAACATCAAAGCCCGGAGCATCGACATTTAGCATATCATAAAGATCGTCGATACCCATTCCGTCGACGATGCGTTTGATTATAGGAGGCAATTCTTCGTTTTTGTTTTCGTAGCCATCTTTAAAAATATCTTCTTTTAAGAATTGATTTATATTTTCAAAAATCACTTCATCATAATCGAAGGTAAATAATTGGTCTGTATCTGTCTGGAAGTTAAAAAATTCTTTTCCATTTTCGCGATACAATCCATGATGATTATCAACAACGATGAAGCGTTTCATTCCGAATTGATAAATATCGGCAATCAGTTCACATTCGTCGCGCAAGGAAAGCGAGCAGACTCCATTTTCATTAATTACAAACTTTCCTCCAATACGAGGTTTGTGAGTTTCATTATAAAAACTTTGAGCATTTTCCGCGTCTTTTAACGATGGGAAACGCATATAAAAATCGTAGTATTTGTGTGTCATTTCATTCTTTTTTTGCAAAGATAATAATTTAGTTTCTAAGAGAATAAATAATAAAAAAGAATTATATTTGCGTAGTAATTTTTTGAGAAAAAATCGCAGAATTTACAATTATCTTAGAATTAAACGATTATTCGGATTGCTTGGAAATTGGGTAACGAGATAGCAACCGTTCGTATTTCTGAGTTCTTCATTGTTATGCTTCAATGTGATAACTCTGAT
>JAFTXI010000004.1 GCA_017461665.1 Bacteroidales bacterium | reverse complement strand
GCTACAATCGCAAACTATTTTGAAAACAGATCGACTAACGCCTCCGCCGAAAGTTTCAACGCCAAAGTTAAGGCTTTCAGAAGCCAGTTCCGTGGCATCTGCGACATCCCTTTCTTTATCAGATTGACTACTTTATTTGCTTAACTTTTTTTACAACTCCACTACTTTACGGACTGAGCCACTACTTTCGTGTTAATTCGTGGATAAAAACAAAAAAACCTCGAAAATCATCGACTTCCGAGGTTTTTTGTGCTCCCACCTGGACTTGAACCAGGGACCAACTGATTATGAGTCAGCTACTCTAACCGACTGAGCTATAGGAGCCGAAGAACTTGTTATAATTTTGTTAATAACTTTTTGTTCTTTCCCTTGTTTTTTCGAGTGCAAATTTACAAATTTGCAGCGAATTACAAAACAAAAAATTAAAAAAATGAAAAAAAATTTTCCTAACATCAAAAATATCATCTTCGACCTCGGAGGAGTTATTATCGACATCGACCAAAACCAGATCGTAAATCATTTGAAAGACAATGGTTTTAATAATATTAAACTACTTAATTCAGATGAAGTAAAACGCACCTTGAGCCAGTTTGAACGCGGCATATTATCGGCTGAATCATTCAGAAAACGACTCTGTTCTCAGCTAAATCTCGATGTTACTGCTGAAGAATTCGACGATATTTGGAACTCTATGATACTCGACATCCCGCAACGACGCATCGATTTGGTGAAGAAACTCAGAGGTAACTACCACGTCTTCCTCATGAGCAACAGCAACGAGATTCATTACGATCTCTTTATCCGCGACCTACAACTGCGCTTCGGCTACAAAGAATTCGACAGTCTCTTCGACAAATCGTTCTTCTCATTCGACTTACACCTCAGCAAACCCGACCCGGATTTCTTCATCTACGTCCTCGACCGCTATAATATGAAACCTGAAGAGACTCTCTTCATCGACGACACTCCTGAAAATATCATCGCTGCACAGAAATTAGGTATCGTGACATATCACAGCCTAACAGGCGCACGCGTCGTCGATTTATTCGAAAACGGACTCTTAAAAGAAGATTTGGAATTTGATGTTATTCATAAATAGATGAAAAACTAAAATCGAGAGACGTATCAATTACATATTGTTTATTATCAATGGTGTAATTGGTGCGTCTCTACCTTTTGTCTCTAATCTGAACCTGTCGAAGGCAACCTTCAATTTTAAGATTTCTATTTTCAACAATAATACACCGCTACTTCGTCTAAAATCGCAAAGACTTCTTCAATGGTCTTCACTTCCATAAGTCTCATTTTAAACTGCTTGAAATTTATAAATCCTTTGAAATAAAGTCCCCAGTGTTTGCGCATTTCCATGACGGCATAAAACTCGTCTTTCTTATACTCCAAAGAATCAGCAAGATGCGCTTTCGCAACTCTCACTCTCTCCTTGACATCGGGTGGCGGAAGTACTTCTCCCGTCTTAAGATAATGTTTCACTTCTCTGAAAATCCACGGGTTTCCATAGGTGGCGCGTCCTATCATCAAGCCATCGACACCATAATTATCTAAGAAATATTTTGCGGAAGGTCCGTCAACGACGTCGCCATTTCCTATGATAGGAATTGTCATGCGTGGGTTGTTCTTCACCTCCCCTATCAGTGTCCAGTCTGCTGGCTCGCCCCATTTCGTCGTTCTCAACCTCCCATGAATCGTAAGAGCTTGTATTCCGACGTCTTGCAGACGCTCAGCTATATCGACTATCTCCTTATGTTCGCTGTCATAACCAAGACGCGTCTTTACCGTGACGGGTTTCTTAACAGCCTTCACTACGGCTTCCGTAATCGCGACCATCTTAGGAATATCGTTGAGAATGCCCGAACCTGCTCCCTTAGAAGCTACTTTCTTAACCGGACATCCGAAGTTAATGTCAATAATATCAGGATCGTAGCGTTCAGCATAACGCGCAGCTTCCACCATAGGATCTACGCTGTTACCAAAAATCTGCACCCCAAAAGGTCGCTCCTTCTCGTCAAAACCTAACTTCCTCACACTCTTCACGGCATCACGGATGAGACCGTCAGAAGAGATAAACTCCGAATAAACGACATCGGCACCTTGCTCCTTACACATACGGCGAAAAGGCGGATCGGTAACGCCTTCCATCGGCGCCAACAACAAAGGAATATCTTCAAATTCTATGTTCGCAATCTTAATCATCAATATCAATTTAATATAGCAATGCAACAAATTCGTCGCACCAAGAATTTTGCAAAGTTACTAAATTCAACTTATCAAAAAAAGTGTTAAATTTGCAAAAATAAAACTTTACATTTATGACATTCCCTCTTTTCAAAAAGGTCGGTACGATAGAAAGAATATTTCTTCTCGCTGCGTTATTAATCGTTGGACTCATTATATCTCTCATCATAAGTGTTGCTATCGTTTTTTTAAAAGATAGCGTAAGTGAACTTGGAATATTACGCATCTCTCAGATTTGTTCACAAATATTAACATTCGTCCTTCCACCTTTGTTATACGCATGCTTGGTCAAAGAAAAACCTATGCTTTCGCTTAGTTTTAGAAAAGCTCCCATTTTGTTTTTCATAATCGGATTTGTCATGATGTATGCCATCAATCCTCTTAATGCAATCTTTACCGAATGGAATACCGAGTTAAGACTTCCCGAATCCATGGCTCATTTAGAAAAGATGATGAAAGACATGCAGGAATCGGCGACACAAATAACAGAAAAGATGCTTAATGTCAGCAATATCAGTGGTTTAATCATAAACTTAATCATGATTGCCGGACTCGCCGCTTTCGGTGAAGAATTGCTCTTTCGCTCATTATTACAACCTTTCTTAATAAAAATTTGCAAAAATGTTCATATTGGTATTTTCCTCGCCTCAGCAATATTCTCATTCATCCACTTTGAATTTTACGGTTTCTTACCTCGCTTAGTCTTGGGATTACTTCTTGGTTATATGTTCTACTATTCCAAAAGTATCTGGGTCCCAATGCTTATGCACTTCACCAACAACGCAACAGCTGTAGTAGTTTATTATTTTAACAACAAAGGTATCACCAATATCGATGTAGAAAACTTTGGCGAAACAAATATCTTCTACACATTGTTAAGCATAGTAGTGATGGTTGCCTTGTTCTGGATTACAATACGTATCAGTTCAAAACAAAATAAAGAGAATCAATAATAGATTTAGCAGATGAAATGCTTGCTTGCTTTAGATAAGTTCCTATTCCTCAAGTTTTTAAAATTTGGAGTCGTTGGTTGTTCCGGAATGATAATAGATTTCGGCACTACTTATCTATGCAAAGAATTCTTAAAAATTAATAAGTATTTAAGTAATGGATTAGGTTTCATTATAGCAGCCACGTCAAACTATTTCTTGAATCGCTTATGGACTTTTGAAAGTAATGACGAGAACATTGGAACTCAATATTTCCAATTTATGATTGTGTCAACAATTGGATTAGTAATCAATTCGTTAGTACTTTATATCCTTAACGACAGACTAAAATGGAATTTCTATCTGAGTAAACTCTTTGCTATTGGAATTACCACAATATGGAATTTTTTCGCTAATCTGTTATTTACATTCGCCTGATTCATTCTCTTCCAATGGCATTACAAAAATCAACAGCGAGTTGAAGAATGCAAACAATGTCACTCCTATCTGGGTCTCAAGAGTGTCTTCTGTAAACATTGAAAGCGCAATTATAAACAAGAAGATAAAATAGAAATAGTTACGATATTTCTTATCAGAGAAGAATGGATAAAACATTGAGAACAAGAAACATAACAATCCAACAACACCAAAAGCCACTGTAATAGCAAGATATTGATTATGACTGCGGAATCTATTTTCAGGTTTTAATTTTGAATCTGTTCTTTCGTAATATTCTGCGAAAGCATCAGCAATATCACCTGTTCCTACGCCAATAATTGGATTATCCTTTATTATTCCGAAAGAAGCCTTTATAAACTCAATTCTCTGAAACACAGAACTTCCATTAGCATCACCACTACAAGCATAATTATCGTAAGCCACCATTATCTTCATGATACGTGTCTTAAAGCCAGGATTTTCTATATAATTATAGTTTGCTATTCCATTTTCAATATTTCTTATATCATCGTCGGTGAGCATTGAAACACCTTCAGCATCTTTTCTTAAATCTTTAGATGTAAGATAACGCACTAAACTATGATAACCTTTATCGGATTCTTTTGTTAATTTTTTATTACTTCTCTTATTCCAAGCGTCAAGCATTTCTTTTTTTGAAAGATATAACCCTACATAACGCCCATCTTCAATTCTATAATGGATAGTATCGAAGACGTATGGATTTCCAAGTTTTGTATGCGTATCTAATTGTTCGACAATAACTTTATCAGGATTCCTATAGTCGTGTATAATCTTATATGGAGCATAGATAATATATGAAAGTGCTACGACAACGGCTACTACCGCAAAAATTTTAACATATAATCTCTCACTTTGAAAGACACGATATAAAATCAAGGTCAACGCTAAGAAAACAATAATCAAGACTCCGATGAAAGATTCCAAAATTACTATCATCCATAAGAACCATATTATCAAGAAAAGTATTATTGTTTTAACTATTGGTTTATAATTTCGCTTGAAGAAATAATAGACCAATATAAATATTGAAAAAACCATACAAAGAGAAACGCGAATATGACTGACGAAAACCGACAATTCTCTCACATCAACAAAGTCGCGACGGAAATATTTTATAGCTCCAAGTATCGTAACGAATAAAACTGAACTGATAAAAAACCATAATACAGTATCAAACTGTTTGGTGTTCAAAGGTTTCATCGACGACATTATCAAAGGAAACACCAATAATGGCAATTTAATTCTAAGATCTTTAAAAGCGTATTGAAAATCTGAAGTATAAATCAAGCCGACAAAATGTATCAGATACATCAAGACAATAACAACAGCTATCTTATTATGGATAAAATCGTTGAATCTTGTTTTTATGTTATTCCATATTCCTTTGAAAGAGACTACGATACGTGAAAATATTCTACTTACAAACGATTTCTCCGGAAACATCTTGTTAATGGCTCGCATATCAAGACCGAGCAAAAACCACAATGCCAACAGATAAAACTGCGACACACTCAAGCCGAATTTAGATGTAGGCAGAAAAATAGCTATCAATATCAATCCTACAAGATAGAAATAAGTTCCAGTTTTACCATATTCGACTTTCATAATCAAGATATAAGCATAAACAGCTTGTCAACTGCTAATTGTCAATTATTAATTCCTTTAAGCAATGTTTCGTATTCGTTCTGACCATTTGTATTTAGAAGAATTTCAACAGCACGATTCAACTCAACATCATCTTTCAAGGTTGATGTTATCTTTCCTTTTTGGAAATAATAACGACCGACTATTTCTATCTTAAGGATCTCTGAAATCTCTTCTCTGTTATTTATCAAGTCGTTGTCTTTATGACTCTTAAGTTCATTTTCGAGAACATCCAATTGAGATTTGATATTATCGTAATAACCTTCTGTTTTAGCTGTCTTCACCAATTCTGCAAAATCTTTTTCACTTTCAGAAGTATATTCAAACTTACTGTCTTCCACAAACTTAACGAAGTCATTGTAAATCTCATCTGTTATCTCGAACGCTTCTGGAGAAGCTATAGATTTATGTTCTCTATAGAATTTATTGGCATATTTAAAAATCATGTTTTGTGCGTAAAGATGAGCTGTGATTGTAGAAAGCATCTCAGGTTCTATCTTCACATCTGGTTGAATGCCATGACCTTCATAAACGATTCTTCCGTTGGCAGTTTTAAACTCAGGACCGAGAGTATCGTTCTTTGCAAGAGTGTCGTTCTTAGCTTTTTTTGAATAGTCAATCTCTTGGATACAACGTTTGCTTGGGATATAATATTTAGACACTGTCACTTTCATCTGAGTGTTATAAGTCATTGGAAGTATGTTCTGTACCAATCCTTTACCGAAAGTTCTTTGGCCAACGATAACACCTCTGTCGAAATCTTGTATTGCGCCTGACACTATTTCGCTTGCCGAAGCACTTGTCTCGTTAACAAGAATTGCGAGAGGAATCTGCATATCTTCGGCTTCGTGTTTGGTATAATAGTTCCTGTTTTGTTCGGCTGTCTTTCCTTTTGTATAGACGACGAGTTTATTTTTCGGGACGAAGAGATTTACGATATCGACGGCTTCGTTGAGCAGACCGCCACCGTTGCCTCTAAGGTCGATGATGAGACCTTTGAGTTCGTTTTGCGATTTCATCTCTAAGAAGGCCTCCTTCAGTTCTTTAGCAGCGTCTTTAGTGAATTGGTTCAGAATGATATAAGCCACGCTGCCTTCGAGAACAGTGTAATAAGGAATATTATCGATTTTTATTTTCTCGCGTACGAGGTTTTTGGTAAGGATGTTTTTTTCACCTTCGCGTCTAATTTTCAAAGTAATATCTGAACCAGGCTGACCTTTAAGGAGTTCGCTCACTTCACTCACGGTCTTCTTCTCTGTGTTGACACCATTAACCTCGATGATTGCATCGCCAGGAATCAGGCCGGCTTTGTGAGCTGGGAAGTTCTCGTAAGGTTCTGAGATGTGAACATTATTGTCATAATATTGAATAATCGAACCTATTCCGCCGTATTCTCCCATGGTAAGAAGTCTTACATCTTCAATCTCAGACTCTGGGATAAAAACCGTATAAGGATCCAACTCCTTGAGCATCGCGTGAATAGCAGTCTCGTTAAGTTCCGCCGGATTTATCTCATCAACATAATTCATGTTGAGATATCTTAACACATTATTATAAATGTCCAAACTCTTGGAGATTTCGAAATTGTTTTGTTTTTCTTGGGCAAAAGTCACGACAGGGAAAAACAACAATACAAATAATAAGATCCTTAATTTATTCATAACAAAAATTTTAATCCATATTAATCAGACGTGTCAATTACAGATTATTTATTTTTATTGGTGTAATTGACGCGTCTCTACTACGGGACGGGATCGTAACCGCTACCGCCCCAAGGGTTACACGATAATATTCGTTTTATTGTCAGCCATCCACCTTTGATGGCGCCATATTTCCTTATTGCTTCAATTCCATAATTGGAGCAAGTTGGTGTGTATCTGCAGTTTCTGCCAATGAAAGGCGACAATGTGAGTTGATAGATGCGTATAAGCAGTATCATTAATTTAGCCGGCAGTTGTGCGAGTATCTTCATCATTGAAATAATCATTTTTCAAACGCAAAGATAATTGTTTTATTTTCTTTTCTATCTCTTCGTATGATAAAATTGTTGTTGCAGTATAAACAAGTGCGAAATCGAAAGTGATTTTATGTTGTTCGCATTTAACAACTATATCAGATTTGTTTCTTCTCCATGACTCTCTTACAAGTCGTTTGACTCTGTTGCGTTTGAAGGCGTGATGGAATCTTTTTTTTGAGACCGAGACGAGGAATCGCGGTATTGAAGGTTCGTTTTCTTCCGAGGCATGTTTATAAACGACAACTCGGAAAGGATAGAGGTTGAATCCTTTACCCTTTCCGAATAGTTGTTCGATAGCTTTTTTCTTATATAAACGCTGCTCTTTCGGAAGTCGTTCGTTCATTGAAATTATTTTTTCTTGGCTTTTTTAATCTCGTTGCTGATAAACTCTTCTATCGCCATATTCATTGACGGACAAGAAGGTGTTGGTGCGCTGAAGTTCAAGGTGAAACCGGCGTCGGTGATAGCTTTACATGTCGATTGACCGAAACCACCGATGGCGACGTTTTCTGTTTGAACGAAATCAGGGAAGTTCGATTTAAGTGAGTCGATACCTGCTGGGCTGAAGAACACCAACATATCATATTTGCTGATGTCGATATGTGACAAGTCGGCTGACACTGTGCGGAAGATAACAGTTTTGGTATAATCCAATTTCGCTGCCGTCAACATACCATCGTGATCTTCAGTAATTAAGTTGGAGCTTGGCAAGAAGAACTTCTCTTCTTTGTGTTTTTTCATCACCTCGACCAGGTCAGCGAAAGTTTGTTTTCCGTAGAAAATCTTTCTTTTTCTGTATTGGATATAACGTTGAAGGTAAAGAGCTGTCGATTCCGACACACAGAAATATTTCAAATCTTCAGGAATTGCATAGCGCATCTCTTTTGCGATGCGGAAGAAATGGTCGATTGTGTTACGACTTGTGAGAATTATTGCAGTGAAATCGGTGAGTTTAACTTTCTCTTGTCTTAATTCGCTTGCTGAGACATCTTCCAATTTGATGAATTTCTCAAATTCGATGTTAACATTGTACTTCTTGATTATAGTTTCGTATGGTGTTTTGGCTACGTCAACAGGCTTTGGCTGCGACAAAAGGATCGATTTTATCTTCATCTACTATCTTTTTTATCTTTTTCCTATTCTAAAAATTCCACTTCCTCCTATGAAATAAAAATGATTTTCAGTATTTTACAATACACTAAGAACCATCTTAAACATTACCAAAAGCGGTAAAATTTCGATTGTGCAAAGATACAAAAAAATATTTAAAAAATTTAATTTTGTCAACATTCGGGTTTCAATTAATAATTTAACATTTCTAATTGTCATAAATATTAACAAAAGTACTATTGTTATAATTAGCAGGAATTTATATGGATAAAAAAGGATAAACATCATGATTGGAACGAGGAGTATGGTTGCCGTTGCCATCGTTGAGACGCAGAGACTGACGTACAAAAGCTGTATCTCGCTCGTTTTGAAGAGCCAGCCAAAAAACGACATCATGAGATAATTGAGAATCACCACTAAGGTCACAGCGAGACTTATATCGAAGAAAAAACTAAGATTATCGTGTAAGATATTGTTTCCCCCATATATAGAAAAGAACTTCTGTACCAATAAAGAAATCATGAGTATGAAGGAGACTATTATTGAGAGGGAGATAACATTTATGAACGAATGATTTTCGCGTATCATTTTGTCGCCGCCGCCACTTTGGAATGGCAGCGTGATTATCGAAGCAAAACGTTGAGGGGCAAAGAATTTATTTAGCACTATGAGTATCATCATGACAAAAAGAACTGTGAAATTCCAGCCCGCACTCACGAACGACACCTCTCTCTCTTTCGGACCGTCGAACTCGCCCTTGCTTTCCGTGATGAACTTAAAGTCCTTATATTGGTTATAAGTCTTGACAAGAGTATCGGAAGTCATCATTCCTACAGTGTCCGCTGTTATGTAATTGATAGTGTCGTTCATTTTTATTTATTCGGTTTGCAAATTTACATCTTTGTTTTTTTTCTTAACAAATATTTAGATTTTTTTTGAAATTTCAGAAATAGATTTTACCTTTGTAATTCTTAATTTCAGTAAACGTAATAATTGTAACAATATGGATCTCATAGAACAAATAAAACAGAATGCTCGTGAAAACAAGCAACGTATTGTGCTTCCTGAAGGCGACGAAGCAAGAACATTAAAAGCAGCCGACCAAATTATAGCCGATGGCATTGCTGATGTCATTCTCATTGGACCGGCACGGACCATCAAAGACATGGCTGCCGAGTTTGAGTTGCATAACATCGACAAGGCTCGTATCGTCGATCCTAAGAACAATCCCGACAGAGACAAATATGCCAATCTGCTTTTCGAGATTCGTAAAGGCAAAGGCATGACCATCGAGCAGGCTCAAGAACTTGCAGAGAATTTTATGTATCTTGGCGTTCTCATGCTTAAAGCTGGTGATGCTGACGGTTTGGTTAGTGGCGCTCGCAGCACTACAGGCGACATGCTCCGTCCTGCATTGCAAATCATTAAGACTGCTCCAGGAGTCTCATGCGTATCAGGAGCTTTCATCATGTTCCTTCCTAACGACAATTACGGTACTGACGGCAAAATCGTTTGTGCCGACTGCGCCGTGACACCGGTTCCTACAGCAGAACAACTCGCTGAGATTGCAGTATGCACCGCCGACACCGCAAAAAATATCGCCAAGATAGATCCTAAAGTCGCTATGTTGAGCTTCTCAACAAAAGGCTCTGCAAAACATGAAGACGTCGATAAGGTCGTCAGAGCTACTGAGTTGGCAAAACAAATGCGTCCTGACATCTGCATCGACGGTGAGTTGCAAGCCGACGCTGCCATCGTACCTTCAGTAGGCGCAAGCAAAGCTCCGGGCAGCGAGGTGGCAGGAAAAGCCAACACACTGGTATTCCCAAGATTGGAAGTAGGTAATATCGCATATAAACTCGTGCAGCGTCTCGCCGGCGCAGAGGCCGTAGGTCCTATTCTCCAAGGATTTGCTAAACCTTGCAACGACTTAAGCCGCGGTTGTTCTATCGACGACATCTATAAATTAGTAGCGATAACATGTAATCAGGCAATTGCACAGAAGAATTAACAATTAACAATTAACATTTATAGAATGAAAATTTTAGTTTTAAACTGTGGCAGTTCTTCAATAAAATATCAGCTTCTTGATATTAACGATGAAAGTCACAACGTAATGGCGAAAGGTATTCTTGAACGTATAGGCCTCGAGATGGGAGAATTTACTCACAAATGGAATGGCGAGAAACATTACGAACAACTTCCTATTCCAAATCACACTGCTGGTATCAGTATAGTTCTTAACGCTTTGATTGATGAGAAACATGGCGTCATCAAGTCGTTAGATGAGATTGGAGCTATCGGACATCGTTTGGTTCATGGCGGAGAGAAGTTCACCAAAAGCGTGCTCATCGACGACAGCGTGATGGAATTGATGGAAGAACTCATCGACCTCGCTCCTCTTCACAACCCGGCTTGCATAGCAGGCGTGAAGGCTGTGACAGAATTGCTTCCTAACGTAAAACAAGGTGGCTGCTTCGACACTGCCTTCCATTCCACAATGAAACCTGAGGCTTACCTCTATCCTATTCCTTACGAATATTATGAGAAATACCGCGTGCGTCGTTATGGATTCCACGGAACAAGTCATAAATATGTAGCTGAAAGAGCAGCCGAGTATTTAGGTAAAGACTGGAAAGACCAGAAAATCATCACCTGTCACTTAGGCAGCGGCGCCTCTATAGCAGCTGTACAAAACGGAAAATCAGTCGATACTTCCATGGGATTCACTCCTGTTGAAGGTCTTATGATGGGCAGTCGTACCGGCGACTTAGACCTCGGCGTGTTTATGTATATAGCTGAAAAAGAAGGCTACGACCTCAAACAGATGAACACTCTCGTCAACAAGAAATCGGGACTTATCGGTATCACTGGCGACAAACAAGATATGCGCGACGTTAACGCTGGTCGTGAAGCAGGCGACAAACGCAGCACCTACGCTTTCAATATGTTCAAACATCGCGTAAAGAAATATATCGGAGCTTACGCTGCTGTGATGAATGGCGTTGACATCATCGTTATGACAGGCGGCATTGGCGAAAACGCTTGGTTCATGAGAGGTCCTATCTTACAAGACATGGAATATCTCGGAGTGAAAGTCGATATGGAACTCAACAAAGGCTTGATGGGCGAGACTAAAGTCATCTCAGCACCCGACTCCAAAGTCACCGTCATAGTGTTCCCTACCGACGAAGAATATATGATAGCAAAAGACACATACGACCTTGTGAAGTAGAGACGCACCAATTACACTATTGACAATAAACAATATGTAATTGATACGTCTCACATAACGAAAGTCTATGAAACAATGAGTCAATAATTTTAAAAGACGCTGCTTATTTCTTTAAGCAGCGTCTTTTGTTTGTTATCGACCAATTCCTCAGAATTTCAGAGTTCCATAAATCCAAAGATTAACTAATCTTAATCGTCTCAACAGGTTGTGAGTCGGGAGTGTCTAAAGGATGATATTGATATTTCACCTTAGTAAAGTCGATGCTGCCGAGGTCAATCTTTCTGATAGTGTTGTTATAGAAAGTCTTGTAATAGATAACCTTATGGGTGAGGTCGGTGACGGCAGTCCATTGCGTTGCGCTTGGTAAGTCAGGGATTTCACCTTTAGGATATTCCATTCCGATTGGGATGTCGAAGTTGTTTAAGATAGTAAAACACTGCAACATGGTGCTTCTCGCGTCTTTCATCATAGGAGCTGTCGTCTTGAAGAAAGCGGCACGCACGAAACGTGAAGGAGGGGTAAAGTCGCCAGGGAGACCGAGGAATCCAGAACCGAAGCTGAAAGGAAACACTTTCACGTCGCCCATGTTATGAGCTTGCGAGTTGACAGGAGTAAGGTTCACATAATTGTTCAAATTAGTGACGTGCCAGTTAAATCCAGGAGCGTTGGTCAACACTCCGATGTGATTATCATAGATATGAACCACACCTTGTTCAATCTCGATAACGATTTGTTTTCCGCTGCTGTCGCCCACTCTCCAATGGATTGCCTCTGCTGCGCCATCGCCACCCATCAAAGAAACTACACGTATCTTTTCCATTCCAGCTTTAACCTCATCGACAGTAGCAAACTGCGACAAGAGATATGAGACTAACTGTAGGTCTGCCACCGTTATGGAGTTATATTTCTCGTCGTACAGCTGATAACTTCCATAATTAGGGTAATAGAACAGACCTGCTGACAAGCCTGCCTCGTTGACACCTTCGGCGATAAATTCTTTCTCTTCGACAGCTAGACCTACATATCCGTACTTAGAATTGAATGACATACCGTTCTTTCCCTTCGGAGTGAAAGAAACTTGGTTGAAGTTACGAGGCACAACGACATAAACGCTGTTGAGGTTGGTACCTCCCCACTCTATCGTTCTCGCTTGAAAATACGAGCCATCGGCGGCAAACATAGAGATACCCGTGCAAGCCTCCGCCTTAAACTGCCATGCAAAAAACAAGCATGCGATAATGAATAATTTTTTCATAACCTTTATATTTTATTTTGTGGATATGAAACAAGGGAAAATGGAAAATGTTTTAAGAAAAATTCAAGGAGTTTTTGAGGGAACCGAGTCACCGAGTCTATAAGTCTATGAGTAGAGACGTTCTAATTACACCTTTAAAAATAAACACGATGTAATTGAAGCGTCTCTGAGTCACCATTTTTTTCAGATTCTCAAATTTTTAAGTTCAGAAAAAAAAGACTCCCAATAATTAAATCGGGAGTCCACGAACTAACAAAACTATTATCATTGAAAATTTATTTCACGATTAATTTTTCAACAACTTTATTATTGTCTTGTTGAATCATGATGAAGTAAACACCTTCATTAATATCGTCTGTGCTTATTGCAGTGATATTATCGTTTGTTTCGATTTGTTTAACGCAGCGACCTGTCAAGTCGATGATACTAACTTGAGCATTATTGCTATTTGAGGATTCTACATAAACCACTGAAGTAGCAGGATTTGGATATACATTAAATTTACCTTCTTCAAATTCTGCATAACCAATGTCTTCTGGTGTTGTCACTGTTGTTGTTGTCACGCACCATACATCGTCGGCATTCTTACCTGTAGCGATAACAACATATTCTGTTTCTGGAGTAAGTCCGTCGAAAACAATTTCCTCTGCGTCTGTAAATGGACGGTTGTCAGCTTGGATAGCTTCTACCAAAGCATTTTCACCTGTTTGGTCATACATAGCTTTTGAAGCTATACCTACGTGATATTCTACTGTGTATTCATTTGGAGTCGCAGTTGCTTTAACATTATAAGCATCCATCACTTCAACTGTAAGTTCTATCGCTGCTGCTGGTTCATCTGGATCTTCAGGGATGATGTCAGTATTGATTTTAGCGACGAATACATCTGTTGACCAGTCACCGTCGAAGAGATAACCTGAGACTAAGAGAGAACCATCCTTTTGTAACAAAATCTCTGATGTTTGTACTTCAGGGTCTGAGAAGTTGAAAGGCATGATACCTGTTCCAGCGAAGTCTTCTTTAAGCTGTCCATTTGCATCGACGTTATAAACGTAAGCACGGCTTGCGTAAGTGACGTGGTTATAAGCATAATATGTACCGAAGATTTGTCCGTCGTCAGCGACTGTAATGCCGTATTGACTATTCACGCAGCCTTCGCCGGAGAATGATTCGAAGAATGTAAAACCGTTGTCGCCGAAAGACTCGTCAATGGTTCCGTCTGTCAATACGCGAGAAACGTAAGCTCTACTTTGTGGAAGATTTGATTCAGAGACTATTTCGCTATGACCTGCTATGATATAGTTTCCATCAGGTGCCAAAGCAATATCGAGAACAAACTCACCGCCTTCTGTGTTAGAGAAAGCGAGCACGCCATTATCGGCGAAAGTATTGTCTAAAGCGCCATTTGGTTTCAATCTCATAAGGAATGGATGGTGAACCGGAGTTGCCGAATTCATTTTTGAACCGCCAACCAATATCTTGTCATCTGGTAAAGCCTCGATAGTGAAGCCGAAGGAATAGATGTCTGATTCAAAAGGAATCATCACCGTTCCTGCATCACCGAAAGAAGGGTCTGGCAAACCAACAGCATTGTAACGTCTAACCATCAGAGTATCGCTCTTGTAACCACAAACGATAGGTCTTCCATGAGAGTCAATAGTGATACCTTCATAAACGATTCCGAAACCGCTCTCACTGATAGCATAACCTTCATCACCAAAGTAAGGATAAGGGTATCCGTTTTCATCAACACACAACACAAAGCCTTCGCTATCTGCGTAGTCGTATGTATGTCCAGCAACGAAGAGAAGTCCGTCATTTCCTAAAACAGCATCTCTACCTTCATTTAAATAAATAAGAGGGTCAGCTTGATAAAAATTAAAACCATTGGTACCGAAAGTAGCGTCCATGCTACCATCAGCATTTTGACGTGAGATATAAACAGAGTAGTTCATACCATCTGTACGGCTCTTTCCTACAGTAAGGATTTTTCCATCTTCTTGAGTTAAAATTGCGAAAGGCATATCAAATGAAGTTGAGGCTTGCATACGAGCTACGCCGCCATCACCGAAAGTAGGATCTAATGTTCCTGGATCTTGAGCAAATCCTGAGAACATCATAGCACACATAAGTAGTAAAGTGAATAATTTTTTCATACTTTTTTTAATAAATTGATTAAACATTATTTTCATTAATTTTACGGCACAAAGTTAACAAAAAACAAGCATAAGTCAAAGCAGATTTTAGCATTATTTTAAAAAAATTAATACCAACAAATTGTCAGTTTTTTTACCACAAAAAAAATACTAATTTTGCCTAGAAAAAATAACTAAAATCATAACATAATGACAAGAATTTTCAACATCAAATTTTTACTTATTTTAAGTGCATTATTAATAATCAATAATCTCTCATCACAGGCGCAGAAGAGAACCGATGCCAATATTTACGGTCACGTTTTAGACGCTTCCAACCACGAGCATCTGCCATTTGTAAATGTATATATAAAAGGTACTACACTCGGAACCGCCACCAACGAAACAGGACACTACCTCCTCGAGCATCTTCCCGTAGGAACTCATACCATAGTAGTTTCTTTCATGGGTTATAAAACCATCGAACAGGAAGTGACTCTTAAAGCCAATAATTCCTTAGAATTAAATTTCATCTTAGAAGAAAACTCCGTCTTAATGAAAGACGTCGTTGTCTCAGCAAATCGTTACGAAGTAGATCGCAAGGAAGCTGCCACCATCGTCAACGTCTTGACACCTAAGATTTTCACCAACACTAACTCCGTGAACCTCGCCGAAGGTCTCAACTACCAACCTGGACTTCGTGTAGAGAACACTTGTCAGAACTGCGGTGTCAATGCTGTACGTATCAATGGTTTGGAAGGAAAATATTCACAGATTCTCATCGACAGTCGCCCTATCTTCAGTTCGTTAGCTGGCGTTTACGGATTAGAACAGATTCCTGTCTCCATGATTGACCGCGTTGAAATCATCAGAGGCGGCGGCTCGGCAATCTTCGGATCGAGCGCTATCGGCGGCGTCGTCAACATCATAACACGCGAGCCAATACGCAACTCCTTAGACATCAGCAACACCACTCAACTCATAGGCGGTAAGTCGTGGGACAACGTCACCTCTATGAACGCTGCACTCGTCTCTTCAAATCGTAAAGTCGGCGCCAACATCTTCGGCATGAGTCGAAACAGACAAGGCTACGATCACGATGGCGATGGCTACACCGAACTCGGAATGCTTAAAGGAACGTCGTTGGGACTTCGCGCCTACTACCGTTTCTCCAACCAAGCAAAACTTACTGCAGAATATCACATCATGCACGAGTTCCGTAGAGGCGGTGACAGCATTCAAAAAATGCCTCATCAGGTTACGGTGGCTGAACAAGCCGAACATTATATCCATGGCGGTGGTCTCACCTACGACTTCATGTCGAAAAACCTCAAGACACGTTTCTCCCTCTTCACATCATTACAGAAAGTCGATCGCAACACTTATTACGGAACACAATACGACATCAATGCATACGGAACTTCCAACGACTTCAGTTGGGTGACAGGTGGTCAATATAACCAGACTTTCGACAAGCTTATATTCATGCCTTCAGAATTTGTAGCAGGAGTGGAATATTCAGTGAATAAGTTGGAAGATATCCAATTGGCATATAACAGAACTTTAATTCAAGATATATACATTGCCAGCGTCTTTGCTCAGAATGAATGGAAGAACTCAAGAATAGGTCTGTTGATTGGCGCAAGGGTTGACAAACACAATCTCATCGACAATGTCGTCATCAGTCCGAGAGCCAACTTCCGTTACGTCTTCACCGAGACATTAACCGGACGTCTCAGCTACTCATCAGGTTATCGCGCTCCTCAAGCCTTCGACGAAGACTTACACATCATGGCAGTTGGTGGCGAAGTAGCAATCATCTCTCTCAGCCCCGATTTAAAACCAGAATATTCAAATAGTTTCAGCGGCTCCATAAACTGGTCGTCTAACATAAAAGGCGGAGAAATAAACATCTTGGCTGAAGGTTTCTACACCACATTGAACGATGTCTTCATCTTAAAAGAAAACGGCACAGATGCTCAAGGCAACCTCTTGATGGAACGCACCAATGGCTCAGGCGCTTACGTCGCTGGTGTTAACTTGGAAGCTACATATACTCCAATCCGCGACTTCAACATGCAATTGGGATATACATTCCAACAAAGCCGTTACAAAGAACCTGAGACATGGTCGGAGAATCCTAACATCAGACCTCAGACTCGCATGTTCAGAACACCTGACCACTACGGATTCCTCACCATGGACTACACCATGTTCGACGCTTTAAACATCGCCTTGTCAGGAACTTACACAGGAAGCATGTTGGTTCAACACTTCGCAGGCTATGTTGCTGAAGATGAGGAGGTGATAACTCCGAACTTCTTCGACATGGGAATTAAAATTGCTTACGATATTAAAGTATCGAACAACAGCACTTTACAATTCAATGCTGGCGTTAAAAATATCTTCAATTCTTACCAAGACGACTTCGACCAAGGCGCTGACCGTGACGCAGGTTATATCTACGGTCCAGGATTACCAAGAACATTCTTCCTTGGGTTGAAACTCGGAATATAAAATTCATTATATTTGCGACTAAATAAATCATCATGAAAAAATATTTATTATTGTCGCTTTTCGTTTTCTTTGTAATCTCTCTTCACTCTCAAGATGACGAATATCAGAAGTATCTTAAATCTCTACAAGAAGAACAATCTAATTTCAATCAGCAGGGTCAGCAGGCTGTATCTGAATTAGAACAGGAATATTCCAACTTCATCTCAAAGGCAAACGCAGAGTTCGCAGATTTCGTGAGTAAGGAATGGGCATTATTTGAGGAATTTAAAACTCAGGAACTCTCTATGTCGCTGCCAAAAATCAAAGAGGCTCCTATTACCCAAAAAACAGGTCTCACTAATATCAGTTCTAATGAAATAACTTACAAAGAGACTGACATGCTGCCTCAAGTATCCGATATAAGAACCGTTGAAAGCAGCGACGGTATCTACTACACTCCAAGAGAAGACAACTACGTCGTGAGAAAAGCAGTGACAGATTCAGGAGTAAAAGACATAACACTCACATCCGATTTCTCTTCCTTCGTAAAAAACAATATCACAAACAACTCAGATGTCAATGTGAATTTCTATGGAAAAGAATTGCATTTCACTATCGATGAAAGGCTGCGCGTAAAAAACAAAGGCATAAAAGAAAAAGATGTCGCCGAGTATTTTATTGAAATGGCTAAAATCACTGATGCTACTTCCGACTTATGGAAACAAATCGACACATACGTCAAAGGAATGGGACTCAACGAATGGGGTTATTTCTGCATACTTCGCTCTCTGTCGGAAAACATTATCTCCGACATAGACAACCGCGTCTTGTTTAATTTCTATATGCTCCGCAACGAAGGTGGGTTTAAAGTTAAGACAGCAAGAGGAAGAGACTCAAACAAATTGACACTCTTGGCTGCATTAGACAACAACAAAGAGGTTTATTCATATACTTTCTTCCGGTTCAACGAGGGCGATGAGAACCTGAAATATTATTCCATCTACGGCGGTGGCAATTCAAATGAGAGTATTTTTACATACGACTATAACGAACAAGACAAGGTTCTGAACCAGATCGGATTAGATTTTCACAATACATTAAACATGGGAATCTGTGATTTTAAAAGAGAATTGTCGTTCAACAAGATTGATTCAAAGATAGAACTCCCTTTCAACAGCTCGCAGGTAGCTTATCTCAACGACGTCCCGATGACAATCTTCCCTATTTACTTCGTATCACCAATTTCCATCGAGGCTCAGCAAGTCTTTAACGATAAACTCAACGAACTTAAAAGCCAATACACCCCTGTTCAATTTATCGATATCATCCTGAACTTCGTACAAACAGCTTTCGATTACAAGACAGACGAACAGCAATTCGGTTACGAAAAATATTTCTATCCTGAAGAAGTCATCGCCTATCCATACAGCGACTGCGAAGATCGTTCGGCATTGTTCGCCTGGTTAGTATCAAATTACACCGACGCAAAAGTCGTTGGATTGCAATACGAGGGTCATCTTGCCACGGCAGTTTGCTTCGGAGAAAACGTTAATATCGAAGGCGACATGTTCTCTTACGCAGGCAAAAGATATTACGTCTGCGACCCGACTTATATCAATGCTTCCATAGGCATGACGATGCCTCAGTTTAAAGACAAGATGCCTAAGATTATTAAAATAAACAAGTAACTTATTCTACCTTAACGAACACACTCTTCACCTTAAAGTCGTCTTGATATTCCAAGTTGGCAAGGTCTAACTTCTTAACAGTATATACCTTTGGGATTATAGCGCTGCTGACCTCCATCTTATGATAGTGTGTCAGTCTGTTCTTCTTAACCTCCCAAGTAAACTTACTTGCTTCCGACTCCATCACATCGTCGGCTGTGTCCCATGTGGTTCCAGTACCATCTTCGTTGTATCTGTAATAAACAGTGCCTGCCTGCCAGAGTCCAATCATCAAGTCTGTATCGTACGTCTCGGCCTCAAAGACCTCGGGATAAATAACCTCAGGCTCATACTCCTTAGGCTGTGACAATTTCCATATAACAAAAATAATTGCTAAAACAGTAATAACAATCAAGATTGCGACTAAAATTTTCTTTTTCATAATTCTATATATTAATTGTTATAGAATCTTTTCATCACAGCATATGCTTCCTTGATACCGAGTTCGCCGGCCTTACTCAAATCGCTGTTGGCTAATTCTTTCTCTCCCAAATATAACAAGGTCAATCCTCTATTGTAATACGCCTCAGCTAAGTTCTTTTCATACTTAATAGCCTCGGTATAATCATCGACGGCTTTTTGAAACTCCTGCATCTGCAAATGAAGATTTCCGAGATTATACCAGATAAATGGATTACTTTTATTTTTTTCCAAGACAGAAGTTAGAGTCTCCAACGCCTGTCCATAATCGGGTTTTTCTTGTTTCTTTACAGTATTCTTATCTGGATTCTTCTTGTAGTTAATCATAATAGGATCGTTATAATCCTGATTATAAACGAACAACTCTGCTTTCTCTTTTTGCAACGACGCGATATTTATTGCCGAATAAATATCAACAGTATCATCGTCAATCAAAGAACGGAAGTTGTTTTCCGAATGTTGATAATTATGTATTTCGTAATTCAAGACACCGTTCAAAAAAGCAACGAGTTTCTTATCACCTACAGATTCGATGATGGAATCGTTGAGCAGCGATTGGTAGTCATCATCGAAGAAATCGACTTTTTTATAAACGAGACTCAAGCCGCCGAGTTTTTTGTTTTCGTTGATATGACTTAAAGTAGCGTCTAAGTAATAACGTTTGTCTTTATTTTCCTCATCCTTAGCATCGAAAGAAATCACAGCGACGATGAAATTAGCGAAAGGCTTGATGTCGATAGAAGAATATTGCGCGAGTTTTCCACCTTTGTCGCCATTAGAGAAATCCGATTCGAAAGCGATAATCTTATCATGGTCTATGAAAGAAGAATAGACTTTGTATAGCGAATCGACATTTTTCTCGTTTTCGCTTATAAGATTCATAATCTCCATCGACTTATATCTGTCGGCTTCTGCGCCATTCATATCGCCTTTGTCGTAGCGTACCACCGAACGATTCACCCATGCATCGATATAATCGGGGAAGAGTTCTATAACTTTTGTAAAGTCATCTTCAGCGAAATCCAGTTCATTCATCTTATAATGCAATATTCCTCTGTTAAAATATCCATAAATGTTATCTGGGTTTATCTCGATGACTTTGTTAAAAAGTGCGAGAGCAATGTCATCTTCTTTCAGCAAGCTGTAAATTATGGCTCTGTTAAAATATGTCAGAGCATTTCGTTCGTCCAAGTTATTAACTCTCTCATAATCTTTTAAAGCTAACAATGTATCACCTATGTTAAGATGCACCGTTCCCCTATTGAAATATATTATGGGGTTATCGCCGTCCATTTTCAGAGCGTTGTTGAAATCGGCAAGAGCCTCTTTGTATTTCTCGCGTTCCATCTGTATCATACCGCGTCTGACAATAGCTTCGATATTAAAGAAATCGTAATAGACTGCTTTGTTAAGATCTTCTATAGCCTCGTCCAACTGATTCATATAACGTTTTGCCACGCCTCTGTTGATATAGGCGTTAGCATTGTTAGGGCTTATGATAAGAGCCGTATCGAAGCTTGCCACAGCGTCTTGATATTCGTTCAGATGTAGTTTTGTAGAGCCGAGAGCTATATGCAGTTCCGGGTCGTATGGGTCGAGTTTAATGGCTTGGTTGTAGTCTTTTTTCGCGTCGGCGTAATTACCGAGTCGGTCGTTGGAGATGCCTCTGTAATGATAGGCTCTCACATAGAGAGGATGTATCTCAAGAGTTTTAGTAAAATCGTTGACGGCGCCGGTGAAGTCGTTGAGACTGTATTTCGCGATACCTCTGAGGAAATATCCTTCGAAGTCGTTTGGCTTGGCTATGATAGCCATATTAAAATTCTGTATTGCCTTAGAGTAATCTTCTTCCGACAGATCGATGCGACCCATCAAGATGTAATGTCTATGATTGAGTTGAGAATACGAATCATATCCTAAGAGGAGAAAAAGAAATATGATTATGTATCGCAGCGATTTCATAAATTAACCTTGTTTAGAGTAAGTAACAAAGGCTTCCACCACTTTGTCGTTATAAGATTTTGAGACAGGGATATCTCCTATTTCTTTCACATCGAACTCAAGACTTATGTCATTATTGTCTCTTCTTAATGAGACCACATGTTCAAAGTTAACCATATATGAGCGCTGGCAGCGTTGAATAGAAGTATCTTTCAATTCCTCTTGAAGTTTTTTCAGCGACGTTCTTATGATAAAATCCTGGAGTTTATCATTATTGATATATTTTATCTTACAATAATTATCCGACGATTCAATATAAGCTATCTTATCTGTCGTTATGCTGAAGCGGACCTCGTTTCTATCGTCTTTAAAATGAATAAGACTATTCTCTTTACGTTCTGGTTGTACGTGTTCATTATTAGCATTTTCGTTTAGCTTTGTAATCACGTTACGTACGAGATGTTCGTTATATAGATATAGGTATGAAATTATATAAGGAATCAGCAGCATCCAAGTTGTATTAGCGACTGCTTTTCTATATATATCGAACACGGCGACTGCATAAATCTCCACCTGATTTTCTTCTATATAGTTATCTATGAACCCGACTTTGTACGCGATGAAGACGTAGAAGCCTGCGAGTATTGTTATTTCGCATAGTATCCAGATGAGGTATTCCCAATATCCTATTGAGATTTTTTTCACGAAGAAATACATGATTACGCGACTTACTGAGATAAGAGCCAAGCCTATGAGTACCATGAGGGAGGAATAGAGGAAGTAGTTAAGAGTATTTATTCCGGGTATCCAAGAGTCGGAGTTAAACGGTCTAAAGATATTAATAAATACTAAAGAATATATAGTTGTAAAGAATATCAGTTTTCTGATATTCTCTTTAGTAACTAAAAAATTCGGCAGTTCTTTATTGCCGAAGCGAAGGGCATATTTTTTCTTTTCAGTAATATCACTCATGTTTGCAAATTTACGATATTTTTTGCAAATGAAATAAGTAAGGTTGATAAATTAATTCACAAAAAAAGAGCCACCCGCAGGTGACTCACACTATGTAGAATGTTATGTTTTTACTGGAGTTTAAAGATGATAGGCACTGTGAAGGAGCAACGTACTGCGCTACCACGTTGTTTACCTGGTTTCCATTTAGGCATGCTGGTAACAACTCTGACAGCTTCTTCGTCGCAACCGCCACCGATACCACGGAGGACAGCTACGTTAGAGATTGAGCCGTCTGGTTCGACGACGAAGTTAACGAACACTCTACCTTGGATATCTGATTCACGGGCCATCATTGGGTATTTCATATTTTTTTGGATATATTCCATCATCTTAGCTGAACCGCCTGGGAATTCTGGCATTTCTTCTACTACTTTGAAGATTTCAGCTTCAACGATTTCTTCTTCTTCGATCTCTGGTGGTTGGTAGTCGTACTCTTCGATTACTTCGTCTTGTGAGACTTCAGCGTCGATTTCGATTTCGTCTTCGATTTCTTCTTCGTTGTCGACGACTTCGATTTGAGTGACTTGTGGTTTTGGTTGTGGAGGTTGTACTTTGGGTTGTTCTTGTTTAGTAATTTCAACCATTTCTTCTTCTATAACCTCGACAGTTGTTTGAAAGGTACTAACGTCTTTGTAATCGTAGCGTTTATATTCGAACACGCGCCAAACGATTAAAAGAGTTATGACTAAACCAACAAGCGTAAAAGTCAATTTCTTGTCTTCAAGGTTTGCCTTTGGTGATTTTTTAATTTCCATTTTTTATTTCTTTTTGTAGTTAAACTCAAGAATTATATTTCGCCACAAAGGTAATAAATTTCCTTAGATATTGTTCTCGCTTTTTTCTATTTTTTTTATTTTTTTTTTGAGATATAAATAGAAAACGATAACTCCTAAGACACAACCGATTGAGTTGGCGAGAAAGTCGAAATAGCTTCCATATCTATTAACAAAAACATATTTTTGCATCAGTTCAGTTAAGGCTCCGTAATATTGTGAGGAACAAAGTGAACAATAATGCTTTGATTTGCGAAGAACCATTGACGGATAGCAGTTGTTTTCTGTAGCCCCATAATGTAAGGTAGGAAAATAATCCAAATAGGAGCAGATGTACAATTTTATCGGGACCTATCCATTCCCAGAAATTAACAACTGTCGGAAAACATCTTCCTGGCAGTCCCATAAGGAGCATTATAAACGCTGCACTAATGAGTCCCGGGTAAAACTTTTCCGACAGTCGTCTCACAATTTATTTAAACAAATATTAGCCGATTAATTCTTTGTATGCTTCTGCTGATAACAAGTTATCTAAGTCAGCTGCGTTAGCAACTTTAACTTTGATAATCCAACCTTCACCGTATGGGTCGTTGTTTACTGTTTCAGGAGCGTCGGCAAGAGCTTCGTTAAACTCTACAACTTCACCTGCTACAGGCATTAACAAATCTGAAGAAGTTTTAACTGCTTCGATTGTTCCGAATGTTTCGTCTGCTTCGAGTGTTTCATCAACTGTGTCGATGTCAACGAAAACGATGTCGCCTAATTCATGTTGTGCGAAGTCTGTGATACCTACGTAAGCTGTTTCACCTTCTAAGCGGATCCATTCGTGATCCTTTGAATACTTTAATTCTGCTGGGATGTTCATCTTGTTTTATTTTTAAATTTAATAATTACTTTTTTAACTTGCCAAAATTACAATTTTTATTGTTATGATTATTATTTCTATGAAAATTTTTATTGCGTCAATGTAAATCTCAAGGTAACACCTGCGAAAGTATTGGTGGTCTTGAAAGAGTTGGCGACAAACGGGTCAGTCATATCGTGACGGAAAAACGCCTGCATACCGAGTCTATTGCTGAAATCATAATCAGCTGTAAGATAAATATTGACCTTATTTTGTCCCGATGAGATCTGGCTATAATTTTCATCTATACTTCTCAAGATTGTCTTGTCTCTTCTGAATCCCAAGTCCAATTTCATTGTGAGGTCGTTAGATTTTTTTGAAGAACCACCTCCCGACGAGAATACCAATCCTAAATCTTTAAAGGTATAACCACAACCGATAACAATCTCCTGTCCTTCTGTCTCCGTGAGTTGATTGTTGATAAAACTTATCGTGACTGTTCTGCTCTTCTTGAAATCCAATGAAGGCGACAAATTATTATTAAAAGTCAGTTTAAGACCAATCAAAGGAGCATATTGTTCTGACAAGACGATTTGGGCCATATCAAACTCCGGCACTCTCAGATTAGTTCCTTCATACATCAACATAGTGTTGCTCTCGTTGTAGTTGAGATTTGTTGCCCATGACGAGATTGAATATGTTGATCTGTATGAATGTGTGATATTGATTGTCTTGAAGATTTTCTTCAAAGCCGCAATCTTTGTCAATCCGGTGAAGTTAACCGACCAGTTAGGAAGAGCTATCTTTCTGAACAAGTTGAGCTCTACATTACTTGCGTCTTGTCCTGAATATGCAGCCATAAAGGAATAAAGGAGCACTTCTTGAGAACTTGCACCATATCCGTAAGGGAACATGCCGTTACCGATGGAGTCGTAAACCATTGGCGATTCCATATCCAACCATGTCTGATTTTCTGCTGCGAGACGCATAGCCACATCTTGTCTGTAACTCAACATATTCTCGAACAAGTCATCGCCGTTTTTGAATGAGGTAGCTGTCATGAGATGAGAGATACTGAAGTTACCTCCGTTCGTAGGTGTGTAGAAGTTAAAGACGCCGTTTGCGTCGGCTCTAAAATACTCCGAGAAATTCTCGACATATGTTCTCGTACCACTAATGTCAATCTTTAAATCATGGAACGGCTCAAGAACAACCTTGTAATTATAGTTCTCGTTAAATCTCTCAGAATAAGCCTGGTTGAAAGTGGTATCTGTCGTCAACCAGTTTCCATTTATGGCGTTATTCAAAACGTCGTCATTTCTACCGAAGATGAAGCCAAATCCTGGTGCGCCCGTCATGGCATTGATACCTAAATAATCAGGTTCATACATATATCCAGGAAGCGACACTCCACTCGACTGCGAGAACGAGAACGAGACTTTCTTTACGCTCAGCAAAACTCTAAGGGCGTTGTCGCCAACAAGTTTCGCATAGTTCTTTTTAGGAGCCTTGCCTGTGGTATCGGCAACAGTTTTATCTTCTTCTCTATTAGCTTGTCTGCTGCTGTTTCTATTGGCACGCTTTGGTGTTGTTATCTCTTTAAAATAAGGTACCTTATTATATAGCTTGGTCAGATCGGCATTAGCATTCAATTGTAAAGTCGATTCGTTTTCATTCACATTACCCATGATGGCTTGTGTTGAACGCGATGAAGCCGTCCAACGATACGTTCCTGTATAACTTGCACTCGAAGTGACCCAGTCCAAGAGAGGTAATTTGTTAATAGGTATAGTATAATTAAGTTTTGAAGTCTGATTGAAACGCGACATTGAGCCTAAACCAAAAATCTCATCTTTGATGGTATCTCTGTTCTGATTCCATTCCGCAGTCTCTCTCTCAGGATTACCAGCAGGCTCATAGATGTAAGCATTGGCACTTGCATTATAAGTGAAGTTCAATCCTTTGGTAATGTCGTAACGGAAGTCGTAGGTACGGTTCCAATCCCAATTCTTAGCGAATGTAGGTCTGATGATAATATCGCCTGTGCTCTTGTTTCTCAACTTCTGCTCTTGATATTGGCGGAACATTTCTGTCGAGAAGGAGAAGCTCTTAGGCATATAATAGAAATTGATATCCTTGATTATCTGCATATATTTCGGTGATGCCCATTTTGCATTCGCAAACGGTTGAACCGGCTTTGCATTGGTAGAATAGGTATAGCCGAGTCCGCCTCTGTAAGTCTTGTCGATAGAGTATTCTATATCGCTGTTCTTCTGTTCCTGCATGGTATATGCGTATGATGCATTGAAGTTTTCTATATCCCAGAAATGAGGTTTCTTGCTTCCGACGCGGTTCTTTCTCAAGTTGGTGACATTGAAGTTTGTCTGTTTAACGACACCTCTTGCCGCATCGTTAAGCGAATCTTTGGCGGCTTGGTCTTCAATGATGTCTAAGGCATTCTTAAACTTGACATCAGGATCGAAAGGATTATATTCCGGTGTCACCGTTGTTTGGTTATGGTCGTAATGGATAGGCACTGTGATACCTGTTTTTTCTGGAAGCATAAACTTACCGAGGTCGATGTCGGTTGAGATGCTATAGAAACTATTCGATTCCATAGTTGATTCGGTGGCTTTTGTTTCCAAAGCGCCAAAACCTGCAGAGTTATATGAACCTGCAGCAGTAACACGACCTAAGTCAGCCAATGTTGCTTCGACGCGTCCTGTAGCAGCCCAGCCTCCTTTGTTCTTCAAATCTGTAAGACGTAACTCGTTAATCCAGACAATAGCGCTCTTGTCAACACCAACTTCTCCATCTCTCTTAGGATTTCTCACACCTATCATCATACTTCTCACCTCACTGATTGTTGGATTACCCAAGACCTTTATCTTTTTCCTACCATCTGAATCATATTCCGAATAGACTCTATTCGATTGAACATTATTGGTTCCCAGAGATTTGTTACGGTTATTCTTTACTTCTACAAGTTTTTCAAAGTCAATCTTGATATTATTGTCTTCAGGCCAGATTTCAGTATCGCGTGTAGATGATGTGTACCATTCAGTAAACTTCAACGGCACTTCATATTCGTAGTAGTTATCTGTCAAGTCAGAACCGAAACGCAGGAACAAGGTAAGGTCACCATCTTCCATATCGTCATATTCGTTCATCTTCTCAGCATGTACATACATTTCCAAATTCTTATAGTATCTAAAGTCGAAACTCGTTGATTTATAAACGCCTCTCGCATCACCATCGACGAGGTTCTCCACCGAGAGTTGTAATGACTGTTCATTTTGACGAACTGTTGACATTGTTCCCCTATAGACCTCCTGATATATTCCTGGAGGCAAAACGTATGGCACCGGCTGACGGCTGCTGTTTTCTTCTATATTGACAGCCGATTGTTCGAAGAGAGTATGGTTTGTCTGATCACCAGGCATATATTCACCAGGAGCTTGAATTGCGTTGGTATAGGTACGCCACTCACCTCTTACAAGATCTAAAGTTGCAAAACGAAGAACGATGTCACTCTTGAAGCCCTTCATAAAGATTCTCATGAAACGAATTGAAGAGAATCCTTCAATGCTACCCACGACCTTATCAGGCTCTCTGATAGGAATTCTAAATTGATACCATCTGACTTCCTTGTTTTCACCGTTTATTGTCGTAACCATAGAGGTACGAATATCGGAAATTCTGTTTTGACCTGCCACCATCATCTTATTCGGGTCAAGATCGATCTCGTATTGATAATAGTTCTCCGATTCACTGAGAGTATTGTCGCCATTGATATCTTCCACATCGGGACGTTTAGTATAGTTGGTACTATAACTTTCAGGCTGATCCGACTCGGAAGGTGAGTTACCTTCGTTGCCGTTATATTTCTTATAACGTTCCAAGATGCTACGGTATTTATCGTCGCTGTCGTAATCCGAGCCTCTGAAGTGGTGATAGTCATCAGATGAAGGGTCATCATAAACTTGTGCGAAAGCTTCTGCTGATAATTTTGACTGCAAGATATTCAAATAATTCTCAAAGAATGAGCGCTCATCTTCGTCCGACAATCCATCGTAACCTATATCCTGATACTTTCTTGACTCTGGATTTGAATCGAAGGCATCAACCAAAGCCTGTAACGAAGGAATTCGTCCCCAAGCAGTTGTATCGACGTATGCGACTTCCGCAGTAGTAGGCAATCCGTTCTCATACGATTTTCTTCCATCACGCAAAATATCTTCCGACACGTCACCCAAGTTGAAATACAACTTACCAACATTGGTTTGATCTTGTCCTTCAAAGAATGGGTCCATCATCCAGAACTCTATATACTCGACGTTGGTAGCATTAAAGTCAGACGACTCTATCGCTCTCATGATACCACCCCATCTATCTTCCGGGTTGGAAAAGGTTCCATCAGAATTAAGATTCTCTGTATCGTAGTTATATGGTCCTCTCAAAGTTGGATAATATGCAAGGTTCAAAACAGAGACGTTTGTTGAAACACCTGCTTGTATGTCCTTATTAGGAAATATCTCCGTTTCTAGAACTTGTCTTACTCTGTGATCTGACAACTCGTCATTAGTAACATTCGACGGCAAAATATTAGAACTGCGGTCGTAAAACACAGAATGGTCGATAGTGTACCACGCAAGTTTGGAACGATTCTTTCCATAGTCTAAGCCTATCGTTGAATAAGCCTCTGGGAAAAGATTATGCTGATATTGAGGTGTACTTGCGAGATACCATTGAGAATATTGACGAAGGTCTATTGTCGATTTGGCTCCTTCGAAGTCGTCTATGTACGATGTTCCTGTCTGTCCATTTTCTTTGTTGATACCTTGTATGAATTGAGCAAACTCTCCATAGACAGAGATTCTCGACTTTTGTTTTGTCTCAATTAAAGGCAACTTATCGATGAGGTCGGTCAACAGTTGAGACTCGGTCTGATAGTTGAAGTCGAATCCGTATATGGTGTTCGACAAAGGTTCATCGTTATAGTTAACTTTTGTGGTATATGCTCTTTCGGTGAGATGTAAGATAGTTCCGCCTATCAAGAAGTCGGGATTTATCTCATGTTCGACTCTCGCTCCCATGAACGACTTCTTCATGGTTGACATGGCTGTATTGTTTTCCAAAGAGATATTGATATTGGCGCCTGAGTTGAGCAATGCCTCGTTTAAGATTGTCACGCGACCCAAAGTGTAATCGACAGTATAATCGACGTTTTCGGTAAGAGGCGCGCCACCTGCCGTGACCGTAACGGAACCTGGCGAAACATTGAGTGCGTTCAAGTTAATCTCGCTTCCCGACGAAGATGTGTAATGTCCTTCCAAACGGAACTTATTCTTTTCGGTAAATTGTTCCGCCGAAGTCTTGGTGAGTGTGTATAATGAGTCGAAGGCATATTTGTCGGCGAGAACAGGATTATCGGCAAATATCTTTCGGATATGACTACCAAAGGGCTCGAGCACAGGGAAGTAGATACGTCCTGTTGCAGAGTTGATGGTACCTCCGCTCGTAGTAGCTCCGTTGATAAAGTCGAAGAGACCGTCGCCTCCTTCAACAGGATTCTGCTGCGAGTTCAGGTTATCGACATTCATCAAGTGAATCAACGACTGTCCTTTAAGTTCTCCTTCAGCATCTGCAAAATATCCTGTTGCAACGCCATTGTCATTTCCTAAATATAAGATGTTCATCACGAAATCATTCGGACTAATCTGATATGCCCTGATGTTATAAACGTTTTTCATCATAAGATCCCACATAGGCATCTTAGTGTTAACCGTTGTACTCTTCAACAATTTAGTGACCAACAGATTAGGATCCGATATGCTTTGATCCGAGAACTCACCAACCTGATAGACCTTGTCTTGTCCGATGACAGTATATTGATAAGCGACAGCAAGTGTCTGATTTGCATTTAAGTTAATATTCAAGGTAATGAAACCCAACTTACTGTTAAGCACATATTCTGAAGGACTAAGTTTTCTTGCTTTCTGAAGTTTCTCGAAGTCTTTTCCTGATGTATAACCTTGAGATGTCAAGTATGAGGTTACAGAATTCAACGACCTTAACGAATTGTAATCCATGTTGTAAAGCAATGAGTTGACGGTATCGTCAGGATATTGTGCTCCCATAATGCCAGCCGGATATACTTTACTGTCGTTATAAATCCATTCTTCCTTACCTTCTCCCAAGTCGGTAAAAGCAACGATGTTACGGCAGTTTTCGTAATTTGAAGTTGTGTTTGTAACCCAGACTTCGATTTTATTGATGTTGATGTCTGAAGTAACGAGAGGAAGATTTTCTAAAGCTCTTTCGTAGTTATCTCTAAAATATTGACTTAAGAAGAAGTGTCTGTTTTCTTCATAGTTTAGACATTCTATTTCATATTCGTTTGTCAACGCGCCTCCGCTGACAGTGATATTTTGTGTCTCACTTTCTTGGTAAGAAATCACGGATGTCACCGTTGTCTTTCCGAATTGCAGTTGCGTTTTGATACCGAAGAGCGACTGTGTTCCTGTGATAAGAGAACTGCGTAATGGCATGCTAACGTTACCAGCCTCAATAAGTTGGATAATATCATCTTCATCGCCCTCATATTTCAGGGTAAATTTTTTATCGAAAGTAAATTGCGATTCTGTGTTATAGTTGAGTTTAAATTCTATCTTCTCGCCTATCTTAGCGGCTGCGCTCAACTGTATGCTTTCCTCAAAGTCGAAGTTGACGTTTCTTTGTTGAGATATTGGTTTTGTTGGATCTTGACGGCGTTGTCCTTTTATACCGAAAGTCACGTCTGCAGAACCTTGAAGTTTAATGTCTATTGTATTGCTTCCGAAGATTTTATCGAACACTTTTCCTCCTACGTAGATCGTTGGGATAAGTTGGTTGCCTTTATCTGCGCCGCCGGCACTCACACTCTCGCGGCGTTCCTTCCAATACTCATTGATGGATTTTTTATTCTGATAATCCATGTAAAGGTCGCGATTCATACTTTGTGG
The DNA here is from genome assembly GCA_017461665.1 of Bacteroidales bacterium. Classification (GTDB taxonomy): domain Bacteria; phylum Bacteroidota; class Bacteroidia; order Bacteroidales; family F082; genus Limimorpha. The sequence goes on along the minus strand of JAFTXI010000004.1, from coordinate 31,513 downwards.
TTCACGGTACATGAAATCCCCGATCTTGCTATAGAACGTATATTGTCCAGTGATAGGATCATAAACGACTTCTCGTGTAATATTGTCCGGGTCCTTGAAATACAAACCTGACTGGATATTAGCTTGGTTGAAAGGATTACCGTCGTCTTGAGGTATCGGATATCTCAGTTGCAGAGTATCATTGGTTTGAGCACTTAAATTTATTGACGATAAAATGACGCCGAAACATATAATCAGCGCGAACAAATGTTTAATATTCTTTCTCAAAGATAATTTTCTCATAATGAATAACAATAACTTATAACAATCTAAGTGCTTCTTTTATCAGTTGTTCGACATTAGGATTTTCCATCTGCGACAGGAGTTTATCCAATGTTTTCTCAATGCTTGTTCTGTTGAAGCCTAAGACCATCAAAGCAGATAACGCCTCTTCTTTCAATGTATTGTATCCCAAAGGTAATTTTTCGCCTTCGGAAATGTTAAGTTTTGAAACCTTGTCGTGAAGATCGACAATGATTCTTTGCGCGGTCTTTGCGCCAATACCTTTAACACTTTGTATAGCCTTGATATTGTTCGACGCAATAGCATCTACCGTTTCTTTCACGCTCAACGAAGAAAGTATCAGACGTGCAGTGTTACAGCCCACCCCCGAAACTGTTATGAGTTGAAGAAACAAAGAGCGTTCTTCCTCGGTGTAAAATCCGTACAAGACATGTGCGTCTTCACGAACCGCAAGGTGTACATAAAGCTTGGCCTCCAATTGCTCGCCTATAGACGCAAAAGTATTTAAAGTTATATTTATCAAGTATCCAACGCCATGATTGTCAATAACAACATACGCAGGATTTTTTTCCGCTATCTTCCCTGAAATAAAACTATACATATCAATCCAACATCAAACTATCTGATAAAAACAATATGCGATAATGACCGACAAAGTTACAATTTTTATGCGAATTTCAATATATTTTTTTATGTTTTTTCGTTTCGTTTTGAGATTAGTTTTATCTTTGCAAAATTATTTTTCAAAACTTATTTAAGATATAATATTTGCTATGAATCCTTCAATAGTTATCCTCGCAGGAGGAGGTCCTGCACCTGGTATCAACACTGTAATCAGCACTATAGCTAAAACTTTCCTCAAAGACAACTATCGCGTTATCGGTCTTCACGAAGGCTACAAGAATCTCTTCAAACCTAATCCAAAATGTATTGAAATGGATTTCAGATATGCCGATTTGATTCAAAGAATGGGCGGTTCCGCATTGCAAATGAGTCGCTACAAACCAAAAGATGAAGAGTTCAACACAGACTTTTTTATTAACAACAACGTAAAACTTCTCGTTACAATTGGTGGCGACGACACTGCTTCGACAGCAAATCGCATCTCTAAGTTCTTGGCAGCCAACAATGTGAAAATTCAAAACATACACGTTCCAAAGACCATCGACAACGACCTTCCTCTTCCAGAAGGAACTCCAACATTCGGTTATTATTCCGCCAAAGAAGCTGGCGTGAGAATATCTCAGACAGTTTATGAAGACGCTCGTACAAGCGGCAACTGGTTCCTCGTCTCTGCAATGGGTCGCGAAGCAGGTCACCTCGCATTCGGAATGGGCGCTGCTTGCCACTACCCTATGATTATCATCCCTGAAATGTTCTACAACACAACAATAACTTTCGACAAAATCGTAAAACTCGTCGCAAGTGCTATGATAAAACGTAGAATATTGGGAATTAACTACGGTGTCGCTATCATCAGCGAAGGCGTGTTCCACTTCATGACAGATGAAGAAATAAACAACTCCGGCGTTCAATTCTCATACGACGAACACGGTCACCCTGAACTCGGTAACGTAAGTAAAGCTCATATATTTAACACATTGTTGCAAAAACATATCAGCAACGCTACAAGACTTCCTATCAAGAGTCGCCCTGTTGAAATCGGTTATGAAGTACGCTGCGTCGATCCGGGTGCTTTCGACTTGTTCTATTGCAGTATCTTGGGCTACGGCGTGAAGAAATTATTCGACGAAGGCGTGTCAGGTGCAATGGTGACTTCCGACAACAACGGTATCGTTAAACCTTTATATCTAAAAGACGTTGAAGACGAAAAAGGTAAGGTAAGACCTCGCCTCGTTAACATGAATGGCGACAAGGCAAAACTCGTTTTCAACCACTGTTTGCAATACGTGACACCAGAAGACTACGAAGCAGCAAAACAATTCGTTGATAATCCTGAAGAATACGACTTCAAGAAAATCCTTAACTGGTAATATCTTATTCAGTCCACGAACCAACACCAATCGACACAAAAACCATTAGTGTTCAATTAGTGACAATTCGTGGACTGAAAAACAAAACCACGAACTTAAAACACAAAAAAATGAAACTTATTTACGAACAAGAAGTTTATGACATTATTGGAGCTTGTTATGAGGTCTATAATGAATTACATTGCGGTTTAGCAGAACCAATTTACCAAGAAGCTCTTGAATTAGAATTTAAACTCAGAGGCATTCCTTATTTGAGAGAAGTCCCATTAGAAGTTTACTATAAAGGTGAGAAGCTACGTAAAAGATATGTGGCTGATTTTGTGTGTTATGAAGACATAATAATCGAACTAAAAGCTGCAGAGGAGATTACAAACGATCATATAGCTCAGATATTGAATTATCTGCATATCACAAAATCTCCATTAGGTGTCTTAGTAAACTTCGGAAACAAAAGAAAATTAGAATGGAGCAGATATATCAATTTATGATTTGCTCCGTAAAAACAAAAAAAGGAACGAAGAAATTCGTTCCTTTTTTTTTGAGCCGGCGGAGGGATTTGGACCCCCGACCCCGAGATTACAAATCACGTGCTCTACCGCTGAGCTACGCCGGCTTGTTATTGCTCATTTGCAAGTGCAAAGATACAATAATTTTTCAAAACTCCAACAGCTTTTTAAACTTTTTTTATTTTTTTTGATAATGAGTTTTTATTATCGTATTTAACTTTCTCGCAACGTCTTTTAACAATGTTTCATCAGATGGAAAATCAACGACTTGCTTATCTAATAATGCCAAAGTATGTTCAGAACATGCAGCCTTGTCGCCACTGACTTCTGCATAGTTATATACAAAAGTTGAGGCAATATTGAAAGGTGTAGCAATTAAAACATTCTCTTTTTTTACGTCTATAATCTCAATTTGTCCTTTAATTGTCGCCGACTTTGTCATACTTTTATCCGTGACTTTCGCAACAAGTGCTCCTTTCTTTTCTTCAAAAGTGACAGCGTCAATACGCTCTGGTGAGATTATTTTTTCTTCAATCATAACACGAATCATCAAGTCGTAATCGGTGTTTTCTATTGGAACGATGTCAAAAGGAATTCCGTAGATTGACTCATCTTTAAAATCGAGGGCGAGTTGAGCAAAATCCTCAGGAAGATATAGTTCTGTTGGAGTTGCAATTCTAAATAGTATCTGCTTCGATGGCAAAATCACGAGTTTCAATCTGAAATCGTCGATATTATTATTTTGCGGGTTTATGTTAACAAGATGATTGACAAGCGTCTTAGATTCTGCGAGACTCGTCTCGGTAGGATTCTTTAACAAGAGATTTATCTTGGCACAAAGATAAAGTTCCGCTTTCTCTCTTGAATTATCAATCTCATTCTCAAGATTCAGCATCTTAAAATTCATAACCTTCTTAACATTATCAGGAAGGACCTTTATCTTATTCTGCCTATTATTGATATTATTAATCCTATAAAAAATCTCGATCCAAATATCAGGCTGTCCCGACGATTTAAGTCCCATTATCTTCTTGTGATCTATCTCATTAGCTTGATGATAGGCAATCGTAAGTTGATCCAACTTCTTCTCGTTTAGCTTATTCTTCTTGGCTTTTGGAATTAATTTATCAATGGTTTTATCGTATTCAACTGTTGTCTCTTTCTGAGCAAATATGTTAGTAGTTAGACAGAACGTCAGGCAGAGAATAAATAATTTCAGTGTTTTCATCGTTAGCATTTTTTACAGAAATGTTACAAATTTCGCACCATTTTTTATCAGTAATTAAGTTAAAAATTGTATTTTTGAGGCATGTAAATTATAGTTAAAATTAGAAGATTTAAAAAAAATATTAACAATGATAGAAGTTGAACAAGTACAGAAATCAATCAACGATTATATTGACAATCAGAGTTTCGAGGGAAAACCTGCCGAGTTATACGCTCCTATAGAATATATACTTCGTCAAGGTGGCAAGAGGATGCGTCCTACTTTATGTCTCCTCGCCTGCGATTTATTTAATGGCAATATCGACGACTGCATGGTTCCGGCTGTCGCTACTGAGATTTTCCATAACTTCACTTTGGTTCACGACGACATCATGGATCAGGCTCCGCTGCGTAGAGGTATGGAAACCGTATATCACAAATGGAGTTCCGACATCGCTCTTCTTTCCGGCGACACCATGTTAATCAAGGCTTTCCAATATGTTCTCAATACAAAAAAAGATTATTCATACGAAGTATTTGCTGAGTTATGCAAGGTTGCTTTAGAAGTATGCGAAGGACAACAGTTCGACCTTAACTTTGAAACTCTCGACAATGTTACTTTGGAAGAATATTTAGAGATGATTCGTCTCAAGACTGCTGTGCTTCTCGGTTCAGTATTAAAAATAGGCGCTATAGTAGCAGGCGCATCGCAAGAAAATCAGAAGGCTATCTACGATTTCGGTATCAATTTGGGAATGACGTTCCAACTTCAAGACGACATCTTCGATTGCTATGGTGACGTTAAGATCTTTGGAAAAATGACCGGAGGTGACATCTCCGACAACAAAAAAACCTATTTGTATCTCAAGGCTCTTGAACTCGCCAACGACGACGACAAGAAAATATTGCTCGACTTATTCAGGATGCCCAAAGGTCGCGACGAGAAAAAAATCGAGACAATATTGAACATCTACGACAAATATAATGTTAAAAATATTGTTACAAAACTCATGACCGAATATTATGAAAATTCTTTACAAAACCTCAACAGCATTGATATTGAAGAAGAAAGAAAACAGATACTGAGAGAATATGCAGAATATTTATATATAAGAAACAAATAATTTTAAAAAATTTTATCAGCATTAAACATTTTTATCTTTTGTTAGTTTATACATTATAAAACAACAAATTATGAAAACTCTTAACAAAACATCTGTATTACTTGTCGAAGATAACTTAGACTTGCGTAATAGTATCGGTGAGAACTTAAGATCTGTTGGTTATAAGGTATATGCTGCAAAGAAAAGTATCGAAGGTATCGACCTATTCAAGAAATTCGACATCGATGTCTGTGTTCTTGACGTTGAGATAACTGGAATGGACGGTTTTGCCTTAGCTGCACAGATACGCATTCTAAATCCTGATATGCCAATAATATTCTTGGTTTCTAAAGGTTTGTTCCTTAACCTCTTAAAGGATTTCGACTATGGCGTCGACGACTATCTCACCAAGCCTTTCAGCAACGAGGAATTGCTGCTGCGTATCAAGGCTGTGATGCACAGAGTGGAGAAAAACGACCCTTTCTCATATACTTTAGGTAATGAAAAGATAAACATAGGTCGTTTTATTTTCGATGCGAAAAATATGCTTCTCGTCTTAGATGGGAAAGAACAACCGCTCACAAGGAAAGAAGCTGCTTTACTTAAAGTATTGTACGACAACAAGAACGACCTCGTCACTCGTAAGAAAGTCTTGAAAATGATTTGGGGCAACAGCGATTATTTCATCGGTCGTTCCATGGATGTCTTCATCGCACGTCTGCGAAAATATCTCAAAGCCGACCCTAACGTCAAGATTCTCACAGTACACGGCGTCGGGTTTAGGTTGGTGATAACAGAACCTGTCAGCGTCCTCGACGAATAACTACGGAATAAAGAGACAACTGTCGCCGTAACTTAAAAACCTGAAGTCGTTGTCTAAGGCATATTGATAGGCTTCTTTCCATCTGTTTCCTATCAAAGCCGACACCAACAACAGCAGAGTGCTCTTAGGCTGATGGAAGTTAGTTATCAAGGCTTTAGCGATTTTTATCTTATACGAAGGCGCTATCATCAAGGCGGTACTTGCTTGAAATTCACGCATATCATATTTCTCCAAATATCTCAATATTGACGACAGAGACTCTTCAGCCGATGGCAAGATGTCTCTTTCTTTATATGGAAACCACTGATCGAGATGAAGTTGTCTTTTCTCATCACCTCCTTCCATAAGCATAAGTCCAAGCCAATACAGCGACTCTATAGTCCTCATGCTCGTAGTGCCGACAGGAATGATAGTCTTGCTACAATTATTGATAAGGTTTTCGACACAAGATTTTTTCACTACGATAGTCTCGGAGTGCATTTCATGTTCGCCTATTGTTTCCGACGATACTGGACGGAATGTTCCAGCTCCCACATGAAGCGTCACTTCTTCAAAAGCTATATCGTTATTTCTCAGTTTGTTTATCAGTTCTTTAGTAAAATGCAGCCCTGCTGTTGGAGCGGCAACCGAGCCTTCATATTTGGCAAAGACAGTCTGATAACGCTCTCTGTCAGACAACTCAGCCTCGCGATGCAAATACGGAGGTAAGGGTATCTCTCCCGCAGCCTCAAGCACTTCCGCAAAACTGAGATAAGATGGCTCCCACGAAAACTTTATCACAGAGTAGCTGTCGTTTTTATCCTCGCGTTCGGCATAAAGAACAAAGTCATAATCTTTTGTCTTTATATTGAGAGATAAGACGCCACTCTTCCAACGTCGCGAATTTCCTACCAAACAACGCCACGTTGAAGAAGTCGTGCTTCCAAAAGCAAGCTGATAATCTCCATTGTAACTTATTGGTTCTAAACAAAAAATCTCTATCGCAGCACCGCTGTCTTTGACAAACTGAAGTCGTGCCCTGACGACTTTAGTCTCGTTGAAAACCAACAACGAATCCTTGGGAAGGAAGTCGCAGATATTTTTAAAATGAGAAGATTGGATCTCACCATGATTCAAAACCAATAACTTAGAGGCGTCGCGTTCGGGAAGAGGATATTTAGCGATACGCTCATCAGGAAGAGGATAGTTGTAATCCTCGATGGAAATATTTCTAACTTCGTCAATCATTTTGCAAAAATCAATTCTTGTTTAAGATAACCAAAGCTCCGATAACGCCTGGTATCCAACCACATAATGTTAATAGGAAGACAATTAAAACAGAACCACAACCACGATCGATAACCGCCAATGGTGGAAAAATGATTGATAAAATTACTCTTAATAACGACATATCTTTTTTTTGCAAAAATAATCAATTATAAAAAGTAATGTCTTAGAAAATGAAAATTTATGAATAAAAAAACATTTTTCTATCAGAATGAATACCAATTCTTAAACTCCGTGACACGAGCTTTACTTACGATAATCTTCTCTTCCGTCTCAACACAGAGGTTGATGGAAATCTTGTTTCCAAACCAAATCGACACATCTTTGACAGCATCGTGCGCAATGATAAATTGACGATTAGCACGGAAGAACTTCTTAGGGTTAAGCTGTTTCATCATCTCATCAAGATTATGACTCATGTAATAGACTTTGCCTGAATATGTTACAGCTTTGATAATCTTTAAATCGATATAGATATAAGCAATCTCCTTCGTCGGAAGAGGAATAAGTTTATCACGCTCCGGAACTAAAAAATATTCCTTATAATGGTGCATCTTCTCGGCTTCCTCCATAAACTTACCGACAAGTTTCATATAATCTAAACTGTTAGAATCGCCTTTAAGATTTCTGTATTTATTCAAAGCTCTGCTCAAATCGTCTTTGTTAATAGGTTTTAACAAATAATCTATACTATTGACTTCAAATGCTTTAAGAGCATATTCATCGTATGCTGTCGTAAAGATTATCGGGCATTTAACTTCCACCTTATCAAAGATTGAGAAAGACGAACCGTCGGCAAGATGAATATCGACGAACATCAAATCAGGTTGTGGATTGTCGTTAATCCATTCTACGCTATCTTCAACAGTCTGAAGAACTGCGACAATCTCAACACTATCATCTAACTGATTTATAAGAGACTTCAGTAAATCGGCTGCAATTTTTTCATCTTCAATTATAACGGCTTTCATTTCTTAAAATTAATTTGTGCTAATATTATTTAACTTTATGACAACGCAAAATTCGACATTATTATTGAGAATTTCAATATCTGTATTCCATTTTAATCTGTAGCGTTCCGAAAGGTTAGCGAGACCTATTCCATTACCTGCGCTCTTATCTATCTTTGGTTGTATCTTATTGACAACCATCACAGAATGATTCGTAAAATCGGAAGTGATATTTATCACGAGAGGTAGTTTGTCGCTTATGACATTATGTTTTATCGCGTTTTCTATAAGCACTTGCAGACTGAGCGGAATCACTTCATCATTCATCAGACGTTCATCTATATCAAAATTAATTTTAAGATTTTCGCCATAACGTATCTCCATCAACTTACAAAAAGAATTGGCGAGACGAATCTCTTCTTCCAATGTCACAACTTCTTGATTTTGCAGCGAATATCGCAAAACCTTCGACAGCTCCTGAACATAATCTTTTGCCTTGTCCTTATCTATCTCAATCAAAGACTGAAGCGTATTAAGAGAATTAAACAAAAAATGAGGATTCATCTGATTCTTAAGATTATGATAGCGAGTCATGAGATTTTCTGCTATAAGACTTTCATTCTCAACAGCAATTTTACGACTTCTATAGTTAGACACGAGAAGTTGCCACGACAAAATCACTACCATAGTAACAAAGAAATCGCTCATCAAAGCATTTCTGTATATTCTCACTTTTTTTCCAATATTAAGTTGTTGAGCATCATGACCTAAGATATAAGGATGAAGCGTCGTAAAGATGAAACTTATTATTATTGTGATAATTACAGAACCGAGTATCATTATAAATAATTGAGTATTTTTGTTCATCTTCGTATTTTTCTGGATATACATATTATATATATATAGGACGAAGGCGAGGATGAAAGTGGAGACGACGTTCAGCAGGAAGCCGTCGAAATGGAAAGGCGCTTTCTTATGTTCGCCAATTTGTTGATAAATGATTCCATCGCCGAACCTAAAGGAGAGGAACACGGCAAGATGCATCAGCACGCTTATCGCAAGCGACAGATATACAATAAGTTTTACATCTGGATATTCTTTAATAACTTTATTTTTCATCATTCGTATCTTAATGCGTTAATAGGATCTAAAGAAGCTGCTTTTTTAGCTGGATACCAACCAAAGAATATTCCCGTCGCTGCACATACTACAAATGAAAGTACTACAGCAGAAGTACTTACGATAAAAGGCATTCCTTGAACGATTGATATTACGTATGAGAGAAGCAGTCCGAGTATTATTCCGATGAGTCCGCCGATGAGGCTTAATATCACGCTCTCACAGAGAAATTGTAGCAATATGCTGCTGTTATGTGCGCCTATCGACATTCGTAGTCCAATCTCCTTTGTACGTTCAGTGACGGTGACATACATGATATTCATGATACCTATACCGCCTACTATCAACGAGATAGCAGCTATTGCTGTCAGAAGCGTTGTCATCATTCCGCTTATCGACGACATCATCTCGAGCATCTCAGCTTGGGTACGTACCTCGAAGTCGTCGGCTGCTCCATCTTTGATTTTATGTGAGGCACGGAGCAGCGTCTCTATCTCTTCGACGGCTTTGTCGGCGAGTTCTTCAGAGACAGCCGAGCCCATTATCATGTGAATGAAATCTATTCCGAGTATACGTTTCTGCACTGTGGTATAAGGCATTATCAAAATATCGTCTTGGTCTTCACCCATCTGGTTCTCGCCTTTTGGCTTAAGCGTTCCTATGACTTTCACCGGCATATTGCCGACGCGTATCGTCTTGCCTATCGGATCGACGTTCTCATCGAAGAGTTCTTCAACAATGGTGTGTCCTATCAGCGCCACCTTGGAATATTTTTTTATGTCTTCTTCGGTGAAGTTGGAACCCGTAGCGAGTTCGAACTTACGAATCTCCATCAAGTCGGTATTACCTCCCATGATACTTCCCGACCAGTTATAGTTACCATTGATAATCTGTGCGTTTGCGTTAAAGACAGGACTCACTGCCGAGAGATATTTGGCGTTCTTTGCGAGGAGATCTACATCTTTCACCTTGAGCGACTGCACATTATCGCGACCTGTAGAGACGCCTCTCTCGCGCATCCTCGCTCTATGAACCATGATGAGATTTGTTCCCATCTGCGACACCTGATTGTTGATACTCGCTTGCGAGCTCTCTCCCACTCCAACCATCGTGATGACAGAAGATATTCCTATCACGATACCGAGCATGGTAAGGAAGGCTCTCATCTTATTACGCATCAGCGATTTATAAGCTATCTTTATTAAGTTTAAAATATTCATATTAAGTTTAATTATTTACAAAATTCTTCGAGAGCTATTATCGCGGATTTAGCTTCATTGATGTTATCGCTGATTATGTTACCATCGCGCAGTGTTATCACGCGTGAGGTGAAAGTCGCGATGTCTGTCTCGTGTGTCACGAAAGCTATCGTCTTTCCTTTTTCGTTAAGTTCTTGAAACAGACTCATTATCTCGTATGACGTCTTAGTATCCAAGTTACCCGTCGCTTCATCAGCGAGTATTATGACGGGGTCGTTGACGATGGCGCGAGCTATTGCCACGCGTTGTTGCTGTCCACCCGACAGTTGATTCGGGGTATGCGACATTCTGTCGGTGAGTCCCACCATTTCGAGAGCATATTGTGCGCGCTCGCGTCGCTCGCGCGAACTCACCTTATTATTATATATGAGAGGCAGCTCCACGTTCTCGAGTGCCGTGGTACGCGCCAACAAGTTATACGACTGAAACACAAAGCCTATTTTACGGTTTCTTATGTCGGCAAGTTCGTTTTTAGTTCTTTCTCTCACCGAGACGCCGTCGATGAGATATTCGCCGGAGGTAGGTGTATCTAAGCAGCCCATGATGTTTAGCAGCGTCGATTTACCGCTTCCGCTCGAACCCATGATGCTGACGAACTCACCCTTCTCTATGGAGAACGTGACACCTTTCAAGGCATGAACCTGCTCCGCGCCTACCTGAAAGACGCGTGTAAGATTTTCTATCTGCAATATTGCCTTAGTCATGACTCTTATCTTTTAGGCGTTGTTCTTCCATTGTTATTAGTGTTCTGCGTGTTACGAGGTCCACCTGGAGGTCCTGGCATGAAAGGATTGTTTCCAATCTTCTGTGGTCCCAAATTCTTATCGACATAATTAGCCGACAACACCACAGAGTCGCCTTGCATAAGACCTTGTTCCACTATGCGATAGACGCCGTCGCTCATGCCAGTCTTGATAGGACACGGTTTTATAGTACCGTTTTCTTTAACCCAAACCATCTCACGAGGCTGAGCCTGCGCACGACCTTCCCCCATCTCTTCCATCGAAGGTCGTCCCTGTGGACGCGGAGGCATATTGCCTTCTGGACGCTCAGGACGGTTCTTCATCATCTCTTTCATCACATCTTCCGACGGCATAAAACTCAACGCCTCCGATGGGACAGCAAGACCCGTCTCCTCCTCGGTGATAATAGTAACACTCGCCGTCATACCAGGAAGCAACTTCAAGTCAGGGTTGTGCGCCGTGATGATAACAGTATATGTAACGACATTATTTGTTGTCGTAGGTTGTAACCTAATCTGTTGTACCTCACCATAAAAGACATCGTCGATATAAGCATCGACAGAGAACGTAACCTTCTGTCCTTCCACGACCTGACCTATATCAGCCTCATCGACATCGGCTTCTACCTTCATCTGTGTCAAGTCGTTGGCGATGGTAAACAAAGTAGGCGTGCTGTAAGAAGCCGCTACGGTCTGTCCCACTTCCACCTCACGAGAAAGAACAACGCCATCAATAGGAGAATATATCTCGGCATAACCAAGATTTACCTTTGCCTTGTCTAAGTTTGACTGCGCGTTCTGTAAGGAAGTCTCTGCCTTCACCAAGGCGTTACGCGACTCATCGTAAGCTATCTGTGTTGCAGCGTTTGCTTCATAAAGTTGTTTCGTCCTCTCGTAACTCGTCTTGGAATATTCCAACTCACTCTCGGCACTTCTCACCGAAGCCTCAGCCTGACGAAGATTCTCCAAAAGATTAGATTTATCCAACTCAGCCAAGAGCTGTCCCTTCTTGACGACAGAATTATAATCGACGAAAATTTTGTCAATCTCACCTGACACCTGCGTTCCCACTTCGACCTGCTCTAAAGGTTGAATAGTACCCGTGGCAGTGACAGTGTTCTCAACAGTATATTCGTCAACGACATAAGTACGAACCACAAGTTCCTTCTCCGACTTGGAAAACACCTTATATAATACGAAGGCTGCCACTCCAAGAAACACAATCAAGAAAATTATTAAACTACGTTTTTTCATATTTTTTTTATTTTTATTATTTCTTTTCTCTCATTCCTAATTCCTAATTATCCCCTTTCCCATATAAACATCTAATATTTTTCTTTGCAAGATGAAGGAATATTTATTTTGAATGAAATTATTCAATGCATTGAGATAGCTGTTCTGTTGCTGAAGAAGTTCCACTGCTGTGATAGTTCCATATTGAAATTGAACGTTATACGACTCGAATGATTTAAGATATGCGTCTTTGGTCATCTTCGAGACATTATATTTATTATAGGTAGAAATCATATTCTTATACTCTTGAACTATCGTCTGTCTCACAGAAAGAATCTTCTGTTCGTGCGACAATTCCGTCTGTTCTAAGGATATCTCGCTCTGCTTGACTCTCAGTTTGGAAGAGCCTCTGTTATAAATTGGTATGCTCACCGACAGACCTATCTGTTCAGATAGTTGGTTCGAAAACTGGTTTCCCATATTGGTGAAATTATGATGACCTGTGTTTATTCCAGCACTCAGATTCACTGATGGATAAAGATTCGACTTTGCTACTCGCAGCGACTGCTTGGCGATGTCGATGTCGTAGCTGCTTATCTTAAGGTCTGGTGAATAAGCAAGCGACATCTCCAACGACTCGTCGAGAGTTGGAAAGTCGGAGAGTTCCTGCATTATCGCTGTGTCGGGACTTATTATCTCCAACTCAGCGAGAGGATCCATCGAGAGCAAAACCTTAAGATTCATCAGGTTGTTGTCAATCTCTATCTGAGTATCGACGATGTTATTGGTGTCGGAGGCATATTGAGCAACGAGGAGCAGATAGTCGCTTTCTATTATTGAGCCTAACTCGTATTTTCGTTTGCCTTGTTTCATAGCCTCGCGACTGCTGTTCAAGACAGATTCCTGATAATTAAGGAGTTCCTCATTACCGAGTATCGTGAGGAAAGACTGAAGTATTTGTATTGAAAGCTCATCATCGTAACGCTCTATCTCGAGAGACGACTGCTCGGTTGATAGCTGCTGCTGTTTTATAGTAGCGTTGATTTGTCCTCCTTGATAAATCGGCATTCCTGCATTGACGCCAATATTGCCGGAGAAGTTCGAACCTGCAGCGTTGTTCGAGAAACCTTCGCTGATAGAAGCATTCACCGACGGAAGACGCTGCTCCTTCGACTGCTGATACGACAGCTGCTGCGACTTGTTGGCAAGCTCCATCGAACGCCGATCGTGACTGTTGCTACTTGCATATTTCAGACATTCTTCTAAAGTAAATCTCAACGGGACGCTGTCGTCCTGCGCATTTATCACGAACGACGACATCAGAAAGATAAACAATAACTTTATTTTCATAACAATCATTTTCATGTTACAAAGATAATGTTAAAACAAAAAAATAAAGATTTGTTTACCACGAAACGGGAAAAAAACTACTTTAAAAAGAAATTTCAAAATTTCAAAACCTAAGAAATTCAGAATTTAAAATCTCAGAAATTCAAAACTTGAGAATCTGAGATTTTTTTAGGTTTTCAATTTTTCAGATTTTTAGATTTACAAAATAATCTATTGTCTGTTGACACGAAGATGAGACGCATCAATTACATATTGTTTATTCTTGTAGGTGTAATTGGTACGTATCTACTAACACATTCATCCCTAATTATGAATTATGAATTAAAAAAATCATTCTTCATCATTTTGAATAATGTATATCACTTCATTATCGCGTTTCATCATATATTTTTCGCGAGCGATACGTTCCATGAGAAGGGTATCTTTGTGAAGGTTCTCTAAGACTTCCTTTTGGTTTTGGATTTCCTTTTCGTAATATTCGACCTGTTCCTTAGCCTTGTTAAGTTTCTTGAAATTCTTTATCTGAAAGAAGATATTATATTGATCGACGAAAAGAATTATCACTGCAAAGATAAGAGTTGCAATGAGATACTTGTTACCGAATTTCCTTAAGATTTCCTTGAACTGCATAACGAATATTTTTTGCAAAGATAAAAAAAGACTGATGACAAATTGCAGATAACGAAGGATTTTTAATTGAGAATTTATCATCAAAAGACGCGTCCCTATTAGACACATTCATTCCTAATTCCTCATTCCTAATTCCTCATTCCTAATTCCTCATTCCTAATTCCTCATTCCTAATTCCTCATTCCTAATTCTATAAAAAACCATCTCGTAACTTGTAGTATCCACTTCCCTTTCTTCCACATAAAATCCAATCGACTTATCAGGCAGCACGCACATAGAAGAATATGCCGAGAAGCGAGGTACTATGATTTTTCCATCGTTCCAAGTCTTGCCTTCGTCTTTGGAGACATATATTGCCACGTCGCGGCGTGAGTTGCCTGTTGGGAGACTATGTAACAAAGTGTTTTCGTCATATCGTATCAAGTCGCCGTTACAAGCTGGACCTACGAGGTCGTCCCAGGCGTAAGTCGTTTCGTTCCAGGTGACGCCGCCGTCATGTGAGATGTTATACCATCTCTTTCCGGTGGTACGTATGCTCATCAAGATGTCGCCATTATTGAGTTCCACCACCTTAGCCTCGTCGCCACCGACAGAAGCACGACCAGAGACATTCCAAGTCTCGCCATCGTCGTCGGAATATATCACGTAATTATTTAAAGAATAATTGAGCGTCTCACGAATACAAGCCACGAACATGATACGTCCTTTGCTTGTGAGGAGTCCGTTGCCCGAGGCGCAGAACGAGGCACGCCAATTTCTTCTTATGCTGTCTTCACATTCGCTTCCGAAGATGAAATGTGTTATATCTTCAGGCTCGCTCCATGTGCGACCGTTGTCGTAGCTAACAGATTTATAGGTGCGATTTGGATTTGTCGGCGTCGATTGCCACAAGCCTTGACCGCCTACGAAGACTGCGATGAGACCTTTCTCGTGATTGGTGTATGTCACGGCGCAGTCGCCGAATCCTTCCATATAACCAAAGCCCTGCGCGAGAGTGTAAGGCTCGCTCCATGTCACGCCGCCGTCGGTGCTGTAGTTACATAAAATGTCGATGTCTTCAGGAAGGTCGGTTTCGTTCTCTTTTCTCTTATCGGTAAAGATGACAAGGCTACCGTCTTTAGCCGTAATAATCGCCGGTATTCTATAATATTTTGAGCCATAATCGCCAGAACGATAGACGACGGTACGAGTGAATCCGTCGAAAGAATCTTTCTTCTCGCATGAAGGTAAGAAAGCTATCAATATCAATAAAGGGAGAAGTAACTTTTTCATAATAATCTTTTTGACAAAGATAAGAAAAGTCAACAGACATCGGACAACAGACAACAGATTTTTTTGTAGGGACGTATCGAATACGTCCAGAGTCTATAAGTCTATGAGTCTATAAGTAGAGACGTTCCAATTACACCTTTAAAATAAACACGATGTAATTGAAGCGTCTCCCTTTTAAAGTCTATAAGTTTTTCAGATTCTCAGATTCTAATATTCTTTAAGTCTATCTATTTCGCGTCTTTCTTTTTTCGTTGGACGTCCGGAGCCTCGGTCGCGATATTCTACTTTGTAGGCATGGATAAATTCTATTCTCTCGTATTCTTCCTTTGGTGTCATGTCGATATAAACCTCTTCGACTTGTTTGGGAGAGACGCGGCTCTTAGGGACACTCTTCACTTCCACTACCTTATGTAGCTGCCCGAGTTGCACCTGAATCTGTTCTCCTATCTTCACGTCGCGAGATGGCTTTACGGGAGCATCGTTGATTTTTACCTTACCGCCCTTACAAGCGTCGGTAGCGAGAGTGCGCGTCTTGAAAAGACGCGCACACCATAACCATTTATCTATTCTTAATTCTTCCATTTTTATCAATTAGGAATTTGGGATTAGGAATTAGGAATTAAATTTCAGAATCATCACCCATTCCTAATTCCTCATTCCTAACTCCTAATTAGTATTATTTTTCCCTGAAGAATAACTGAATCGGCACTCCGTTGAAGTTCCAATGTTGACGTATCTGATTTTCCAAGAAACGATAGTACGATTCTTTCACGTCTTTTGGTAAGTTACAGAAGAAGATGAACTGTGGTGTTGGGCTCTTCAGCTGTGTGATATATTTTATCTTGAGGTATCTGTTTCTTGACGCCACTTGTGGAGGGCGCGCTGCTATTATCTCCAACATAGTGTCGTTGAGTTCGCGTACTGGGATGCGACGTTCTCTGTTTTCATAGACCTGATGTAAGGCTTCTAACACGCGGAAGGTCCTCTGACGGTTTATCGCCGAAGTGAAGATGATTGGATAATCGGTGAAAGGAGCTGTCTTCTCTCTTATCATCTTCTCAAACTGAAGGTGGGTGTTAGAGTCTTTGTCTATCAAGTCCCACTTGTTGACGATGAGGACGAGACCTTTTTTATTTTTTTCAATGAGACGTAAGATATTCATATCCTGAGCCTCGAAGCCTTGAGTAGCGTCGATGATGAGAGCTGCCACATCACATTCTTCTATGGCACGTATTGAACGCATGACGGAATAGAACTCTATGTTTTCGGAGACCTTGCTTTTCTTACGGAGACCTGCAGTATCGACGAGTACGAAGTCCATATTGAAAGCATTGAAACGCGTGTTGTTGCTGTCGCGTGTCGTTCCTGCTATGTCGGTGACGATGTGACGTTCATGACCTAAGAAAGCGTTTATCATCGACGACTTTCCAACGTTAGGACGTCCTACGAGAGCGAAGCGAGGGAGACCGTCGTAATCTTCTGTTGTGTCATTAGGAAGATATTTGACCACCTCATCTAAGAGCTCGCCGGTGCCTGTTCCTGTCATAGCCGAGAAAGCGAAGATGTCGCCGAGACCTAAGGTATAAAAATCGGCTATGTTGCTTTCTTTGTTAGGGATGTCGGTCTTATTGACGGCGAGCAGCACTTTTTTCTTGGAGCGACGAAGTATCAGGGCGACATCCTCGTCCAACACGTGAAGTCCTTCTTTTCCGTCAACGACAAAGATAATGACATCGGCTTCATCAATTGCGAGATCGACTTGTTTTCTAATCTCTTCTTCAAAAATATCGTCAGAACCTACCACATAACCGCCGGTATCAATGACGGTAAACGACTTTCCATTCCAGTCGCTATGTCCATAATGACGGTCGCGAGTCACGCCGCTTGTCTCTTCCACTATAGCCTGACGAGTCTGAACTAAACGATTAAAGAACGTCGATTTTCCCACATTGGGTCTTCCCACTATTGCAACAATATTACTCATTTCTATTCAAATTTCTGTGTTCTGCAAAGATACGAAAAATAGTTTAAAAAGTTTATAGTCTATAGTTAATAGCAGTTAGAGATTTGAAAAGTCGTTAGTTTTTAAGTTTAATATTTTAACTTTGAACTTTAAAACTACTATGAACTATAAACAATAAACTTTAAAAATCACGCTTCATAATTGAAATTCCTCAACTCGGCTTCATTGTCGCGCCAATCTTTACTAACTTTGACATTGAGGTCTAAGAAAATCTTCTTTCCGGTAAACTCTTCGATGTCGCCTCTCGACATGATTCCCAATTTTTTGATAGCGGAACCAGCCTTACCTATTAATATAGCTTTCTGAGAGTCGCGGGCTGCGAAGATGGTGGCTTTGATATTTATCATCTTAGCGCTTTCTTCGTAAGCATCGACGACGACTTCCACCGAATAAGGAATCTCTTGTTTGTAGATAAGTAAGATTTTCTCTCTAATAATTTCAGAGATGAAGAAACGCATCGATCGGTCGGTGAGTTCGTCTTTAGGGAAATAAGGCGGACATTCAGGAAGTTTCTCCAAGATACAGTCGAAGATGTGATTTATGTTGGCGTGATGAAGTGCCGATATTGGGAATATCGTCGCTGTTGGGAGAGCGTTCTGCCAGAAGTTGACTGCCGACACTACGCCATCTTGATCCGACAAATCGATTTTATTCAAGAGGACGAAGATTGGGATGTCGTTAATTTTTTGAAGACGCTCCATAGTTTTTTCATCAATTTTCTTGTCTGTTATATCGACGACATAAAGTATCAAATCGGCGTCGATGAAAGCCACGTTGACGAACTGATTCATCACTTCGTGCATCTTGTAAGCGGGATTTTTTATGATTCCAGGCGTATCTGAGAACACAATTTGGAAGTTTTCACCGTTCACAATACCCAAAATTCGGTGTCTTGTGGTCTGTGCTTTCGATGTTACGATAGAAATTTTTTCGCCTACAAATTCGTTCATAAGCGTTGATTTTCCGACATTTGGCTTTCCTATGATATTTACATAACCTGCTTTATGACTCATGTTGAAAATTTTTTTTTAAAAAATACTTGACTTGCAAAGAAACAAAATATATCTTTGCACTCGCAAACAAAACGAAAAAAAATTTGTTCTTTTGTGAAATCATGATGCGGGGTAGAGCAGTCCGGTAGCTCGTCGGGCTCATAACCCGGAGGTCGCAGGTTCAAATCCTGTCCCCGCTACAAAAGAAAAACGGATGACAATTAAGTCGTCCGTTTTTTGTTTTTATATCTTCAATACGATATTATTTCTTTCCGAATTTCCTCTTGAAGAAAAGATAATATCCTGTCAGAGGAAGAGCAGCTCCTATCATAGCAGCCAAGAACCATAAGACTCGCGTTATCATTCCTCCCCAATTTCCAACATGTACAGAATAGATAACACCTCTTATCTTGCTCGACTTGGCGGCATCGCTATATAATTCCTTCGAGATTATCTCTCCACTCGCATTGTCGAATTTATATTTGTCGGAAGCTCTTTTGTTGCCAAATGCGTCAACGCTGACAGTAGCACTTCCCTTTGAAATCGTAATCTGTTTCGACTCGGGATTCTCCATCGACAACTTCTTATATACCTCTTCCCAATGAAGATAAGGAGTTTTCTGCTCATCCTCGACT
Source organism: Bacteroidales bacterium (assembly GCA_017461665.1). Classification (GTDB taxonomy): domain Bacteria; phylum Bacteroidota; class Bacteroidia; order Bacteroidales; family F082; genus Limimorpha. The sequence continues at coordinate 12,128 of JAFTXI010000004.1, read as the reverse complement.
TGTGTCTTCTGTTTATTGGAATTATTGCCGTTGTTTTTCGTCATCTCGACGCCAAACACCTTATAAAACCCGTTGCGATACCATTCGAACGACCATGTCAATCCGGTGAGCGCCATGGCGAGCAACAGCAAGACAGCGTATATTCCACCTGCCACATGAAGGTCGTACCAGAATCGACGCCATCCATTACCGACTTTTATCGACAGTCTGTTTTTCAATCCTTTGATGTTTTTAGGAATCCATATCACTATGCCTGTGATAAGAACTATAACCATCAAAAGTGTACTTACTCCGACTATCATCTTTCCCCAAAAAATCCCGCCATCGGCAGGACGCGAGTCCATCAGCCAACGATGCAGTCGGAACATAGTCCTGAAAAATGCCAAACGCTCAGGCTGACCTTTCAACTCACCCGAATACTGATCCACATAAACAGCAGCACGATTGGGTTTAGAAAGATTCAACTTATAACAACGTTCAGGATCATTAGAGACGACGATACCTGTTATCTCAACGCCTTTGTCGAGAGTAGGCTGTACTTTCTCTATTATCTGGGAAAAAGATAAGGCATCGTCCGACACCTTATCTACGAAATAATATTCCTTTTGTATTGACTCTGTTATCTCTTTTTCAAAGATAAGCATAGCACCGGAGAAACATGTCACTGCCATCACGATACCGAGCGGCAACGAGAGCCAAAGATGTAACTCCTTAAATATCTTTCTCATAGTTATTTATTTAATGGTAACAGACGACCTACTCCACTGATTTGTGTTGCTTCTACAGTGATGCCTTTTTCAGCGACGCCTGTGTTAGAATCGATGACATAAACCACAGGATAAGAATTTGTTGTGGTTACAGCCATATATACTTTTCCGTCTTCAGCGTATGGAGCGTTGCCAAATCCTGACAAGACGTCTGCTGAAGGAAGTCCTGTGACATTGGTGAGAGTGCTTGTTTCAACATCGAATATTGCAAGAGCATTGGCGACCATGTCGTTGGCAGGTGTTATTGGTCTGTCGTACATCAACATCAAGAATTTGTTGTCACCCACGTACCATGTTCTCAAGAATGAGAGACCGCCTGACAATGCTTCAAAATCAACATAGTAACTTTCATCGAACGATTGTGTCCCATCTTTTATACGCATGACGCCAGCAGGAAGTGTCGTTTGCTGACGAGAGTCTTTCATTGCCTTGGCGTATGAAGGCGAGAACACATAGATATCGCCGTTATCTACAGCCCAAGTCATCTGATAATACTGCGATTTTCTACGACCACAGGCATAACTTATCTTATCGGTACTGATGAGAGTTTTCTCAGAGAGAGTCTCATCGTTAAAGATAGCAATCCAACACTCGTTAGGATATTGTGTCCATTGTAATTCATCAACGTCGTATGAGCTGCTTCCCGAACCACCCGGCTCTGTTGTCACTAAGTCTTCGTTGCCAGGAAGAATCCATTGACCGTCGCCATCTTTGACACCGTATTGGCTCAATCCCATTGGGACGGCAGCAGAGAATAATTTTCCATCGCGTTCTTGAATGCCGGCAAGTGTCACATACTCGCCATTGCCAAGGAAATTCTCTGAGAGATAATGAGGTTCGAGTGTGTTGTTGGTGGTATATGTCTCAGAATATACATCCAATTTTGAAACTAAGAACGACTGCGGAATATAACCGTTTTCGTCAGCCCATTCAGCAGGACCGTCGCCTGTCGAGAATGTCATCACATAATCATCATAAATTCCGTAAGTGGTGAAACGACGTACTGCATATTCTCCTGAACGAGCTTTTAGAGTATAGTCGTCACCCATTATGTAAGAACGAGTTAAACCGGCATTACCTTGATTGTAAGTCAAACCATAAAGATATTTGTCGCCGTAGAAAACCCATTGTGTAGCTCCGTCGTTAACCAAGCCGTTTTCCATTCCGATGGTGCCTTCGTCTAAAGAAGATGTTGTCAACAAAGCGTTTGTTGTAGTATTAGAAAACTGACCTTGTGAAGCAATGACATAAACGTTTTTATCACCTGTCGATGGTGGCGTTGGATCATCTGGATCCGGTTTACATGAAGAGAATGAAACTGTCATGGCAAGAGCCATTAATACTGTAGCGTAAAAACGCTTGCTCAATTTTTGAATTTTGATAGTTTTTTTCATTTTTATTATGTATTTAATTATTATGTATTTATTATGATTATTCAATATAAAACTTCCCAATCCCCAATTCCTAATTAATCTCTCCTCCCAATGCTATTCTTATTTTCGCATAAAAGGCGCGTCCAGCTTTCTGCAAACTGAAATTATCGTATAAGTCTTCATCGGTGAGGTTACGACATTCCACCGATAGATTATATCTTCCATTACTTATAGAATAATTCAGTGAGACATTGTGCGAGAACTGATTAGGTACCATATATTCATCTTTATTAGTTCCGATACGTGATGAGTAATAATAGAATTTGTGCATATAATAATTGTCGTAGATAAACGACAAATCGTTGCCTTTTCTGCCGCAGTCGGTCCATGTAAAAGTGACATCGGCATCGGTGAAGAAATAAGGAATGTTAGGCATTCTGTCTTTATAACCTAAGTTAGGCATCGATTCAGTACCAATGGCGATTGGCATATTGTCACGAATGTCCATATAAGTGACGTTACCGCCGACAGAGAGCCAACGCGAGAAAGAATAACGCATCGTCATATTTCCGCCTATCGTCTTGACTCTACCATAATTGATATAAGTCGCTGCCGATCTTCCTCCGCTGATGTCAACGATGTTGCGTTGAATGTAGTCTCGCGTGTCATGATAGACCAAGCCACCTTCCAAATAAATATTATGTCTTTCTTTTTTATCAAGAAAGAAATTGTAGCTCAGGTTGAAATTGAAGTTATGACTATTCTCAGGACGTATCCCGATGTCGCCCATCTCCAAGTCTTCATCACCGAACATCTCCTCGATAGTAGGCAGACGATAAGCCTTCTCGTATGATATTTTCGTTTGTAACTCCGGCACGATAAAATAAGTTCCTGCTATTCCATAACCGAAGGCGTTTTCAGAACGCGTGGTTCTCACAAAGTCAGTTGCATTCTCATCGACGGCGATAGGTCCTGAGACGTAGAGATCGTAATATTTTGCAAATACCGAGACGTTCCAAACGTGCGTCGGCATGAAACGATATTGGAATCCTGTGATATTCTTACGCGTCTGCTTTGCTATGGGGTCGGTCTGCTCTTCGACAGCTAAGAGCGAGGTGTTGGAGCGCGTGAAAGAATTGAAGACGTTATTCAGTGTGAAACGATGAGCATGACCTATGCGATAGTTTAATGTTGCCGTCGTGTTCCAATTGTCATTGTTAGCTTGAGAATATTGATACGATTGTTCCCCTGGCGAATTAAGTCGCTGCGTCTCTCCCAACCAATTGTATTTGTATTGGGAAGTATCGACATTTGTGTTAACATTATTATTATAATTTGCCGTGAGTGTAAGGTCGAGACCTACGAGAAGTAAGTTTCTTTTAACATATTCCATAGAAGGCATGAACGAATGGCCATGACGATGTTTCGCTCCATAGACTATCTCCTGACGCACGCCGGTTTGAACCTCCTTATACATTTGGGAATAAGTAAGTCCGAACAAGAGACGATCGGTCCATTTTTTATTTGCAAGACCAATTTTTGCGATGACAGCCTCGTTATGATATGTATCGTTGAAACGTTCCACGTGTTCTTTCTTAGTCTTGTCGATAAGTCCCGTCTCGAAATTCTCAACTGGAGCATCAACCATATAATTATTATCGGAATAATTTTGGAAGGCGTTTATCTCCCACATCAAGCCATTCTCGAACGACTGTCCCGCGTTGATAGTGGAGCGATGAGTGTTGAAAGAACCATACGAATAGGAAGCGTCAGCGAACCATGAACGACGTTTCTTATTGGTAACGATGTTTATCACTCCGCCTATGGCGTCGGATCCGAAACCGACGGGAACAACGCCTCTATAGACCTCTATACGTTCAGCGAATCCAACGGGGATATTATTGAGAGAGAACGAGCTGCCGACGCCTTCTTGAGGCACGCCATCGATGAAGACCTTCACGTGTTTTCCTGAGAATCCGTCAAGCATAACCGAAAGGTCGGAGCCAACGCCTCCCGACTCGCGCAGTTTCAAACCAGACGACTTGGAGAGAGCGTCGCTGATATTCTTGGAAGAGTTCTGCAAGCCACGAGTGTCGACAGCCACAGCATTGAAAGCCGAGTTGCGAACACGTTCAACACTCGAAGCCGTAACAACAACATGGTCGAGTTGTATGGAACTTTCTTTTAAAACAAAATCGACCACCAAAGGAGTAGCCGATTTTACAACAATATTTTTCTCAGTATCTTCATAACCAAGCATACTGACACATAAGACGTGACTTCCTACATTCACCTTCAAAGAATATTTTCCATCCTCATCAGCCATTGTTCCATGCGAAGATTCTTTTATAAAGATTGTCGCGAACGAGACAGGAGCACCTCCCTCATCAATTACTCTTCCACTGACAACTACTTTCTCTGCCGGCATATTTTCCGTAGGATTAGCGTAAGAGGAAAATGACATAATAAGAATGGAAATTATTAAGGTTGTTATTTTATTATTTCTCATAAACGATTCTATCATATAGCTAATACATTTTCGATTGCAAAAATACTTCAGAGCATAAGAATCACGATTCACAACATTTTGGGATTTAAAAAAGAATTTGTAACATAATATTGTTATGAAGATTTTTGTAGTTATCCTTCACCTCTTTTTAACAAACTTTATTTCTTTCATTATGTTTCTTAGGCATTATAAATTAAAAAAACAACATTATGAAAGATTTCAATTTCAGACACGGAGATGCAAAAAGCGACGTCTTCGGAACAGATGCCATGATTAACCCTTCGCCCGTCGATAAGATTCCGGATAGCCCTACTACCCCGGAAATAGCCTACCAAATGGTTAAAGACGAAACCTTCCCTCAGACGCAACCTCGTCTCAACCTCGCCACTTTCGTCACGACTTACATGGACGACCACGCCACCAAGCTCATGAACGACGCCATCAGTATCAACTATATAGACGAGACCGAATATCCTCGTATCGCCTTGATGGGTCAGAAATGTATTAACATCATTGCTAACCTCTGGAACTCACCCGAACAGAATCGGTGGAAGACCGGAGCCGTCGGTATTGGTTCATCGGAGGCTTGTATGCTCGGCGGCGTCTCGGCATGGATGCGCTGGCGTAAGAGAAGGATGCAACAAGGCAAGCCTTACGACAAACCTAACTTCGTGGTCTCCACAGGATTCCAGGTAGTATGGGAGAAGTTTGCTCAGCTATGGCAGATCGAGATGCGTACGGTTCCGCTCAGCATCGACAACCCAACTCTCGACCCTAAGAAAGCCATCGAGATGTGCGACGAGAACACAATATGTATCGTCCCTATCGCAGGCTGCACCTGGACCGGCATGAACGACGACATCGAGGAATTAGACAAGGAAGTAACGAAGTTCAACAAGAAAACGGGTAACGAACTCTGCATCCACGTCGATGCTGCATCAGGAGGTTTCATCTTGCCATTCCTAAAGCCTCACGTCAGATGGGACTTCCGCTTGGACAATGTCTTGTCGATAAGCACTTCAGGACACAAATACGGACTCGTATATCCTGGATTGGGCTGGGTTATTTGGAAAGACAAGAAATATCTTCCTGAAGAAATGTCGTTCAGTGTCAACTATCTCGGTGCTGACATAACACAGGTAGGTCTCAACTTCTCACGTCCTGCCGCACAGATACTCGGACAATATTATCAGTTCATCAGATTAGGATTCCAGGGCTACAAGGCAATACAACAGAACTCTATGGAAATTGCAAAATATCTTCACGAAGAGATTGGCAAGATGCCACAGTTCAAGAATTACAGCAATGAAGTAGTCAACCCGTTGTTCATCTGGTCGTTGAATCCGAAGTACGACAAAGTAGCCAACTGGACATTATACGACTTGCAGTATAAGTTACAGCAAAACGGATGGATGGTTCCAGCCTACACTATGCCGAAGGACTTGGAACAATGCGTCGTGATGAGAATAGTTTGTCGCCAAGGATTCAGCCGCGACATGGCAGATATGCTTCTCACCGACATCAGGATGGCAGTCAGCGACTTAGAGAAACTCAGCTATCCTACACAGTCGCGTGTTGAAGTCAATAGGAACATCCATCCTAAACACAGCTTCAACCACGGAGGAAAGAAGAATTGACATCTCTCGCCAAGACGCTAAGCATCGCAAAGAAACTAACTAAAAAAACTCTGCGATGCTCTGCGGCTCTGCGCGAAATAAAAATTTTGCTATCAGACATTTTTTGCTTATCATTTTTCTTATTTTTGTATGACAAATTTTGAAATTTTATGATTCGCAAAATATATAAATTCGGTGGTGCTTCGGTGAAAGACGCCGATGCCGTGAGAAACTTAAAAAGCATTATAGAAAAAGAAAATCGTGATGAACTGATACTCGTCGTCTCCGCCATGGGAAAGACGACAAATGCTATAGAAAAAGCCTTAGCCGAGTTCCGCAAAAACAACGGTCATCTCGAGATAAGCGCTCTCAGCGAGATAATAGAATATCACGAAAAGATAATGATTGACCTTTTTGAAGGCAACACCTCTCACCCAATCTTTGAAGTGATGACAAACCTCTTCTTAGATTTATATCTCAACCTTCAAGAGACAGGCTTCGACTATGACTATCAATACGACAACACCGTCAGCTTCGGAGAGATTCTATCAACGACTCTGATCTCCACATATCTCAATGAATGTGGAATAAAGAACGAACTCTTAGACGCTCGCGAATATATCATCACCGACCATAACTTCCGCGCTGCCAATCCTAATTGGGACGACTGCCGACTGAGGATACAAAAACTCAGCGACAATCATGATGGCACGATGTACATAACACAAGGTTTCATCGCAGGAACTATTTCTCCGAAAACCACAACGACCTTAGGAAGAGAAGGCTCCGACTTCACAGCAGCGATATTCGCCAACTGCATGGATGCTCAGGAAGTTACGATATGGAAAGACGTCGATGGAGTCCGTAACGCCGACCCTAAACGTTTTCCCAACACACAAAAAATATCACACCTATCCTATTTGGAAGCAATAGAACTCGCTTTCTACGGAGCGTCGATAATTCATCCTAAGACACTCAAACCTCTGCAAAACAAAAACATCCCTCTTAAAGTTAAATCTTTCGTCGATACTTCCTTAGAACCTACCATCATCGACAACACTGAAGATTATATCGAGTATGTCCCATCTTTCATAGTAAAAGAGAAACAGACTCTTATGAGTATCACAGCACGCGACTTTTCTTTCATGAACGAACACAACCGCGCTATTATCTTTAACATCATGGACGAACTAAATCTCCACGCCAACATGACGCAAGTGTCGGCTCTCGTCCTCTCGATATGCTTCGACGAAAACGAAAAGAAAAAACTTCAACTCATTGAGACTCTCTCTCAATCATTTAAAATTAAATACAACGACGGACTACAACTCTTCACAATTCGTCATTATCATGAAGGTTTGGAAAAAGACTTTGTCAAAGATAAAAAAATATACATCGAACAAAGAAGCAGAAGCACATATCAAATCGTTTTGGAATAGAAACCGAGAAATTCAAAAATTCAAAATCTTAGTAACTTCTTGGTGACTCGGAGACTTGGAGACAAAAAATTAACAAACATTATATTTGATTTTTACAAATAATATTGTATCTTTGTCGAACTTAACTTAAAATTTGAAAACAATGAAAAAATTATTTTTAGTATTAGGATTGGCAGTAGTATTATTAGCAAGTTGCTGCAATAACAATCAAAAAGGTGCACAAAAATGTGACGGCAAAGCAGAACAAAAATGCGAACAGAAATGCGACGGCAAACACGAGCATAATTGCGATGGTAAACACGATCATGCAAACTGCGAAATGAAATCTGGAGCTTGTCAAGGTCACAATCATGAAGGTTGTAATCATGAAGCAAAGAAAGCTGAATGTGGTCACGATCATGCAAACTGCGCTCATCAACATGAAGCAAGCACAACAAAGAATGTAAATTGATTTTGCTCATAAAACATTTTCCATCATTGATGGTTTTAAAAAGCGGATTCGTCCGCTTTTTTTTGTAACATCTTTACGTATTTTGTAAATCGTGTGCAAAAAAAAAGTAAATTTGCGCCTTTAAATGAAACCATATATAGTAGGCTCTTGTTCTACTAATTACATCTAAAAATACAATATTATGGCAGAAAAAAAATTTATGACATGTGATGGTAACTGCGCGGCAGCTCACGTTTCTTATATGTTCAGTGAAGTTGCAGCTATTTACCCTATCACACCATCATCTCCGATGGCTGAAAACGTTGACGAATGGAGTGCAGCAGGTAGAAAGAATATTTTTGGAGAGACTGTAAGGGTTGTTGAGTTACAATCCGAAGCTGGTGCTGCCGGTGCTGTCCACGGTTCGTTACAAGCAGGAGCACTTACCACAACATACACTGCATCGCAGGGACTTTTGTTGATGATACCTAATATGTACAAGATTGCCGGCGAGTTGTTACCTGGCGTTTTCCACGTCTCAGCACGTTCTTTGGCAGCTCAGGCATTGTCAATATTCGGCGACCACGCCGACGTCATGAGCGCTCGTCAGACAGGTTTTGCTCTTTTAGCAACAGGATCCGTTCAAGAAATTATGGACTTAGCTCCTGTGGCTCACCTCGCTGCTATTGAAGGTCGCGTTCCTTTCATGCACTTCTTCGATGGCTTCCGCACCTCACACGAGATTCAAAAAGTTGAAGTCATAGATCAAGACGAGATAGCAAAACTCATCGACCAAAAGGCTCTCACCAAGTTCCGTAACCGCGCATTGAATCCAGAACATCCTGTCACTCGCGGCACCGCACAAAACCCTGACATTTATTTCCAAACACGCGAATTACAAAACAAATACTACGACGCTCTCCCTGACATCGTAGCAAAATATATGAAAGAAATGAGCAGAATCACCGGACGTAATTATGCTCCTTTCTCATTCTATGGCGCAAAAGACGCTACCGACATCATCATCGCTATGGGCTCAATCACCGATGTTATCAAGACCGTCATCGACAAAGAAAACGCTGAAGGCAAGAAACTCGGACTCATCAACGTACGTCTCTATCGTCCGTTCAGCGTGAAATATCTCGGCGAAGTCATACCAGAAACAGTGAAACGCATCTGTGTCTTAGACAGAACAAAAGAACCTGGAGCTAACGGCGATCCTCTCTACTTAGACGTCGTTGAAGCTTTCGCCAACTGTAAAGATATCCCTGCAGAAAAGAAACCTCTCATCATCGGTGGTCGCTACGGATTATCTTCAAAAGACACTACACCGTCTCATATCATATCGGTGTTCAACAACTTGGCAAGCGAGAACCCAATGAATCAATTTACTGTCGGCATCGTCGATGACGTGACACACCGTTCCTTACCTTTGCTTCCTGAAATATCAATACTTCCTAAAGGAACATTCGAAGCAAAGTTTTACGGTCTCGGAGCTGACGGCACAGTAGGTGCCAACAAAAACTCAATCAAGATTATCGGTGATAACACCAACAAATACAGCCAGGCTTATTTCGACTACGATTCAAAGAAATCGGGAGGTTACACTTGTTCACACCTTCGTTTCGGTGACCAGCCAATCTTGGCCCCTTACTTAGTCGGAACTCCTGACTTCGTCGCCGTACACGTCCCTTCATATTTAAGCAAATACGACTGCTTACGCGGATTGAAAGACAACGGTACATTGTTGTACAACTCTCCATGGAACGAAGAAGAAACCAAGAAACATCTTCCTGACTTTGTAAAGAAATATTTGGCATTACATAACATCAATATGTATATCATCGACGCCACTAAGATTGCGGCAGAGATAGGTTTAGGCAACCGTACCAACACCATCTTACAATCAGCCTTCTTCAAGATTTCTGGCGTCATCCCTTACGACTTAGCCGTCGAACAAATGAAGAAGTTCATCGTGAAGTCGTATGGCAAGAAAGGCGAAGACATCGTCAACATGAACTACGCTGCCGTTGACCGCGGAGGCGAAATCACCAAAGTAGAGATTCCTCACGAATGGGCTAAATTAGACTGCTCGACAGACTTCGTTTTGGAACCATTGAAAGACGCTCCTGACTTCATCAACAACGTCATGCGTCCGATGACAGCACAATGTGGCAACGACCTTCCTGTCAGTGCATTTGAAAGCATCATCGACGGAACTTTCCCTGCCGGCACAACGGCATACGAAAAACGTGGCATCGCGACAGTCGTCCCTGAATGGAACTCAGCAAACTGTATCCAATGTAACCAGTGCTCTTTGGTTTGTCCTCACGCAGCAATTCGTCCTGTGGTGATGACCGACGAAGAGTTAAGCAAAGCTCCTGCCTCAATGAACGCCATCGACATAAAAGCACCTAAGGAATTGGCTGGTATGCATTTCCGCGTACAAGTGTCGGTGATGGACTGTACAGGCTGCGGCAACTGCGCCGACGTATGTCCTGCTAAGGAAAAAGCCTTGGTGATGAAGCCTTTTGAAGACCAACTCAACCAAGCAGAAAACTGGGAATATAGTCAAAAGAACGTGACATATAAAGACGAACTTATCGACAAGTTCGCAAGTATCAAGAACAGTCAGTTCGCACAGCCTTTGTTTGAGTTCTCAGGCGCATGTGCCGGCTGTGGCGAGACACCTTATATAAAGACTATCACACAACTCTTTGGCGAAAGAATGTTGGTCGCCAATGCAACAGGTTGTTCTTCAATCTATGGCGGCTCAGCACCTGCAACACCTTACTGCAAGAATAACAGAAGCGGCAAGGGCGTGGCATGGGCTAACAGCTTGTTTGAAGACAACGCCGAGTTCGGCCTCGGTATGCAGACTGCAACAAAGAAACTCCGTGACCATGTCGAACATACAATGAAAGCCGCCATAACAGAATGTAGTTGCTGCTCCGACGAGTTAAAAGTTCTCTTCCAACAATGGATTGATAACCGTGAAAACGGTCAGGCAACAGAGAAGTTAGCTCCACAAATCGTTGAAATGGCAAGCAAATGCGACTGCGAATGTTGCAAGCTCATCGTTGAGATGAAAGACCATTTGGTCAAGAAGTCACAATGGATTATCGGCGGTGACGGTTGGGCTTACGACATCGGCTTCGGCGGTTTGGATCACGTCTTAGCTTCAGGCGAAGACGTCAACGTCCTCGTCCTCGACACAGAGGTCTATTCCAACACAGGAGGACAGTCGTCAAAATCTACACCATTAGGAGCTGTTGCGAAATTCGCTGCTGCAGGTAAGAGAGTCCGTAAGAAAGACTTAGGCATGATAGCCAAGAGCTACGGTTACGTTTATGTAGCACAAGTAGCGATGGGAGCAAATCAGGCTCAATATTTCAAAGCCATCAAAGAAGCTGAGGCATATCCTGGACCATCATTGGTAATATGTTATGCACCATGTATCAACCACGGCATCAAGTCGGGAATGAAACGCACTCAGAACGAAGAGAAGAAAGCTGTGGAATGTGGTTATTGGCATCTCTACCGTTACAACCCACTTGAAGAAGAAGCTGGACAAAACGGATTCCATTTAGACAGCAAAGAACCCGACTGGAGTAAGTTCCAAGACTTCATCATGGGAGAAGTTCGCTACAACTCATTGTTGAAGATCTTCCCAGAACATGCTAAGGAGTTGTTCGCCAAGACAGAAGAATTTGCAAAACTTCGCTACGAAGGATATAAGAGATTGAGCGAAGGAAAATGATATTGGAATCTCAGAAACTGAGAAATCATGCGTGGACCCATTGAATGTGTCCACGCATATAATATGTAATAAGGACGTATGCGATACGTCCCTACGTGGCGACTCGGTATCTCTCGCAAAGTCGCAGAGTACCGCAGAGATAAGCTGTCAAGACTCTGCGTTGCTTTGCGACTCTGCGCGCTTTCTCAATCTCTCAATCTCTCAGATTATCAGATTATCAGATTCAATACTACG
>JAFTXI010000058.1 GCA_017461665.1 Bacteroidales bacterium | reverse complement strand
TCTTCGCTTTATATGCAGTTTTGCACAACCGGAATCTCGTTTTATAAATTTGAGACACAATCTTTCAAGAAAACCTTTTTTGAAACGAATATCATATGAAAAAAGAAACCGCCTAACTTTTTGTTGTTAGACGGCCTCTTATTTTTTTATTGGTCATTTGTTCTTATCCCACAACGATGTTGATAATCTTTTTAGGAACGACGATGACTTTCTTTATGCTTTTATCTGCTATCCATTTTATTGCTTCTGGTGTTGCCACGGCGATTTTTTCTATCTCTGTCGGACTTAAAGTTATAGGCAAATCTAAGTCGAAGCGTTTCTTTCCGTTGATTGATACCGGATAAGTGAAGTTGTTTTCAACGACGTAACTCTCCACGAACTCAGGATATTTCTGTGTCACTACGCTGTCGTTATGTCCAAGTTGATGCCATAACTCTTCTGCGAGGTGAGGTGCGTATGGAGAAATCATGATAGCGAGAGGTTCGAGAATCTCGCGTTTGTTGCACTTGAGGTCTGTCAATTCGTTTACGCAAATCATGAAGGCTGACACTACAGTGTTGAATGAGATACGTTCAATATCGTCTTCTTCCTTCTTGATGAGTTTATGTAACGATTTCAGTTCCTCTTTATTGGCAGCTTCATCGCTGAAACAGAACTCGTTATTTTCGTCGGTATAAAGTCTCCAGAATTTTCTTATGAAACGATAGACGCCTTCAATACCTTGAGTGTCCCATGGCTTAGATTGTTCCAATGGTCCGAGGAACATTTCATAAAGTCTTAAGGTGTCGGCACCATATTTCTCAACTAAGTCGTCAGGATTTTGAACATTGAACTTCGACTTCGACATCTTCTCTACTTCCCAACTGCAGACGTAAATTGGATTACCGTCTTTGTCTTGTTCAAAAATAAACTTAGAGTCGTTGAGGTCGTAGCGCCATTGTTTAAATTGTTCTGTATCTAAGATGTCGTTATGAACCATGTTGATGTCAACGCGAATTGGGTCGCCGTAATATTCTCTTCCTGGGATGTTCTTAGAGACGTACAAACGCGGAGCCTCAAGCATCTCTACTTCTTCAAAAGCAGGAACGTCTTTTCCGTCGACGAGGTCTTGAATCTTCTGTCTTACTATAGAGAACTCTTCATCAACGAGGACTTGTCTGATAGGAATAAGTAATAACTTACATCCCAAATCCTTTGCTATATTTTCGTAAGCGTCAGCCACTTTCTCTAATGACGACACTTTCTTAATTTCTATTATGATATTTTTCTCTTGGCAGAAGAAGTCGAACTTACGATGACCCACCTTGAAATCTTTGACGAACTTCACTCCGAGTTTATTGTCCTTAATAAGTTCCCATGTCTTATATTCTGCCATTTTCTCGAAGTTGACGCGATATACGAAGTTGGTACGACCTTGTATCATACCTTGATTAATCATCTTTTGGAATGGCTCGTCTTTACATGTCACGCCTAAGTCGAATAAGAACTTATTCCAGAAGCGGCTGTAGATGAGGTGACCTGTTCCGTGTTCAGCACCGCCTATATATAAGTCAACCTGTTGCCAATAGTTGTTAGCTTCTTTACTGATAAACTCGTTATCGTTGTGCGGATCCATATAACGTAGGTAATAACCGCTGGAGCCTGCGAAGCCTGGCATTGTGTTGGTTTCGAGAGGATAGCCTTCTTCTGTTGTCCAGTTCTTGGCGCGTGCCAAAGGAGGTTCACCTGCCTCTGTAGGTTTATATGCATCGATAGCTGGAAGTTCCAAAGGAAGTTGGCTTTCGTCTAAGGCATAAGGCATACCGCCTTTATAATATATCGGGAAAGGCTCACCCCAGTAGCGTTGACGGCTGAAGATAGCATCGCGTAGACGATAGTTTGTTTTTCCCTTTCCTATTCCTTCTTTTTCTATTTTTTGAATCATCGTTGCGATTGCTTCTTTCACGCTGAGGCCGTTGAGGAATTCGGAATTCACCATCACGCCTTCTTTAGCGTCGAACGACTCTGTCCATTGAGAAGCGTCGGTAGCTTCTTCGCCTGGTTTAGCAACGACTTGAATGATAGGGAGGTTAAAGTGACGTGCGAAAGCGAAGTCGCGGCTGTCGTGAGCAGGCACTGCCATGATAGCACCGGTGCCATAACCCATGAGTACGTAGTCGGCTACCCAGATAGGAATCTTAGCTCCGGTGAACGGGTTGATACCGTAAGCTCCAGTGAATACACCAGAGACTTTTTTCACTTCTGCCATACGTTCGCGCTCGGAACGGTTCTTTGCCCATGTGACATATTCTTCCACTGCCTCGCGTTGTTCGTCGGTGGTGATGCTGCTGATAATCTCATGTTCAGGAGCCAACACCATGAAACTCGCGCCAAACAAAGTGTCGGCACGTGTGGTAAACACTTCAATGTTAATATCTTTATCGGCTATGTCGAAGAACAATGATGCGCCCATCGACTTGCCTATCCAGTTGCGTTGTACTTCTTTTATCGACTCACTCCATTCTATTGTCTCGAGTCCTTCTAAGAGACGTTCAGCGTAGGCAGTGATACGGAGCAGCCATTGTTTCATAGTCTTACGTACCACAGGATGACCGCCGCGTACTGAGAGTCCGTCAGCGACTTCGTCGTTGGCGAGCACCGTTCCGAGTTGCGGACACCAGTTAACCATAGTGTCGGCGAGATAAGCGAGACGGTAATTCATCAAGACTTCCTGCTGCTCTTTCTCGTTCATGGCATTCCATTGTTCGGAGGTTAATTGCAGCGGTTTGCCACAAGCAGCGTCTAATCCTTCCGTGCCTTGTTCCGAGAAGCGTTTTACCAATTCACTGATTGGTTGAGCTTTCTTAGAAATATTACAATAATAAGAATTGAAAAGTTGTATGAATGTCCATTGAGTCCACTTGTAATAGCGAGGGTCGCTGGTGCGTACCTCTCTGTCCCAGTCGTAGCAGAAACCAATCTTGTCCATCTGCTCACGATAACGGTTGATGTTTTTCTCTGTGGTTATGGCAGGGTGAGTGCCTGTCTCTATAGCATATTGCTCAGCTGGCAGACCGTAGGCATCGTAGCCCATAGGGTGAAGCACGTTGAAACCTTTGAGGCGTTTGTAACGAGCATAGATGTCGGATGCTATATAACCGAGAGGGTGACCCACATGAAGACCTGCTCCCGAAGGATAAGGGAACATATCCAAGATATAAAACTTTGGTTTATTGTTGTCAATGTCAACTTTATAGACGTTATTCTCACGCCAATATTCTTGCCATTTCTTTTCTACTTCGTTAAAATTATAATCCATAACCGATATATTTTGATAAGATTACAAAAATAAAGAAAAAAATAATACGATAAAGCCTTTTTTGAATGACAAAAGCTTTTGAAATAGATTGTTTTTAAATCTACGGAAGACTCTTATTTTCTATCAAAGAAGATGCTCTTTTCTTTGACGGAGAGAGGTAATGCTAAAACCATCTCGGCTTCAGGCATCATGTCTAATGCCATGACAGCTTGTCCTACGGAGAACATCACTCTGTTGTCGATGCGCATGTCGGCTGCGAGCGAGACTGCCGAACCTATGGCGATACCCATATCGTTAGCGTTGAAGAAACATGGCACGTTCTTAGGCTTTGCTGAGCATAACGGGAAACCGCAGGCTCCGCAGTTCAGTCCTAACGGACTTATCTTCATGCCGAAAAGAACGATGGCTCTGGAGTTTATGACGTTCTCGGCGTCGCGTTCAAAGAATGGCATCTCTCGTTCTACAGCAAGTTGTCGCATCTTCTCGGCTATCTTAACGATGCTGTCGTCGGTGGCTACAGCAAGAATCAAATTGTCGGTGCCTCTCGCTTTTGGAGCAGTACGCGCTGCCGTCATCAGTCTCTTAGCGATGTCTTTAATATTTTCGTTACGAATGTCTTCTTCAAATGTTATCATGATGCTTTTATTTTCTCACAAAAATAATAAATTATCGAAGAAGAAAATATGGATTTTTTATACCTTTGCAAAATAATCCAAAATTTATGAAAAATGGCACTACACAATGAAATTGGCGCGATGGGCGAGAGAGTCGCCGTCGAGTATCTCCTTGAAAAGAATTATCAGATTTTAGAGACTAACTGGGTCTGTGGACATAAGGAAGTCGATGTTATCTCGAAAGATGGCGACACTATAGTCTTTGTGGAAGTCAAGACGCGACGAAGCTCCTACCTCGTTGAGCCGGAAGCTACCGTCGATGTCTTTAAACAACGACATTTGATATGGGCAGCGAACAGCTACGTCAACAGATTTCAATACGACAACGATGTTCGCTTCGATATTATCTCTATCGTCATCGACAAAAACGACGAAAAAAAGATAGAACACATCGAAGATGCATTCTATCCTTCTATTAGATAAAGTCTATGAGACTATGAGTCCATAAGTCTATGAGTCATTGGTCTGTGTCAACAGTCAATCATCCGACGTTACTTCCTGGAGCTACTGGTTGACTTGGCGTTACGACGACTAATCTTCCGTCTTTGTCTTCAGCAGAAAGAATCATGCCTTCGCTGGTGACGCCTTTCAATTTGCGTGGCTCGAAGTTGGCGATGAAGCAGACTTGTTTTCCAACTAACTCTTCCGGGTTTGGATAATATTTTGCTATGCCCGAAACGATGGTACGTTTGTTCATGCCATCATCGATGAGGAATTGTAACAACTTGTCAGCTTTTGGAACTTTGGTGCATTCCAACACTGTTCCAACTCTGATGTCCATCTTGCCAAATTCATCAATGTTGGTGTTAGGCTTGATAGGATTTGGTGCCCAAGCGTTGAGTTCGTTCTCTTTCTTGGTGTCTTCCAACTTCTTGACTTGTGCTGCGACAGTCTCGTCTTCAACCTTGGTGAATAACAATTCTACTTCGCAGATGACGCTGCCTTCTGGCAACAAAACTGTCTCTTTAGCTTGATTCCATCCTTCTACGTTCAAGCCGATCATAGCTTGTAACTTCTCAGCTGAGAAAGGAAGGAAAGGCTCCGACAAGATAGCGAGTTTCGCGACAATCTGCAACGACAATGCGAGTACAGTCTTTACTCTTTCAGGGTCTGTCTTGAATTGTTTCCAAGGTTCGTTTTCAGTGAGATAACGGTTGCCGAGGCGAGCTAAGTTCATCAACTCAGAAAGAGCTTCGCGGAATTTGTATGTGTCTAAGAGATGACCAATCTTTTCTGGATATTGGTTCATTTCTTCGATAGCTTCATTGTCTTTTTCGTTGAGGTTATCCATCGCTGGAACTTTACCTTCGAAATATTTATGTGTAAGAACCAAGGTGCGATTTACGAAGTTACCGAAGATGGCGAGCAATTCATTATTATTTCTATCTTGATAATCTTTCCAAGTGAAGTTGTTGTCTTTTGTCTCAGGAGCGTTGGCTGTCAACACATAACGTAAGACATCCTGTTTTCCTGGAAATTCTTGGAGATATTCGTGTAACCAGACAGCCCAGTTGCGCGATGTTGAAATCTTGTCGTTTTCAAGATTTAAGAACTCGTTAGCAGGGACGTTTTCTGGTACGATATAGTCGCCGTAAGCTTTCAACATGCAAGGGAAGATGATGCAGTGGAACACGATATTATCTTTTCCGATGAAGTGGACGAGTTTAGTGTCTTCGTCTTTCCACCATTTCTTCCAGTCGGTTCCATTTTCTGCGCAGTGTTCAATAGTGTTGGAGATGTAACCTATTGGAGCGTCGAACCAAACGTAGAGCACTTTGCCATCGGCTTCTTGGAGAGGTACTGGCACGCCCCAGTCTAAGTCGCGTGTGACAGCGCGAGGCTGCAA
The DNA here is from genome assembly GCA_017461665.1 of Bacteroidales bacterium. GTDB lineage: Bacteria > Bacteroidota > Bacteroidia > Bacteroidales > F082 > Limimorpha. The sequence goes on along the minus strand of JAFTXI010000058.1, from coordinate 27,222 downwards.
TCCGTTGTCCAACCAACTCTTCACTTGTCCATATACGTTTGGTTTCCATTCTTTGTGACCTTCGATAATCCAGTCGCGGAGCCATTGTTCGTATTGGTCTAAAGGAAGATACCAGTGTTTAGTGGTTTTCTTCACCAATTCTGCTCCGCTGAGAGCTGAGTGAGGATTTATCAATTCGTCGGGACTCATTGAAGAACCGCATTTCTCACATTGGTCGCCGTAAGCATGGTCGTTGCCGCATTTTGGGCAGGTACCGATGATATAACGGTCCGACAAGAACTTATTACGTTCTGGGTCGAAGAATTGTTCTGATTCTCTTTCTATGAATTTGCCGTCGTCGTAGAGTTTCTTGAAGAAAGCAGCGGCGGTCTCGTGATGAGTTTTTGACGAGGTACGTGAATAAATGTCGTAGCTTATTCCGAGTTCTTCAAAAGATTTCTTGATTATGTTGTGGTATCTATCGACGATGTCTTGAGGAGTGCAGCCTTCTTTTTCAGCTTTGATAGTGATTGGCACGCCGTGTTCGTCAGAGCCTCCGACAAACAGAACCTCTTCACCCTTCATTCGTAGATAACGGACGTAAGTGTCGGCAGGGATATACACGCCGGCTAAGTGACCAATATGCACAGGACCATTAGCGTATGGTAATGCTGTCGTTACCGTGTAACGCTTGAATTGTTTGTCGTTATTTTCCATTTTTATAGAGTTTTATAAGTTTAAATTAAGTTGCAAAGATAAATATTTTTCTGAGAAATGTTAATAAGAATTAGTAAATAGAAGGAGTAATAAACACACGCCAAGAGACGTTATCATCCCTTGAAATGTAACCTTTGTCTTGCAATGAAGATAACATCTTTTGTAATGCCGAGCGATTAATACCAACCTCACCCTGTAAATAAGATAATGTGGCTTTTGGTTCTATTTGCATAGTACGTAATATCTTATTGTAAGTTGATGTTCTGAAAACTACTCTCTCTCCATCATACCACCAAATATTTTCATCGTGTTCTGTTAAAAACAATATATCGTTGCCGATTTCTTTAGTGATTATATCAAGCATGTATTTATGAAAAGGTCGAATGCTTTTTAGTGATGCATTTGCTCCATCTATAGGAGCGGACCCAACATTCAAATCAGCACGGTGTAACGCTTCTAAATAGTCGTACTTTAATCTACTACGTACAACTATCATCGGATAACCATGTCTCGATAGGATGTAATTCATCAATAAACGAGCGATACGTCCATTTCCGTCTTCAAAAGGATGAATTCTAATATAACGGTAGTGGAATAGTATCGCCAAATCAATAGGAGAAAGATTACCTTCTTGCTCCTCCTTATTATACCAATCGATGAGGTCTGTCATCAATGCTGGTGTTTCTTCTGGAGAAGCATAATCAAAACGGTCGCCATAACGAGTGATGACGCTGTTAGGACGTGTCTTATATTGCCCAGCATGAATTATGTAACTTGTTTGAATGCCTCCAGGTAAATTACGATATACTGTATAATCTTCGCGTAATAGTGTACGATGTAACGTACGAATGAAATTCTGAGTAAGAACCTGCTTTTCACTCGATTCTAATATCATCATTTGTAAACCAACATTGCTGGCTTTCATCTCTTCACAGTCGCGGAAATCAGCCTCTCCTATCACTTTGCCAAACAATAACAATAATTCGGTCTGACCGTATGTCAGCGTATTTCCTTCAATATGGTTACTATTATAGTTAAAATCTATAGTAAACCTCTTGCTTAATTTCTTACGGTCTTGTTCTGACAATGGCTGCATTTTCTGCCAATTCTCTAATACTGATTGTAGCTTTTTATTTTCCATAGTTTCATTATTTAGTTTTTACCACTTTTTTTGGTGGTACTATTACCACCAAATTGCCTACAAATATACAAATAATTATCAGAAATATGATAAATGTTTATAATTATTATATGAGGTGAAAATTTCAATAGTTATATTTCATAAATTTTGGATTGAACGTGCAAAGATAATAATTTCTTATAAAAAAAAGCTGTGACAACAAATTATTTATGGAATAGTTTCCAACTCTAAACTTTTATACTATCTTTGCAGAAATTGAAATGAATCAAATTTTTAGCAATATGAAAAAAACACTTTTAACATTATTTATCGTGGCATCGCTCTTCACCAATGTGAGAGCCAATGAAGGAATGTGGATTCCTATGTTGTTACAAAACAACGAAAAAGAAATGCAGGAGATGGGTATGAACATCACTGCTGAAGATATTTATTCCATCAACAACAGCAGTATGAAAGACGCTGTTGTTTTGTTTGATGGCGGTTGTACAGGCGAAATAGTAAGCGAGAAAGGTCTTCTTCTCACCAACCATCACTGCGGCTTCGACTGGATTCAATATCATAGCACAGTGGAACGCGACTATCTCACCAACGGTTTCTGGGCTATGTCGCAAGAAGAAGAACTCCCTTGTCCAGGCATCAGCGCCGTTATGCTCAAAAGCATGGTCGATGTCACTGAGAAAATCTTAGAAGGCGTGACAAGAGAAACGACGAACGACGAGAGAGCTGAGATTGTGAAAAACAATATGAAAAAACTTAAAGAAGCTGCCGAAGCTGAAAGCGATTATCAAGTTGTCATCAGGTCTTTCTATAACGGAAACAAATATTATATGATTTATAACGAGGTGTTTAAAGACGTTCGTTTGGTTGGCGCTCCACCTTCAAATATAGGTAAGTTTGGCGGCGACACCGACAACTGGGTATGGCCTCGTCACACCGGCGACTTCTCAGTCTTCCGTATCTACGTCTCTCCTGACGGAAAAGCTGCCGACTACAGCGAAGACAACGTTCCTTATAAACCAAACTATCATTTCCCAATTTCTTTAAAAGGAGCAAATGAAGGCGATTTCACTTTCGTGTTCGGTTATCCTGCTCGTACCAACGAATATCTTCCTGCAATTGCTGTTCATCAAGAAGCTAACGTGATTTATCCTGTCAGCGTCAATCTTCGTGGAAAGATATTAGACATCTACAACAAACATCAAGAGAAAGATCCTAAGGTCAGAATCCAATATGCATCGAAACATGCTCACCTTGGAAACGGTTGGAAAAAATGGATGGGCGTCATCGAAGGTATCAACAACTTCAAAGGTATCCAAAAGAAAAAAGACTTCGACAAAAACTTTACAGAATGGGCTTACAAGAGCCGCCAAAGAGGAGCTTATCTTAACCTAATCTCTGATTTTGGAAATGTTTATGCAGAATATGAACCTTACAGACTTGCAACGACTTATCTTTCAGAGACAGCTCTCCAAATAGAGATATTGACTTTCGCAGCAGAATTTAGCGCTCTTGCTCAAGTAACGAAAGAAACTCCCCAAGAGGAAATAGATAAACTCATCGCCGATGCAAAAGAAGCGACAAAAGTTTTCTTCAAAGATTATTATCAACCAATAGATGAAGAAGTCGCTGCGATGGTTCTTCAAGAATATATCGACAATCAGCCTAAAGATTTCCGTCCGGAACTTCTTAACACGATAGTTGAGAAATATCCTAGCGTTCAATCATACGTTGATGAATTGTTTACAAAGACAATGTTTACTTCAGAAGAAAATGTTAATGATTTTTTAGATGAGTTTAAAGCATCAAAAGCTAAGAAACTTGCAAAGGATCCTGCTCTGATGGCATACAATAATGTGATGGATTTCTATATGGAAAATGTCAGACCAAAGAGTATTGAGTTGAACAATCAGATTGCCGATATGCAGAGAGTGTTCATGCGCGGACAGATGGAATATCACGCCGAGCAAAATCCAGATAAGATGATGTATCCAGATGCAAACTTCACATTACGCGTTACTTACGGTAGGATTGGTGGTTTCTCTCCAAAAGACGCGGTTACTTATAAACACTTCACAACATTGGATGGTATCATGCAGAAGGAAAATCCTAATATCTACGATTATGTCGTTACTGACCGTTTACGCGAGCTTTATGAAAGTAAAGATTATGGACGTTATGCTGATAAAGACGGCAGCATGCACGTTGCTTTCATCGCTGGAAATCATACTACAGGCGGCAACTCGGGAAGTCCTATCTTAAATGCCGACGGACATCTTCTCGGTCTCAACTTCGACCGCACTTGGGAAGGAACGATGAGCGACTTGATTTACGATCCTTCTATCTGTAAAAATATTTCTGTCGATATTCGTTACGTCTTGTTCATCATCGACAAATATGCCGGAGCTGGACATTTGGTTAATGAAATGACGATCGTAGAATGAAACTCAAAATCTCAAAAATTCAGAATCTCAGAATAATAAGGAATTTATAAACGTTAAATTAAATAATTAAATTATGAAAAAGCCATTGATATTTTCGGTTTTGTTTGCTCTCATTTTGGGCATGACAAGTTGTTCTCTTCATGATGGAATGACACATAACGTGAATCAAAGTACAACAAATGTAGTTTTATCTAAAGACAATTATAAAATTGTTCAAAAGGTAAGAGGTGAAGCTCAAGCAGATTATTTCTTCTATTTGGGCGGTTTTCGTAAAAAAGGTTTAATCGAAGAAGCAAGAGCCAATATGTTGGAAAGTGCCAACTTGGTAGGTTCATCTAAGGCTGTCATCAACGAGACTGTTGAAACAAGTCTGACAACATTCTGCGGAATTTATTCAAACGTAAAAGTTACTGTATCGGGTTATGTTATAGAGTTTGAATAATATGAATAAAAAAGAGACTGTCGATTATCGACAGTCTCTACCAAACTAATATAAAATGAAAAAGGAAATTCTTTCTTAGCAATTCATACCGCCGCAGCAGTGAATGGTTTGTCCAGTGACATATCTTGACAAATCGCTTGCGAGGAACAAAGCTGTGTCGGCTACATCTTCAGGAGTTCCACCTCTTCTTAAAGGAATTTGTTTCATCCATTCTTCCTTAGCTTGCTCTGGGATTTGATTTGTCATCTCTGTGATGATGAAACCAGGAGCGATACTGTTGGCTCTGATGTTACGTGACCCCATTTCTTTAGCAATAGATTTTGCCAAACCTATTAAACCTGCCTTTGAAGCTGAGTAGTTGGATTGACCTGCGTTACCAGAGACGCCTACTACAGAAGCCATATTGATGATGCTACCTGAGCGTTGACGTGCCATGATAGGAACGATGGCATGGATGAAGTTGAATGCTGATTTCAAGTTGACGGTGATAACGTCGTCCCAGTTTTTCTCTGTCATTCTCATCATGAGGTTGTCTCTTGTGATGCCTGCGTTATTAACTAAAACGTCGATGCGACCGAAGTCTTGATGTATTTGTTTCACTGTATTTTCAACGTCGTTGAAGTCAGCAGCGTTCGACAAATAACCTTTAGCTTGTACGCCAAGAGCTTGTAATTCAGCTTCAGTAGCTTTTATACTTTCTTCGTTTAAGTCGGTGAAAGCGATGTTACAACCTTCTTCTGCAAAACGTTTTGCGATGGCTTTGCCTATTCCTCTTGCTGCACCTGTGATGACAGCGGTTTTATTTTCCAATAATAATTTCATAACATTTAATTTAATTAGGAATTAGGAGTTAGGAATTAGGAATTAGGAATTGTTTTCTTCATTCCTCATTCCTAATTCCTCATTCCACATTATCATTTATACAATTGTAAGTCTTCTTCTTTGAAGTTTTCTACGTAAGTTAGGATTTTAGCTATTTCAGCTTCGCCCGTTGCCACTGTCAATTCACATGATCTTCTGAAGTCGGAGCAGCGGTTTGTATCTTGAAGAAGGAGGTGACCCATGATGAGGTGACCCATTGCTTCTACCATTCTGCGAGCTAAGAAGTCGTATGTTTCTGACGATGTTCCGAACTTATCGGCAGCAGCGACTATTCTGATGTAGCTTTCTTTCATCTTAGCGAGACGTTCGCGGATAGGCAATAATTCGTCTGCTATAGGCATTGCTTCGTATTCTTCGATGCGTTTGAGGTATGATCCATTACCGATGAAACGGATAGCTGCCACGACTTGCAATTGTGATGTACCTTCATAGATACTTAAGATTCTTGCGTCTCTGTAGAGGCGTTCGCATTTATATTCTTTCATGAAGCCAGAACCGCCGTGAACTTGGATACAGTCGTATGCTATCTGGTTGGCGTATTCACTTGAGAAGAGTTTGAGCATTGGAGTCATCATGTCGGCATGACGTTGAGCATATTTCATGTCTTGACGTTCTTCTGCTGTGAGGCTTCTTTCTTTGCTTACTGAGTCGTAGGCTTTGTATAAATCGACGAAGCGAGATGTTTCGTAGAGGAGAGTACGTGTTGCATCGATTTTAGCTCTCATGTTGCTGAGCATTTCATAAACTTGTGGGAAGTTGATGATAGCTTTTCCGAATTGTTCGCGTTGACGAGCATATTCTAAAGCTTCGTGATAAGCTGCTTCGGCGAGACCAACAGACTGAGCACCAACGCCGAGACGAGCGCCGTTCATCAACGACATCACGTATTTGATAAGACCCATACGGCGTTCACCGATGAGGAGAGCAGGAGCATTGTTGAATACCAATTCTGCTGTTGGAGAACCTTTGATACCGAGTTTGTTTTCAATACGTCTCACTGTGACTGCGTTATCTCTTCTGTCATAGAGGAAGTAAGAGAGACCGCGGCCGTCGGTTGTGCCTTCTTCTGAACGAGCGAGGACGAGTTGGATGTCGGCGTCACCATTGGTGATGAAACGTTTTACGCCATTGAGTCTCCAGCAGTTGTTTTCCTCATCGAAGGAAGCTTTAAGTCTTACTGATTGAAGGTCGGAGCCTGCATCAGGTTCGGTGAGAGCCATAGAGCAGGTGAAACCTTGGTTGATGAGAGGTAAATATTTTGATTTAATTTCTTCTGAAGCAAATTCGTAGATAGTCTCTGCACAGTCTTGAAGACCCCAGATGTTAGCGAAGCCAGCATCAGCGCGTGAAACTATTTCAGCTGCCATGACGTAAGGAACGTAAGGGAAGTTCAAGCCTTTGTATTTGCGAGGCAACGACATTCCATAGAGACCGGCGTCGCGCAATACTTCGTGGTTTCTCTGTGTGCCTTTAGCATAAACTATCTCGTTGTTGACTACTTGCGGACCTTCGTGATCAACGCCTTCAGCGTTAGCCTCTAACACGTTAGCAGCCAAATCACCTACTATTTCAAGGACTTTGTCGTAGTTGTCGATGGCATCTTCTACGTCAACCGGAGCCAATATGTCGTTATCGCTATCGACGAAGTCGCGTTCTTTCAACTTGATTATCTTATCCATCACAGGGTGTGAGAGATAAAATTTTAGACTTTTATTATCGCTGTAAAAATTCATAGTCGTGTGGATTATAACATGTTAGATTTATAACTCTTGATCATCTTAGGTAAAATATCCATAGCGTCGCCGATGATAGTGTAGTCGGCTATGCTGTTGATAGGTGCGTTAGGATCGGTATTGATGGAAATAATCATTGAAGATTGATCCATACCTGCGCGATGTTGAACAGCACCTGAGATACCGCAAGCGATATATAATTTAGGACGTACGGTGATACCTGTCTGGCCTATTTGTCTTTCGCCTTCAGCGAATCCGGCATCGACAGCGGCACGTGTAGCGCCTACTTCACCACCGATAACGTCGGCTAATTCATGGAGGAGAGCGAAGTTTTCCTTGGAGCCCATGCCGTAACCACCGGCTACGATGATAGGAGCGCCTTTGATGTTAACCTTTTGAGCTTCAATTTGACGGCTTAAGATCTCTATGCAGAAGTCGCTGTCTTTGATATAGTCTTCAGCTTTGAGGTTACGTAATTCGCCTTTATGATCGTTGTTGTAAATTTCTTTTTTCATGACGCCTTCGCGTACTGTAGCCATCTGAGGTCTTGTCTCAGGAGAGACGATGGTAGCGATGATGTTGCCACCGAAAGCAGGACGGATTTGATAAAGTATATTTTCATAAACCTTACCAGATTTAGCGTCGGTGTGGTTACCTATTTCTAAGCTTGTGCAGTCGGCGGTGAGTCCGCAACGGAGATAAGAAGCGATGCGTGGACCTAAGTCGCGACCTGCTGCTGTTGCTCCGAAAAGAACAATATCCGGTGTCTCTTCTTGAATCAATTTTGTGATAGTACTGAAATAAGGAAGGGTTTGATAGAATGATAAACGTGGGTCGTTTACATAAAAAATAGAATCGACACCGTATAGATATAATTGTTCTTCTATATTTTTCAAATCGTTTCCTATGACGATAGCATCGAGGCGAGAACCAAGCTTATCGGCGAGCTTGCGAGCCTTGGAACAAAGCTCCAAACTCACCTCAGCTATCTGTTGCTCTTCTGTTATCTCACAGAATACTAATATGTTGTTCATACTTCAAATTTTAAGGTGATGTTATTATTTATTGTTAACAGCTTCTTCTACGAATGCAATAGCGTCGGCTACTGTAGAGATTTTTTCAGCTTCTGTGTCAGGGATGTTTATTTCAAATTCTCTTTCGAAATCCATGATGAGTTCTACTGTATCTAATGAGTCAGCACCGAGGTCGTTTGTGAAACTTGCGCTATCGACGACAGTTTCGCGTTCAACACCTAATTTATTTACTATAATGTCTATAACTTTTTCTCTTGTTTCCATAATAATTTTTTTTGAATGATTAAATAATGTGAGCTGAGATGAGCTCTTTCATAAGTTCGTTAATTTCGCTTTCGCTGTTATTTATTTTCTTGTTTTCTTTGCTTGTAAGAACAACATTTTCTATTGATTTCACTTTTGTTGGAGAGCCTGTCATACCTAATCTGTCGTAGTCAGGATTGATGTCGTCGGCGTTCCATTCTTCTATCTTGAGGAAAGGTTTCTTAGCCCAGAGAGCTTCCATATCTAAGTTTTTCTCTTTTGCTTCTGAAGCCGAGCAAGCTTTCTTATTCAAGATGAGGCGTTCTGCGTGGCGAGGACGGCAGTCTGTAGCATTACCGTGAACTGTCACTAAAGCAGGGAATGATGTCTTCACTGTTTCGACACCTCTGTCTAAACGTCTTTTTATCACTATCTCTTTTTCTGTCATAGAGACGAGTTCTTCGGCGTAAGTCACTTGAGGTATGTCAAGTTTCTCAGCTACTTGAGGACCGACTTGAGCGGTGTCGCCGTCGATAGCTTGACGTCCTGAGAATACTAAATCCACTTTACCTAATTTCTTCACTGCTGCCGACAAGGCGTAAGAGGTTGCCAATGTGTCAGAACCTGCGAATCTTCTGTCGCTTACTACGAAGCCGTTGTCGGCTCCACGGAACAATGATTCGCGGATGATGTCTGCTGCGCGTGAAGGTCCCATTGTGATGATGGTGACTTTAACAGGCATGATGTCTTTGAGTGCGTCTTTGCAAGCGAGAGCCATTTCCAAGGCTTTCAAATCGTCAGGGTTGAAGATTGCAGGCAGCGCAGCGCGGTTGATGGTGCCGTCTTCTTTCATGGCGTCTTTGCCGACATTATGTGTGTCAGGCACTTGTTTTGCCAATACAACTATTTGAAATTCTTTATTATTCATCTTTCTTTCTTGTGTCTTCGATTAATGCAAATGATAAACTTCCTTTAGCTGCGAGACGACCGCCGACGGTAGCCTTAGCTTCGCAGAAATACATATTTGCTCTTTTTGATGTTAATGATGCTTCTACTTCTATGGTGTCGCCAGGCACAACTTGAGCTTTAAAGCGAACATTGTCGATGCCTGTGTAGAGTGTTATCTTGCCAACTAAGTCGTCGAGCATGAGAAGTGCGCATGACTGTGCCATGATTTCGCATAAGATAACACCTGGTACTGTAGGCTGTCCCGGGAAATGTCCTTTCAAGAAAAATTCTTCTCCTGTGACATGATATTTGGAATGAGCTACCTTATTCTCATCGATGTTTATTTCATCTACAAGCAACATAGGCTCGCGATGAGGCAGATAATGTTTTAATTCTTCTTTTGTCATCTTCAATAAAATTAAATTTTTCTTAATGCTATACATGAATTATGACCTCCGAATCCTAATGATTCTGATATTGCTATTGTGAGGTCGACTTTTTTAGCTGTATTTGCTGTGTAGTCTAAATCGCATACAGGATCAGGATCATTGAGATTGATAGTAGGAGGTACTATTCCGTGATAGAGAGCGAGTGTGGCTGCTATCACTTCAACGCCGCCTGCTGCGCCAAGGAGGTGACCTGTCATCGACTTGGTGGAGTTGAGATGTGCTTTGCGAGCGTTTTCTTCACCGAGAGCCAACTTGATGGCTGCTGTCTCTGAGCTGTCGTTGAGCGGTGTTCCTGTTCCGTGTGTGTTTATGTGGAGTACGTCGTTTTCGTTATATCCAGCTTCGTCCAAAGCCATCTTGATGGCGCGGGCTGCTTGTTTTCCTTCTGGATGTGGTGCTGTGACGTGGTGTGCGTCGCAGGTGTTGCCGTAGCCGCATACTTCAGCGTAAATCTTGGCGCCGCGAGCTTTGGCGTGTTCGTATTCTTCTAAGAGAACGATGCCTGCACCTTCTCCAAGAACGAAACCTGCGCGACGTTTGTCGAAAGGCAATGATGCTAATTTTGGATCTTCGGCGCGTGTGAGAGCCTTGCAGTTAGCAAAGCCGGCGATGCTGATAGGGTTAACAGCAGCCTCACTCCCGCCGGCGATGATAGCGTCTGCATATCCGTGTTTGATAGCACGATAAGCTTCACCGATAGAGTGTGTCCCTGTTGCACAAGCTGTTACGATAGGTACGCAGACACCGCATGCGTTGTGACGTATAGCAATAGTTCCTGATGCGATATTGGAAATCATGCTAGGGATGAGAAGAGGGGAGACCCACTTTGCACCTTGTTCTTTCCATTTAACAATCTCTCTTAAGATAGTGTCAAAACCACCTTCACCAGAACCAACAAAAACACCGAGACGTTCAGGGTCGAAGCAGCCTTCATTACCTTTCATCGCCTCGATGGATGCTGCCATAGCGTAGATGGCAAATAAGTCGTTGCGTCTTGCAAAAGCAGCGTCAACACCGTGTTGTAGTGGATCGAAATCTTTTACTTCTGCAGCGATCTTCACCGGAAGATCAGATGTGTCTATTCTTGTTATATAATCAATGCCGCAAACTCCGTTGAGCAAGTTGTTCCATAGAGTTTCAACATCATTTCCAAGCGGGGTGATAGCACCCATTCCTGTTATAACTACTCTTTTTTCCATATTGTTACCATTCTAAAATACATGCTCCGGAAACAAAGCCTGAACCGAAAGCACTCATTACTATTAAATCGCCTCTCTGTAATCTGCCTTCTTTGTTGGTTTCGTCAAGAAGGATGGGAAGACTTGCCGATGAAGTGTTGCCGTATTTCTGGATATTCAACGGGAACTTCTCATCAGGTTGATTCAAATACTCCTTAATATTATTAATGATTCTGAGATTGGCTTGATGTATCAAATAATGTTTAATCTCATCAGGTTGATAACCTGTTTCTTTCATTACGTGGCTGATGTCTTTTATAGCAGCGCGTGTAGCGAACTTGAAGACATCTTGACCGTGCATTACCAAAGGAAGGTTGCTGTTAGGTTTCTTGTTGAAAGGAGAATATTGTAATTCGTGTTTTTGGTAGAGCCTGTCCCAATTGCATGAAGCCGACATCTTTGTAGCTTTGATGTTGTCGCCTTCTGTCAACACTACTGCGCCTGCACCGTCGCCGAACAATACGCTGGCTGTGCGGTCGTGCCAATTGACCATGCGTGAAGGTTCTTCTGCACAGACGACGAGTATGTTTTTGTATTTGCCGCTTCTATAAAACGATTCTGCTATTTCGAGTGCGTATATAAAACCAACGCATGCACCGTTGAGGTCGAAACATGGGCAGGTGGCTCCGATGGCACCTTGTATTATACAACTCATAGCAGGACAAATATACTCGTTGACAACATTAGCGCAAATAATATAATCCAAATCTTTAGCGTCCATGTTGGCATCGGCTAACGCTTTTTTTGCAGCATCAATAGATAAATCTTCTAAGTTCTCTGTTGAGATGACGCGTCTTTCTTTAATACCCGTTCTCGTGGTAATCCATTCGTCGCTCGTGTCAAGAATCTGTGAGAGCATATCGTTGGTCACAACTAACGAAGGGTGAGAACGTCCTGTTCCGATAATTTTCATTTTCTTAGTTTAAAATTTGAATGCAAAAATACAATCAAAAAAAACATCATAATCAAAAAAGTGGCATTTCAGATGAGAAACCATGCATTTTAAATGAAAATGTGGCAAAATTTCAAAATATGGGGTGAATTTTTTGTAAATTTGCAGTCGATTAACTCAGAAATAACATTTTGTTTGATGAAAAAACGTAAAAAAAATAATTTTACCGCCACTCTGATAGAACCTGGAAACATAGTCTCAAGTCTCACTTTTTCGGTTCTGTATGCTTTAGTCTTCCTCGTAATCTATTCTCCATATTCTGAAACCGCATGGTTCGGCGTCGCCAAATCAGAAAGTTTCCTTCTAACAACAACATTCGTAGTGGTTTCCGTTCTCTTTCTAATACTGAGTCGGACTCTCATGTTCTTCTTGTCAAAAAAAATTATCAAAATAAATTATCTGAAATATTCTATTTGGCTTTTATTGGAAATTATATTAATAGGTGTATTTCATGCAATCCTTTCAATTGTATTTGTAAAAATGAATGAATATCCCGAATCATATCTTTTAACCAAAAGTATTCTGATAACATTATTAGGACTCGGAGTGCCATACGTTATCACTACTATGTGGTCGATAATAAAGGAGATGCGTAATACTTTGCTTGTTACCGATACGAACAAAGTAGCCTCCGACGGAGAAGCTATAGCACAAAATATAGACATTATTAACATAACCGACAACAAGGGAGTGCTGAAATTATCCATTAAATTAGATAACCTTTATTACATTAAAGCTGAAGATAACTACACCATAGTCTATTATACACGCAATGGAATGTTGTTCCGTTATATGATAAGATGTAAAATTCAAACTATAGAAGATACGTTTAAGAACACTCCTTTGATGCGCTGTCATCGAACTTATATCGTCAATTCAAAAAAAATTAAAGTACTACGACACGAAACCGATGGCTTTTATATCGATTTGGATTTTGAGGGAATAGACCCAATTCCTGTTTCAAAAACTTACACAAATGCAGTGGTAACGGGCTTTTCGGGAGAAACACCACCGATAAAAAATAAAACCAATTTGTAGTATATCTGTTTTTTTTTTACCGTAGAAAAATTTTTTAAAAAATTAGTAAAAAATAATTTTTGTTAATTTATTTTGCGTACATTTGGGGAATTAAAATAAATACAACAAATAAACATTATTATTAACTAATTTGTATTATTATGAAAAAAGCTTTTCTATTTACGATTATGTGCTTGTTTGGGCTGTTTGGCTCAATTTATGCACAAACGAATGTAGAGGTTAATGTTGGTACTGATAAGACACTTGTAGTGTGTAACCAATTACCAACGTATCCTTACTATGAATACTCAGTTTCGCAGCAGATCTATACTGCTGAAGAAATGCAGGAATTAGCTGGTACAATTTCATCAATCGCTTTCAGACAATCAAACACTACGGGATTAACTCGTACAGTTTCTGTCTATTTGGCAAACATTGATGATAGCTCATTCACAAACGAATACGATTGGCGTTCTTTAGATGAGTCCAATCTTGTATTCTCCGGACAAGTAACTCCACCTGCAGTTTCCGACGAATGGATGACTATTGAATTCCAAACCCCATTTGACTATGCGGGCGGAAATCTTTTAGTCTGTTTATATGACCATACCGGTGGTTGGAGTAGTGATTATCCAAAGTTTTATTCGTTTGAAAATTATCAAAGACATACTTTGGAAATGCATAGAGATGGTAACCCATATAACATAGCAAGTCTTTCAGGAGAGGGAACAATACAATATTGTAAAAATGTTGTAAAGTTCAATGTGACAATCCAAGGTGAATACAAAGCTATCACAATTAAACCTTCACCAATTGATTTGGGCGCACGTCCAAACGGAGCATGGATGGCTCCTGTTGAGGTGAAAGTTGCTACAAGATCAAACGACTTGGTTATTAATGCAATTGAATCAACAAATTCATATTTCCAATTGTCAGATGTTGAATGTCCTGTTACAGTTTCAATGGTAGAGCCTTTGTTTGTTAATGTTGTTCATGCTAACGCAGAAGGTGATGTAACAGGTCAACTCGCGATTTCTTACAATGATGCAAGATCTATCGAACTTGTCGATATGACTGCTTTTGCATATAATCCTGTCGCTAACGATGTTTTTGAAACAGCAGAAGCAATTACTTCATACCCATTCAGCGTAACACCTGACTTGGCAACAATATATGGCAACTACTCATTGCCAGGCAGCGAAGAAAACGGTAAAGACGTAGTTTATGAATTGAATTTCAACTATGATGTTGTTTTGACAGCTGATGTTGTAGGTGATAATGCTAAAGTTGCTGTTTATACAGAAGACTTCGCAGGTAAAGAAGGCCCAATGGCAGACAATAACTACACAGGTCCTCAAGTTGGTTCAGCTTTAAGATCTAATGCTATCGATAGTATGACACTTCCAGCAGGTAAATACTATTTAGCAGCTTCTTCAACATCAGAGTTTACTCTCAATGTTAATGCAGTAGCAGCACCTGCTCCAGGAAAAGCTACAAATCCTTCTCCATATCATACACAAAAAGGCGTAACTAATTGCTATTTAGATTGGACATTTGGTGACAATACAGTTGAATATCAAGTTCTCTTCGGAACACAATATCCTCCTCAAAATGTGTTGATTGATTGGACAGATAATCTTGAAGTCAATCATTATGCAGAGACAGGAATGAACAAAAACTATTTCTGGCAAGTTAACACACGTAATAGCAGTGGTACGACATACGGCGATATATGGGCATTTACTACAGCATTCCAAGAACCAACAGATGTTGCTGTTGCTGAATCAGATATTTATGAAGGCGAAACAGCAGAGATTACATGGAAAGGCATTGAACAACGCTCACATATCGGATATAACGTCTATGTAAATTCAAACAAAGTAAATGACGAAGTAATTAAAGGTACCTCATATATTGTCGAAGGATTGACATACAATATGTATTACGGTTGGGATATCTTTGTTACAGCAGTATATGATGAAGGTGAATCTGACTATAGCTATCCAGCGAAAGTTTATGTTACAGGTATGAGCTCTGTTTCTGGTAACATCTATGAACAAGATGGCGTTACTCCAGTAGGTGGCGGCTACGTTTACTTGTCAGGTACCGACGAACACGGTAACGGTACTTATTATTCATTAGAAATTGACGAAAATGGTGCATACTCAGGTGAAATTCTTGCTGGTAACTATATCGCAACAGCTGTCGTCCCTGAATATCAAAATGCAGAAGCAGATTTTGTTGCTGAATACAACGTGAATTCAGTCGTTGATTTCTCAATCGTTGAAACATATAATCCTGTTAAGTATATCACAGCAAAAGTTGTCGATTCTTCAGAACCTACAGATCCAATCGATCCAGAAGATCCGGACCAACCAGAAGTTACACAATATCGTATCAAATCTGTTTCAACAAATAAATATATCACTGTATTCGATACAGAATCACACGTAACTGGTCCTATCGGTGGCGTTGGTTTAGCTGATTATGCAGAAGATAACTCTCAACTCTTCACAATGGAAGAAAATGGCAGTCAAGTATATCTCCTCTCAGCAAATGGTAACTACGTTAAATGTTGGGAATGGAATGTTGATGCTTACAGCACATCAGACAAGACAGCCTTAGAAATGGTAGATGCTGGTAATGATACTTATTACATCAAGAATACCGACAACAGCAAATACTTCAAAGTTGAAATACCTGAGTATTATACAGAATATTACATCTATGGCGATTGCGATGGTAGCAATTGTACAATCGAAACATGGACATTAGAAGCTGTCGAGACAAGAGATGGTGAAGAACCAGCTTCAGAACATGTAAGCGTTGCTTGGGGTATGCAGAGATATGGCAATGAAGTAGAAGACTTCGAAACAGGCGATTTCTCATTATATGAATGGAACAATGAAACAGGTTCAAATCCATGGGTTATCACAGAAAACGCATATGAAGGCGACTATGCAATGAAATCTGCATGTGAAGAACAAGACTATGGTTTGTCAGCAATAGAAATCACAGTTGAAGTACCTTACGATGGTTTGGTAAGTTTCTGTCATAAAGTATCTTCAGAACTATATTATGACTATGGTTACTTCTATATCGATGGTGTCTTGATGTCATCTGTATCAGGTGAAATGGACTGGACATATAGAGAATTAGTAGTATCAAAAGGTGTTCACACATATCGTTGGGAATATTCAAAAGATATTATGTGGCAAGAAGGCGATGACGCTTACTATGTAGATAATATCTCTTTCTATAAAGAAAAAGAACCATTCACAGGTGGCTGGCTTACATACGACGACGGTGCTTACGCATCATCAATCGGTATGGGTGACTATACACCATTCTATTGGGGTGTTGCATTCAATATAACAGAAGAATATGCTCCTTATACAGTAACTAAACTTGCAGTATATGACACAGGTGTTGACTATGCAGGTACTTACACAGCTAACGTTTATGTTGGTGGTCAAGATGCTCCAGCTACTTTAATAGAGAGTAAAGCTGTTAACTTGACAGGTACAGGTAACTTCGTGGAAATTGAACTCGATAGTCCTTTGTCATTAGGTGATGTCGATAGATTATGGGTGACAATGTACACAGCTGATATACCATACCCAGCAGCAGCTTCAAGCTATAACGGTAATAGTGATAGTGACTACTATTCAGTTGATGGTGCTACTTGGGTTCACGGAAACGACTATCAGTTGAATTGCTCATGGATGTTAAGAGCATACTTGGAAGATGCTGAGGGTAGAAGCGTTGTATTTACAACAGAAAAATCTAAGAAAGAATTCAAAGGTGGTGTCTCAACAGGTATTGCAAAAGCTGACCCATCAGCAGAACCAAGATACGTTGGTATGCCAGCAGAAGAAACACCTGCTATGAATAATATGGCTACTCGCGCTTTCTCATCTTACAACGTATATAAGAAGAGTATCCTTACAGGCGAAGTAGAAGTTCTCTTAGAAAAGACAAACGATACAACATACGCTGACTACGCATGGGCAACAGACGAACCAGGTTCATATCAATGGGGTGCTTCTGCAATTTATGAAGGCAACCGTGGTACAGAAGTTATCTTCTCAGAAAACTTCGAAGGTGGTGTAATGCCAACAGGCTGGACAACATATTTCTCAGCAGCTGACTGGTATCAACAATATTATGGAAAACCATCAGAATGGTATGTTGGTCAATTATTAGAGACAGGTTATGACTTCGATTATTCTGCAGGCTCTGGCTCTTATTCAGCATTCAGTAGCTCTGTCCCATTAGCCAATGGTTATTTGTATGGTACACAAAGCTGTCTCATAACACCTGCAATTTCTGTTAAACCTAACTCAGTGTTGAGCTTCATGTACACCAATCCTATTTGGGGTTATGATTTCTCATATTTGAATGTTTATGTTGCAGAATCAGCACAAGGGCCATGGACAAATCTCGTATGGTCAACAGATGGTTCTTCAACAACACAAAATATTGATGATTGGTATGAAATTCAAGTTGACTTGGCAGACTATGCTAATTCTGTAGTTTATTTGGTATTCGAACATATACCTAACCCTAACTCATGGTATGGTTATGCAGGCTTCGGTATTGGTTTGGATGATATTACAATCACAGCCGAATCTCCAGAATCAGAAATCTTATGGTCAAAACCAATCGATAAAGACATGACAACTTCAGTAACTGTCAGCGCTCAAACAGACAGCGGTGACCCTGTTAAAGGAACAGTTGTTACATTCACCAACTTAATTGAAGAAGGAAAAGATTATCAGATTACATTGAGTAGCGAAGGTACTTATACATGGGATGATTTCCGTAAAGGTACTTACGAGTTGTCAATCATGAAGAATGGTTTCACTTCAAGCGTTGAAAATGAAGTCGTTGAAATTATGGAAGCATCAGAATTTAGCGCATTCCTTACAGAAGACATCTTAGCTGTTGAAGGTCTCTACGTATCACCAACAGGTTGGGCAATGTGGGAAGGCAAAGTTATAGGTACTGGCGATGAATTTGAATACGGCTTTGAAGAAGGTATGGATGGTTGGACAACAATCAATGCAAATGGTGATGACCATACATGGTATCACTCATCAGAGGCATCTCTCCACGGAACATCTGCAGTTGATGCACACACAGGTGTAGGCTACATCAGCTCAGAGTCATTCTGTAATGCAGTTGGAGTTTATTCTCCAGATGATTATGTTGTAAGTCCTTCAAGAGTTAAAGTAGGTACAACTTCAGTGTTTACATTCTGGGCAAGTGCTCAAGATATGAACTATCAAGCAGAACACTTCGGAGTAGCTGTTTCAACAGCAGGTAACACATCAGCAGCAGATTTCACTACAATTGCAGAATGGACCTATGGTTCAAAAGGTGCAACAACAGAAAAATCAGCTGTAAGAGGTGGCTCTAAAGAACAAGCAGCATGGGTACAATATTCAGTTGATTTGAGTGATTATGCAGGTCAAGAAGTTTATATCGCTATTCGTCACTTCAACGTTTCCGATATGTTTATCCTCTTAGTTGACGATGTCGTATTGACAAATGAAGGTAAAGACAATAGAGCTTTGGAAGGCTATACAGTTATGTTAGATGGCGTTGTTGAAGTAGAAGGCTTGACAGTTCCTTACTATCAACATGAAAACTTAGTTGACGGTACAGAATACACAACAACAGTTATCGCTTCTTACACATTACAAGATAGTGAAGAAATGTCATACACATGGACAAAGGCTCCACAAGATCTCTTCTCACCAGTTGTAAATCTCAAATCAGAAATCATCAACGATGAAGCTGTCTTGACATGGACATTACCTGTTATCTACGAAGAAAACGATACTATCATCGAAAACGATACTATCATTGAAGAAGTAGAACTCGAAGTAGTTAACTCATTCTATACAGACTTCGAATCAGGTTATGAAGGCTGGCCAATGATCGACGCTGATGGCGACGGCTTCAACTGGGTATATTCAACAGACTATGAAGATGTAGAAGCTTATAGCGGAACTAACTGTATGTATTCAGAATCATATTACAACCAAGAAGGTGCTGGTGCTCTCGAACCAGACAACTACTTGGTCATCCCTAATAAGATTGCTGTTACAGAAGGATCTAAACTCTACTTCATGGCTCGTGCTCAAGATGAAAACTATCCAGAAGAACACTTCGGAGTTGTTGTTTCAACAACTAACTATTCAGTTGCTTCGGCATATACAACAATTGTAGAATGGACTATAGAAGGTGAAAAAGGTAATGTAGCAAAACGCGGCGCTAAAAATTCACGCGGCACAGCTTGGACTGAATATGTAGTTGATTTAAGCGAATATGCTGGTCAAGAAATTTATGTAGCAATCCGTCACTTTAACTGCTATGACGAATTCAGACTTAACATCGACGATGTATGTATATTCCCAGGTTCAAGAGATTCTGAAGGTACATGGGCATACTACGATGATGGTGTTATGGTAGATGGTATCGGTGGCCCACAAACATTCAGCTGGGGTATTAAACTCCGCGCTGCTGACATCGAAGCTCTCGGTTCATTGACAAAGATTGCTGCATTCGACAGAGTAGCTACAAGCGGTACATTCGACATCTGCTTAGGTGGCGACAGCGAACCAGGCGCATCAGTGCTCAACCAAACTTATACCTTCACAGGTGCTAACGACTTCGTAGAAATTCAATTGTCAGAAGCTATCGACCCAGAAGGTCAAAACGTATGGATCGTCTTCAATACCGATGACGGTACCAACTATCCAGCAGCACAATGCGCAAATACAGGCGATGCTGACGGACGCTGGATCTATTTAGCAAGCGATGGCTGGTTCGACGTATTGACTGGCGCTGGACTCGATGCAACATGGATGATTCGCGGTTACTTCGAAGTACAAGAAGAAGTAGAAGAACCATTGCCAGCTATAGCTGAAGTACTCGGCGTTATGATCTATCGTAACGGTGAACTCATCACTAAGACTCCAGTAGCAGGTGAAACATACACAGACTCAAAAGGTATCAGAGGCGATGAATACTGCGTACAAGTTGTTTATGGTGGTGAATTAGATTCAACATACTATGCAATGTCTGAAGCAAAATGCACAGAAACAACTTACAACATGCCATGCGTTGCTCCTAAAGACCTCTTCGGTCAATATAAATATAATAACGATGGTTCATTCGGAGCAGAATTGATGTGGCCATACGAAGACCCAGCATCTTGGTTATACTATGATGATGGCATGATGGTAGATGCTATCGGTACAGGTGGCGGCTCATTCTACTGGGGTATCATGTTCCCAGCTGCATCACTCACATCATACGAAGGTAAATCTCTCACTAAGGTGTCTGTATTCGACTGCTTGGCTCACACTGGTCAGTTCCATATCTACAAAGGTGGCGATTCAGCTCCTGGTACATTGGTATATTCACAAGATTACGTATGTACAGCTATTCAAGATTTCGCTAAATTTGAATTGGATACTCCTGTAGCTATCGACCCAACACAAAACCTCTGGGTGGTATTCGGATGTAACCCAACAACATATCCAGCATCACAATGTAACTTCACTGGTGACGCTAACGGTAGCTGGTGCTCATTAGATGGTACTACATGGATGGACATCGCTTCACCTGGCGCTTTAGGTTCACCTGTTACATGGATGATCCGTGCTTACGCAGGTCTCGCTAAATCTGAAACAGTATCAGACGAACCAATCGAATTCGTTAATATCGCTACAGGCGGAGAATTGGTTAAAGCTAATATGGATGTTAAAGCTCCTGCTTTTGACCACTATAACATCTACCGCGGAACTAACGATAGCAACTACGAATTAATCGGTGAAAGCACAACAGGTTCTTACTTCGATGAAGTAGAAGCAGGTACTTACTACTATCAAGTAAGAGCTGTTTACGTAGATGCTCTTAACGATGCCGAATGTGAATCAGATCCAGCATCTGCTTACGGTAATTCTGGTCAAGATTACGTAATCGTTGATGTTACAGCAATCGATGAAAACGGTGTAAATGGCATGATGGTATATCCAAATCCAACACAAGGTGATTTGAATATCTCAGCTGAAGGTATCACAAGAATCGTTATCACCAACGCATTGGGACAAGTTATGTATGACCAAGAAGTTAATACAGATAACAAGATTATCAACATGTCACAATATGAAGGTGGCGTTTACATGGTACGTATCGTAACAGAAAACGGCGTAGCAGTCGAACGCGTAACAGTTGTAAAATAAATTTTAGAATTATAGAATTTTAAAATTTTAGAATGTTAGGGGAGGCTGTCAGAAATGACGGCCTCTCTTTTTTTATGAACAATCAGAAAAAGTCTGTGTCAAAACTTAAACTTTAATCCAAAAACATATCGTTTTATCCTCGAAAAGATGTAATTTTGCACTCTCAACTCGGAATGAATTTTAAAGAGGATTTTTATGATAATAGTTGATAACGTTATAGTCTCTGACGAGTTCATTAACGCTCGTTTTTGCTGTCATCTCGCGAGATGTAAAGGTGAATGTTGTATTGCCGGCGATGCAGGCGCTCCTTTAGAACCTGATGAGGTCGGTTTGATAGAAGAATACCTTGAAGAGATTAAGCCTTATATGCGTCCCGAAGGTATTGAAGCCATCGAGAATGACGACGTTTACGACTATGACGAAAAAGGTGCTCTCGTCACACGTCTCATCAATGACGAAGAATGTGCTTTCGTCTATTTCCATGAAAACGGCACGGCTTTATGTGCTATTGAGAAAGCCTATCTCGAAGGTAAGATAGATTTCTGGAAACCTATAAGCTGCCATCTTTATCCGATCCGCTTAGAAGAGAAAAACGGCTTTATCTATGTCAATTATCATGAGTGGAGCGTATGTGTGCCAGCCAAACGTAAAGGCGAAAAAGAAGGCATACCTTTATATAAATTTTTAAAAGGTTCTATGATACGTCGTTTCGGCGAAGATTGGTATGAGAGATTTGTTAAACAATTAGGAATGTAGGGACGTATCGCATACCTCCAAATGGCACATTGTTGCGTTCAGTAGAGACACGTCTCATTAATTAAATATAGTTATGATTAA
This sequence comes from Bacteroidales bacterium, assembly GCA_017461665.1. Lineage (GTDB taxonomy): Bacteria > Bacteroidota > Bacteroidia > Bacteroidales > F082 > Limimorpha. The sequence goes on along the minus strand of JAFTXI010000058.1, from coordinate 4,911 downwards.
AGATTTCCTTAAAAAGAAAGAAATAGAAATAAGTGCGAAGGCTTACTTTCTCGATGCTCTCGGAGCAATGGCTTTTGGTCTCTTCTCTTCGTTACTAATAGGAACAATCTTCACCACTTTAGGTGACAAGTTGAATATTCCTATTTTGATTGAGATAGCGAAATATGCCAAGCAGGCTACCGGTGCCGCCATAGGTGTCGCCATTGCATATTCGCTACATGCGCCTTCTCTTGTATTGTTCTCTTCAACAGTATGTGGCATCGCCGGTAATGCACTCGGAGGTCCCGTTGGAGCTTACGTCGCTGCTGTGATAAGTACCGAACTCGGCAAGTTAGTATCCAAAGAAACAAAAATCGACATCCTCGTCACACCGTCTGTCGTGATAATAAGCGGCGTCCTCCTCGCGATGTTCGTCGGTCCCGGTATCAACGCCTTCATGGAAGCCTTCGGCAGATTTATAGAAAACGCTACTGAGATGAGACCTTTCATCATGGGAATAGTAGTGTCAGTCTCTGTAGGAATCGCCTTGACGCTTCCCATCAGTAGCGCTGCCTTATGTATCGCCATCGGCCTCTCAGGAATAGCCGCCGGAGCCGCCACAGCAGGATGCTGCGCTCAGATGGTAGGCTTCGCTGTTATGTCGTTTAAAGAAAACCGTTGGAGCGGCATCATATCTCAAGGAATAGGGACTTCGATGCTGCAGATGCCTAACATCATAAAAAATCCTTTGATATGGATTCCTCCAACATTGACGTCAGCCATCACAGGTCCAATCGCGACATGTATCTTCCAAATGGAAAACGTGCCTATCGGCGCCGGCATGGGAACCTGCGGACTTGTCGGTCCTCTCGGTGTGATAACAGCAATGCCCGACGGCGGAACAAAAATGTGGATTGGAATATTGTTAATATGTTTTGTGCTTCCTGCAATATTGACTTGGATATTTGGCGAGATATTCAGGAAACTGAATTGGATTAAAGAGAACGACTTATTAATTAGGAATTAGGAATTAGGAGTTAGGAATTAGGAATGATTGTAGAGACACTTTGAATGTGTCCAGTAGAGACGTACCAATTACACCTAAAAATATAAAAGAGATGTAATTGATGCGTCTCATCTGTTATGATTTTAATTATATACGAGAATATTTCTTAATTTTTTTTAAAAAATCTCTTGACAAAATTTCATTCTTGTATTATATTTGTCACTTTCTCGAAAATAATATAAAATCTATATAGATGAAATTATCACAATTTAAATTTAACCTTCCAGGAAATCTCATTGCTTCTTATCCAGCAAAAAACAGAGATGAAGCTCGTTTGATGGTCGTAAACCGTAAAGATGGTTCCATCGAACATTGCATTTTCAAAGATATTTTAAACTATGTCAACGCCGGAGATGTCTTCGTTCTTAACAACACAAAAGTTTTTCCGGCTCGTCTCTATGGCGAAAAAGAAAAGACAGGTGCTAAGATTGAAGTTATGCTTCTTCGCGAATTGAATCATGAAAGTCGCCTCTGGGACGTACTCGTCGATCCTGCTCGTAAGATTCGTATAGGCAACAAACTCTATTTCGGTGAAAACGACGAACTCGTTGCTGAAGTTATCGACAATACCACTTCACGCGGAAGGACTTTGCGTTTTTTGTTCGATGGCACTCCAGAGGAATTTAAAAAGACAATCACCGACCTCGGCAACACTCCATTACCACCAGAGATTGCTCGCCCAGTAGAACCAGAAGACGCCGAAAATTATCAGACTGTCTTTGCTAAACACGAAGGCGCTGTAGCTGCTCCAACAGCAGGTATGCACTTCAGTAAGTCGCTCATGAAACATTTAGAACTCCGCGATGTAGTGTTCGCGGAACTTACACTCCACACCGGCGTAGGTAACTTCCGTGATATCGAAGTGGAAGACCTTACCAAACATAAAACCGATTCCGAAGAAATGGAGATAACACAAGAGGCCTGCGACATCATCAACAATGCTAAGGCTGAAAAAAATAAGATATTCGCAGTGGGAACAACATCTCTTAAGGCCCTCGAGACAGCCGTGGCAATCACAGGACAAGTCAATCCGTTCAAAGGTTGGACCAATAAGTTCATCTTCCCTCATTACGACTTTAACACAGCCGACGCTCTCATCACCAACTTCCACCTTCCAAAATCACCGATGATGATGGAAGTGGCAGCATTCGCTGGCTACGAACTCCTGATGAAAGCTTATAAAGTGGCTGTCGAAGAAAAATATCGCTTCTTCACATACGGCGACGCGATGCTCATTTTGTAATAGTTGTGAAGTTGTGAAGAAATGCAGTGATGAAGCACTCACTACCTTACTTTATCACTTCATCACTCCATTACTAACAAACCTTATCAATTAATAAAAACAAATAATATGAATCAAGAAGAATTTTTTAAGAAAATAACATCTCACGCTAAGGAATATGGTTTTGTTTTTCCTTCGAGTGATATTTACGACGGACTTTCTGCAGTTTACGACTATGGTCAGAATGGCGTCGAACTTAAAAACAACATCCGTCAATATTGGTGGAAAGCTATGGTGCAGATGCACGAAAATATTGTAGGTGTCGATGCAGCTATCTTTATGCACCCTACAGTATGGAAAGCCTCCGGCCACGTCGATGCTTTCAACGACCCAATGATTGACAATAAAGACAGTAAGAAACGCTATCGTGCCGACGTGCTCGTCGAGGACTATATCGCTAAGATAGAAGAGAAGATAAATAAGGAAGTTGAGAAAGCCAAGAAACGTTTCGGCGACGCTTTCGATAAAGAACAATTCGTCAGCACTAATGCACGCGTTTTAGATTATAAGAAAGAGATTGAAGAAGTAGGACATCGTCTTTATGCTGCCATGGAAGCTAACGACCTTGCAGGCATCAAACAACTCATCGAAGACCTCGGCATCGTTTGCCCTATCTCCGGTTCACGCAACTGGACCGACGTCCGTCAGTTTAATCTTATGTTCGCTACACAGATGGGTTCAGTAGCTGAAGGTGCCAACGAGATTTACTTACGCCCTGAGACAGCTCAAGGTATCTTCGTAAACTATCTCAACATACAAAAGACGGGTAGAATGAAAGTGCCTTTCGGTATTGCTCAGACAGGTAAAGCTTTCCGTAACGAGATCGTTGCTCGTCAGTTTATATTCAGAATGAGAGAGTTTGAACAGATGGAGATGCAGTTCTTCGTACGTCCTGGCACCGAGCTGGAATGGTTCAAACGCTGGAAAGAAGAACGCCTCAACTGGCACCTCTCACTCGGCATCCCTGCTGAGAAATATCGCTACCACGATCATGAGAAACTCGCTCACTACGCCAACGCTGCAACCGACATCGAGTTTGAATTCCCATTCGGCTTCAAAGAGTTGGAAGGTATCCACAGCCGTACCGACTTCGACCTCGGCAGCCACTCTAAGTATTCCGGTAAAAAACTTCAATACTTCGACCCTGAGACAAACGAAAGTTATATACCATACGTCATTGAGACATCTATCGGTTTGGACCGTATGTTCCTCGCTATGTTGAGCCACGCTTACACAGAAGAGAAACTTGAAGACGGCTCTGAACGCGTGGTGATGAAGTTCCCAGCAGCCCTCGCTCCTTATAAGGTAGCTATCCTCCCTCTCGTCAAGAAAGACGGACTCCCGGAGAAAGCTCGCGAGATAATGAATGAACTCATGCCTGACTTCATGTGTCAATATGAAGAGAAAGACTCCATCGGAAAACGCTACAGACGTCAAGATGCTATCGGTACTCCATTGTGCGTCACTATCGACAACCAAACATTGGAAGATAATACAGTGACAGTCCGCGACCGCGACACTATGGAACAAATACGCGTCAATGCCAACGAACTTTACAATATCATCAGAAAGAAAGTTAACGGCAAATAATATTTTAGAACTATAGAATTTTAGAACTCTAGAATTCTATAGTTTTTTTAGAACCTCAAAACCTTCAGAACTTCAAAACTTATAGACTCATAGACGTATCAATGACATATTGTTTAATATTATAGGTGTCATTGGTGCGTCTCTACTTATTGACTCATAGACTTGGAGACTTTAACTCTCTGCGTTTCTTTGCGTCTTTGCGTGAGACCTCATCAATCCTTTGCGCGAGAAAAAAATAATTCCTAATTCCTAACTCATAATTCCTAATTATTACTATCTTTGCAAGAAATCATTAAACTCAAACTTTATGAAAACACAAAAATACATTAGATTCGACTGGGCTATGAAGCGCATGCTTCGCGATAAAGCCAATTACGCAGTATTAGAAGGTCTCCTAACAACCTTGTTTAAAGAGCAAATCACTATCAACAGGCTCTTGGAAAGCGAGAGCAACCAGGAAGACGAGTTCGACAAATACAACAGAGTCGATATTCTTGCGGAGAACAGCAAAGGCGAACTGTTTATCATCGAGGTACAAAACAACGACGAGTACGCCTATTTCCAGAGAATGTTATTCGGTGTTTCTAAATTGGTGACAGAATATATTAATAGAGGAGAGGGTTACCAAAACATCAAGAAGATATACAGCGTCAACATTGTCTATTTCGACTTGGGTCAAGGCAAGGATTATCTCTATCATGGCAAGACTGAGTTCTTGGGAGTGAACACCGGCGAGGTTTTGAATCTCAGTCCATTCCAGCGACAGAAGTTCAATGTCGATGTTGTGAGCGAGTTATATCCCGAATATTTTATTTTGAAGGTCAACGATTTCAAAGGCGAACCGAATAGTCCATTAGAAGAATGGATTTATTATCTGAGCACAGGCGACATAACGAATGAGTCCACAGCACCAGGTTTGAATGAGGCGAGAAAGAAATTGGAGTTGGCGTTGATGAGCAAAGACGAGTTGTCGGCATATTACCGTCATTTGGAT
>JAFTXI010000057.1 GCA_017461665.1 Bacteroidales bacterium | reverse complement strand
TCGCTTTATATGCAGTTTTGCACAACCGGAATCTCGTTTTATAAATTTGAGACACAATCTTTCAAGAAAACCTTTTTTGAAACGAATATCATATGAAAAAAGAAACCGCCTAACTTTTTGTTGTTAGACGGCCTCTTTTTTGTCCACGAATAATATGTTCCACGAATAAACACTAAATTGACACGAATAATGGGATAAGTAGTTACTTTATCATAGTTTATTGCAGACTGACCATAAAGAATAGGTGATGATTTAATAAATGTAGGGACACATTGGATGTGTCCGGTAGAGTATTTATTTGGAACTCTGCTTTAATATTTTTAAAAATAGTGTATGTTTAAGTGGAAAGATTTTGGTAATAATCTAATTGTTGATATAAAATGATAATAAAATAAGTAGGAATAAAATTGTATTCAAAATACCTATAATTCCTCAAAAATAATTTAACAATTGTTTACTAAATTATATCGAAAAATAATACCTTTGTGTTCGATAAAATAATAAATGTTTATGGTGATGGATAACGATATTCTTTGGATACCAAATGTTGAAGAGGTAACTCGTTTATACGATAATTTTATAAAGCAATTTCCTGTTGAGCGTATAGAAAGAATGACTATTGAAGAATATACAAACTCAACAAAAGATTCATTTTGCTATATGTTGGAATTTGGATTAAAAAACTTAGGTTCAATAAAAGGTTCTAATTCATATAAATTTGGCATATACAAATACAACCAAAGACCTAAAGATAATAGTAGTTATCCATTTGACGATAATTACACTTGGGTGTCTAAATATGGAACAACGTCGTTAGAAGCATTCATGAATATAAGAAAAAAAATAGTGGAGGTTGCAAAAGCGGCAAAAGAAATGGATATGGATAGAATAGAATCCGTAGACATTAGTAATATGTTCAAATGGAAAATAGCTTTTCTATATTCAAATTATAGATTATTAAATATATTTTCTGAGGATTCTCTTCGTTATCTCTCCAAAGAGTATGGACTCGAAAATAGTGACAAAGCCACCTTCTCTGAAATGTACATGATTCTTCTAAAACATAGAAACGATGAAAATATATTTGTATTTTCATCACAACTTTGGAATGAATGGATGACTTATAATAAAAACGTAAAAAAGTGTTGTAACTTTTGGGCTGTTGGTGCTGCTTTCAACAATGGAGAAAGTGATATGACAGAATATTTTGTCAAAAATAACATTTGGTATGATAACTATGCGGCTAATAATGATTACAGAAATAAGGATGTCCTCAATGAAATAAATGATGGTGATATATTTTTAATCAAGAGTTCTGCTACAAAAGGTGCAAATCACGATATTACTTTTACAAGATTAAAGGCTATCGGTATAGCGGTTAGTAAAGAAAATGATTACACATTTGGCGTTAATTGGTTAGATATAGATGAATTACCTAAAGATTTTAATAATATTTCATATAGAAAAACTATTGAAAAAATGAGAGATGATGAAATGTTAAAATATGCAATGAATATTATTGATAACATTAATAATTCCGAACAAATTATGAAAAATCAGGATTACTCACGTTACACCAGAATTTTAAAAAAGAACCACAATCTCATTTTAACAGGAGCACCTGGAACAGGAAAGACTTGGCTCGCAAAAAAGATAGCTGAAGAAATGGGTTGCTCTGAAAATGAAATAGGTTTTGTCCAATTTCATCCTTCTTATGATTACACTGACTTTGTTGAAGGCTTGCGACCTAAAGAGGATGAAAATGGTAATATCGGATTTGAAAGAAAAGACGGCGTTTTTAAAGAGTTTTGTAAGAAAGCGATAGAGGATAATGTGGATAATTATAAAAGAAGTATCCATAAGATTGAAGTATCTGATAATTCTTTTGAAACCATATATAAAAGTTTAATTGATGACATTAAAAATGGAATTATAACTAAATATAAAACAGGGAGAGGTTTCGATATACTAAAAGTCGATAATGGTAAAATATATTATAGAGAAAAATCACCTCGTACTACATTAAAAGACAACATAAAATTGATGTACGAATATTTTGTCAAAAATAATATTTGGGATTTAACAGAATATTCAAGAGAGGATTATTTTGAATTAATATCAAAATTAACCAATGACAGAACCAAGACTATAGATTATATTGAATATGGCTGGACTTTGCAAATATTGTTAGGAAGAGCTAAATGTTATATTGACGCAAACGATAATGACAATATCAAAGAAAATGTTGAAATTATACCATCTTCTTCCCCAAAACCTTTCGTCTTTATCATCGACGAGATAAATCGCGGTGAGATTTCAAAGATATTTGGAGAATTATTCTATTGTATAGACCCTGGCTATCGTGGTGAAAAAGGGAAAATCATGACTCAATATCAAAACTTGATTCCTAAAGAAGATATTTTCAAAGGTGGTAATAGAGAAGGTGGTTTTTATGTTCCTGATAACGTTTATGTGATTGGTACAATGAACGATATCGACCGTAGCGTGGAGAGTATGGACTTTGCTTTCCGTCGTCGCTTTGCTTTTATGGAAGTGAAAGCTAACGAAAATATCGCTATGCTCGATAATTTGGAAGATGAAAGTTTAAAATCAAAAGCTATAAATAGACTCAAAAATCTCAATAATAAAATCTCTGAAATAGAATGCCTCTCATCTGCTTATCACATAGGCGCAAGTTATTTCTTGAAACTAAAAGATTATGACGGAGATTTCGATAAACTTTGGGAATATCACATCGAAGGTCTTTTGCGTGAATATCTGCGAGGAATGAGAGATGTTGAAGAAAAGATAGAAAAGTTAAAAGAAGCTTATAATAATGAGTCTGCTCCAAATAACTGATAATCACGATTGGAAAGATTACAAATCCTTTTTCACTGATAATGTCGCGACTGATGAAGATCTGCTTAATCTTCAGAAAATTGCCGATGTTAGGATTAAGGATTTGTCGTTCGAAAACAATCCGAATCTATTGGTATTTCCAAGAGATTTTAGCCATTATGGAGATAAGATTGGTGATGATAAAATCTTGTCGTTGAATCATAGAAAAGAAATATCCACATCTAGCATAATGGGATTCGTTGGAATTAATGATACTCAAATCGATATTAAGTCTCGTTTTGCAAAAAATGATGAGGAAGATTATTTTTTGCATTATATGTTACAGAAAGTCTTTTCTATCAATTTTTTCGATATAAAACATTCCTCTTGTACTGAGTCTATCTTTGACTTCCTTATTTATATGTTTCCTTATTTCCTTAAAAAGGCATTGACACAAGGACTTTTCAAAAAATACCAAAAGTACGAATATAATGATAGTAATTTAAAAGGGAACATTAATATCAATCGTCACATAACACAAAATATTCCTTTTCGTGGAAATATTTCATATTCAACAAGAGAACATTCTTACGACAATGAAATGACACAACTGATTCGTCATACGATAGAATTTATCAAAACGAAAAATAATTCTTCATTTATTTTGAACAACGACAAAGAGACTAAGGAATATGTCGCTCAGATAACAATGGCTACTTCTTCTTACAATCATAGAGAACGCAATAAGATAATAAACAAGAACCTTCGCCTGATTCAACATCCTTATTATTTGGAATATACTGCGTTGCAAAAAATATGCTTACAGATTTTAAGACACGAGACAATTAAATTTGGAAAAGAGAAAGACAAAGTCTATGGCATTCTGTTCGATGGAGCTTGGCTTTGGGAAGAATATCTTAACACGATTTTAGAGAAATACGGATTTAAACATCCTAAAAACAGGGAATCTTACGGTGGATTCAGAATGTTTGAAAAACCTGAAGAGGATAAGTTGTTGGACAATAATTCAAGACGATTATATCCCGATTTTTACAAAGACGATTTCATCATAGACGCAAAATACAAACATCTTGAAAACGGAGTCGGACGCGAAGATTTATATCAACTCGTCACATACATGTATTGCAAAAAAGCTAAAAACGGAGCATATGTTTATCCTTGTAAAAACAAAGATATAAAATGCTTTGAACATCAGCTTTCTGGCTATGGAGGACATATTTCTGTTATTCCATTCTATATTCCACAATCGGCAGAATGTTACGAACAGTTCAAAGAAAAGATTTTTGAATTTGAGGATAATATTATGCTTTAAAATAGCTCTTCAAGTTTATTGAAGCAGTGTAGTTTGTTATTCATAAATTTTGCTAAGATTAAAAAATTATGGTAACGATATTGTTAAAAACTGATTTATGATTTCATCAGCTTCTGACTTAATCATGAAACGACCTTCAACTAAATTGATATTACCAATGATTTTGTCCAAGTTATAATTATCCCTCGATTCAGGCATGTCTATATAATCGATTCTTTATCGGTAACTAAAAAAAATATCGTGTTACCGATAAAGAATCGGAAACTTTTCTTACCAAGGTCTTTGGTTCAAGCGTCTCTTTGTGCAGCAAACACAAAAAATACAAAATAATGCTTTCATATTTTCACTATATTTCTTATATTCGCGAACAAATTATTAATGAATATAACTGAAAATAATTTATTATATGAAAACTAAATTTACATTTAAGGCAATGTTATTCTTAGTAGTATCGACATTGCTTTTTTCTTGTCAGGAAAAGACTGTCCAACAATCTGTTCCGGAATATGCAGTGATGGTTATTGAAGAAGAACCAGTGGTCGTTAAGAATTCATTTCCGGCTCTTATCTCCGGTGAGACTGATGCGGAGGTGAGAAGTAACGTCTCCGGAGCTATCATCAAAACTCATGTCGATGAGGGTGATATGGTAAAGAAAGGCGATCTCCTTATTGAGATTGATCACGCTCCTTATCTCGCAGACTATAACTTGGCTCTCGCTAATGTTAACGCTGCTACTGTAGAGGTCGAGACCGCTGAACTGACAGCTATCAATAAAACAAATCTCTATGAAAAAGGTATCATCAGCGAATATGAAAAGAAACTCGCTGATAACCAGTTGGCAGCAGCTAAGGCTCAATTGGAACAAGCTGAAGCAAAATTAGAAACCGCAAAAATTAACTTGGATTATAGTTATATCAAAAGTCCTAACGATGGCGTCGTTGGTTCAATGCCTTTCAGCAACGGTAGCCTCGTCAGTTCTTCAACGCAAGAACCTCTTGCAACAGTGTCGCAGATTGATGCTGTCTATGCTGACTTCTCTATCAATGAGAAACTTATGTTGTACTATACTTCAAAAGGTGGAGTGAAAGACATACTCAGATTTATGCCAGAGGTAGAACTCAAACTTGCCGACGGAACTATGTACGAACATAAAGGCAAGATAATGACAGTGGCTGGTTCTATCGATACCAAGACAGGCGCTGCCAATATGAGTGCGCGTTTCCCAAACCCGGAAAAACTCATACGTAGCGGAGCAACAGCAACAATATATCTTCCACGCGAAATTTACAATGCACGCTTGGTTCCTCAAAAAGCAACTTTCGAGATGCAAGACAAGAAATTCGTCTATATCTTCAACGACAGCATCACAGAGATGCGTGAGATAAAAGTAGATAACCTCACATACGGAGATAATTTCATCGTGACGGAAGGTCTTGAAGTCGGCGAAGTCATCGTGATAGAAGGCGTTGGTTCTTCAGTGAAAAACGGCATGAAGATTAAACCTATCACCAAAGAAGAATCGGAAGCTAAATTCAAAAACGCTACAAAGAAGTAATAATGAGGAGATAATATTATGAAGTTAGATACATTTATCAAGCGTCCGGTTCTCTCTACCGTCATCTCTATCCTCATAGTGGTGCTCGGTCTCATCGGACTCATGACGCTTCCTATCTCGCAATATCCTGATATTGCACCTCCTACGGTAGAAGTCAAGGCTTCTTATCAAGGCGCCAATGCGCAGACTGTAGTTAATAGTGTCATCGCTCCGCTTGAAGAAGAAATCAACGGAGTGGAAAATATGACATATATGACATCAACGGCGACCAACACCGGCGACGCTACTATCACCGTTTATTTCAAACCTGGCAGCGACCCCGACATGGCAGCAGTCAACGTACAAAATCGCGTCACTAAGGCTCAAGGCTTCCTTCCTTCAGAAGTTACAAAAGCTGGCGTGACTACAAGTAAGAAACAATCGAGTATCCTCTTGGCATTTACCGTTTATAGCGAAAACGATAAATATGACCAAGAGTTTTTGTTTAATTACTTGAAGATAAACGTACTTCCACAGATTAAACGTATCGGTGGAGTAGGAGATGCGCAACTTCTCGGTGCGGAATATTCAATGAGAATTTGGTTGAAGCCTGACGTGATGGCTCAATATGGATTGATGCCTTCTGACGTGACAAAGGCTCTCAACGAACAAAACATAGAGGCTGCTCCGGGTCAGTTCGGCGAAAATGCTCAAGGCGTCACCTTCCAATATATGCTGAAATATAAAGGAAGATTGGCGACACCTGAAGAATTTGGTGAAATAGTTATAAGAGCTAACGAAAGCGGCGAGGTGTTGCGTCTCAAGACAATAGCCGACATCGAACTCGGATCGTTGAGTTATTCTATCGACACTCGTTCCAATGGTCACGAAGGTATCACTGCTATGATTTACCAATCTGCCGGCTCAAATGCCACACAGATTATCAACGAGGTGAAAGCTCTTTTGGAAGCTGAGAAAAGAAACTTCCCTCCAGGTGTGACATACGATCTTTTGCTGGATTCCAACGACTTCCTCTTCGCTTCGATTCACGAAGTTATCAAGACTTTGTTGGAAGCATTCGTGCTTGTGTTCTTGGTGGTGTTTATCTTCTTGCAAGACTTCCGTTCGACGCTCATCCCGGCTATCGCAATTCCGGTTGCCTTGATAGGTACTTTCTTTATGCTTAAACTCATGGGATTCAGTATCAACCTTCTTACACTCTGCGCTATGGTTCTTGCCATCGCTATTGTCGTTGACGACGCCATCGTGGTGGTGGAGGCGGTTCACGAGAAGTTGGAAAAAGGAGCGAAGTCGGCACGCGACGCGTCAATAGAAGCTATGAGCGAAATATCAGGCGCGCTGATTTCTATCACTTTGGTTATGATGGCGGTGTTTATCCCTGTAAGTTTCATGTCGGGAATCACCGGAACATTCTATCGTCAGTTCGGTCTCACCATGGCGTTCTCTATCGCGTTCTCGGCTATCAACGCCTTAACATTATCGCCTGCGCTCTGTGCTCTCTTCCTTAAACCTCATGTAAATCACGAAAGAGAGAAACAAGGTCTTCTTAAGAGATTCTTCATCGCGTTCAATACGGCATACGATGTTACTGTCAAGAAATACAGCAACGGCGTACGTTTCTTTATTAAGAATAAGGTGTTGTCGGTAGGCGCAGTTATTGCCGGTGCAGTATTGTTGTTCTACCTCATGGGTACGACACCAACGGGTTTAGTTCCAAACGAAGATACTGGAACAATATTCGTTACTATCGATATGCCGGCGGGTACATCTTTAGATAAGACTAAAGATGCTATGGCAAAGATTGAGAAGTTGGTTGAAAATACACCTGCAATCAGGACATATACAGCTATTTCAGGTTTCAGTATTTTAAGCAGTGCCACGGGTAGCTCATACGGAACACTTATATGTAAACTTCACGATTGGGAAGAACGTGATGCTGAGACAGAAAGTGCTGATGTTATAAACCGACGACTCATGATGCAGGCGAGAGAACTCGTGAAAGAGGGAAGAGTAGTCACATTCTCAATGCCGATGATTCCTGGTTTCAGCGTCTCCGATGGGTTCGAGTTTAACCTTCAAGATAAAACTGGAGGCTCTGTTGAGTCGTTCTATGGTGTCGCTCAAGAATTTATCGCACGTCTTAGTGAACGTCCCGAAGTGGCTCAGGCAAGCACCAGCTTCAACCCGACATATCCTCAATATATGGTGAATATTGATGCTGCCAAATGTAAGCAGGCTGGTATATCTCCGTCAGATGTGTTGACAACATTACAAGGTTATTTTGGAGGTATCTATGCTTCTAACTTCAATCGCTTCGGTAAGTTATATCGTGTCATGGTTCAAGCTCGTCCAGAACTGAGAATCGACAAGGAAGCTCTCAATAACATTAAGATTAGAAATGGTAAAGAGATGGCTCCAATTACCCAATACATAGAACTTGAAAGAGTTTATGGACCTGACAATATCAAGAGGTTTAATTTGTTCACTTCAATATTGGTCAATGGAACTCCGGCTCCAGGTTACAGCTCCGGTCAGGCAATTCAGGCTATTGAAGAGACTGCGGAACAATATCTTCCACAAGGTTACTCATACGAATATTCTGGTATGACAAGAGAAGAACAAAGTCAGAGCGGCGGTCTCGGCATGATTCTCGTAATCTGTATCATGTTCGTTTATCTCTTGTTAAGTGCCCAATATGAGAGTTACATACTTCCTCTCGTCGTTATCTTGTCGATACCGTTTGGTCTCGCCGGAACATTTATCTTTGCAAGAATGATGAACATCAACAATAACATCTATTTACAGATAGGTCTTATCATGCTTATCGGATTGTTGGCAAAGAACGCCATCTTGATTACCGAGTTTGCTGTTGCGAGACGACATGGAGGAATGTCGATTATTGAAGCTGCCGTCGATGCTGCAGCCGCACGTCTTCGTCCAATCCTCATGACATCGCTCGCAATGATTATCGGTCTTCTTCCTATGATGTTCGCCCATGGGGTAGGCGCCAACGGTAACAGCGCATTAGGCACCGGAGCCATCGGTGGTATGCTCATAGGTATGATATGTCAGATATTTATCGTCCCTGCTTTGTTTGTTATTTTTGAAGCAATTCAGGAAAAATTTAAACCTATAGATGATGAGGAATGACTGTAGAGACGTATCAATGACACCTATGTGATTAAACAATATGTCATTGCTGCGTCTCAAAAATAATGAAATAAATATAAAATTATAATACAATGAAAAAGATAATATATATCGCTCTCGGTACGCTTATGCTCAGTAGTTGTAACATTTACAAACAATATGAGCGTCCGGAATATGCGATGGCTGATTCGTATCGTAATCCTGATGGTGTTACCTCGGCAGATACAATGAATATCGCCGATTTGAATTGGACTGAGATTTACACCGATCCAAATCTTCAGGCATTAATTAATTATGGTATAGAAAACAATACCGACCTCTTGGTAGCGATTGAAAAAGTTAAGGAGGCACAAGCATCTTTCATGAGTGCTAAACTCTCGTTCTTTCCTTCTGTAGGTCTGTCTTTTCCAACAAATATGACTTATTCAGGTGGTAATCTCGGGATAAATTATGATGCTTCAGTCTCTGCAAGTTGGGAAGTGGATTTGTTCGGAAATCTGTTGAACAACAAGAGGAAGGCTCAGGTTCAGCTTCTTCAAAATCAAGAATATCAACAAGCGGTGAGAACTCAGCTTATTGCAACGATTGCCGATTATTATTTCAATCTTATGGCATTAGATAAACAATTGAATATCTATATGGCAACAGAAAAAAGTTGGGCTATCAGTGTGGAGACTATCAAAGCTATGAAAGAAGGCGGCATGACCAATGAAGCTGCTGTTGCTCAATATGAAGCATATTATGCTTCTATTCAAGCAGCGATACCTGAGATAAGATCTTCTATCTTAAAACAGGAAAACGCGCTCTCTGCTTTACTTGGTAATTATCCTGAAACAATAAAAAGAGGCAAGTTAGATGAACAAAAAGTCGATTTTGAGATTCAAGCAGGAATCCCGATGCAGCTTCTTTCAAATCGTCCAGATGTGAAAAACGCGGAATATAACTTGGCAGCGATGTATTATAATACCAATATCGCTCGTTCGGCTTTCTATCCGAGTTTAGTCATCGATGGATCATTGAGTTGGACTACAGCTATCAATGCCGTTGCTTCTCTGACGCAGCCCTTGTTCAATAGAGGAGCAATTAAGGCAAAACTTGAGATAGCAAAGGCTCAAGAAGAAGAGGCTCGACTTCAGTTCAAACAGACTCTCATCGACGCAGCAATGGAAGTTAGCAACGCGCTTATCACCTACGATGCAGAGTTGAAGAAGGAAGTGGCACGCGACAAACAGATTGTAGCTCTCTATAATGCAGTAGAATATACCAACGAACTCATGAAACTCGAGTCGTCAACATATCTTGAGGTCTTGGAGGCGCAGCAGTCGTTGTTGTCAGCATTGATTTCCAAGACAGAAGATCAACTGAATAAACTCAATGCCGTCACCTCATTATATCACGCACTCGGCGGCGGCAGAGAATAAAACCAAAAAGCGACTTTCAAAGTCGCTTTTTGGTTCAATGAGAAAATTTTTGGAGAAAAATGTTATCTTTGCAAAGGATAAAATAGTGCTGTTTTGTTAATATTAAAACTATTCATTGATGAAAAAGAATATTATTGAATATATTGTGGTTTTTATAAGCGAGTTTTCTCGCTATCATAAGTTGTCATTAAATGATGGTTTTAATTATCTGAATAGGTATAAGGCATTATCGTTTTTAGAAGAACAGTATGATATTGCTCATACAATGAATTTCTCGTATATGATAGAATCTATGTCTGATTATTGTAGAAGAAATGGAGGTAATTTGTAAAATGATTCTACATCATGGAACATATTGTGATTTTGATAAGATCGATCTTTCGATATCCAATAGAGGAAAAGATTTTGGAAAGGGTTTTTATTTGACTGATGATTCTGTCAAGCCTATAATTGGGCTAAGTTTAAATCTCTTCAGTTTCATTCAGCACCTATGTCTTATCATATAATTTTAAAGAAGAACTCTTAACGAATGGAATGCTGAATTTCTTGAAATTTGATTGTTATTCAAGAGAATGGTCTGATTTTATTTTAAAGAATAGACTTAATGAAAATGAATATAATATTCATAACTATGATGTTGTTTACGGTCCTATAGCTAATGATAAAATTGGGATTCAAATTCGTAACTTATTGGAAAATAATATTGATACTTCTACTTTTATTGAAAGACTTAAATATATTAAAGGTATAACATTTCAATATTTTTTTGGAACAGATAAAGCTATATCAAATCTTGTGAAAATATGAGTGAAATAGATTATATGAATGAGTGTACGACTCGAGATGTAGTTAATATGCTTGTCGAAAAGAAAAATATTTCTATATTGGAAGCTTTGAATATATTTTATAATTCTAAGACCTTTGACAATTTAAACAAACCAGAGACAGGTCTCTATTTTCAGAGTTCAGTCTATATTTTTGATTTATTAGAAAAGGAAATTAAAGAATCATTTTAAGTTGTTAAAACAAAAAAACCGTCACCTCATCCGAAGCGACGGTTTTTTATTTTCAATTTCTCAATTTCTAAAGTTCTGAAATTCTTAGTTTTTATTTAAAAGCTCTTTCCAAGTCTTGTGATACATTAATCATAAAGTCTCCCATTCTTTCCAACTCATTGATAACGTCCATATAATAAACGCTGGTATGATAGTTCTTGTTGCCGTTTTCAATGTCTTCAATCTCGGCATCTCTGAGGTTGTTTCTCAAACTGTTGATGCGATCTTCTGCGTTGTAAGCGTTGGAGATTTCGGAGAGTTCACCTCTCTTGGCAGCATTAAGATTCTCAATCATAACGTCGTAAGCATTCATGATATAGTCCGACATATTATTGAGCTTCTTTATTGTCTCTTCATCGAATTTCTTGTTGTGGATATTCTTTCTTGAAAGTATGCGGCTTATTGTCTCTCCTGAATCGCCTAATGATTCTAACTCGCCTATTATCTTATACATCGACTTGATTTTGACAGAAGTGTTTTGACTTATTTCTCCGGCAGATACAGCGTTGAGGAATGAAGCAATCTCATGTTCAATACGGTCGGATATTTCTTCATATTTCACCAATTTCTCTCTCAAGACTTCAAACTTGTCAGCGTCGTTTTCGTTGATAGCGTCTTTAGCGTAAATCATTCCGTTCTTTGAGATTTGTGCGAAATGAATGATCTCGTCTAAAGCTTGTTCTGTTGCGAGTTCTGGAGTTGCGAGAGGACCAGCAGATATGTATTTAAGACGAAATGCCTCTTGTTCATGATTCTTAGATTCTTTGATGATTGTGCATACAATCTTTTCGATGACAGGAATAAACCAAATAAGAATTAAAGTATTGATTGTGTTGAAGAGAGTGTGCAACATCGAAAGTCCGTAGAGCGCTGCTGTCTGAGTGTCGTTTTGTAATATGTTACCATCAGCGTCTTTAGATACTTCAACGACGAAGTTGTCTGATGCAGGATTTGGCACGCCGAAGATGCTCTCTGTAATAAATCCGATGAACTTAAGGAAGAGTGGGAATGTGCAGAGTGCCCATATAACACCGAATAAGTTGAACACAGTGTGAGCCAAAGCCGACCTCTTTGCAGAGGTGTTACCTACTGCGGCAGCAATGTTGGCAGTGATTGTTGTACCGATGTTTTCACCGAGTACCATGGCGCACGCCATGTCGAATCTGATCCAGCCCATGTTCAACATGATAAGAGTCAATGCCATTGTAGCACTGGATGATTGGAGGATGAGTGTCAAGATTGTTCCGAACAAAAGGAAGGTGATCACAGAGCCGAAGCCGTGACCTTGCCAACCTTGAATAAATGAGAGAACTTCCGGAGTCTGTTGTAAGTCCGGCACCGAGTTCTTCATGAGAGAGAGACCCAAGAATAGGAGTGAGAAGCCGACGATAAGTTCAGAGATGTTTCTTCTTTGGTTTTTCTTAGAGATTGACATGATGAAACCTACAGCCATCAAAGGGACTGCAAGGACTGAGATGTCGGCTTTGAAACCTAACCACGATACCAACCAGGCTGTTACTGTCGTACCGATGTTGGCGCCCATGATGACGCTGATTGCCTGAGCCAATGAGAGAAGACCCGCATTGACAAAACTCACCACCATGACAGTGGTGGCGCTTGATGATTGTATCACCGATGTTATTCCGAGACCGGTGAGAACTCCTTTGAAAGGATTTGATGTCATTGCTGATAACAGTCCGCGAAGTTTGTCACCTGCGGCCTTTTGTAAACCGGAACTCATTAAGTTCATTCCGTAGAGGAACATACCTAATGCTCCCAATAATGTGAATATTTGTAAAATTCCCATAGTTTTTTATAGTTTTTAATTAAATTTTTAAAGTTAAAAGTTTTTTAAGTGTAGGGCTCCCTTTATCACATTCACCCTCAATTCCTAATTCCTCATTCCTAATTAAATAACGAGTTTTCTGAGAATTATAAGGCGGTGAGCCGGTTCGTGTTGAGTGGAATGTTTAAATATAAAATTGTTGATTGTTTGTGCCGACGCATTGATATTAGTTGTCTTGTTTGTTTTTATGAACGACAAATGTTGTTTTTGTCCGTTATCGCGTCGGTAGGAATTTTTCTGAGTACGATGGGAATTTATATAATAAATGTGTTGTGGATTTGATGAATATGGGTCGTCGGTCGAGAGGTTTTCGGTATTTTCATTGAGTTGTTCAATTAAGTCGGGGAGATTATTTTGAGCTACGACCGACTCACCTTTGCATATTATGATTGCAAAGATTGTGATAATGAATATTATATATTTCGACCAAGCCTTCATCTTAGTGTCGCAAAGATAAGAAAAAAATCATCATTCATGAAAAAATCTTATTTGGTAAGTAAAATATTTATAAATGTGAAATTTGTCTGAATTACTTCATATAAATGGTGTAAAATATACAGGTAAACATGTAGTCAATCCATCTCGCTTATAATCCTTGGTATAAATTAATAATCTATCACTAATGCGAGAAGAATATTTTTCACAGAAGACGTCCAAAGACTTATGTGTATTATATCCTGAGGATTTCACTTCGGTGTAATCTCACTACCTATTGCCCAATAAAATTCTTCTAAGTCATGAGGATGAAGTGTCATGCTAGTTTCTTCGCTTGGTATAACAATATCTTTTATGTTCTTCTTGATGCTAATCAATGAACCAGTTTCAATGTAATCGTAACGACCATCTTTTATAAGATGTTTTATAGCTTGACGAGCAATAGGATAGTTTTGTATCTCATCAAATATTATAACAGATTCTCTTTCCTTAAGTGATACTCCAAATATATTTTGTAGGCTGATAAAGAAATAATTCAAATCCATTATGTCATCAAAAAGTTCTTTTATTTTTCTCGAGATATTGCTAAAATCTATGAGAATATAAGATTTGTATTCTTGTCGTGCAAAGTGTTCTACTAATGTAGATTTGCCAACTCGTCGAGCACCCTTTATTAATAATGCAGTCTTGCCTTGTCTTTCGTTTTTCCAACGAAGCATGTCATTGTATAATTTTCTCCGAAAAATCATAGAATAAATATTTGAATTATTCAGCAATGATAATATTATTATTTAAGTATCCGAAAATTTATTTTCTTGAATTGGTTAAATATCCGAAAATTTATTTTTGGATTTTAGTCAAAAATCCGAAAATTTATTTTTTTAAATTTTTTTCATAAATCTCTTGACATGTAAAAAATAATCTTTATATTTGCAGTGTATTAGTTAACTAATACGGCAGATGATTAGAGAGTTTGTTTGAACTTCAGAATTTTAAAACTTCAGAACTTCAAAACTACTTTAAACTAAAAAAGTTCTTTGACGTAATGGAAGGAAAAGAAAGTAATAAACATTTATTAAAATTATAGAGATGAAAAGATTAGTAATTGGTATTGCCTTCACAACGAAATAGTGTGTGCCTAATTGTGAAGGCTAAAAACAAATGGTGTCGCGGCAGAAAACGGTATAAGGGCAAAAATAGAAACCGTTTCCTGCGAACAAACACCTCAAAGGCAAGTGAAACTTTAACGAATCTGTTTCATGGCAGGTTGTTGCACACCGAAACCTCGCTTTTGACTTTGCGTTGCAAAGATAACAAAAGTAGGGACATGAGAAAGTTGAAAACTTAAATTTGAAAATTTAAAATTAGTCTGCGAGAAATTAGCTCGAAGCAAAAAGGAATCGTCTCACTAACAAAGCGGATTAAGGAACCGCGAGACGAAAACTGACAAAATGAAAACATTTATTAAAAAAAGCATGATGTTCTTATCAATCTTTGCAATGGTAACAGGTTCTATTTTCGCATTATATTCCTGCAACAAGGATGATGATGAAACCTTGAACCAATCGTACCAAGAACCACAAAATGGCAAATTACTTGCTGTTACTGACAATAACACAGGACGCACAACTTATTATTTCGACATCGAAAAGATGAATATGTTGCTAAATGAAAAACTCGCTTCAAAAACATCTTCTGATAGATATGTTGTTGAATCTATGACTATAATCGATACCATGCCATTAGTTAAAGATTTTAATCCTGAAATTAAAATAGTTTTGTTTGATACGGACGAAGAAGTTACATATTCAACATGGTTAACAGGTTTCTATACAAACAAAGTTATTAGTGGACAAAAGACAACGTATTATTTGAGTTCTGATGTGGCTAATAAAAATTATGAGTTTGCGTTTTATGAAAATGATGAGTTATTTGTTGCTTCCGTAAATGGAACAAATTATAGCATTGAAAGAAGAGACATTGCATCATACGCTCCATATAGACCTAAATGGTCATTTACATGTAGAGCAACCAATTGCCTTGTTGGTGAATGTGAAAAAGTTTTAACAGGTTTAGGTAATCATCATTATACATGTAGTCCATGTACGCCTCCTAACTCTAAATGTGTACGTGTTGGAATCGGTCAAATTATAATAGAAATTATCAGTGCAATTGGAGGTATTATAAGTTAAATCAATTTTATTGGTGATGGTCATGCTAATTGTAAGACAATCACCATTATTTCATAATAATGCTGACTTAATATTTAAATTAAATATCTAAATATCATGAAAACATTTCTAAAAATAATTTGCTTGTGTTTGTTCATCTTAATGTTTGCCTATTCTGCCATTGCGCAAGAAACTGAAGATAAAATGAATCTCAAAGTTTCCAAACAATATAAGAGACAAGCTGTAACTTTTGCTGATTCTCACGAATGGGTTTCATTCAAATATAGAATCGTTCATTATTTTAATGACTCCCTTTATTGGGATATCGTAACAGATGTCATTATAAAATATGATGACGATAACTCGATGGTTTTTATAAATGATGATAATGACTATATGTTGGTTGCCGAAAAATACTATAAAAGAATTGATAAAAACAAATACAACATCTACGACATAAAGAAAAACAGAAAAGATAAAAACAAAACGTATCAACAGTTAGCGACAATAGGTAAGATTCACAAATATTTTCAATATAGCCCATTTTTTATGAAACCTATAGACTTCGCTTATTCATGGGCTTTATGGCATAGTTTCTATTCTGTTGATACTGTCGAAATGAATAACGTTTCATACAATAAATACAGATCCAAGACTATGGGCTTCGATTGCAATGTCGAATCATACATAAATAATGGGACAAACTTCTTAGATAGCATTTATATGGAATGGAACGGAGACGATTTCATTGTTCTTGAAAATCTTACTTTCTATGACGTGAGTTATGAAAATCGACAAGGTTATATCGACTCTATCTTCAATTTTAATAATACAGAATACTCATCTTATTCAAGATATGATGAATTTACGATGCCTTTAATGACATTATCCAATCAGATGTCGCAAGGTCTGTTAGATTATCCTCTCGTAAATCTTGATGGTGACACAACATTCATCAGAGAACAAGAAGGCTGGATTCTGCTTAACTTATGGACTACGAATTGCGGTCCATGCCTGCAACATCTTAAGGAATATTCTCACGAAAAAGATTCTTTAGGATATAGGATTCTCGAAAACGAAGGAATCAAGATACTGGCTATTGAGCACCGTTCCAGCAATTTAGAACATATAAGACAAATTGTCTCAAAATATAATTCTGAAGATATAACGTATTCTGCAAAAGATATTGGGATAGTCGTCAATATTCCGACATTGGGATATTATTATTTGGTTTCTCCCAACAAGGAAATCGTCTATGAAACAGGAGACTTGGGAGACTATGAAGAAATATTAAAGATAATTAGGAACACCAATGGTTTAAAGTAAGAAAGTAAACAAAGGTCTGTTGAATGAAATAAATAAAACTTAAAAAATGAAAAGGTTAATAGTCATATTATTAGTAATTGTTGCATTGTCGTCGAATGCACAGAATAATATTAAATTAGATGGTCCGAAAATAAGTTTCTCCACTTTGGAATATAATTATGATACTATCGTTAAAAATTCTGATGGGTGTTGCTCTTTTGAATTTTTTAATGATGGTTCAGAACCATTAATTATCACTTCAGCATTTTCTTCCTGTGGCTGCACTGTTCCTTCATGGCCACAGAAACCGATATTGCCAGGTGAGAAAGGAACTATAGATGTTAAATATAACACAGAAAAAGAGGGCGATTTTCAAAAATTAATTATAGTTAAATCAAATTCTGTAGAAAAACCTAAATCAATATTGCGCATTAAAGGTGTCGTGGTAAAAAATATAAGAAATTAAAAATGACTTAAATTTGAAAATTTAAAATTAGTAAATATGAAAACAAATATTACAACAAAAAGAATGTCCTTAGGCGACGAATTGTTAGATTATCCTCTTGTAAATCTTGAAGGTGATACCACTTCTATCAGAGAACAAGAAGGCTGGGTGTTGCTTAACTTCTGGACTACAGGATGTGAACCATGTATTAAGAATTTGATGAAAAGGTCTGCTGAAAAAGATTCGTTGGGATATATAATACTCGAAAACGAAGGAGTTAGAATTTTAGCAATAGAACATAAATCCAACAATATGGAAATTATTGCTAAAAGAGCATATAAAACCAAGTCGGAAGACATCATGTATTCTGGCAAAGGAATCGGTTCAATCATCAATATTCCTGCATTGGGATATTATTATTTGGTTTCTCCCAATAAGGAAATCGTCTATGAAACCGGAGACTTGGGAGACTATGAAGAAATATTAAAGATAATTAGGAATTAGGAGTTAGAAATTAGGAATTGATTATGAATGATTAAATGATAACAGAATAAACAAAAAAGGAGGTCTTTATGATGAACAACAGCGTTTTATTTACTGTAACAGTAGTGGTGGTCTTCTTGGCGTATCTTGCTTTAAGAAATTTTATCGCTAAGACAATCCTATCTAATGAGAAAAGAAAACGGAATGATAATTCAAAGAAAATCATCTTGGTGACAAATGTTGTCAGCGCTGCGATGATACTCGGGTTGATCGTGTTCTTTTGGAACGGATTAATACAAAGATGGCAAGATGGCAATCAAAATTACTTTAACCTGATACTACTGATAGTTTTGACATTAGCCTGTATCGTTAAATTCTGGAATAATTTTAAAAATAGTAAAGTTTAATTGGCAGAATCTCTCGTAGAGTCACACAGACATGTGACTGAATTAAACGATCTGAATTAACAATCAGATTTTTAGACGTACGTCCGTGCGTCTCTATGGGAGTGATCTTAAAAAATAAAATTATGATTACAATAAAGAACTTAGACTTCAGCTACAAAAACGCAGCGGTCTTCAGAAACATCAGCCTTGAATTTAAGAAAGGCAATATCTATGGTCTCCTCGGAGAAAACGGAGTGGGGAAGACAACGCTCCTCAAAATTATTTGCGGCTTACAATTTCCAAATAACGGAACTTGTCGCGTCGATGACTTTATCCCGCAGGAAAGAAATCCTCATTTCTTGCAAAACATTTTCTACCTCCCAGAAGAGGTGATAACCGACGACACAACGCCGGATGTGTATGTAAATAAATTAGGTGTGTTCTATCCAAACTACGACTATTCATATTTCTTGAACCTGATGAAAGAACTTGAAGTCGATCCAAAGAGGAAATTCAACGCCTTGTCATTCGGACAGAAGAAGAAGGCACTCTTGGCTTGCGCGCTCTCGCTCCGCACCGAGTATCTGCTCTTAGACGAACCCACCAACGGATTAGATATCCCGTCGAAGGCGCTCTTCAGAAAAGTGATTCTGCAGCATGGTGTTACCACAGATACCACAGATTTACACAGATTACCTACTATAATTATCTCGACGCATCAGGTGAAAGACGTGGAGAACCTCATCGACCCAATCGTCATCTTGGATCACGACGAGGTGCTCCTTAACGCTACCTTCGAGGAAATATCTTCTAAGCTGTTCTTCGAATATGGCGCGGAGAAATCGGACGAGGCTCTCTATACCGAACAGATGCCAGGCGGCTTCATCAACGTGATTCCTAACAAATTCGAGATGGATAGTAAAGTCAACGTCGAAGCACTCTTCAACGCAGTGAGAAACAATAAGAAAAGAATTAAAGAAATTTTTAACAATTGACAATGTACAGACGCGTCGATCACTCCTAAAAATTAATAATATGTGATTGACACGTCTCGCAATTAACAATTTAAAATGATAATAATATGAATAGTTCATTTGATATAAAAAGATTTGGCAATGTCGTTAGATACGATGCCATGAGTTATTTTCAAAATTTCGGTTGGACCTTATTGGTTCTTTTAGCGCTGCCTATCGGGTTGTGGTTCTTGCTTTATACCAACATGAACCTAAACGATTATGAGGCGTATATGACGGAAGGTCGTTTTGGAATATTGCAGGTGCTTATGTATCTTGCCGTGATGATTGTCCCGTCGCGACTTTACAAAAACGTCAACGATCCGAGAAAAGGGATTCAATATGCTATGTTGCCGGCTTCTTCTTTGGAGAAGTTCCTCAGCATGTTGCTTTATTGTGTCGTCGTAACACCTATATTATATTTAATAGGAGCGCTGCTCATCGACAGCATACTCGTTTTGATTCCTGGTAACAATCCTTACGAGGGATTCGTCTTCAATCAGATTTTTAACACTGAAGTTGTTAAGTTTGAATTGACAGGAGAATTGGATGATTGTGCTCAAGATATTAAACTGCCATTATTTAAGATCTTCGCATTTCTGGCGTATGCCTCTATCTTCATGTTTACCAATATGCTTTTCAAGAAACGTAAGCTCAGCAAGACTATTGGAATACTTGCTCTTTTGGGAATAACCTTTATGGTGTTTGTAATCAGACTTGTAATTAAGTTTGAAGGTTTTGATGGCACGATGAACGCTGATGAGATGTTGGAATTTGAGAAATATCTTATAAGAGTAATATATTATGGAGGTTATGTCATTAACTTGATAATATCGACAAGTCTTTTATATTTCACATATCGTAAAATCAGAAAACAAACTTATTGATTATGGAATTTAAGGCACATCAGCCGATCTACTTGCAGATCTATCTTTATATCTGCGAGATGATATTAAACGGCAAATATAATATTGGCGACAAGATAATGTCGGTCAGGGAGATGGCGATAGAAGTCGGCGTCAACCCCAACACAGTGATGCGCTCGTATGAGTTGTTGCAAAGCAAGAATATCATCATCAATAAAAGAGGTATTGGCTTCAACGTCAGCGAGAACGCGAAAGAACTTATCCTCGAAGAACAGAAGAAACAGTTCATGGAAGAGGAACTACCCGAGATAATCAAGAAATTCAAGATGTTCGGGATTTCGATGAAAGAAATTGAAAATCTAATTGAAAATTGAAAGGAGAATCTCTCGTAGAGTCACACGGACGTGTGTCTCTACGGGAGAAGCTAAATTAAAATAAACACTCAAAACTTTAAAAAAATGAAACGTATAATAACATTATTTTTTGCGTTGGCATTTGTAATGCAGTCGTGTATTTGCGTTCATGTTATAGGACGTAAAACTCATTTCATGAGAGATTTGACGGATGAACAAAAAAACAATGTATGCTGGACTTCTGACAGTATTTCGTTAATAGGCATGAAAAACGACAACCGCATATATGCCATCAATGCGCGTCAGATGAAAGAGTTGCTGAAGACAAATGATAAAGCAATTATTTATAGATGGTCGCCACATTGTTCTTCTGAAAATTGCACATCTTTAGGTCTGACACAGTCATATTGTGATGAAAAAGGTGTTGAACTATATGTAGTTATTGACTATTACGCCGATGCATTCTCGCAAATCGAAAGTGTTAAGAATCCGCTCTTTTCAATTAACGAGAAATATTACAATACGGAGCTTACCCAAGAACTAAGTGAAATTTTCTATAAAGAAATATTGGGCGACAAATACGATAGAAAGAATTATAATAGATTCTATTATTTTGAAAATGGTGAGTTTTTAAAAACTTATGATTCAATTATTAATTTATAAAAAGTGGACAAAGTCTGTTGACTTATAATATTTTAACAATTAAAAATAATAAACAAAATGAAACGCTTATCAATGTTATTGTTTGTCGTCTTGTTTTCTTTCGTGACGGCAAACGCTCAAGAGAATTTAAAAGTCGAGACTTTTTATCTCGACAATGGTTTGAAAGTGGTGCTGTGCGAAGATCACTCGGCACCGATTATTCATGGAAATGTTTACGTTCATGCAGGAAGCAAGAACGACCCATTGGACGCTACCGGTATGGCTCACTACTTCGAGCATATCATGTTCAAGGGAACCGACAAAATCGGTACTACAAACTGGGAGGCAGAGAAAGTCTATCTCGACAGCATCGACCTGATGTACGATAAATTACATGAAACCGATGTCCCAGAAGAACGTGCTGCAATTCAAAAGAAAATCAATGAGTTGTCAATAGCTTCTACCGATTATGCAATTCCTAACGAGGTTGATTTGATTCTTACCAAGATGGGCGGCGAAGGTCTCAACGCGGGCACTTCATACGACTACACCGTCTATTTCAATAGTTTCCCTTCCAATCAGGTGGAGAAATGGATGGACGTCTATGTGGAACGCTTCCGTAATCCGGTATTCCGTCTCTTCCAAAGCGAACTCGAGACTGTCTATGAGGAGAAAAATATGTACGGCGATCAACCTACAGCGGCTTTCTCTGAGTTGATGTTTAAAGAATGTTTCGGCGAACATCCTTACGGCAGACCTGTTATCGGACTCACCGAACATCTTAAAAATCCTCAGACTTCAAAAATGCGCGAGTTCTTCAATACTTATTACGTGGCTAACAACATGACTCTCATCATGGTCGGCGATTTCAATACCGAAGAGATAAAACCTTTGATAGAAGAGAAATTCTCAGTATGGGAAAGAAGAGAACTTCCACAACGTCCTGAGTTTGAACTTCCTGCCTTCGATAAGGAAATTATAAAAGAAGTAAAACTCACTCCGATGAAAATGGGTTCTATGATTTATAAAGGTGTCGATAACAAACATGAAGATAATCTATCTTTGGAAGTCTTGATGTATCTGTTCTCAAACGGAGCAACGGGAATCTTAGACAAGTCGATGTTAAACAACGAGTTGATGTTGGCGATGATGTTGCCAATGTCGTTGGAAGAACACGGCAGAATCATCTTCTTATACGTTCCTAAGTTGGTTGGTCAGTCGCACGAAAAAGCAGAAGCTATCATATTCAACGCTATAGATAAAATTAAAGCCGGCGACTTCAGCGAAGATTTGTTGGAAGCAGCAAAAACATCTATCCTCAAAGAAAGAGTTCAGACTCTTGAAGGCATCGACAATCTTTCATACGTCTTGATGGGTTTGGAATCTAAAGGAATAACATTTGAAGAATATCTTGCTGAGACAGAAAAGATTAAGAATATTACAAAAGAAGATATCATCGCTGTGACAAATAAATATTTCACAGATAATCGTACAGTTATCAGATCCAGCATGGGATTCCCGGAAAAAGACAAGGTGGAGAAACCTAATTGGAAAGCTGTTGAAGTAAAGAATACAGAACTTAAATCAGATTTTGCTAAACAGATTGAGGCACAAGAAGTAACGGAAGTTAAACCTCAAATTATTGAATTTGGTAAAGACGTTAAGATTGAAAAAGCTAACGATGCTTTCATGATGTATTCTTCAAAGAATCCTTATAACAACATCTTTAATTTAAAGATAACTTATAATCATGGTAGTATCGACAATCCAGAACTTGAAAGAGCAAACGAATTATGGTCGTTATTAGGTACAGAGTCAAAGACTTACGAGGAGATAGAACTCGAGTTGCAGAAGATGGGCGTTTATATGTATGTCAATGTCGGTAATGGCAGCAGTTCTTTGACAATATCTGGTTTTGAAGAAAATTTAGATGAAATATTAGCTATATGCGAAGACAAGATTTTCAATCCAAAATTAGATGCTTCAAAACTCAACATCTTGATTGACAGTGATAAGATGAATAAGAAAACCGACAAGACTTCTCCAGATACATGGAATAATGCTTTGTATCAATATATTCTTTTCGGCGACAATTCATATTATCTGAACAAGATGGATATTGAAAAATGGGCTAAGCGTGATGGAGACGAAATTCTCAACGACTTTAAGGAAATCTTCAATTATGGAGGTGAAATCACATTCAGCGGAAACCTTGATACTAAAGATGTTATAGCTTCATTAAATTCTCATAATATCATAAATAACGATGCTATAAAGGCAGAGAAGAAAATCAACATTCCTCAGGAACAGAATGAAAATGTTATTTATTTCGCGCATAACAAGAAATTCAGACAAAGCAATATCACTATGTATGTTCAAGGCGAAAAGTTGAACGAACAGGAAAGAGCATTGTCGCGTGTCTTTAACAAATATTTCGGAACTGATATGTATTCGATAGTATTTCAAGAGATTAGAGAATTACGTTCTTTAGGATACACCGCATATTCATATTATTCATCTGATCATAAGAATAGATATCCAGGTTATCAATATGCTTACGTCGGCACGCAGTCTGACAAGACCAATGAAGCCGTTGATGCGATGAGAGCACTTATCGTCGATATGCCGGAGAAGATGGAAAAGTTTGATACTTCAAAAGACGCGCTTATCATGTCGAGAGCGGCAGATTATATCAGTCCGCGTAACATTCCTTCAACTGTAAGCTATTGGATTGAAAATGGTTATGACCACGATCCGAGAATTGAGATTACAAATTACATCAAGGAGACAGATTACGAAGACATTTATAAATTCTATCAAGAGAAGGTACAGAACAGACCAATCGTCATCATGATTGCCGGCAACAAGAAGAAAGTCGATATGAAGGCTTTGGAGAAATACGGCGAGGTAAAAATGGTGAAGTTTGATGAGATTTATAAATAAGGGTGATGACTGAGGTCTAAAGAAATCTCCTGTAAGTGTTTACGGGAGATTTTTTTCTTAATAAAATAGTTGTCATTTAATGATATAAATAATATATTTGCGGTGTTAAAACAAACAAAATTATTAAACTAAAACCGAAGAGCTATATGGTATATAACTTAGCGTTTCAATATGAGAAAAACTAATTTATTTCCAAAATCATTGATTGTTATGATTTTGTTATTTGTCGGAACAATCATGCCTGTCATGGCACAGATTTCTGAAGGCGAACCTTATTCAAGAACAATTAGAACAGGTAATCGTCCAGGCAGTGGTGATTGGGGTATTTTTATTGGACCTAGTTTAACCGATATTGGAAGTATGGTTAATAGAGAGGTCTCTTGGCAAGGTCTTCCACTTGTCAATATTAAACATTATTATAATGATGAGTTGGAACTTAGATGTGGTATCCAATTAAGTAAGACAACAGACAAACTTTCTGGAAGTTTGTTGGAAGAAGAGGACTACCAGAATGTAATTAGTAATGAAACATTTTACAAGGAGACAGAGTCGTATTATCGTCTCACACCAGGTGTAGCATACCACTTCTCGTCAAAGAATCTATTGGATGTTTATGTCGGAGCTTCGTTGCCAATAGGTGTAAGCAGTGATAAATATATTAATAGATTTGATGGTGATAATTATGGCTCACAAACAAGAACTTCATTTGAGATTGGTTTAGGTGCATTCATTGGCTTACAATGTTTTGTGGCAGATCTTCCTGTTGCAATCGGCTTAGAGTATGGTATTACAGGATATAAATCTCTCGGTGAACAATATAAGAATATCACAACCGACGAAGATGGTGTAGAACAAGTATTCTATACAGAGACACCATATTCAGACTACAATCTATATTCAGAATTAAAGAAATCATCAGGTTATTTAGGTTCTGATGTTCGTTTTACAATTAGTTATTTCTTTAAATAATCTGAACGGCTATGAAGAGAATATTATTAACATTAACAATGATAACATTCGTGGTGTTGTCATTCAGTTCATGTAGCGGATTGCGCCAAGTGTCTGGTGTTCAATCAGCTTCATTTGCTCCGGATTATGTCCGTGTAGAAGCAAATATAAACGATTACACTCAGTTGGGCGAAACTACAGTTAGCATAGAATATAGAGAATATTTAGGTTTTATCAATAAAATCGACAAAGTTAATGGTGAATATTACAATTTTAGAGATGTTAAGATTGTAGAGTTGGAAGGTGAAACAAATATCAAACTTAATGGAGATATAAAAATGGCTCTCTATAAGGTAGTTGAAGAATATCCTAATGCAGATTATTATGTTCCTGTGATGAAACAATCTGAAGTGGAACGTATGTTTTTGGGCAAATTCG
Source organism: Bacteroidales bacterium (assembly GCA_017461665.1). Lineage (GTDB taxonomy): Bacteria > Bacteroidota > Bacteroidia > Bacteroidales > F082 > Limimorpha. Next base: position 70,437 of record JAFTXI010000057.1, on the reverse strand, counting down.
TCAAGGAATCTGTAACTATTAAAGCGTATAAACTTAAGTAATAAATGATGGTTAGAGGTGATTTAGCCTCTAACCTTTTTTTGTATTGTTATGAAAATTAAGAGATTATTATTTGTTTTTCTGATAGGGATTTTGCTGTTGTCGTGTGGTGGCAGTGAAGAATCTGATGTGGTAATAATAGCCAAAACCATTAACACAAAAGACTTTTATGAAGCTGGAGATAAAATTATTTTTGACATAGAATCATTTGCAAACGAAGGTTTCGTTAAATCTATAAACATCTCGACAATAACATCGTCGGGATACAACATAGTTTTTGATACTGTAATTAACTATGAGAGAACAAAATTCATTTATCAATATGATATTCCTCAATTCGATAATGATACGACACAATTAAAGTTCAAGTTTACGGCTTTATGCTCTACGGGAAATTATTCGGAAATGTCGAAGACTCATAATGTTGTTGGCGACATTCATCTCACACCCTCGGAATATACTATGTTCGCTTCATATAAGAACGAGAAAAATGGCTTTAGCATCGAAAGAAATGAAATAGTTGATTGTGAAACTACCGACAGTCTATATGTCGATTTCTATGACTATTCTATCGACTCGACTTTAGTTTTTTGCAGAGAATGGAGAAGTATGAATGGGCTTCTTTTTGCTCGATTTAATGATTTCGATTTTGAGAATGCTAATTATTCGTCAGTCATAAATGCTTATAAAAACTCAAATAAAAGCACTAAGTTGATGAATGTAAGTAATGAAGATATCATTCTTGTTGGAAGAAACAATGATGCTCTTGGAGTTCTTAAAGTTATAAATGTCTTTGACGATGCCGATCCAATGCAAGACCGATATTATTTTGTGTTTAAAGTCTTGAAATGAGTTCGAATTCATACATCCATTTTCTGATGGTAATGGCAGAATGGGACGATTATGGCAGTCTCCTATATTAGGAAAATTACATCCAATATTTGAACATCTGCCGATAGAAAATATGGTTTACTCAAATCAGCAGAAGTATTATGATGCTATTACAGAAAGTACGAAATGCGTTGATTGTAGTCCATTTATAGATTTTATGTTGAATGAAATACTTAACACTTTAAAGAAATATCAAGATGTTAAGATAGAGAATAAAATTCCTAATAAAACGTTGAAACAACATCCAGATATTACGGAAACTACTTGGGAGGTTTTGTCCCAAATAATAAATAATCCAAAGGTTACTGCTAATGAAATGAGCTTCTATCTTGGAATTAGTGACAGAATGATTAGGAAACACATAAAAATATTGCGCGATAATAACATAATAAAACGTATTGGAGGAAATAGAACAGGTCACTGGGAAATTCTTTAACTACTCTCTTCCTCCTCCTAAGGCGTGATATAATGTTATGACGCTTTGTATCTCGATGTATTTGTCGTTCGTCTCGGTAAGCTCGGCTTGCAAGAGATTCTTCTGTGCTGTCAAGACTTCCAAATAATCGGCTTGACCATTTTTCATCAAGAGTTGCGTATTCATGACGGCTCCTTTCAAATACATAATCTGTAACTTGTCGCTGTCCAATCTCTTACGTGCAGTCTGCCATGAGACTAAGGCGTTGTTGGCTTCAGCACCTGCGTCTAATAAAGTCTGCTTGAAGTTGAGCAACGCTTCTTGTTGTTGCGATTCGCTGATCTTAAGTCTTGCCTTGTTTTTTCCTTGATTGAAAATGGGCTGCATCAAAGAACCTACTGCGTTGAAGATCCAGTCGCCGGGATCGCCGATGTTTCCTGTTGTTCCTGACCAACCGGCGTTGCCGCTTAAGGTGATAGATGGGTAGAAGTAAGAGCGTGCTACATTAGTGGCGTAATATGCTTCAACTAATTGATATTCTGCTTGTCTTACATCAGGACGGTTGATGAGACTCGAAAGTGGAAGTCCCATTAATAATGTATCTGGGAATATTTGTTCCGACAAAACGCCACGTTCTAATTCCTGTGGTACAAGTCCTAAAAGTGCGGATAATGAATTTTCTTGTTCTATGATTTGTTCTTCCAATGTTAAGATGGAGGCTTCTACATTAACCTTGTTAGCTTTAGCTTGAAGTACAGCAGCCTCGTTTGTCTTGCCGGCTCTCTTCAATGCCGACAATGTCCTGATGTTTTCTTCCCAAGTCTTGAGAGTTCTCTTGCTGATATCCAATTGCTCGTCGAGCATGAGGAGTGTGTAATAAGAGTCAGCGATTGTTGCAATTATTTGCGTCTCAACTGCTTGTTGGAAAGCTTCTGTTGATGCTAATCCGGCTTGTGCTCCTTTTTTTGTGTTATGAAGTTTTCCGAAAATGTCTAACTCCCAAGAAGCGGTAGGAGTGAGGCTGTAACTCAATCCGTTAGCGTTGGCATTAGCTTGCGCTGTAAATGATACGTCAGGATAAAACGCTAATTTGGAACTCTTTAACGTTATCGCAGCTTGTTCAACTTTCAGTCGCGCTATCTCCAAGTCAGTGTTATTTTTTAAACCTACTTCAATCCAATCTTGAAGAAGTGTGTCGGTGAACAGTTCTTTCCATGTGAGCGAAGCTATCGATTCATAGTCGTCGGCTGTTGGAATCCGGTTATAAAGACTATCGACAAATGTAATGTCAGGACGTTCAAAGTCTTTATAAAGTCCGCAGCTGTTTGTCGCGATGACGAGTAATAATATGAGAGGGATTAATATCTTTTTCATGATTCTAACTCTTTGTTTCTTTGAGGCATTACTTTTTCTTCTATATTTCTGAAAATGATGAATAAAACCGGTACGACGAACAGAAGGGCAATTGTACCGATGAGCATTCCTCCGACTGTTCCAACACCGATGGAGATGTTACCATTAGCGCCTACACCTGTCGCAAACATAAGTGGTAACATACCGAAAATCATTGTCAGAGAAGTCATTAAGATGGCTCTTAATCTTGCTTTAGCTGCCGACATCGCAGCCATCGGTATCGACATTCCCTCGGCTCTTCTCGCTGATGCATATTCAGTGATTAAGATGGCTGTCTTTGCCAATAATCCAATCAGCATCAAAAGTCCGATTTGCAGATAGATGTTGTTTTCCAATCCGAACATATTGGCGAAGAGGAAACTTCCGGATAGACCGAATGGAACCGACAAGATGACGACGATAGGGATTAAGATACTTTCATATAAGGCGCAAAGTATCAAGTATATGAAAACGATACATATCACAAATATTATCGCTGTTGAACTTCCTGTAGATGCTTCTTCTCTAGACATACCGCCGAACTCATATCCGTAGCCTGCTGGTAACAATTCGTCGGTTACTTCTCTCACGGCTTGAATTGCTTCTCCTGAAGAATAACCTGCTGCTGCCTGTCCGTTGATTTGTATTGAAGAGAAAAGGTTGAAACGTGATATCGACTGTGGACCATAAACGCGTGTCAATGTAACATATTGACCTATAGGCGACATCTCTCCGTTGTTGTTACGTACAAACATATTGTTGAGTGATTCGGTGTCTAAACGGAACTCTGCTGAAGCTTGTACCATAACGCGATAAAGTTTTGAGAATCGGTTCATGTTGGATGCGTAACTTCCTCCGACATAACCTGCCATCACGTTCAAAACATCGCCAGGGGAGACACCGTTACGCTTACATCTCGCAGCATCTACTTCCAAGAGATATTGAGGATACCTAGTGTCGAAAGATGTTGATACTCTGCTTATTTCAGGTCTTTCGTTTAAGGCAATGATAATGTCGTTTGTGATTTTCTGCAAGTCCACTAATTTGCCACCTTTCTGATCTTGGATATGAACCTCGAATCCGCTGCTGGCTCCGTAACCTGGAATCATACCACGAGTGAAGACGATAATCTTGGCAGATGTGATGTCGGATGTCTTGGAATAAATATCTTCCATAACAAAATCGATATTATCTTCTTTTTCTGTACGTTCGTCCCAAGGCTTTAGTCTTATGGTGAATCCTCCGCACGAAGGACCAACGCCACTCATCATACCGTAACCTGTAGTATATGAATAAGATTCAATCTGAGGAATCTCTTCTAATCTTGAAGCTATAGTCTCCATGACGCGTACCGTCTCTCCCAAATTAGTTCCCGGAGGTGTCTGAACGTCAATATTTATTGAACCCATGTCTTCTTTTGGAACGAGACCAGTCTTGGTGTGTTCAAGCATATAGAAAAGTCCGCCTGTGGCTACAATCACCAATAGAACTGCTAACCATTTATTTTTAAACATGAAGAGAACGCCTCTTTTATATTTGTTGATCATGCTTTGGAAACCAGCATCGAAAGCGATATGGAATCGCGTTGAAAACGACATGCTTCCGTCTTCTCTCACAACGTAAGGCTGCATCAGCAACGCACATAAAGCCGGACTTAATGTGATGGAGTTGATAAGTGAGATACCCACGGCGACAGCCATTGTAAGACCGAATTGAGTGTAGAATGTTCCTGTTGTTCCACCCATGAAACAGACGGGGATAAACACCGCCATGAAAACGAAGGTGGTAGCAATTAAGGCGTTAGAGATTCCTTGCATGGCGTCGATGGTGGCTTTGTATGGTGAGGTGTAACCCGCATCGAATTTTGCTTGAACTGCTTCAACGACAACGATGGCATTATCAACGACCGTTCCGATGACGAGCACCAAACCAAAGAGCGTAATCATGTTGAGACTGAATCCCGCTACTGTCAAGAAGGCGAATGTTCCGATGAGCGATACGATAATAGCTACAGTAGGGATGAGTGTGGAACGGAAACTTTGCAAGAAGATATAAACGATTAAGATAACGAGGATGACAGCGAGGATGAGAGTCTCGATGACGTTGTCGATGGAAGCATCCAAGAAGTCTTTGGTACTCATGAGGTCGACGATTTCTATGCCTTTAGGTAAGGTCTTGCGAATCTCCTCGACTTCTTTGTCGATGGCGTCGATAATCTCATTCGCGTTAGAACCTGATGTCTGTGAAATCATCAATGTCGTTCCAGAATGTCCGTTTACCTTGCCGATATAATCGTAACTTCTTGAACCTAATTCTACTGTGCCAACGTCTTTAAGTCTTAACAAAGTACCGTCGTTGTCGGCACGAATCACCATGTTGGCGTAGTCTTCTTCCTTATCGTAGCGACCTCTGTATTTCAAGGTGTAACGGAAAGTGTTTTCTGAGTCGGCGCCGAGTGTTCCTGTCGCTGCTTCGAGATTTTGTTCAGCCAACACTGCGGAAATGTCGGAAGGAATCAGAGAATATTTTGCCATCTTAGCTGGATCTAACCAGATACGAAGCGAATAGTCGGCGCCTCTTACATCGACTTCACCGACGCCAGCGATACGAGAAAGTCGTGGCTCGATATTGATTTTTAAATAATTGCTTATGAATCTCTCATCGAAGGAGTCGTCGGGACTATATACGGCGAGCACCTTGATACGGCTTGTCTGTCTTTTCTTTACAGTGACGCCGCTACGTGTTACTTCTGCCGGCAGCAATCCCTGTGCCGATGCTATACGATTCTGAACATTGACCGTCGCCATGTCGGCATCGGTTCCTTGACGGAAATAAATCTGTATGTTGGCAGAGCCGTTGTTGTTGGCTGACGATGTCATGTACATCATGTTTTCCACGCCGTTGATGGCTTCTTCCAATGGCACTACGACGCTGTTCTGCACAGTCTCAGCATTGGCACCGGCATAATTCGCCGACACGCTGACGGTAGGTGGGGCAATCTCAGGAAACTGCTCGACAGGAAGCCCGACGAGACAGATGAGACCTAACAATACTATTATCACAGAAATGACGCCTGCAAAAATAGGTCTGTCGATGAATGTCCTGATATTCATATTTACTCTCCTCCTTTATTCTTGTTCACGTCCTCGCTCTTGCTTTCGTTTCCCGTCCTAATAATCGCTCCTTCTCTAACAAGACCAGCGCCTTCTGCAATGATGACGTCGCCGACTTCCAATCCGCTTTCGACAATATATTCGACGCCGTTGTTGCGTGGCATGACAGTGATAGCTGCCGAATGTGCTTTGCCGTCAATGACTTTATAAACGAAAATCTTTTCTTGTAATTCAAATGTTGCGGTCTGAGGAATGACGATACAATCTTCGTGTTCGCTTGGTATTATGACAGTTCCGCTGCCGCCGTCACGCAAGAGACGCTCCGGATTTGGGAACACAGCCCTGAAACTGACAGCGCCAGTGCTGACGCTGATAGTACCACTTACCGCGTTAATCTTTCCCTTGTGGTTGTATGTCTTGCCGTTGCTCATAACCAACTCGACAGGAGGCATGTTGTTGATGGCTTCTTTCAATGAACCATATTCTTGTATCAAGTCTAACATCTGATTTTCTGCCATAGAGAAATAAGCGAAAATCTTGCTGTCGTCGGAGACCGTTACCAAAGGCTGGCTTATGTTGCTGTTTACCAGAGCGCCGACGCGATACGGTATCATTGACGCGACTCCATTTACCGGCGACTTGACCATAGTATAAGAAAGGTTGTTATACGCGCTGTTCATCTCTGCCTTTGCCAATGCAAGTTTAGCTTCTGCTTCAGCGAGGTCGTTCTGTGCTGTCATAAGTTCAAATTCCGAGACGACGTCTTGTTCATAAAGTTCCTTGCTACTTTCGAGAACCAATTGTGCTGTAGAGAGATTAGCCTCTGCGCTCATCACGTTTGCCGAAGCAATCTCGTAGGCTGCCTTGTATGGAGTTTGGTCGATGACGAAGAGGGTAGAGTCTTTACGGACGAAGTCGCCTTCGTTAATGCGGATGTCAGTAATCATACCGCTGACCTGAGGACGAACCTCAACGGTCTGACAACCATTAATTGTGGCAGCGAAGCCGCTTCTTAAAACCTGATTGCTTTTCTCGACGGTAAGAGTCTTGTAAATAGTTTCTGTCTTTTTCTGTGGAACGACTTTCTCTTGGCAGGAAGTCATTGATAAACCGATAATTCCAATAAATAAAAATTTTCTTAAGTTGCCCATTTTAACTTGTCTCAATAATTTAAGTTGTTGTTTTTAGTTGGCTCATCGCACACCGATGAGAACCTCAATAAAATAACGGCAAATTTAAGAATTATTTTGCGAGAAAATAAAAAAAGATAGAATGAAATTTGATAAAAATAATTAGACAGTTTCGCCTATTTCGTACAAAAATTCAGGAGCGAAGTCTGCACCGTTTTTCCATTCTATGGTGTTAAACTTGATTGAAAAATCCTTAAATATTTCGGTGTCTTTTAGCGGAGAAAACGCCTCTCCATTCAACAAGTCCGATAAATCTACAATTTTAACAACGTGGTTATTAAACCATAATTTGATTTTGTAGTCATTCAAATATTCTGCTTTTTCGACTTCTAAAAACATAACTCTTATTTTAATGGTTCAATCTTTATAAGCAATTTTCCATTTTGAGATCTCTGCCAATTGTCTAATAATTCATCACGATGCAAATCTAACCACTCTAATATCAGTTTAATTGCTCTTCCTGGCATCTCGCCTTTTACAATTCCATCATTAATGTTTACAATCACTTTATGCTCTCCATACCAAGCGTGAAAATGTGGTGGTTGATGATCTGAAAAGTTCATTAAGACATAGATTCCATAAAACCTGCTAATTTCTGGTATAACAATAAAATTTAAAGTTTCACAATTTTGTTTCTCGCCGCAAATATAAAAATAATTGTTGAACTACAACTTCAATTCTCAAAAAAATAAAAAAAACTCTTGACTTTTGCTTTTCGATTCATTATATTTGCAAACGAAACTGAACTAAAAAAATATGTTAATTAGAACCAAACATAGAATACATACATACATACATGTTCTTACCAATATTTGGATGATTGGGAAAAACAAGGTTATTAAACGATTGTCAGTTCCGGCAGTTGTCTGATAATTGCTTTTGAACTGACGTTAAACTATAGGGAAATTAACTTAATTTTTAATACTAAACTTTTACAACAATGAAAAAATCAATTCTTTATTTAATATCGTTATTGGCGATGATGTTTATTGCCATTCCAAAAATCTCTAATGCTGCTCCACCTGACAATCCTTGCAAATTAGTGGAAATCACATGTCCTGATGGAACACAGGCTTCTGGATTAGTGTGTGATGAAGAAGATTTGACGTTCTATTTAGAGTATTTCTGTAAATTAGAGGTTAAAATAGAAATAATTGATTAGACCAGAATTGTATGAGGTGGGGCTTATACTTAACCCTGCCTCGTTCTTTAATTTTACTACTATGAAAAAGATAATAATGCTATTAGTATTGGTATTGATAGGATTTTATGTCAATGCCCAATGGTGGAATCCTGAAACCACAGATTACGACTCTGTTGAGTATATTGTTATGTATGAGTTGGCATTTAAAGAAGATACTACACATCTAAATTGGGTGCGTGTGGAGAAACAAATGCTGTCTATAGGAGCCGGCAAGACAATAAGTTCATACAGAGCATATAATAACTATAAATTTATAAGTCAACTGATAAAAGAGTCTAAAAAAGGAGCGGAAGCATCTCTAATATGGCTACAAAGTGGTCAATTGAATGCGGCAGATTTTGCATACACAGGTTCTTACAATATATTTAAAGACTATAATGATAGAAAAATCATAACTGATGATCATATTTTTCAAAGAGGTTCATTTACATACGAGGAGCCGTTTGATAGTTTCAATTGGCAGATAACTTCAGAAATTGATACAATTCATGATTATGTTTGTCAGAAAGCCATCTGTGATTTCGGAGGTCGTACATGGGAAGCCTGGTTCACTATGGAAATTCCGATCAGTGACGGTCCTTATAAGTTCTGCGGTCTGCCTGGTCTTATCCTGAATGTTGCTGATACGCAAAATCATTATTCATTTAATTTTCTGTCAATAGAAAAACCGGCAGAACCAATGATGGTGTATAGAGTTGCTAAAGATAGAACTAAGACGACAAAGGAAGAGTTTCTAAAATTACAAGAGAGAATAAGTGAAAGTATTTCTCATGTCATGAGTGAATCTGTATCAGACGAAAAAGTAGTTCAAAGAGCTGTAGAGTCACAACATTCTAAGAATAACCCGATAGAGATAATTGACAATTAACTTGGACCGATGATATAATTAGGAATGGTTGAAGATTTAATTAGGAATGATTGACAAATAGTTAATAATTGCCATGAAAAGAACAATATTATTATTCATTTTTATATCGATAGGATTCGGTGTAAAAGCTCAGTGGTGGAAGCCGCAATGGGAAATATGTGATACAGTTAGATATGTTGTAATGTATGAGCTAATTTTAAAAGAGGATACAACTCATTTAGATTATTATCGTAAAGACAATTACATGCTGTCGATAGGTAGAAATAATAGTGTCAGTTCTTTTAGAGGTTATGGTACTTATAGAGGTGATGTGGAACTTAAAAAGGCTGGCGATAATGGAACGTCATCAGAATTGATAAAAACAGGACATATAGGGAAGGTGTATGATGGCATTGTTTTTTCAGTTCATAAATTTGATATTTTTAAAAGATATGACAAAAGAATTATTACGACAATAGATCATATTTATCTTGAAGGAATGTTTGAATACGAGGAACTGTTCGATAGTTTCAATTGGCAGATAACAGCCGAGACCGATACCATTAATAATTATATATGTCAGAAGGCAATATGCGATTTCGGAGGTCGTACTTGGGTCGCTTGGTTCACTACAGAAATTCCGATCAGCGATGGTCCCTATAAATTCTGCGGACTTCCGGGTTTAATCCTAAATATCGCTGATACAGAAAATCATTATTCGTACAAATTCCTTTCTATTGAAGAACCTTCAGGGTCGATGGTGGTGTATAAAGTTATTGAAGATGTGACAAAAACTACCAAGAAAGATTTTTATAAACTTCAAGACAAACTTAAAATTTCGCACAGCATAGGTATGTCAAGCTCTAATGATAAAGCTGTTCAAAGAGCTGTGGAATATGAAATGTCGAAGAATAATCCTATTGAATTGGACCGATGATTTAATGTAGAGACGCATCAATGATTCCTGCAATATAAACGCACATTGATACGTCTGATGATTAACAATTAAAAATTACTGAAAATGAAAAGAATGTCTTTAATATTTGTTATCATTTTGTTTCTGTTTAGCATAGGAGTTCAAGCGCAGATTGTCATAAATGGCAGGGTTAGCGATACGTCCGGCGAGCCAATTCCAAATCTCAGCGTTTTAGTTCATATCGCCGGCAGCGACTTGATAATGGCATACGGCTTTTCCGATATCGATGGCAATTATACAATCAGTTTCAATCTCACTGCCGACAGCTTAGATGTTAAAACCAACTCCTCCTTCTTCGAGAAAAAAACTCTGCGTGTCCCAAATGTCTCTCAGACAATAGACTTCGTTCTGAAAGAGGAGGTGAAACAGCTTAAAGGAGTCACTGTCATGGCTAAACCTATTGAGAAAACCGGCGATACAGTAGAATATTTCGTAGATTCTTTTGTGAGTGCTCAAGATAAAAGCATTGAAGATGTATTGAAAAAAATGCCCGGCATTGAAGTGGAAAATAACGGTAAAATCTTATATCAAGGCTTGCCGATACAGAAATTCTATGTGGAAGGAATGGACCTTATGGACGGAAGATATTCGGTTGTCAGCAAAAACCTTCCTCATCAATCGGTGGCGTCGATAGAGATTTATGAAAACCATCAGCCAATAGAATTGTTGAGAGATAAAGTCTCGACAGAACGTGCTTCCATAAATATAAAACTATCTAAAAACGTGACTGTTAGCGGTACCGGAGAAGTCGGCGTGGGCGCATATCCTCTGTTGTGGAATGCCAATATAACACCTATGCTTTTCTCCAATAAACTTCAGATGGTGGCTTCGTTGCAATCTAATAATATCGGTAACGACCTCCTTAACAGTGATATGAATCTTTATTCTGAAAATACTGAAGAAAGACCTCCCGAGGCTACAGAAGAATTGGCAATACAAGCAGCTTCAATACCGCTTATCGAAAAAAACAGATATTTGAATAATAATTCTCATCTTATCAATTTTAATATATTAACTCCGATAAGCAATAAGACGCAAATGAGAGTGAATCTCTCTTATATCAATGACTTACAAAAACAAAATTCGACACGACAAAATACATATTTATTACCGACAGATACGATTTCATATACCGAAAATATCAATAATAAAATATATGATTCATATCTGAAAGCTAATGTGGCGATAGATAGAAATGACAAGAAAGACTATATAAAAAACAAAATGGATTTTTCCAAGAGATGGAATAAGTCGTATGGTTTTGTGTTGAATAATAATGAAGAGATAAGTCAAGTGCTTAATAATCACGCGATGGCATTGTCTAACGATTTGCGCGTTTTGTTTCCAGTTGGAAATCATCTTTTGGATTTTGTCTCTTACGTTTCTTACGATAATATGCCGGAATCACTCTCGGTAGAACCCGGCGTTTTTGAAGAAGTATTTAATTTTGATAAATCATATAATAAAATCACTCAAGAATATGATAAGGAGCGTTTCTATACGAACGAATCGCTGAGTGGAATCTTTACGCTTGGCGACTTGATGGTCAGCAGTAAGATAGGAATAAGTTATTATCAGAACAAAACCAAAACCGACGCATTGATATTCCAAGACGATGCCATTGTGAATAACGATATGTTTGTCAATGACCTAAGTCACATCTATACAAAACCATATATAAATACAAAACTTGAATATGAGCGTAGAAAGGCGACATTCAGTATTTATCTGCCTCTCTCTTTTGATTATGCAATGACGGAAGGAGGTGAGGGAAAACAAGAATTGACAAGAGTTTTCTTTAATCCGATAATGTCGTTTAAGTATAAGTTTAACTATATGTTTAAATTTTATGCTTACGGAAAATATGAACAGAAAATAGATAATTTCGAGAATTATTATGATAATATTGTTTTAAATAATTATCAAAGTATTACAAGAATGACGGCGCCTATGTCTGTCAGCAATCTTGTCAGAGCCAATGCGCGATTGACTTTCGATCAGCCGTTTTATGCAATAAACTCTTCATTGGTATATACTTATCAGCAGATAAGAAGAGCTGTGACATATAAATATGATATTGACGACAAAGGTGCTTCTATTCTTCAAATGGTCGATGTGCCAAATCTAACAGACTATCATTTGGTTAATTTCAATATTAAAAAATTCATTTCTCCAATAAAGACGACAATAGGATTGAAATCAAATTTTGCACATTCTAAAAGACATAACATACTGAATGACAGTTTAGTTGAAAATGCAAATATTTCTTCAAGCATAATGCCCAATGTCATGATAAGTATTACACGTTACGTTCATTTTGAATATTCCTTTAATTTCAATAATATAATATCATATATTGATAATGAGGAAAAAAACAGAGTGAACTATTTTCGTCATTATTGTGACATAGGAATCTTTCCGCATCATAACCATCTGATTAGCCTCGATTCTGAGTTGTATTCTCATCTCGGCGAGCATTATGTTTACGTAGATTTGTCATATCAATATTCCATACCTAAGCATAAATTAGACTTCGAATTGAAATGTTCCAATATATTCAATAATAAATCATACGTGTCGTACTATTCCGGAGCCTTTTCCATAGAAGAGTCTATTTACGAAATCAGACCGATGGAAATAATGTGCTCAATGAAATTCCGTTTCTGATGAAAATGTTAGAAAGGGAATAGCAAAGGCAATACGAATATCATTACGATTCCTAATATTATCTGCAAAGGTAATCCTACCTTTATGTAGTCTGAAAACTTATAGTGTCCGGCGTTCATTACCAAAGCATTTGGTGGTGTTGAGAATGGTGAAGCAAAACAAAGACTTGCGCCTAATGTGACGGCAAACAATAATGGTACAGGACTGACGCCGATCTGCATAGCACACTTTATTGCAATTGGAGCCATAAGCACAGCTGTTGCAGTATTACTGATAAACATAGTGAGGAGCGAGGTCGCAAAATATATTGCAGCGAGTAGCAACATTGGACTATTATCTCCTAAACTTGAAGCTAAAGTGTTTGATATCCAAGAAGCAATGCCTGTTTTTTCCAATGCCAACGACATAGGCATCATTGCACCGATAAGTACGATACTTTCCCAATTTATAGTTTTGTAGGCTGCCTCCACATTTCTGAAACAACCGGTAAGTACCATCAATAAGCCGGCAATCATCACAGCTGTGACAGGCTTAATAGGGATAAAGTCAAAGACCATAGCAGCAATCGTCGCTATCATGATAAAAGCAGCCAACGGAGCTTTATAATCGAGTGTGACTTTTGTTGCTTCTTCCAATGGGTTTCCAATCACAATCCATTCGTCGTTTTCTTTTTGTAGTTCTGCAATTCGTTCCCATGTACCTTGTACGAGCAAAACATCACCAGAGTGAATCTTTTCGTCGCCGATACCTTTTCTGATATACTTGTTATTACGACGTATGCCGAGGACATTAATCTTAAATTTATTACGGAATCCAATTTCCCTAATTGACTTGTTTATGACAGTAGATGTTGATGTTAGCACGATTTCAGCCATGCCAATATCATAAAAATCCAAATCGTTATTACGTGTGTTGTCATCATCAAGCAATATTGTTAGAGCATAATCATCAGCGAAGCGTTTAACACTATCAAGGTTACCTACCATGTAGATAATGTCGTCTGTTTGCAACAGCGTATCAGGTTTAACAGTCTGTTGAACCATTCTTTTAGACATCAGATTCTGCTGATAATATTCTTTGTTTCTAATCTCAACAATGCTTAGTCCATAAATTTTACGGGTGTTCAGTTCGTATATTCTCTTGTTGTTAGCAAGTGAAGTGGCATCGACAGACAAACAATGTAGATTGTCGGTAACGCCATATTCATTCAATAACTTCTTCAAAGATTTACCGTTATTGGTCGCTTTATCATTTTGTGCTTCCTTATTAGAGAGAAATTTTTTACTTAATGGAAACAACAATAGTGAACCAACAATAGCGCAAATAAGACCTACCGGTAGGAATGAGAAGAACCCTAAACCATCGAAACCGTTCTTGATAAGTTCTTCGCTGATAATAATATTAGGAGGTGTACCGATAAGAGTCATCATACCGCTCATACTACTTGCGAAGGCAAGAGGCATGAGCAGACGACTTGGACTCATTTTGATACTTGCTGCCATACTGACTACGATAGGAATCATAATGGCAACGGTTCCTGTATTACTTACGAAGGCTCCCATACACAAGGTCACAGTAATAACGAGTGCAAAGAGTTTTGTTTCGCTCGTACCAGCAAGTCTCATCAGTTTTGTACTTACCATTTTGGCTAAGCCTGTCTGAAAGATTGCACCTCCTACGACGAACAATCCAATCATCATTATCAGCACATTGCTCGAAAAACCTGATAGCGCTTCTTCTGGGGTGAGAATCCCTGTTACTATCAATCCAACAAGAGCGCACAGAGCAACTATGTCAGAGCGTATTTTACCGCTGATAAAAAATACTATAGACAGTACCAATATTGCTAAAGTCCAAAACTGATCCATAAATACTAATTTATTAAAAGGTTATTAAAAGTCTGATACAGACAACTTACTAATCCAAATGCGAGAATGCCACCGAGCGACAATAATAACGAGATTCTCATAAACCAATTGCTCTTGAACGTAGGAATTGGATTCTCGGAGCTATCGATAAACATTGCCTTAACAACGAGTAGATAGTAGTAGAGCGAGATGACTGTGTTAAGTAACGCTAACAATACTACAAGGTAGAAACCTTGGTTGAATGCTGCGGCAAACACCAGAAACTTACTGAAGAAACCTGCGAATGGAGGAATTCCAGCCAAGGAGAAGAGAGCTAATGTCATCACAAGAGCCAACTTAGGATTAGTGGCATACAATCCTTTATAGTCCTCACGCAGTACACGACCAGTCTTCTGTTCTATGGCGTTGATAATACCGAACACAGCCATATTGGCGACAATATAAACTACAATATAGTAAACAAGTGAAGCTGTTCCCTGTGTCGGATTGCCGAGCATGGCGAGCAAGATATATCCAGCCTGCGAGATACTACTGAATGCCATGAATCGTTTCATATTTTGCTGACGTATAGCAAAGAGGTTACCGACGGTGATTGTTACGACGATAATAATCGAGAGCATCGTTGAACTCAACTCTACCATATTGCCGAAGACCTTAACGAGTATTGTCATCAAGGCAAATGCTGCAGCGCCCTTCGACACAGCTGAGAGCATGCCACCGACTACAGTAGGGGCGCCCTGATATGTATCGGCGGTCCAGAGATGGAATGGCACAAGACTCAACTTGAAAGCCAAGCCGGCAAAGATAAATACCATTGCTAAGATTTGTAACTCACATCCATGGAGTAGAGGTGCTATATCGTCGAAGTAGAGTGATCCTACAGCGCCATAAAGGAGAGATACCCCATAGAGGAAAATACCACTTGAGAAGAGAGCGTAGAGGATAAACTTTGCAGCTGCCTCGCCGCTATGTTCCTTATATTTATCGAATGCGATGAGACAAGCCATGGGTACAGTCGCTAACTCCAAGCCAAGGAAGAAGAGCAAGAAGTGGTTAGCACTAATCATGAAGTACATACCGATAAGTGTACTGAGCGAAAGGCTATAGAACTCTCCAATCTTATGCTTGCTATCCTCACGATTAAGCCAATCGGTGCATTGTAAGAATGCTAATAAGGTACCGAATGAGAGTATAGTTTTGAGAGCTGATGCGATAGGCGTAGAATGGTACATCCCGCCAAACAAGTTTATATCTGTCGGCACTATTGTCACAAGCATTTGCACGACCAATAAAATACATGCAATTGGGTGCATAAGTTTACGATGGTTCTCTGGCAATAATAAGTCACAGATAAACATTATCAGGAAAACTACAATTAGCCCAAGTTCCTGACGCATCTGAAAAAATTGTGTTAAGTTTTCCATAGTTATTTTATAAATTGCGAAATAATAGGTTCAACACTTGTGCTGATAAGGTCGCTTGCCCAAAGAGGTGCAAGACCAAGACCAGCAACACATACTATAAGAGTAAATACAGCAACTTTCTCGTCCCACGAGGCATCTGTCAGTTGTAAGAACTCTGGATTGTTTACCTCGCCATAGAGGAACTTGCCTACAGTGCGAAGGATATAAACCGCAGTGATTACTATACTGCAAGTCGCGATGATGGTGCATACTCGGTGGAATGTGTCAGTATTTTCAAACGAGCCGACGAAGATAGTCATCTCGGCGGCAAAACCGCTAAATCCAGGAAGACCGAGGTTAGCAAGACCTGCAATAACATAACATACTGCTAAGCATGGCATGATCTTCATAAGTCCGCTCATCTCACGAATGTCGCGTGTGTGAGTACGACCATACATCATACCTATCAAGGCGAAGAACAGAGCTGTCATCAATCCGTGCGAGAGCATCTGCATTATGGCTCCAGTGCACGAAGTACGTGTCATCATCAGCAGAGCGAAGAGTACCAATCCGCAGTGTGACACAGAGGAATAGGCATTGATATATTTTAAGTCGGTCTGCACGCAGGCGCTGAATGCACCATACACCACAGATATTGTTGTCAGTATGAGGAACACCTCACCCCACATTGCCAAGCCTTCTGGCATGAGATACATAGCTATGCGGAAGCAACCATAACCGCCGAGTTTCATAAGCACTCCAGCATGTAGCATTGACACTGCTGTTGGTGCAGAGGCGTGACCATCGGGACTCCAAGTATGGAATGGGAACAGAGCGCCGAGAATACCAAAACCGAGGAACAACAATGGGAAAAAGGTGTGCTGTATGTTAGTTGGAATTTCTATCTGCGACAATTCCGTGATGTTCATCGTACTTGCTCCAGCTCCGTAGTAGATACTGAGTATACCGATAAGTATCAATGCTGAGCCTCCCATAAGCATAAGAGTAAGTTTCATTGCCGAGTATTCTTTGCGACCGCTACCCCAAACGCCGATAAGCAGGAACATCGGGATGAGAGCCACCTCGTAGAACATAAACATAGTAAAGAGGTCGATAGAGATAAAGAAACCATATACGCCAACGGTGAGAAGGGTGTACCAAAGGAAATACTCCTTAGTCATTGGTTTTAGTCGCCACGAGGCAAATACACCTGTAAATACTATGATAGAACTCAGGAGAATCATGACGACCGAAATGCCATCAACACCCAAGGAGAAGCAGATGTTCAATGGCTCATACCACATTATGCTTGATGTATAGAGCATTTCCGCATCATTTCCTGCATTGCGCAAGCCGATATAGTTGAACACGATATATATAGACAAAGCGAGAAGCAGCGATGCACCAGATACCATAACAACTTTTACCTGACAGAGTGAACGTGATGCCCACAATCCAAGCATCATCACTAAAGGTATAACTACAAAAAGAATAAGTATATTACACATAACCGATAACCGTTTAGAAGATTAAAAGAATGATTGTTAATAATACTGTTCCAGCTAAGAACCATATACAATAATGCTGAATATGTGAATCCTGCAGCCACTTAATTTTCTTGGATAGGTAAGCTGTACATTTTCCGCACATATTGAAAAATCCGTCTATAATGTGCTTGTCGAACCAAGCGATAGGCGTGCTGATGCAGCGGAAGATAATTTGCTTGGTAATGAAAATCCATACCTTATCTATATAGAAACGGTTGTAAGCAGCCTTGTGCAGACCTGCAAAACGCGTCGCTAAAGTGTCGGCGATAGGTTGTTTGCTACGTGCATAGACAAGTGTTGCCAAAGCGATAGAGCAGACAGCCACGACGAGCGAGATAGCTGCTGTGGTGGCATCGATATGAATATGATAAGCTGTGCCGTTGCTGCTGACGAACTTGCCGAATGGAATGAATCCGGCAACGCAGGTTATCGCAGCCAATATTATTAGAGGTAGTGTCATCGAAAGCGGAGACTCTTTAGGTGTATGAGCCTCGTGCAATTCCTTGTTCTCTTTACCCCAGAAGATACAGTAATAGAGGCGGAACATATAAAATGCTGTCATACCTGCAATAGCTGTCATAGTCCATCCCATGAGCGGATTGAAATTGAAACAGGCTGCAAGAATCTCATCTTTTGAGAAGAATCCTGATAAAGGCCAAATACCTGCAATTGCAAGACATGCAATGAGGAATGTTATGTGTGTCACAGGCATGTAGCGTCTAAGACCTCCCATGGCACTCATTTCGTTTGAATGAACAGCGTGGATAATGCTACCTGCGCCCAAGAATAACAAAGCCTTGAACATGGCGTGTGTGAAGAGGTGGAACATTGAAGCCATATAACCAAGACCACCATTGTTAGGATCGATTGATGTAGATACTCCTAGTGCTACCATCATAAAACCAATCTGTGATATGGTTGAGAATGCAAGCACTCGTTTGATGTCGCTCTGCACACATGCCACTGCTGCAGCGTAGAGAGCAGTGAACGCTCCTATATATGCAATCCATGGCAATACCTCAGGAGCGAAGTCGATGAAGAGTGGGAACATTCGAGCCACGAGAAATACACCGGCGACGACCATAGTAGCAGCGTGGATAAGCGCACTTACTGGGGTCGGACCTTCCATAGCGTCAGGGAGCCAAATATGTAGTGGGAACATTGCACTCTTACCTGCACCACCAACAAACATAAGCGAAAGTGCTAACGGAATCATCGCTCCTGCAGATATGAGGCGTGCAGTATCTGGAGTGAAGGAGAATGTACCAACATAGAATCCATAGATAAGAATGCCAATTAAGAAACCAAGGTCGGCAAAACGAGTGACAATAAATGCCTTTTTGCTTGCTGCAATAGCAGCTGGTTTTGTGTAATAGAAACCGATAAGCAAGTATGAACTAACGCCTACCAACTCCCAGAAGATATACATCTGGAAGATATTAGTTGCCACGACAAGACCTAACATCGACATGGTAAAGAGCGATATAAATGCATAGTAACGTTGGAAGCCGGTTTCACCTTTCATATAACCCAAAGAATATATATGTACCATCAAACTTATAGTTGAGATTACTACCAACATCATCACTGAGATTGGGTCAAGCATAACGCCCATATCGATGCTTAATTTACCGAAAGGCAACCATTCCCAATTATAAGGTATGAGAGTAGGGAAGACGCCATCGGCATTTCTTCCTGCAGCAAAATAATTATAAGCTGTAAAATAAGAAACAATAGTGATACCCACGAGCGAGAGCGTGCCGATAAAGCCCGCTACTTTGGGCTTCATATAGTTGCCCAATAATCCGAGCACGAGGAAACTAAATAAGGGTAATATAAGTAATAGTAATGTATATTCCATATTTATTCCTCCTTTATTTTATCAAGATTTCTTACCTGAATGTTCTTCATGTTTCGGTATATGTTAATGATAATTGCGATGGCAACAGCTGTCTCGGCAGCACTCACACCAATGGCAAAAATCGTAAAGAATACACCTTCCAACTGTTCAGGGAATAAGAAACGATTGAAAACAGCAAAGTTGATGTCAACAGAATTGAGAATAAGTTCAATACTGATAAGCATCGTAAGTAGATTACGGCGTGTGAAGAAACCATAAACACCTGCAAACATCATAAAGGTCGATAAGACCAAGTACCATTCCATTTGTACCATAACTCTTCCTCCTATCTTTTTCGTGCAATCATAATTCCACCAACAATACAAGCCAACAATAAGAGACTAATTACCTCAAATGGCAGCAGGTATTGATATTTTTCAGTTCCCATTAAAGCATGACCGATAGTGCGAATATTAAGCTCGCCCATTTGGAATACCGGCTCGGTGAATTTATGTTTAACAATGACATAGATACACACTCCAAGACCAGCAAACGTTGATAGTAAACCTATTATCATCTTCTTGCTTTTAAGTGGTTCCGCCCTATCACCATCGCTTGATGTAAGCAAGATACTAAACACATACAATATTGTGATGCCACCTGCATAAATAAGCAACTGTACTGCACCGAGGAACGAGTAGTTCAACTGAAAATAGATGCCTGCGGTAGCAAACAATACAAACAATAGAAATGTAGCTGAACGCAAAATACGTCTTGTGGTGATAGCTAAAATCGAGCATACACCGATAATAGCAGCTAAAATAATAAATATAATCGTCTGAATATCCATATTTTATTCTTTGTTTAAAGTTAATTTAAGATGGTTTCTATCGTAAACAGCATTCTCAAACTCCGTAGAGAATTGAATAGCATCGTGTGGACACACATTGACGCATAATTGACAAAACATACAAGCACCAAGGTCGTAATTGTAGCTTACCAAAACCTTTTTGTTTTTTCCTGTCTCCTTGTCAGTAATCATTTCTGTTACAAGAGAGATGGTGTCGTTTGGACAATTCATTTGGCACAAACCACAAGCAATACATTTGCTTGGGTCGGGCATCGTCAGTCGTCCGCGAAATCTTGGGGAGATTTGTAAAGTATCTCTATTATCGGGGTACTCCTCGGTAACCTTCTTTTTGAAAAACTCTTTACCTGTAACACCAAATCCAGTGAGAAGTGATTTAATACCAAATAGCAAAGAGCCGATATATCCTCTTTTCTTTTTCATAATTAGAAGTGTAATTTGAATACAACAACGATTGTCATTATCAGTAAGTTAAGCATACTGATTGGAATGAGATATTTCCATTCAAGTGTAAGAATCTGGTCGATTCGCAAGCGAGGGAATGTCCATTTCATCCACATCAGAAGCCACACTACGAAGAGCGTCTTTCCGAAGAACCATACAATACTTGGTATGAAGTCCATAACAGCATTAAAATTTTCCCAACCAGCGATATGCAATGGCATCCAACCTCCTAAGAAAATAGTTGCAGCAACACCTGCTATTATGAATAGATTGACGAACTCTGCCACATAGAACAATCCGAAATGCATACCAGAGTACTCGGTATGGAAACCTGCTGTAAGCTCACTCTCGGCTTCAGGAAGGTCGAACGGACCACGATTAACTTCGGCATTACCGGCGATAAGGTAGATGACGAAAGCGATGAAGGCAGGGATATGTCCCTTGAAGATAAACCATGTATCTTCCTGTCGCATCACGATTTCAGAGAACTGCATTGTATCGGTAAGAAGGATAATTGTGAGCAGGCTGATACTTGCCGAAAGTTCGTAGCTAATCATCTGAGCACCACTTCGCATAGCTCCGATAAGAGAATACTTATTGTTTGAACCCCATCCTGCAAGCAGCACTCCCACAACACCGATACTTGACGATGCCATAAGGAAGAAAATACCTACATTGAAGTCTAACACTTCTATGCCTCTACCAAAAGGAAGACAACTGAATGCCATTACCGAGGCGAGAATGACGATGAACGGAGCAAGGTTGTAGAGGAACTTATCCGAACTACGAATCGAGATAATCTCTTTGGTGAGCATCTTAATAACATCGCATACGAGCTGAATTGTGCCCCACGGACCTACACGATTAGGACCTAAACGACACTGAAAAGCAGCGCACACCTTACGCTCCATATAAATCATGATAACTGCTACAACCAAATATAGCAGGATGATGAAGATACCTACGAGCATGCACTCTATTACCGTTGCAAGCCCCATTGGCATAAATGAAAGTAGCCAATCATGTATCCATTTTGTTATTATTCCAAAATCAAACATAGCTTATCTGTCAATATCAGGTACAACATAATCAACTGTAGCGCCAATAGCAATCAGGTCTGCAATCTTGGCGTTGCGGCACATCGTATTCATAGCCGAGACTAAAGGAAGTCCCGTGGAACGGAATTTCAGACGATAGGGGTGCTTGTCGCCGCGACTCTCGAGGAATACTCCAAACTCGCCACGGCTGCCCTCAACTGCTGAATAATATGTCCCCTCTGGTACTTTGATAATAGGTTTAAGTTTAACCTGAATGTCACCTTCGGGAATATTGTCAATGAGTTGCTCGATGATGTTAAGGCTTTGCTCAATCTCTTTCATACGTACCATATAACGAGCGAAACAATCGCCTTCGGTGTAAAGAATCTCATCGAACTGTATCTTGTCGTATGCTGCGTATGGATGGCGTTTACGAACATCGCAAGCCCATCCGGAGGCTCTGCCTGTTCCGCCTGTCGTTCCAAACGAGATAGCATCCTCACGCGACAACACGCCGACGCCTTTAGTACGACCTTGCATAATGACGTTGCCCGTAAAGACATCATGGTACTCTTTCAAAGTTGGTCGTAAATATTTTATAAAATCCTTAACCTTAGAAACGAAGTCAGGTGCGATGTCGGCTTGCACGCCGCCAATGGTGTTATAATTCTGTATTAGGCGGCCACCTGTCGTTGACTCGAAGATGTCGAGAATCTTTTCTCTATCGCGGAAACCGTAGAAGAAAGCTGTCAATGCTCCCAAGTCCATGCAGGCGCATGAATAGAATAATAGGTGAGAGTCAATACGCTGCAACTCGTCCATAATAGTTCTGATATATTGCACGCGTTCGCTTACTTCTATGCCCATGGCTTTCTCGATGCACATACATAGTGCATGACGATTTTGATGTGCGCCGAGATAGTCGAGACGGTCTGTGAGAGCCAATGTCTGTGGATAAGTCAGACTCTCACACATCTTCTCAATACCGCGATGAATGTATCCGCAGTGTACATCTAACTTCTTGATTATCTCGCCTTCGAGACTGACGCGAAAACGCAACACTCCGTGTGTGGCAGGGTGTTGTGGTCCGATATTAATGACATATTCGTCGTTGTCAAAAAGTAAGTCACGATGCTTGATAACGCTGCCATCAGGTAAAACCTCAATGAATTGTGTGTCGTTAGATGTCTCCTCGTTAGACATTCTTAGAGGATTGAGCGACATGTCGTAATCTTTGCGCAATGGAAATCCTACCCAGTCTTCTCTTAAAAATAGTCGGCGCATATCGGGATGTCCAATAAACTGAATGCCGAAGTAATCGTATATTTCACGCTCGTTAAACTCAGCGCCTTTCCATATATCGGCTACACTTAACAGATGTGGGTCTTCGCGCCTAAGCGTGAGAGTCTTCAATACGATGTTCTCCTTTGTCGAGGTGTTTTCCAGGTGATATATCGCACCCAAACCATCTTCGCCCCAATCGATACCGGTTAGAGAACGAAGAAAGTCGTAACCTTTTTTTCTATATTCGAGAGCTACATCGTGGAACTTCTCTTTTTCTATGTAAATAATATCTTCCATATTTAATCCTTTTTATCCTCCTTACGATTAACATCTCCGAAGAACTTCTGTGCCTTCACTTTATTCTGCAGCTGTATCATTCCGTAAAGCAGTGCCTCTGGACGTGGTGGGCAACCCGGAATAAAAACATCTACCGGTAATATCTGCTCTATGCCGTTTACTACATGGTATGACTTCTTGAAAGGACCTCCGCAGATAGCACATCCACCAACGGCAATAACATATTTTGGATCTGCCATCTGGTCATAGAGACGGCGAAGTACTGGAGCCATCTTGTGAGTGATAGTACCAGCCACCATAATCATATCAGCTTGGCGAGGACTGGCACGCGTAACCTCAAAACCAAAACGAGCGAAGTCGTATCGCGCAGCACCAATAGACATGTACTCTATACCACAACAACTTGTGGCAAAAGTCAATGGCCATATAGAGTTGCCGCGACCCCAGTTAATCATCTCATCAAGTGAGCCTATTATCACATTGGTTCCTTCCTTACGAAGCTCACGAACCATATTGTCTAAGTATTCTCTATTTTTTACTTCCATTCCAATGCTCCTTTCCTCCAAGCATAAGCAAGGCCTAATACCAATATTAATAGGAAGAATAAAACGGATACCAAACCTTGAACTCCGATGTTTTGCACAACAGCAGCCCATGGGAAGAGAAATACCGTTTCAACATCAAACATTAAGAAAAGGATAGCAAAAAGATAATAACCTACCTTAAACTGCATCCACGACTTACCTTGAGTGGGCATACCACACTCGTAAGATTCTCCCTTTTGTGGGTTGTAAGACCTCGGTGAAATAGCTTTCGCTACTCCCAAGGCAGCAATCACGATTATTACAGCGGTAATAATAACAACGATTAGATAAGTAAAACTCATCATAACTAATAATGATAATTGAATTAATAAAGATAAATTATATGCGCGCAACGTACCAATAGATGATATACAATGAAAAAGGTCTCTAAATATTTAGTCGACAGAGAAAAGCAAGTATATATGATACACCATCTGTATAAATTGGATTACAAAATAGTACATTACAGAAACACAAGTTATTGGTTTTACATAATCTTTGACAAAGAATAGTGTCTTTGTCTTGGTTTTTGAGTTTTATATTTTCTTGGGTGTAATTATTATTTTTCGTTGCGTATGTGTTGGTCGAATTGGATGGATTCTCAAATGATAGCACTGCTGCAATCTCATCCTCACAAATGTTCTGCTCGAAATTTGTGAGGACTGCTATGGTACTCAAAAAAGAGAATAAATATATAACCAACGTCTTCATCCGTATTATTTAATTTAACTCAACACGCGTAAAATGTGTTACAAAGATAAACCTTTTTTCTATCTACTCGTAACTTTAAAAAAAATAGTTTACAATCTTTTTACTATAGTGATTTATAAGATTGTAACGAATGTTAACTTATTTATAATCACTGATTAAGTATAAATATAGTAATCTCTGGCTTAGTCCCGATTCTCGCTTTCATCAAGGTTTCTCCTAAACCGATATTGACGTACAGATATTGATTCTCATTTTGAAACAAACCTGCGACTTCTTTGAAAATAAATGACGATGGCGACCATCCGAAGATGGAGAATTGCATGGCGTGAGTATGACCGGAAAGCATCAAGTCGATTTCGGGAGTGTCTTTTACCTCTAATTCCCAATGTGTTGGGTCGTGACTTAAAAGAATTTTATATTGTCCGTCAGCGCCTTGCATCGCTTTTTGAAGGTTTCCGTATGAAAGAAAAGCTCTGTGTGTTGAGATGTTTTCTACACCTATTAATGATATTGTATCGTTATCGCGAATCAGAGGGATGTTTTCGTCAAGAAGAAGATGCCATCCAATATCTTTCTGACGCACTTTCAATTCATCTACATATCGCCACTGAACAGAGTCGGGAAAGTTGCTGTATGCGCTATAGTCGTGATTGCCCATGACAGAATAGATGCCGTCTTTAGCTTTTATCTTTGACAAAATTGTGTCCAAACCATCTAACTCCCAAGGACCATAAGAAACTAAATCACCGGTGAAGACAACGACATCTGCATCTTGCTCGTTTATAGCCTCGACGAATTTTTCTAATGTCTTGTCTCTGTTTTTAAAAGAATGAAGATGTAAATCGGATATTTGTAAAATCCTGTAATCTTTAAATGAAGTAGGAACCTTCTCATTCTCAATCTTAATCTCATTGATTTGATATTGATTTCTTTCGATAATGATTCCGTAGGCGAATAGGAGAGGAGCGATCATCATTGCCCACAGACCTTTCTTGAAGAATGTTTTGAAATTTTTTCCAAATAAAGTTGCAACTACTGAGATTAATAAAACTATTATCGCTATGACGAACATTGCAAAAGCGACTATTAAAATATTGGCGATTATTTCAATTAATGACAACATAATTATGTTTTTATAAGGATGCAAATTTAAGATAAATTTCTCTCATTTTATCCGATACCTTATTATAATTGTCAAGACTTTTTTACATAAAAATTATTAAAAAACATTCTACACCCGGAGAAAACTGTTGAACGCTGAATGTTAAATATTATATCGCTTGCATTTAACCTTGATGATTGTCTCTCAATAAATCATTTACAGTCTTAACCGGATTGAAAGTGATAATCGGGACTTCAACGAAGATGTTGATCCAATCTGCCATCGCGCCATTCCACAATCCAGGTAACTCTAATGCCTTCAAGTCTTTACCATCTTTCGATTTCTGCGAGATAAATCCAGTGTTGTAATCTATAAAGTCATTCAAATCGAAACTGTTGCCTTCGAAATCTTGAGTGGCGCAAACTAAATCGACAGGGTTGAAATGTGTAGCCGATTGGAAGATGGCTTCCTGTTTCTCATTTTTATGGTCTATCTGTGAAGATTCGACAATCTGCAAAGAGACTTCATCATTGCTGTTTCTTACCCAATAAGGTCCGCCTCCAGGTTCACCTTCGTTTTTCACCATACCACAGATTCTCATAGGACGATTTAACTTACCATAAAGGAAATCGATTTTTTCTATCTCATTGTAAGTCTTGAAATAATTAGGTATGTCAATCATTAATTTCTCTTTTGCAAATTTTGCAATCTCGTCTATCTCGTCATGAGCTAAGCAACCTTCGTCCAATAAATTCAGATATTCAAACTGTTGTTGTTGCAATTTAAATAGGTATCCACCCAACACCTTTTTATAATCATATGTAGTTTGTTTTAATCTGTCGGGGACTACATTATCGATGTTTTTGATGAAGATGATTTCTTTATGTAAGTCGTTTAGATTCTGAATAAGAGCGCCGTGACCACCGGGACGGAAGAGAAGGCTACCGTCGGCGTTACGGAAAGGCTCGTTGTTCATGTCAACGGCGATGGTGTCGGTGGAAGGCTTTTGTACGGAATATGTTATGTCGTAACGGACGCCAAACAAGGCTTCATATTTTGGAACGACTTCTTCGACTTTCTTCTTGAAGATATCCAAATGTTCTTGAGAGACTGTGAAATGCAATTGGGCAATAACGCCTTCATCTGTCTCGGAAGTGCTGTAATACGCAGCTTCTACAAGATGTTCTTCAAAAGCATAACGCGACACTTCTTTATATCTGTGAAATTTTAACAAGGCTTTTGGCAATTTGCCATATCCTAAACCTTCGTTTTCAAGTAAAAACTCTGCAATCTCAACAAGTCGATTCTCTTGTATCAAAGTGTCTATCTCTTTTCCATTCTCAGCCATCTTTGATTTTAAATCTTCATAGAAGGCAAATTCTTTGATACTTAAGAAGAAATTCTCTATGGAATCGGGTTTTATCTTATCTTTTCTTAAAAAAGATGATGGTATTTCTTTGTCTTTATATTCCTCAACAAAAGAGTAGATGTTTTTGAACATGCGACTTGCAGCTCCAGATGCAGGAATGAATTTCAAGATGTCGTAATATTGTTTGTCTTCGTCGAATTGTTTTATAAGCTCTTGAACTTCAGCTTCGCTAAATTTGATTATTCCATTTTCGACAATCGCTGCTGCCACCAAATCGCTGAATGGAAACCCGGCTTTAAACTGATTTACTTGTCGTTCAACTTGGTCAGAACTGATATTTAACTTTTCAAGTTGTGCTTTGTCGTTGTTGTTGAGAGTTAACATAATCATCACTTTTTTTAAGAACATCACAAAGGTAAAAATTATTCTTAATAAATTCGAAACAATTCATAAAAAAAATTGTATATATTTGCAGCAATTAATAAAAATGACTTAAATTTTACAATTATGATTAACAAAAAGTTACAAGACGCTATTAATGCGCAGATAAATGCTGAGTTATGGTCGGCTTATCTTTATTTGTCGATGGCAACAAATTTCCATGCACAAGGTTTAAGCGGTATCGCTAACTGGTTTGAAGTTCAGTTTAAAGAAGAACAAGACCACGCCATGATTTTCTATAACTACTTGGTTTCACGTGGCGGTCGCGTTGAATTAAAAGCTATCGACGCTGTCAAGACAGAATGGGCTACACCATTGGAAGCTTTTGAAGATACTTTACAACATGAAGAAAAAGTCACATCTTTGATTAACAATATCAATGCTTTGGCAGTCGAATTGAAAGACTACGCAACACAAAATCGTCTTGTATGGTTCATCGACGAACAAGTTGAAGAAGAAGAATCTGCACAAAAGATGATCGATAGTCTCCGCATGATAAAAGACAATCCATACGCAATCTATATGTTCGATAAGGAATTAGCAGCGAGAACATACACGCAAGCATCGCCTTTGGCAACAAGTGCTGAGTGATATGATGTAGAGACGTTTCAATTTTTCCTGCAAAAATAGATAAACATTGAAGCGTCTCATTCGATTATAGATTATTAAAAAATAAAGCCCGATGAAAATGTCGGGCTTTATTATTATGATCTATTGAATATCATTTCTTCCTCAAAATAATTTTCTTCACTTCCAATCCTAATGGTTCCAATGGATAGCATCTTTCTGCCAAGTCTAAGCGGAAGGTGTTGTTTCCTTTTTTGAGGTTCATCTTTCCAGCGTATGATGTTTGAATCATTGGGTCAACACCTGGTAATGTGTGTTCTATGATGTTGTCGCCACATTCAAATGAATATTTTTTGTCTAAATATTCAGGAATGTAAACGATAAAGACATCGTAGTTTCCTTCTTCTGTGACGTCGATTTGCCATGAACGCCATGAATCGACTTGAGTGCTCATATAGCCTGTTCCGTCGATGGCAGCGTGCATTATGCCGTTGGCTTCCGTCAATTCAAAAGCTCCGTTTTCTGATTTCACGACAGGAATTTCTTTATAGCTGACTTCTATCTTATTTAGGGTGTCAGGATGTTGTTTTAAGAAATCGCCGATTTTTGTCAACACTTCTTTTTCGTAAGGGATGACGTTACCTTTGCCGTCAGGACCTATGTTGAGTAAGAAAACTCCGCCGTGACGTACGGTGCTGAATAACCTTCCTAACTGAGCAGCAACCTGTTTATCGACATCAGGACGATTTATCCAAGATTTATATCCCCATGTTCCGTATAAAGATGCAGGGTTGTCCCAGAAGATGTTTTCGTAACCAGCTACGTCGCCGTTATCAGGTAATGTCATGTAGTCGCCTTGGTTGTTCATGATTCTTCCGTTTATGATACATTCAGGTTGAAGAGATTTCACTGTCTCACGGAAGCGTTTACTTTGTTCTGGAGTGACGAGACCCATGTCGAACCACAATGTGTTGATGTCGCCGTAATTGGTAAGTAACTCAGTGACTTGAGCAACTATATAATCTTCAAGTTCAGGTGTGACAATTTCCAAAGGAGAATAAACTTGGTTAACATATTCGTGACATTTTGTTGTCGGGTCTGGTTCTAAGCGTGGTATTCCGAGAGGATAATGCCAGTCAGGGAGTGAATAATAGAGACCAAATTTTAATCCGTGACGTTGGCAGGCTTCCGACAATTCTTTCACTACGTCGCGACCGAAAGGAGTGAAGTCAACGATGTTATAATCTGTTGTTTCTGTGTGGAACATACAGAAACCGTCGTGATGTTTGGAAGTCATGACGATATATTTCATGCCGGCGTCTTTAGCGAGTTTTACTATCTCGTCGGCGTTGAAGTTTTCTGGATTGAATTCTTTTGCAACGGCTTCATATTCATCGATTGGGATACGGGCGTGGTTCATGATTTGTTCGCCGTAGAAGGGAATTTTTTCGCCTTTCCACCAACCGGCGAGCTCAGAATAGATTCCGAAGTGGATGAACATACCGAAATGTTCAGAACGCCATTCTTCCAAGGCTTTTTGAGTAATCTCATCGACGTTTGTTTTTGGAGATGTTGCTCCTAAAGAGTTTTCTTTTTGTGAAGAATTGCATGACGATAATAATATCATCACTGCAAGTAACAGATTAGTAAGATGTTTCATTATAAATTAAGTTAAAAATTAGTTAATATCTCTTTTTGCAAATTTAAGAAAAGAGGCGAGACGAAACGCAGATGACGAAAGATTTTTTTTGATTATTTTACGTTGATGTAAATAAAAAAAAGACTCCCTATAGGAGAGTCTTTTTTCTTGTAAAGATGTTTATTTAATTATTCACCTTTAGCTTCTTTTTCAGCTTTTTCGAAGTTTTCTTTCAACTCTGCGAAAACGTCTAAGTCACCTAAAGTTGTGCGTTCAACATTGTCGTTGATTTGTTTTACAGTGCGTTTTGTTGTTTTAGCAGCTTTTTCCTTAGCTTCTGTTTCAACTTCGCGTTCTACTGCAACTTTATCTTCCCAAATACGTGAGTGAGAGAGGATGATCTTCTTATTTTCTTTTGAGAATTCGATAACTTTGAAATCGATTGTTTCGTCCATCTTAGCATTTGAGCCGTCTTCTTTCTTGAGGTGACGGTTTGGACAGAAACCTTCAACGCCGTAAGGTAATGAAACTACAACGCCTTTATCGCTTGAGCTGATGATTGTACCTTGTTGAATTGAACCAACTGTGAAGATGCTTTCAAATACATCCCATGGGTTTTCTTCAAGTTGTTTGTGGCCTAAGCTGAGGCGGCGGTTTTCTTCATCAACGTCGAGGACGACTACTTCGATAGTATCACCTATCTTTGTGAATTCAGCAGGATGTTTGATTTTCTTTGACCAGCTGAGGTCAGATATGTGGATCAAGCCATCTACGCCTTCTTCAATTTCTACGAAGATACCGAAGTTGGTGAAGTTACGAACTGTAGCTGTTTGTTTTGAACCGATAGCGTAACGTTCTTTGATGTTTGCCCATGGATCTGGGATGAGTTGTTTCATACCTAAAGACATTTTGCGTTCTTCGCGGTCTAATGTCAATATCTTAGCTTCAACGTCGTCGCCGATCTTCAAGAAGTCTTGAGCTGTGCGTAAGTGTTGTGACCATGACATTTCTGAAACGTGGATCAAACCTTCTACGCCAGGGGCGATTTCGATGAATGCGCCGTAGTCAGCGATGACAACTACTTTACCTTTAACAACGTCACCGACATTGAGGTTAGGATCTAAAGCGTCCCATGGGTGAGGTGTGAGTTGTTTCAAGCCGAGAGCGATACGTTTCTTGTTGTCGTCAAAGTCGAGGATAACAACTTTGATTTGTTCGTCTAATTTAACAATTTCTTCTGGGTGGTTGATGCGGCCCCATGAGAGGTCTGTGATGTGGATCAAGCCGTCAACGCCACCGAGGTCGATGAATACACCGTAAGATGTGATGTTCTTAACAATACCTTCAAGAACTTGACCTTTCTCGAGTTTACTGATGATTTCCATCTTTTGTTGTTCGATTTCATCTTCGATAAGAGCTTTGTGTGAAACGACGACGTTTTTGTACTCTTGGTTGATTTTAACAACTTTGAATTCCATGATGCTGTCAACGAATACGTCATAGTCGCGGATAGGTTTGACATCGATTTGTGAACCTGGTAAGAATGCTTCGATTCCGAATACATCGACGATCAAGCCACCTTTTGTACGGCTCTTAACATAACCTTGAACGATTTCTTGTTTGTCGTATGCTTCGTTAACGCGATCCCATGATTTCAAGATACGAGCTTTTTTGTGTGATAAAACTAATTGGCCGTTAATGCCTTCTTGGTTTTCAACGTAAACTTCGATCTTGTCACCAACTTTTAAGTTAGGATTGTGACGGAATTCTGCTACTGGGATAACACCATCTGATTTGAATCCGATGTTGACGACAACTTCGCGTGATGTTTTACCAACAACTATACCTTCGACGACTTCATGGTCAGCGATTTGACTCATTGTCTTTTCGTACATAGCTTCTAATTGCTTGCGTTCTTCTGACTTGTAGTTGTCGAATTTTTTGTGATCGCTGCTCCAATCGAAGTTAGCGTCTGGAGTTGGTTTTACTCTTACTTGTTTTTCTGCTTTTTCAACAACGTTTTCGTTGATGATGTTTTGATTTTCACTCATTATAATAATGATTTTAATTTGTACTTAACAACTTTCCGAATCAGTCATTAAGGATTGTTAAACTTATTTTATGCTTTTAAGTCATTGATTATTAGTTTTGTAAATCAATTTCGGAATGAACCCAAAAACGTTTGCAAATGTAATATTTTCTTTTGAAAAAAACAAGACCTATTTAAATAAATCTTAGAATTTTAAAAGCTGAAATTAGCAAAAGTCACCGAGTAAACAAGTCGCTGATTCAATAAGATTTTGAAGTCCAACAATTGTGTAATTGTACATTGTTAGCGTACGTTAGGAATTGGAGCGGTATCTTTTTATATTTAACAATTCATAATGAATGAGTTGTTTGAAAAAATATTATATTTGCAAATATTAAATTTTAAAGTTATGTTTCTGAAGTTATATCCCGAAAATCCTAATCCTCGTTACATGAAAATGATATTGGAATGTCTCAACGACGATGGCGTGATAATATTTCCGACAGATACTATTTATGGTATCGGATGCAATATTAATAGTAACAAGGCGCTTGAACGCATTGCGAGAATTAAAGGAGTAAAAAAGGAAAAGGCGAACTTCTCTATAATCTTCCACGATTTGAGCATGCTCTCTGAGTTTACGCGACCTATTAACAACGACGTTTTCAAAATGATGAAACGTAACCTTCCAGGAGCTTTCACTTTTATAGTAGAAGCGAACAATAATGTGCCGAAGATTTTTAAAAACAACAAAAAAACTATTGGAATCAGAATACCGGATCAGCAGATAATTACAAACATAGTTCGTGAACTTGGATGCCCAATTATCACCACTTCCATCATTGATGAGGACGAAATCTCCGGTTTTATGACCGATCCTGAGGAGATAAATGAGGCATATAAGGACAAAGTTGACATAATTATTGACGGAGGTTTTGGTGATAAGGAAGAAAGTACTGTTGTTGATTGTACTGAAAATGAGATAATTATAATTCGAGAAGGAAAAGGTGTTTTGGAATGAAAAATATTTTTAAATTTTTTTTTTGAAAAAATGTTGGAGATATTAAAAAAAGATGTACCTTTGCACTCGCAAACAAGAGGATGACTCGCTAGCTCAGTAGGTAGAGCATCACACTTTTAATGTGGGGGTCCTGAGTTCGAGCCTCAGGCGGGTCACCAAAACTAAAGGGTTTCTAATCGAAACCCTTTTTTTGTTTCTGTCCACGAATTGACACGAATCGTGCACGAATATTTTTAACAAATTAACTTTAAAAACATAAACTTCATAACTTCACAACTACTAAAAACTCTTCACTACAATGAAAACCTTCATCATAAACGGAAGAACACTGAATTGCGAAATAGTTCGCTCGCAGAGGAGGACTGTGGCGATACAGATACACCCCGACAAACGTGTCGAACTGAGAGTGCCGTACCTTTATAGTATTGATGAAGTGGAACCTTTTCTCCAAAAACATCATAGATGGATTTTCGATCGCCTTGACGCTCCTGAAAAGAAAAGTAGCGAACCTAAGAAATATGTCGATGGCGAACTTCACTATTTCCTTGGAAAGCAATATCCTCTGCAAATAGAAGCAGCGACGAAGAATTTAGTCGTATTTGATAATGATACGATTCATATATACTGTCGGGACGTATCGCATACGTCCGAAATTGTATCATCGTTACTCGATAGATGGTATTTTGATCAAGCACGACGCGTCTTTCAACAAGTAGCGACGCCTTTGATAAAGCAGATGGAGAAATACAACGTATCGCCTAAGTCTTTTACAATCAAAAAGATGAAGACACGATGGGGAAGCTGTTCCTCGAAAAGAAGTATAAGTTTGAATTTAGACTTGATAAAACTCCCTGAAGGATGTATCAAAGCAGTGATTCTGCATGAGCTTTGTCATCTCGTCCACATGAATCACTCGAAGGACTTTTACGCCTTGATGACAGCAGAGATGCCCGACTGGAAAGTCTGGGATAAACAATTGAAATTCTTGTAATTGAAATGGCGGTGTCGTTTTATCACATATTAGGAATCGTGTTGTCTGTCGTTTTGATAGAAGTCGTAGGTATTTTGTCGTCCAAGAAAGTCAAGAGTGCTGATGACTTCTCGCGTGCAGGAGGCAAAGCAGGTGTTTGGGTGGTATGCGGCACCATCATGGGTACTTTGATAGGCGGACAATCGACGGTGGGGACGGCACAGCTCGCGTTCTCATACGGACTGTCGGCATGGTGGTTTACTCTCGGAGCAGCCTTAGGATGTGTCTTTCTTGCAATAGGTTATGCCATTCCTTTGAGAAGAAGCGGTTGCACAACATTGTTGGAAATCGTCTCAAAAGAATATGGAAAAAAAGCAGAAGTCTTAGGTTCAATATTATGTTCCTTGGGAATGTTCGTTAGCATAGTGGCGCAGATACTTTCTGCCTCCGCATTGTTGATGACACTCTTCCCGATGAAATTTTATCTTGCAGCCTCGGTCTCATGTCTGATAATGATGGCGTATGTTGTCTTTGGAGGATTATGGAGCGCCGGTTTAGGTGGAATTGTCAAATTGATATTATTGTGCATCTCATCTTTGGCAGGAGGAATTATAGTGCTGTCTTTGACAGATGGTTATCATGGACTTATGACATCGATAGAAGAAATGATGCATACTCTCGTAGAGACACACGGAAGTGTGTCTCCAGGACGTATGTCTTTTGGGCTATTGTCGCGAGGTGCTGCAAAAGATATTGGTTCTTGTCTCTCCGTGATTCTTGGAGTCTTGGCGACGCAGAGTTACGCCCAAGGAATATGGGCTGCCAATACCGACAGTGTCGCTCGTAAAGCCTCAATGCTGTCGGCTGTTTTGACGATACCTATCGGAGCAGCCTGCGTTCTCATAGGTCTTTATATGAGAGGACATTACGTCACTGCTGAGGAGATGGCTTTACTTTCTGAAGCTGGGAAGGTGCTTCCCGAAAACATCGGCGTTATGGGGACGACGGCACAAGCGTTTCCTCTTTTCATAATACATCGTATGCCAGAATTCCTAGGAGGTGTCGTACTTGGAACCTTGTTGATCACAATTATAATAGGTGGCTCAGGACTTACTCTCGGAGCCTCGACGATACTCGTACGTGATGTCTTTACGAAAATAAAACCATCTTTGATGGAGTCGTCGAAAAACCTTAAGACATCGCGATTTACAATCGTCGGTATCTTATTGTTGTCGGTGCTTTTTGCCGCGACATTCTCTGGCGCGTTCATCAACGACTTGGGATTCTTGTCGATGGGCTTACGCGCTACGGCAGTATTCGTTCCTTTGACATTAGCCTTGTTCTTCCCCAAAAGATTCAACTATAAAGGGATTCTGGTCTCGATAATTGCAGGAACGGCATCTTTAATCATCGCACAAATCATAAAACTTCCTATTGATGGAATCTTCATTGGATTGGGAGTAAGCTTAGGATGTTGTTTCTTAACAAAAATTAATAAAAAATCTTAAAAAATATCTTAAGTTCATTTTTTTAGTTTGAAATCGTATTTTTTTTGAAAAAACGAATATCTGTATTCAGAAATATATTTAATTTTGTAATGTTGTAATATGAAAATAGGAGGGAATGGTATGGATGTAATTTTGAATTATTTGGTTGAAAAGTGGCCTGCATTTGTAATTGTGATTATTACAGCATGTGTGGTTTGGCGTTTTGCAAGATGGTATAATCGTTTAGAAAAAGTTGAAGAAAAGGTAGATGATTTGCCATGCGAAAACCATGAAGATTTATATCCACGTTTTGTAAACACAGAAGAAAAGGTGAATACCTTGCCATGTTCAAAACATGATGATATTTTTCAAGATATTAGAGAACAACTTGTTGAGATACGTACTATCCTTACTATCAAGAGTCCTAAAGTTGCCAATACTTTTTCACAGAAGGAGAGTCTAAGAGAACTTAATAAAGCCGGAATAGAATTGTTCAGTGATATTCAAGGAGAAGAATTTTTAAACCAAAATAAAGATATATTTATAAAAGGTATTGATAATAAAAATCCAAAGACAGCCCTTGATGTTGAAGAATCTGCACTTGAGGTTTTGTTTACTCTTACTGATAATGACATGTTTATCAGGATTAAGAATTGGGTTTGCAATTGTTCTACCCGTAAAATTATCGTTGATGGTGTGGAGAAAAAATACGACATTACAATGAGTGACGTATGTTTTGTCTTGAGTCTGCCATTGCGTAATATGTATTTGGATTTACATCCTGAGTTGCGGGAAATGGTTGATGTGAAATAAATAAAAACAATTTAGTTATGAAAAGAGGTTTCGGTAGTGACAATCATTCTGGTATTTGTCCAGAAGTGTTAAAGGCAATTTCTGATGCTAATGTAAATCACGCTCTTGCATACGGTGATGATGAATATTGCGCGAGAGTAGAGACAATTTTTAAACAATACTTTGGCAATCAGGCTTCAGTGTTTTTCGTCTTTAACGGTACTGGCGCTAACACTTTATGTATTGACGCCATGTGTCGTTCTCATGAGGCTGTCGTATGCGCAGAGTCGGCGCACGTCAATGTCGATGAATGTGGTTCGGTGCAACGCGTAGTGAGTTGCCGTCTTCTAACAGTGCCGACACCAGATGGAAAACTGACTCCGGAACTCGTCAAGACGCAGCTTCATGGCTTTGGTTTTGAACATCATTCTCAACCTAAGGCGATAACTATAACACAATCAACAGAGCTCGGTACTTTATATAGTTTGGATGAGATAAAGGCTTTGGTAGATCTCGCCCATGAGTATAACATGTATCTTCATATCGACGGCGCTCGTCTCGCCAACGCTGCTGTAGCTCTCGGCTGCTCCTTCAATGAGATGACCACAGACTTAGGCGTCGATGTGATTTCTTTCGGTGGAACAAAAAACGGCTTGATGATAGGGGAGGCGATAGTGTTCTTAAATCCAGAACTCGCGAGATATTTTAAATATAGAAGAAAACAAGCGCTTCAACTTTGTAGTAAGATGCGATTCCTTGCAGTACAGTTCGAGGCTTATTTCAAAGACGACTTATGGAAAAGAAACGCTGAACATTCCAACAAGATGGCACAGCTTCTTTATAACAAAGTCAAAGATATTAAAAGTCTTAAGGTGATGTATCCGGTGCAAGCTAATGGCGTCTTTGTACAGTTGCCACGCGAGATATGGACTGAGTTACAGAAACATTATTTCTTCTACGACTGGGATTATGATAAGAACGTTGTCCGTTGGCTTTGTTCTTTTGACACCACTGAAGAAGACATCTATATGTTTGTGGAAAAGATTAAAGAATTGACAATCAACAATTGACAATTTTATTTTTTTAATCATTAGCTACCATTGCGTCAAACGCTTCATGGCTTCCTAACTTACCGTTTATAATGCAAACGCATTCCACGACGGCTTTCACGCATAGTTTCTCGTCGGATACTCTGTAAATGTCTTGATAAAAGACATAGCGGATACCTTCTTTCTTTACATTAAGTCTGCTGAAAAACTCATCGCCACCTTTTAATGGAATTTTGTATGTCAATGAGATACGCGCTACTACAGGGTCGATACCTTGTTCATGCAAATCGGAAAACTTTACACCACGCGATTCGATAAATTCATGTCGCGTGTGCTCCATATAATGTTGGTAATTAGCGTTATTCACGATTCCTTGAGAGTCACATTCGTAGTCGCGAACCTTCATCTTTAATTCGTATGTATAATTTTCCATGTCAAATCTTAATGTCTTCTTTCAATTTAAAATATTCCTTGATAATGCCTTTGTCTAATAAATCTTCTTTATTACTCGAAATCAATTCTTTACCTTTCGAGACAATCCAGATGTCGTCGGTGTAACGTAACAGAAGTTCTAAGTCGTGTGAACTGAAAACTATTGTTTTGTTTTGTTCCTTACATAATTTCTTCATCAAAGTGAAAAGCTCAATCTTACTCGGATAATCGATGAATGCTGTCGGCTCGTCCATGAATATTATCGGAGTGTTTTGCGCTATTGTCTTGGCAATC
This sequence comes from Bacteroidales bacterium, assembly GCA_017461665.1. GTDB lineage: Bacteria > Bacteroidota > Bacteroidia > Bacteroidales > F082 > Limimorpha. The sequence continues at coordinate 32,628 of JAFTXI010000057.1, read as the reverse complement.
ATAACTTTTTGACGTTCGCCGTCGCTTAATGCGCTGAAATATCTTTCTGCAAGATTTTCAATCCCGACAATCTCGAGTGAGTCACTGATTATCTTTTCATCTTCTTCACTTAATTTTCCAAAGAAATTGGTGTAAGGGCAACGTCCACTTGCTACTACGTCATATACTTTCAAGAACATGTCATCGGGACGATCGGTGAGAACCAATCCTATCAATGTGGCTTTTTCTTTTGCGGAATATGACGAAAGTTCTTTTCCAAACAATTCGATACTTCCGCTAACTGCTTTGATATGAGCGGTTAAAGTTTTAAATAATGTCGATTTGCCAGCTCCGTTTGGACCTATCAACGCAATCATGCTGCCTTCGTTCAAACTGACGTTGATAGGAGGCAGGATGGCTCTGTCTTTATAACCTACAAGCAAATCTTTTGTTTTTAAAACTTCCATGTCAATAAAATTATTTGTTCTTTTTGAAAATAACCCAAATCACAATCGGCGCTCCAATGAAAGCAGTAACTGCGTTGATTGGCAGGTTGCCTTCAAAGCCGGGCATCCTTGCTATTAAATTACAAAACATACTGACAATCATACCGATTAACATAGTTGCCGGAATCAATATCCTGTGGTCGCTGCTTCTAAAAATGAATCGCGTAAGATGCGGAATAGCCAAACCTAAAAACGCAATAGGTCCGCAATACGCAGTAACAATAGCTGTTAGATAACCTGAGACGAGAATTATTATTATGTTGTTTCTTTTGATATTAAGTCCTAAATTTTCGGCGTATAAATCTCCCAAAAGCAAGATGTTCAAGTTTTTAGATAGGAATAAACTTACTATAAGTCCAAGTATTATACATATTGAGAATAACGTAATCTTTGAAGCCCCGACAGCCGAAAATGTTCCCATTCCCCAAATCACGAAGGCGTGGATGTCTTCTTTCATGCTGAAAAACTTTAGGATGTCGGTGATAGAACCTGAGAGATATGAAATCATAAGTCCTATGATAATCAGAGTTGTCATGTTTTTAACGCGACTGCTGAATGCGAGAATCAGCATCAATACTAAAATGGCTCCTACGAAAGCAGCGAGACTGACTCCAATGTTGGACCATAAGCCAAATGATGAGAGCGCACTATCTCCTAAAATGCCTGTCAATAAGATTGTTATGGCGACGCCGAGACTCGAACCGCTGCTCACACCGAGCATCGACGGGTCGGCTAAAGGATTTCTGAAAAGGGTCTGCATCAGAAGACCCGACACCGACAAAGCAGCGCCTGCTAATAAGGCAGTTATAGCTTGCGGAAGTCGGTAATCATAGACTATTGTGCTGACTGTAGAATTGCTTTTTTCTCCAAATATGACATCAAATAAATCGCGAAATGGAATTATGACAGAACCTACAAAAAGATTTAGCACAAATAATATCACACCAATTATTATTAACCCAAATATTACGCTGATATTTAATTTATTACGGCTCATTATTCCAATAACTTAAAGTATTTGGGAGTATAGTTTTCCCATTCATTTTTTAACAAATCAGGATGAAAATGATAGATGAAGTCGGCAAGAAGAATATCGGGTTCGTATTGTGATTGCTCGAAATATCCAGTTTCTCTCACGTTGCAAACCAGTAATTGTCTTTCCTGAAAAGCTTTGAAAAGAGGATATAAATCGTTTTCCTTTGCTAAAGCTTCGTATGTAAATGGAGTGTCGTAAGAATTGATAACTCTCCAATAATCAGCATTTTGAGCTTTTAATATAACACTTTCTGCGTCGATATGAAGACTACCTGTCGATTTGTTGTCCTTCCAGATATAATCGCCACCGGCGTCGGAGAAGATCTTTGCGATGTAACTGTCGCCTCCAGGCACATACCATTGATTTTCAAAAGGAAGGTCGGAGAAAATCGTAGGTTTGTCGTTTGTTTCTGAACAAAGAGCGCTGAGTTTGTTGTAGCGTTCGACGACATTGTTAAACCATTCTGTCGTCTCTTTTTCTTTTCCGCAGAGAAGACCGACGACTTTCATCCACTCGGCGCGTCCCAAAGGATGACTCTCCAAATAGTCGGGAAAAGGAACCATCGTAGAACTGCACAATTCTTTTAAATGCGAATAATCGACGGTAGGATAGGGAGTGTATAAAATTAAATCTGATTGTAAATGAATGACTTTCTCGGTGTTGACAGACATTGAGGTGCCAACGTCTTTGATCTTTCCTTCCGATACAAGTCTTAATAATTCTTCATTTCTTGAATAATTGCTTTCGAGTACGCCTTTGACTTTGTCGAACTCTCCAAGTCTTTGGAACACCGACCATTGCGTTGATGAGAAAGCAATAGCAGACTCAATGGGAACTCTGATTATTTGTTCTTGATTGATTCCTTCGGGAATTTCAGTACCTTTATTAAATACGTAGAATGTATTTTTTATAGAAGGTTTTAAGTCGTTAATGATCAGTTTATATCCATTCATGTATGGATATATCTTAAAGTTTTCTGCATATCGAACTAAGTTCAGAGTGTCGTCAACGACTTCAGTTTTTGGCTTGGCATTTTTTGTTTTATCACATGAATAAAAAAGACAAATTATTGAAAGTAATATAAATAGATACTTCTTCATGGCTATTTCACATCTGAATAAGTTTTTTTATACAATTTTCGCAAAGGCAATCGCTGTAATTTTCTTTCAAAAATAACTTTAGATTATCTGATAATGTATATTTTGAACACCAGCAATGTACGCTGTGTTGACATTCAAAAACTGCATTGCAGCGAGGACATTTTTTAGTCATTTCTTAATAAGAATTAAGTTAGAAAAATTTTTGTCAAAGATAGCAAGAAAATACGTAACGATGGCATGATAAAAAAGAAAATAAGTTGATAAAAACTTTAGCATTTAGCCTTTTCTGATACATTTTTTTACTATTTTTGCAACGCACGTCTTGTATGACCGACGTCCTCTTTTGAGTTAAGGTCAAACAAGGCGTTTTTTTATTAATGTTAAGGTATGATTCAAAGAAAATATTACATAGAAAACGTTCGTATTGCTTCGCCTGTGATATTGTCGTTTGCCGGACAGCAGCTTGTTCAGGTGATGGACACAATTATGGTGGGACGACTCGGTGCTGTTGAACTATCGGCTGTCTCTCTCTCGAGCGCGATAATAACAAATATCACGATGATTGGTCTCGGTATTGCTATGGGACTTACTCCTCTGACAGGACATCATTATGCAAGAAACGAGAGACAACAATGTAATATTCTCTACAGAAATTCACTGCTAATCAATACCCTGATGGGAATTCTGCTCTGCGGAATACTTTTTGCCATAAATCCATTGTTGCAATATTTTGGACAACCACAGTTGGTACTCGATACCCTCGATGGTTATTATTATTGCGTCACATTATCAATGATTCCGTATCTTATCTTCTTGACATTCAAACAATATTTAGAAGGACTTGGCAATACTTTCTATTCTATGTTGATTACTATTGGATGTAACGTCTTGAATGTCTTTCTTAATTTTGGTTTCATTTACGGTTATATGGGATTTCCTGAACTCGGTGTCACTGGCGCCGGTCTCGCAACGCTTATCTCAAGAATTGTGATGCCGATAGCTTTCTTAATCATAATTTATTTTAAGAAAGAATTTAAACCATATTTTGAAAAACAAAAAGGACTCGGTAAATCGTTGACTTGTCGACTCATCGACTTATTCAAAGTCGGATTTCCTATAGCAGCGCAGATGACGCTTGAGCTTTTCTCTCTTACATTCATGACTATAATGATGGGCTGGCTTGGAGAAAAGACATTGGCTGCCAATCAGATAATGCAGACGATGATAGGATTCTCGTTTATGATTGCCAATGGTGTGGCATCGGCTTCAACGATACTTGTCTCGCACGACTATGGTAGGAGAGACATTCCTTCTATCAAGAATCACGCTTATTCTGCCATGCATCTTGGCATAGCGATAATGCTTTGTTTCGCGCTTTTGTACGCTTTCGGCGGCGAATTTTTGGCACGTATCTTCAGTAATGACGAAGAAGTGATTGCCATAACAGCGAGACTCTTTGTCGTCGTTGCTTTCTTTGAAGTAATTGATGGAACACAAGTCACTCTGCTTGGAGCATTACGCGGACTTACCGATGTTAAATATCCGATGTATTGTGCCTTAATATGTTACATCTTGGTTGAGATACCTGTTGGATATTTCTTGGGATTCGTTATCGGTCTTGGTGCCGAAGGTATCGTTGGAGGTTTCTTAGTTGGAATCTTGCTTGCCGCGATACTTTTTGCCACGCGATTTAGGAAGAAACTTAGAATTTTAGAAATTTAGAAAATGAGAAACTGAGAAACTGAGAAGGATTGGAGTGACATAAAGTGGTTAATTATGTTTATCCTCGAAACCTTTGATTTCCTTTGTTCCTAAAAATTATGAATTATGCATTGTACATTATGCATTATTAAAAGGTGTCATTGACACGTCTATACAATCATTCCTAATTCCTAACTCCTAATTAAAACAAATCTTTTCTCATCTGTTATCAATTTGTTAATTTTAAACAATAGTTAAATAGTGTTGTTTCTGCATTAAACTTTAAAAACAACATTATGAAAAAGTTTACTTCATTAAAGAAAATCCTCGTAATAACCTTTTTAGTAGGTTTACTTGGAGACTACGCTTACGGACAATTTTCGTTGAGCGGAGAAATCAGACCTCGAATGGAATATCTTCATGGATATTCAACATTAACCGACAAAGATTCTGACCCTGCGGGATTCGCTTCTCAAAGAACAAGAATCAATTTTAACTATTCCAACGAAAGAGTTAAGATGGGCGTATCGGTACAAGATGTTTTTCTTTGGGGCTCTCAACCTCAACTCTTTAGCACATCAAACACTCTTAGTTTACATCAAGCTTGGGCTCAATATTTCATAGCTCCTTCATTGTCGTTGAAATTGGGTCGTCAAGAACTCGTCTATGATGATGAAAGAATTTTTGGTAACTCCAACTGGGATCAGCAGGGTAGAAGCCACGATGTTGCTTTGTTACGCTACGATGGAATGTTGCGAATCGACATTGGTGCTGCCTTTAACCAAGATGAAAAACATCTGAATGGAAGCTATTATAAATTACACAATTACAAGATGATGCAGTTTGTCTGGTTAAATACCGACATTGTCGATAACTTAAATCTCAGTCTCTTGTTCTTGAACAATGGCTATCAACACGACTACAAAGTCCTTGAAGAAGGAATCCATCACGACAAGACAAAGAACGTCTTTAATCAGACTCTCGGAGGTCGTTTGTTGTTGACACCTGGAGACTTTAATATGCACGCATCAGCCTATTACACAATGGGTAAAGATACAGAAGACAGAGACTTGTCGGCTTACTATGTAGGATTGGGCGTCGATTATAATATGAGCGACGACTGGAACCTTGGTATCGGTTGGGAACATCTCTCAGGTACAGACCAAAAGGATATGATAGAAAATCCTAATGGCTACAAAAACAAGTCATTCAATCCCTTTTACGGAACTTCTCATAAGTTTAACGGCTTTATGGATTATTTCAATGTTAACAGTAATTGGTCTAATTCTGTGGGTCTTAACGACTTATTTGCCTCAGTGCAATTCTCAAGAAGAAACTTTGAAATCAATCTTACAGGACATGCTTTCTTGACAGCAGCTTCTGTAATTAAAGATGGTAACGTTAATGAAACTATGGAACCTTATCTTGGTACTGAAATTGACTTGACAATGTCGTATAGACTCTCCCGTACTTCCAATGTCGTGTTAGGTTATAGTCAAATGATTGGTTCAGAAACACTTCAAGCAATGAAAGGCGGCGATAGAAATGCTTGCAACAACTGGGCTTATCTCATGTTTACTTTCAAACCTGTCTTCTTAAAATAAATTAAGTTTATAATAAATTAGTTAACTTTTAATTTGTCGAGTAGAGGGATTTTTCTCTCTACTTTTTTTATATTTGCAAAAAAAATAATCGATGACAAAAGACAAATGTTTTTATGTGGGTCGCATCGTTAAGACTCACGGTATCAAGGGAGAAGTTACTTTACGAATTGATAATGAAGATTTCGACGAGATTGAAGAACTCAATTATTTTCTTCTCGACATAAACGACAAACTCATTCCTTTCTTTGTAGAGAACATAACTTTCCATTCCAACAAATCTTTTATCTTGTTTCAAGATTTGAAGACATTGGAGGCTGCGAGTCAGTTGGTTGGAGTTGCAGCGTATCTTCCGTTAGATCTTCTTCCAGAACGTGACGGTAACGATTTTTACTCTCATGAAGTCGTCGATTTCCTTGTCGTTGATGAAGAAAAAGGTGAACTCGGAAAAGTCCAGGAGATAATAGAATATCCGACTCAGTCATTGATTCAGATAATTAAAGATGGAAAAGAGATTCTGATTCCAATTCACGACGATATAATTAAAGAGGTGAGAAGAGAAGAGAAGAAGATTTTTATCAAAGCTCCCAATGGCTTGATTGATATGTATTTAAAAAATTGATTTATGGATTGTCGTCCTTTCTTCTTTAAAAAATTCGCTATGTTTCATCATCGTTCCACAATGCGTATCGGAACAGATGCCGTGCTTTTTGCTCAGTGGCTTGATGTGACTGACAAAGATAATGTCTTGGATGTTGGAACGGGAAGCGGAATAATTCCAATGATTTTGGCACAGAAAGGCGCGGCTTCTATCGATGCTGTCGAATTGGATTCCGATTCGTGTGAAGAGGCAAGACTAAATTTCAATATCTCTGCATTTTCATCAAAGTTAAATGTCTTTCAAGATGATGTCAGATTATATTCTAATAATAATCAAAAGAAATACGATTTGATAGTCTCAAATCCTCCTTATTATTCAAGTGACGTAAAGCCGATAAACGAGAAAAAGGTGATGGCACGTCACGTCTCTACTTTAAGTTACAACGACTTACTTGTCTCAGCAAAGAAAATGATGAAAGACGATGCTCGTTTTGCTTTGGTTCTTCCTTATTTTGAATCGAGGTTGTTTATCAAGGAGGCTGAGAATCTGGGATTTCATCTACAGAAAGAATTTCTTATTTCGCCAATAGAAGGAAAAGAACCTAATCGTGTTAATATGCAGTTTGTCTTGACAGAAGTAAAAAGTGTTGAACAAGAATTCTTTACGATTAGAAATAAGGACTATTCATACACTGATGAGTATAAATTTTTCTTGAAAGATTATTATTTGGATTTTTAGTTTTTGATAAAATTTCTTAAAAAATATTACGTTAATAGAAAGTTATTTTTATAAGTTAGCATAAGGATTTTTAAATTATGAAGAAGTTATTATTATCAGCAGCAGTTTTGTTAACATTAGGATTTATCTCGTGTTCTCCATCACCTGTTGGAACTTGGGTTGAACCGGCAGGAAACACAGAAGAACAAGGTTTTACACTTTATCAAGATGGATTGGCAAGTTCAATCAATATGGGTTATATAGAGTTTAAGAATTGGGAAAAAAGCGGTGATTTGTTGATACTCAAAGGTAACTACTTAGGTTCAAACAAACGCGAGTTCTCTGATACCATGAAAATTGAAAGCATAACAAAAACAGAGATGACGCTTTCGCAAGCTGGTTATTCTGTCACCTATATTAAGAAATAAAACGAGTGGATTAAATTGAAAAGAGCCGACATTGAAATCGGCTCTTTGTTTTATCAGTTAACTTTTTGTGTTTGACACATTGTTAAACTTTTCTCTTCAGAAAGTCTTCTGATAGCTCTGACATCATCTCTTCTTTCAACTTCAACCAATGTGACCTGGCTGTCTTTTTTGCTGAGTTCCTTGATATTTGAATCGAAAGTGGCGCAAGCTCTGATAAGTTCTTCACAACTATTTGCGCGATTTACACCCGACTCAAACAGGTTGATAGCCTCTTCAAGACTAATTTCTCTCTTTTTTACAGATTCTTTTCCAAAATAGTAAACTTGTTTTCCATCAATGACAGTGTCAGGCTTTTTAGTAACCTCTATTTTCTTAGGTTTAGTTGTAACAGATTCTGTCTTAATGATTTCCTTTTGTGTTTCCTTGCTGTTTTTTACATTGTTGTTACATGAAAAACATATAAAACTTAGGAATAAACTCAGTGTTAAAACTCTTCTTTTCATACTTAAACTATTATTTTGCAAAAGTATGATTTTTATTGAAAAAAAGATTAAATTTGCGTTCTTTTTTTATTAGTAAAACAAATTTTTAAAGAACATAAAATGAGTAAATTAGTAGTTGTTGCCCTTGGCGGAAATGCTTTGTTGAGAAGTAACCAGAAAGGTACTTATCAAGAACAGATTGAAAATGTTACGGAGACTTGTCTCGCATTGACAGATTTTCTTAAAAGAGGACATCGTTTGATAATAGGTCACGGCAATGGACCTCAAGTTGGTAATGTTATGTTACAACACGAAGCAGGTTTGAAAAACTTCGATTTGCCTTCAATGCCAATGGATTATTGCGTATCGGAAACACAAGGCTCTATAGGTTATCTCATCGAATTGGGATTCAAGAAAGTTTTAGCACAGGAAAATATTGATAGAAATGTTGTTACTTTGGTAACACAAGTTGTTGTCGATAAAGACGATCCAATGTTCAAGAATCCAACTAAGCCTGTAGGTCCATATTATTCAAAAGAAGAAGCTGAGGCTTATTCAGAAAAGACTGGTGCTATTTTCCGTGAAGATCCAAGAGGTCGCGGTTGGCGTAAAGTCGTTCCTTCTCCGCAGCCAATAAAAATCAATAATATTGAAGTAGTTAAAACATTGACGGATGTTGGTCATATCGTTGTTACCGTTGGCGGTGGCGGTATTCCTGTTATTGAAAAAGATGGCTGCGTAGCTGGCGTTGAAGCTGTTATCGACAAAGACTTGGCTTCATCATTGGCTGCTATTCAAGCAGGTGCTGATGAGTTCTATATCTTGACCGATGTTCCACAGGCTTATATCAACTTCAAAAAAGAAAACCAGGAAGCTCTTGGAAGAATCACAATCACACAAGCTAAGAAGTATTTGGAAGAAGGTCAGTTTACAGAAGGTAGCATGGCTCCAAAAATGCGTGCTGCTATCAAGTTTGTCGAGGCAACAGGAAAAGAAGCCGTTATCACAGATTCAGTTACATTGTCGGACGAAAACGGCGGTACAAGAATCTACGCTGAATAATAAAAGAATAATTATAAAAATAAACTGCACAGTATGAGTTCTTGACTCTATGTGCAGCTTATTTTTATAAGGTGTTTCAACTTTAAACCTTATCTCATATAGCCTCTTCCGAACGTTTTCTCATTTCTTCAGAGATTGAAATAAATTCATCGACATTCATATCTTTTATAAATATCAATCCGTGTGTCGATCTTATCAATGGACGTGGGTTGTTGTAGAAATAATCTTTACCTAAAATCAATTGTATGTCTTTAAGTTGTTTAATCCAGGTGTTCTTCGAGATGTCGCTGAAAGGTCCATTGTAATTTGGATTAGGGAACTCGGCCTTAACCTGTGAGAGGTAACTTGCAGTGAATGATTTGTCCAATACAGCAAGAGCGTTGAGAGAGACAGGCACATACATGTTTGCTTCGGCAGGATGGAACTTGAACCAAACATTACGATAACCATAAATACGTAAGTTAGATAAATCTTTTTCCTTGCTCCATTCCGCTACGGCAGCTGCTGTGCATTGCAAAACCTTGTAGTGTGTGTCTGGACCGCTGCCTTCAGGGTCGATGGTGACGCTGATAATATCGGGCTGATACTTTCTAAACTGCTCCAAGATTGGCATCACATCGCGCTCCATATCTGGTACTTTTGAAACGCCGCTGTTATTATAAAAACCAAGGTGTAAATGATGTACGTTGCTTACCTGGACGCCGTTATAAGACCAAACAAGTTCTTCTTCAAACTCCCTAATCATTCCTTTCAGTTGTTGTAGGTCGATGGTGTTTTTCTCTCCATCATAACTATTTTTGAGAATCTCGATAACCTCTTGTAACTTGAGTTTCAATTCTTCAATATTGTTCAGCTTCCATATCAAGACAGCACAACGTACCAATCTGTGACAGAAACCTCTATCCATTTCATATTGGTTGTTTCTCGCCACATTGTCCAAATAGTGATAGATGTCTTTATCATAATTCTTCTTAAATCCATCAATGAAGAAATCCTTTTCAAGAATCATCTCTATCTTGCCTTCTTCGATATAATCGAGAGTCATTTTTAGGGAATTGAGAAGGAAACCGTTTGTTACGGAGTTATATCCCGATGTCATGACAGCGAAATGTACGTCGTTGCTCGCAGGACGAAGCTGCCTGTTTGTCAATGGCATAATACCGAGCATGATGTCGTCGTGGTGAGGACCAGAGTTATAAATTGTCTTGTTCAATTGTGTCACGGAACCTCTTTGCAATTTATTTTCAATTGAAGTGACGACTTCCTTGACAGTATCTAAACTCAGATTTGGAATCATGCGGCAGCGTTTGTCGTTTTGCAAGTCTTCCAAAGTCAGATTAAAAGCATATTTGTTTATCTTCTTACATAATCCGATGATGGCTCTTTCTGTTTTTTCCTGATTCCATTCTTCTTCAAAATAATAATGATTGACAGAATCTTCAAGACGAGATGCTGCACCTTCGGTCAAATAGAAACGAGCATTCTTAAGACGTTGGAGGACTGTTGCCGGATATTGTGAGGTCATCTCCGATTCCAATGCATGTTTTATCGTATAAGCATTTGACTCGCCGGCAGCACAAACGATAGCGACGGTATCTGGATTTTTGGTGATAGTGTCTAATCCTATTGTTATTACGAGTCGGTTCTTAGCCACTTCGATGCCACCCAATGAAGGAGCAGCGTCGGCTTGTGTGGCGAAATTGGTTTGTCTCAACTCAGTGTTGGAATGAAGGCCTGTACCTTTTACATTAAAGGCAACACGTCCATCAGAACCTAAGGTGGTAATTAAAAATCCTATGTCGCCTTTTGCCTTTATACTTTCCTCATATCTCGAACACCAATCGTCAATCATGAATATAGATTGCTGTTGTATGTCTTCAAAATAACCTTCAGCCTGACGGTATCTCAAACTTAAATCTATTTTGAAGTCGGGGAAAATCTCGTTGAATGATTTGTTCTTGTATAGTTTTATATCATCGCAGTTGATGAGTAATGCTCTCTGTGGGTCAAGACCGAAGCCTTTTATAAATTTTTCATTAACCTGATGATAGAAAGAATTGTGTTGCATAGGAGAGATTGGATAAAACTCAGCCATTTGAACAAATTGCAAACCTGAGAGATTAGGTTTCTTGACATCAGCCATACCATATTTCTCAAGAATGATTCTTGTTTCTTTCTTATCCCAATTGTCTAAAAAATGGTGGGTATAATGTGTGAAGTTTTTTAATGAACTGTCTGGTGATAGGCTTATGACGCCTTCTTCATTTTCAGAGACCCATTCGAGAAAACGTAGTGCTGACATAATTCCAACCTTAGGAACACTGTCGGTTAGTAAATAAGGAATCTTAGTGGTAAATTTCTTAATCTTAGATTCTTTTATAAAACTTTGTTCTACCTTAGAATTGAATATCATAATATGTGAAATATATATTAAACATTTACAAAATTATGAAAAAAAATATTATTTTTGGAAAAAAAAGTACAATATGGAGGTAATTTTATTTCTTGTCATTATTTTTATGATAATCAAGTGGAAAAAACTTAATTTTCTTTGGAAAGTTGTATTATTGTTTCTTTGTTTGCGTCTTTTGAAAGAAAATAAAACGGACGATTTAGAGTTTCATTTCGATGAACCTGCTGCTTGTTGGGAAGAAATGCTGCCTCTCGGAAACGGACGTCTCGGCATCATGCCCGACGGTGGTATAACAAAAGAGAGTATTGTTTTAAACGATATCACTCTTTGGTCGGGGAAAGTTGCCGATTACACGAATCCTGATGCCAAGGCAGCCCTGACGGAGATTCAGCGTCTCCTTCTCGAAGATAAAAACTACGAGGCGCAAGAATTGGTGTATAAGACTTTTACATGCTCCAACAAAGGCTCCAACTGGGGGAACGGAGCACTGTCGAACTTCGGTTGTTTCCAGACTTTGGGAAATATCACCTTAAATTATATTTATGATGGAAACGATTTTGACGAACGTTCTTACAAGCGTACCTTAAACCTCAGCGATGCTACTTCGACAACGGAGTTTATGTTGAACGACGTGAAATATAATCGCGAGTATTTTGTCTCACGCGAGTCGGATGTAGCTGTGATACGTCTGAACGCCGATAAATCGAAAATGATCTCCGTTGATATTCAAATGGACAGACCTGAGAGAGTGGAAAAAATTACAGAAGATGAAGCAATAGTGATGTGTGGTCAACTCAATGACGGCGATAATGGAGACGAAGGCCTTAATTATATTTCAAAGTTAAGCGTGAAAAACGATGGCGGTAAGGTTCAATATTTAGATAATAAAATTATTGTAAGAGATGCCGATGAACTTACACTCATCTTTTCATCTGCTACAAATTATAAAAACGCAAATTATGTTGCTTTCGTTGATAGTCTCATGGATAATGCAAAATTGCATTCCTATAATTATCTAAAGAAAAATCATATCAAAACTTACAAAGAATTATTTGACAGAGTGGAGATAGATTTGGGAGAAGGCATAACGGAAACTCACAGTATCGACGACAGACTCTTTGATTTTCAAGATGAAGACGACCCGCAGTTGGCTGCTTTATATTTCCAATATGGACGTTATCTTATGATTTCCTCGACGCGCGAAGATTTGCTGCCTCCTAACCTACAAGGACTTTGGGCAAACACCATACAGACACCTTGGAACGGCGACTATCACCTTAATATTAATGTTCAGATGAACCACTGGCTTGCAGAAGTGTGTAACTTGTCGGAATTACATAAACCATTGATTGAATTTACAAAGGGAATCGTGGAATCGGGAGAGCAGACGGCAGAAGCGTTTTATGGAGCAGACGGTTGGACGGCGCACTCGATATGTAACTTATGGGGCTTCACTGCGCCTGGCGAACATCCATCGTGGGGCGCTACCAACACTGGAGGCGCGTGGCTCTGTCAACATCTATATCAACATTATCTATATACCAAAGATATTGAATATCTTAAAGAAATATATCCAGTGATGAAAGGAGCTGCCGAGTTCTTCAAATCAGTCATGATTGAGGAAAGAGAACACTCCTGGTTGGTGACAGCACCGACATCCTCACCAGAAAACTCATTCTATCTCCCTGATGGAAGAGTGGCGAGCGTATGCATGGGACCGACGATGGATATACAGATTATCACAGAGTTATATCAGAACGTCATTGCCTCGGCAGAGTTGTTAAATATCGATGAAGAATTTGCCAATGCCTTAAAAGAAGATTTGAAGAGATTTCCTCCGATGCAGATAGGCGAGGATGGCTATCTCCAAGAATGGCTGAAAGACTATGGCGAGCCGGAGATACACCATCGTCATGTGTCGCATCTCTTTGGCTTGCATCCTGGAAGATTGATAACCAAGACTAAGACACCTGATTTATACGAAGCGTGTAAAGTATCATTGGAACGCCGTGGTGATGAAGGCACGGGCTGGTCGCGAGCGTGGAAGATTAATTTCTGGGCACGACTCCATGATGGCGAGCGTGCGTACAAACTCATTAAAAACTTGTTGCAACCGGCTATGATAGGTGACTGGGTAGGAGCAGGCACATATCCGAATCTCTTCTGTTCACATCCGCCTTTCCAAATTGACGGTAACTTCGGTGGGACTGCCGGAATAGCGGAGATGCTGCTTCAGTCGCACGACGGATTTATTGAAGTCTTACCGGCATTACCATCCGCATGGAAGAATGGTCATTTCAAAGGATTATGCGCTGAGAATGGTGCCGTCGTCGATTGCTATTGGGAAAACAGCAAAGTGACAAAGATTAAGATTAAGTCAAAAATTGGTGGCACATATAAAGTGTTATTGCCTGATGGAAGTGTAGAGGAAATCAAGCTGAAGAAAGGAAAAAGTGCTAAAATCGATTAAGACACTTTTCCTTAATAGCAGCGGTTGCGTTAGGGATTGGAGCGGCATCCTTTGCGAGCTTCCATTGGTGCGAGAGCGGGGACGGGTCACTGAGCTTGTCGAAGTGACCGGCGTTTCGACAAGCTCAACGACCTAGAGCGGGGAGAGCGAGCAAAGATATAGCGGAAAGCCCGACGGCTTGCCGGAACGCCCAAAATCAATTGACAATTAACTGTGAAAATTGACATTTAATTCATAATGAGTAATTGTAGGGTTGTTATGAAAATTTGCTATCTTTGTAAAGATAAATTTTATGTAAATTAGAATATGAAAAAAATCCTTTTACTAACATCAATCGTTGTAGTGCTCGCTTCGTGTATCAACAAAAATAATGAAACAGCAAAAGCTAATCTCGACATCATTCCTGTCCCACAGACGATGATTGTCAATTCTATCGAAAACGGTTTTATCTTAGACAGTAAAACTGTTATTGTATCAAATAATTCGGAAAATCAGTTTAACGCGGAATTTCTACAGTCGCATCTTGAAAACATCTTCAAGAAAGATATTGAGATTCTCGTAGAAACACAAGAACGTGTGTCTAACAATTCCATCAATCTTAACATCATCGATGAGACTCAATGTGAAGAGATGGGAATAGTCAATGATAAGGAAGCTTATCTCTTGTCGGTAACTCTCGATGAAATCAACATTTTTGCTATAGATGCCGCCGGTATTTTCTACGGAATCCAGACTTTGATTCAGATGATGCCTAATGAAGTTTATTCGGAAAACGCAAATAAAATTGCTGCAGTGGATATTCCTTGTATGAATATCGTTGACAATCCGCGTTTTAAATATAGAGGTCTTATGCTTGACTGTTCACGTACTTTCTTCGATGTAGATTATATCAAACATCTTTTGAATGGTTTGGCTCATTATAAAATCAATAACTTCCATTGGCATCTTGCCGATGACCAAGGTTGGAGAATTGAGATTAAGCAATATCCGAAACTCACAGAACTCGGAGCTTGGCGCGGCGCCAACGAACTTCTTATGCCGGCTTACGGTTCCGGTAACGAACGCAATGGCGGTTTCTATACACAAGAAGAGATAAAAGATATCGTGAAATACGCTGCCGACAGAAACATCAACATTATTCCAGAAATTGATTTGCCTGGTCATAGCAAGGCTGTTGCCGTGACATATCCTGAAATAGTCTGCGACATTGATTCAAAACATCTTAGCGTACAAGGTGAGTCGAATAATGTTTGGTGCGTTGGTCGCGAAGATAATTACGTGATGTTGGAAAATATCATCAAAGAGATGACAGAACTTTTCCCAAGCAAGATTTATCATATCGGTGCAGATGAAGTGAATATGAACTCATGGCGTGACTGCGACGTTTGTCAATCTCTTATGAAAGAGAAAGACATGAAGGAACTCGTTGAGTTGCAGAATCATTTTGTCAGAAGAGTGGAGAAGATTCTTGCGAAACACGGTAAGACGATGGCTGGATGGGACGAAATTTTAGATGGCGGTGACCTTCTTGAAACAACAATTCCATACGTATGGCAAAACTCAGAAAGAGGAATAAAATCTGTCAAAGCAGGACAACCTACAGTCATGCAAGTGTCTCAATATATGTATTTTGACATGAAACAATCGCCTGATGAGCGCGGCTTGAAATGGGCAGCCATCATTCCTTTGGATTCGGTTTATGCTTTCGACCCAATTGGACATTTTGAACTTACTAAGGAAGAAGAAAAACTCATCCTCGGACCTCAGGGTGGTCTTTGGACAGAATGCGGTCAGGTGCCGGGTTATGCTCATTATCAGTTGTTTCCTAAGGTTTTGGTTTTATCGGAAATAGGATGGTCGGCATACGAAGACAGAAATCTTGAACATTTCAAGAAGAGATTGTTCGATAGTCATTTGGAAAGATTGTATCAGATGGACTTTGAATTCAGAGTGGCACCTCCTACAGTGAAATATGAAGATGGTAAACTCATCGCCGACAAAGATTATGAGGAATTGGTTATACGCTACACCGACGACAAATCTACACCGACTTTAGAATCGGCTGAATATACAGAAGCAATAAGTACCGATAAACCAGAGAATTATCGTTTCGCGACATTCTATAAAGAACGTTCAAGTATTGCGAGAGGCGCGCAGAATATAGAGCTTTATCATTATCAAAAACCTAACACTACTGTCACCTCAAACGTTCCTATGGAGCAAGACATCGATATTTTGGCTGATTACAATATGAACACCTATTGTTATACAGCGCGTCCTGTTGAAGCCGGCGACTACTTCTTATATACTTTCGAGAATCCTGTTGAATGTGAGAAGATTTTGGTTGGAACCGGACATTATGGCTTAGCAATTGTCGGACTTCCAAACGCTGTGTTAGAATATTCGTATGATGGAGAGAACTTTATAAAAGGAGACACTTTCGTTTATGACTATTTCGATGGCTACAAGGCTGAGATTTATCCAGAGAAAGCAGTCAAGGCAGTTAAGATTGTCGTCACCGGAATAGGAGAGTGCGAATATGCAATCTTACAAGATTTAAGGATAGAATAAAGAACGAACATAATACAAAAAAACGCGACTCAATCGAGCCGCGTTTTTTAATTGTCAATTGTACATTGTCAATTGTAAATTATTACTTGAAGTATCTATTGAACAATCCTTCGAAGCCTTTACCGTGACGAGCTTCGTCTTTTGCCATTTCGTGAACTGTGTCGTGGATAGCGTCAAGGTTACGTTCTTTTGCGATACGAGCAATACGCATCTTATCTTCACAAGCGCCACATTCAGCTTGCATACGTTTTTCCAAGTTTGTCTTGGTATCCCAAACGACGTCGCCTAACAACTCAGCAAATTTTGCGCAGTGTTCTGCTTCTTCCCAAGCATAACGTTTGAAAGCTTCAGCGATTTCTGGGTAACCTTCACGGTCAGCTTGACGGCTCATTGCCAAATACATACCTACTTCTGTAGCTTCACCCATGAAGTGAGCGTTTAAGTCTTTAATCATATCGTCGCCAGTACCTTTAGCGATACCGATAACGTGTTCTGTCACAAAGTTCAATGCGGCACCTTCTTCAAGGACGTTCCATTCTACTACTTGTTTACATTGTGGACATCTTTCTGGAGCAGCTTCACCTTCGTGAACATAACCGCAAATAGGACATGCAAATTTTTTATTCATATTGTTAATGTTTAATGGTTGTTATTTATTTGTCTTTTGTCAAGACGCCACAGAGTGACGTCTGTACATAATTGTTAATTGTTAATTACTTCACCGCGTGTTTATATCCTTTAACCTTGTTCCAATCGCCTCTTGTGAAGTCTGGGAATTTGACAGGCATACCGTTGTTTTCTATTGAAGCTGCTGTCAACTCGCCGAGGCATGACCATTCTGCTGCGTCATAAACGTCTTGGTCTAAAGGAAGTCCGTTTTGCAAGCAATAGATTAAACGATAATCCATGATGAAGTCCATTCCGCCGTGACCACCGACTTGTTTTGCTTTTTCTTCAATTTCTTTTGCGATAGGATGTTTATAAGCTACCATCAAAGAGTCTCTGATGTCGTTAGGAACAAATCCGTGTGAGTCTAAGTCTTCATGATCTGGAATGACATCTGATGGGATGTTTTCTTCTTTTAATGTAAATCCTTGGTATGGATATTTATTAGCAAAACCTTCTGTACCTGTCAATTGATACAATCTGTCGTAAGGACGTGGAGTATAGACGTTATGTTGAATTAAGATTGTTTTGCCTTTGTTAGTTTTAATCAATGTTGATGTCATATCGCCATTAGCGAAAGTCTCGGAACCCATTGTTTCCTTAGCAATCTTCAATCCGTTGATGGAAGGTGTTGACATTGAAACTAAATAATCCATTTTGTCGCCGCGATGGATGTCGAGGACTTGGCAGACAGGTCCGAGACCATGAGTTGCATAGACGTCGCCTGCATGTTTTTGATTATATTCCAAACGCCAGTTACCTTGATAGTGAGCCCAGAAAGGTTCCAAGTTGTGGATGTAAGCGCCTTGTGCATGAATGACTTCACCAAACAATCCTTGTTGTGCCATATTGAGACAAGTTAATTCAAAGAAGTCGTAGCAGCAGTTTTCGAGCATCATGCAGTGACGTTGTGTCTGTTCTGCCACATCGACCAGTTGCCAGCATTCTTCTACACTTGTTGCAGCAGGAACCTCGACAGCGACGTGTTTTCCATGTTGCATTGCATAGACTGCCATTGGCACGTGATTGACCCAGTCGGTGCAGATATAAACAAGGTCTATGTCGTCGCGCTCGCATAATTGTTTCCATCCTTCTTCACCGCTATACTCAGCACATTCAGGAAGGTTCTTTGCCTTGATGACATATTCTTGAACCGAGGTAACGCGTTCTGGTAATAAATCGCATAATGCCTTGAACTCAACACCTTCGATATGAGAGATGCGATTGACTGCATCAGCACCGCGCATTCCAAGACCAATGAACCCCATTCTTACAACAGGGATAGGATCGACTGCAAGTTGCAAAACGCTCTTCTGTCCTTCAATTCGTTCTGGTTCATCAAAGACAATCATGTTGTCTTCAATCACGTATGCTGCATCCGTCTTGTTGGTGTTGGAACAGCTACATGTAAAAATACTTAACACAATGGTTAACAAAGTTAAAAAATGTATTCTTCTCATATTTAAATTTTTTTTATTCCGTCTGTAAAAATAATAATTTTATTCGTAAGTTTTGTATTGTTATATTTTTTATTTTTACAAAAAAAATGGATATGTATACTTTAAGAAATATTGTTCTTAAATTCAAGGTCGAAGGTGAGATAACAGAAGTTAAGCCTCTCGGCGAAGGTCTTATAAATGACACTTTTAAGGTTTACGTGAAGAATGATGATTCTCCTAAATATGTTCTTCAACGTATCAACAACGCTATTTTTCAAGATGTTGAAATGCTTCAAGATAACATCGAGAAAGTCACAAATCATATTCGCAAGAAACTTACTGAAAAAAATGTTGACGACATTGAGCGTAAGGTCCTACGTTTTCTAAGAACCAATGACGATAAGAAATATCATTTCGATGGAGAGAAATATTGGCGTATGATGGTTTTTATTCCAGAATCTTATACTTATCAGTCTGTTACGCCGGAATATTCTTATACTGCAGGATTGTCGTTCGGCGAGTTTCAATCGATGTTGTCCGATATCGACCAAGAATTAGGCGAGACAATTCCAAGTTTTCATAATATTGAGCTTCGTTTGAATCAGTTGAGAGAAGCTGTCAAAAATGACGCAGTAGGTCGTGTGAAAGAGGTTCAATATTATATAGGTGAGATTGAGAAAAGGGCAGACGCGATGTGTCTTGGCGAGCAGCTTCATCGTGAAGGCATACTTCCTAAGAGAATATGTCACTGCGACACTAAAGTCAACAATATGCTTTTTGATAAGGAAGGTAATGTGCTTTGCGTCATAGATTTGGACACTGTTATGCCGAGTTTCATCTTCTCCGATTATGGCGATTTCTTACGCTCGGCAGCCAATACAGGAGCAGAAGACGACAAGAATCTCGATAATATCGATTTCAATATGGAAATTTTTGAAGCATTCACAAAAGGTTATTTGGAAGGTACTAAGTCGTTCCTTTTACCTATTGAAAAAGAGAATCTTCCTTACGCTGCAAAATTGTTCCCATATATGCAGACCGTCAGATTTTTAGCTGACTATATTAACGGCGACACCTATTATAAGATTCAATATCCAGAACATAATTTAGTTCGTACGAAGGCTCAATGGAAATTGTTTGAAAGTGCCGAGAAGAAAGAAGGTGACATGCGCACTATGGTGATGAATTATTTTTCTTAATTTTGCACTTGCTCGTTGAATCTGCCGGTGATGAATTTCTAAAGTGGATACTGATAAACTCAGAAAAAATAATTATCTTTGTAGGCTTAACAATAAAAAAATAATACGATGGGATTTAGCATGTTTCATACTCCAAAACCGAGGAAATTCAATTATGTACCTCGTCATTTCGATCCTAATCAATATGCTCTTGAGAAGAAGAAGGCATCCTTGGGTCTTGATTCAAATCTCTCAGAACAGGAAAAACGCAGAATGAGAATAAGAACAGGTTTTGGTTATGACCCGGAAGATTTCCAGGAAAAACGTAATAAAATCGGTTTTAAAGGAATGCGATATGTAGTTTTTGTCGGATTGATAGTTCTTTTCGTATATGTCATTTTCGCGACTCCTATGTTGGAGAATTTCTTCAAAATGTTTCTTAGCCTTGGAAAATAAAATAGAGTATGTCTTTTGATGTGATAAAATTATTGCCAGATTCCGTTGCTAATCAGATTGCTGCCGGTGAAGTGATTCAGCGTCCTGCATCTGTTGTTAAGGAATTGATGGAAAATGCTTTAGATGCAGGTGCTACGCAAATCGACCTGGTAGTTAAAGACGCGGGTAGAACGATGATTACGGTAATCGACAACGGTCACGGAATGTCGGAGACTGACGCACGTCTTTGTTTTGAACGTCATGCTACATCGAAGATTAAGAAGGCGGAGGACCTCTTCATGATAAGGACGATGGGCTTCCGTGGAGAGGCTCTCGCAAGTATAGCAGCCGTCGCTCAAGTGGAATTGGCAACACGTAGAAAAGACGACGAACTCGGAACAAAAATACTCATAGAAGGTTCCGTGGTGAAAGAGCAACAACCAAAACCAATGTCAGTAGGAACCAACTTCACGGTGAAAAATCTTTTCTTTAATATACCAGCCCGTCGTAACTTCTTGAAATCTAACGAAGTGGAGATGCGTCATATCACTGATGAGTTCTTCCGCGTGGCAATGATGAATCCAGAAGTCGGTTTCTCTCTGACTAATAACGAAAAAGAAATATACCATCTTCCAAAAGGAACGCTAAAACAAAGAATAGTAGGACTTTATGGTAAAGACTATGATAAGAAAATACTTCCTGTACAACAAGAGACTGAGACAGCGACTATAAACGGTTTTATCGTTAAACCTGAATTTCTTAGGAAGACTCGCGGTGAACAGTATTTCTTTGTAAATAAGCGTTTTATAAAACACGCGTATCTGCATCATGCAATAGAAAACGCATATCAAGAAATGATTCCAAAAGATTGTTTCCCAGGTTATTTCATAAATATTGACATCGACCCTAAGGAGATTGATATTAATATTCACCCGACGAAGACAGAGGTGAATTTTCAAGATGTGAAATTGGTTTATGCAATACTTCATTCGGCAGTACGTAAATCAATAGGACAGAATAACTTGGCTCCGCTTCTCGACTTCGATGTGACTCCCGATTTGGGGATAGATTTCGGCGAGGTAAGCAGAATGGATAGACCTGTCGTGGAACCAAAAGTAGATTATAATCCTAATTTCAATCCATTCAGACAAAATAACGCACCACGGCATCATACTCCAGGAAACTGGAAAATTATGTATGAGGATAATAATGACACGGTCGCGAGTAATATCAATAAAATCAGTAATTTCGATGAAGTGCCTGCAGTTGTTGTAGAGAATAAGAATCTTTATATACAACTACAACAGTCTTATATCGTCACGACTATGAAATCGGGTCTTCTTATTGTGGATCAACATCTTGCTCATAAAAGAGTGCTTTATGAGAAGTTTCTTCGCGAGATGGAAAATAATGTAGAAGCATCGCAGCAGGAGCTTTTTCCTCAACATATCTCCTTGAATCCCAATGACGCATCTTTGTTGAAAGAGATAAAACCTGATTTAGAAATGATAGGTTTCAGAATACAACAGATGAACAACAGTACCTTCATCATCAACGGAACACCCGCCGATAGCAAAAACAATGACGCTGTGGCTCTTCTTGAAAAAATATTGGATATGTACAAAACAAATCTCGTTGATTTGAAGTTGGATAAGAAACTTAATTTGGCAAGGACATTGGCTTCGCAATTGGCAATAAAATCGGGACAGACGTTGACTTCTATTGAGATGCAAGATTTAATAGATCGTTTGTTCGGTTGTGCCGTGGCAGAAGTCTCACCTGATGGAAAGAAGATATATACAATATTGAATGTTAATGAATTAAAAACACGATTGAATTAAAATTATGAGCGATTTTAGACCAAGTGGATTTTCATTTTTGCCGATAGTCGTTAAGAACTTATTGATAATTAACGTATTATTTTTCTTGGCTACGATAGCCTGCGACATGGTGCTTCGTGTCGACCTCTCCGATTATCTCGGTTTGCACTATATCGGAGCTTCAGATTTTCAACCTTTTCAGCTTGTGACATATATGTTTATGCACGGTAACTTCGCACATCTCTTCTTCAATATGTTCGCGCTGTGGATGTTTGGCAATACTCTTGAAAACGTCTGGGGACCAAACAGATTCTTGCTTTTCTATTTCGTCTGCGGAATAGGTGCCGGACTCGTTCAAGAACTTGTTCAATATATTCAATATGTTACTACATTACAAGGATATGAGAATGTGAGAATTGCGGCTAACCAGATTATCCCTATGAGTGAGTATCTCAATCTTCTGACAACAGTAGGCGCTTCGGGTGCTGTGTATGGAATATTGCTTGCATTCGGTATGATGTTCCCTAACTCGACGCTTTACATATATTTCGCTATCCCTATTAAAGCCAAATGGTTCGTGATAATTTATGGTGTGATTGAGTTGTTCTCGGGATTTACCTCTGTTGATAATGTGGCTCATTTCGCTCACCTCGGAGGTATGTTGTTTGGCTTGATTTTAATTCTTTATTGGAAAAAGAAAGGAAACCTTTATTAAATATGAGACCATTTCAAGTTAACATATTAGACGGAATCAAAAACTTTTTTATACAGAAAAACGCCTTGTCGCGTCTGATGTTGATAAATATCGCTATATGGCTGATATGTTTGTTTATTAGTGTGTTTACATGGCTTTTTAATATTAGCGACATCTCTTTTGTGACGAAGTTGTTTGCAGTGCCAGCAGATATTTCTGCTTTGTTAGAGAAACCTTGGACCTTGTTTACTTACATGTTCCTTCAAGAAGAGTTTTGGCATCTTTTCTTCAATATGCTGATGCTCTATTACGGCGGACAAATATTTCTACAATACTTATCGCAGCGACAGTTGTTGTGGACATATATCATCGGAGGAATATTTGGTGCTTTGTTTTTTATCTTGGTTTTCAATGCATTTCCAGTATTTGAGAATACGAGAAGTTACGCTGTGGCATTAGGATCGTCGGCTTCTGTTATGGCGATACTTATTGCAGCAGCGACTTATCACCCAGAATACAATATAAATCTTTTCCTTTTAGGACAGGTAAAGATGAAATGGGTAGCTATAGTATTTGTAATCATAGACTTCTTAAGCATAACAAAAGGTAATTCCGGTGGTCATATAGCTCATCTTGGAGGAGCGCTTTGGGGTTTCCTGTATGTTTATTTTCTTAGAAGAGATTTTGATTTCTATACCATATTCAAGAAAAAGGCGCGTATTAAGGTTAAAAGTAGAAATGCTCAAAATTACTATCAAAGACCAAAGACTGATGAACAATATAATACGGAACGTGCTATGAATCAGGAGGAAGTGGATAGAATACTCGAGAAAATAGCAAAAAATGGATATTCGAGTTTGAACGATAAGGAGAAGGAATTTTTATTCAGACAAAGTAAAAAGTGATGGCTAAGGAGAAAGAGACAAAAAGACGTAACACCTTTTTTCAAGGATTAGGAAAGTCGATAATTGGAATCTGCGGAATAGCAGCCCTTTTGTCGTCGTTTCTCTGTGCTTTCTGTCCTTTCATCAATCCGTCGTTATTCGTATGGACAGCCTTCTTTGGATTAGGATTTTGGATGATTTTTTTTACTAATGTCTTAATACTCATTATTTTAATTTTCTTAAAGTCGAGAAAGACCTTATTGATTCCTATATTGGCTTTGTTGTTTTCAATTCCTGGATTTGTCAAGTCATTTTCTTTTGGAAAAGAATTAGACATTGATTCAGAGCTAAAAGTGATGACATATAATATAGGTGTGTTCCGCGATTATAAAGTAAAATCAAGGACGGTTGATGAGGTAAAGTCATCTTTGGTAAAGTTTATTAAGGCTCATAATCCCGACGTTATTTGTCTTCAAGAATCGGGAAAATGGCCTAATAATAAGGCACTTGAGTTTTCCAAAATGATAGGCTATAAATATTATAGTTTCAATGTGAAGAATGGAAACAGCTATTTCTCTAAATATCCAATTGAAAATGTAAGTTGTTTTAAAGACGATAGAATCAACAAGTTCGCTGATATAAAAAAGATTAAGATAGATGAAGGTAAATATTTCTATCTCGTCAATTGTCATTTCAATTCATTTGGAATTTCAGAGCAAGAGATAGAATATATCAACGATACAAAAAATATTGTCAAGGACTCTGATGTTTATGGTAAGTCGTTGATAACTAAGTTGAAGAATGGTTTTATTCGTAGGACAGAGAGTACGGAATTACTGATTGCCAATCTCCCTGACGATGGTGTTCCGCTTGTTATCTGCGGCGATTTTAACGACACTCCGCTTTCATATACCTATAGTAAAATGTCGGGAGCCGGATTGAAGGATGCCTTTATCACAAATTCAAAAGGAATTGGCAAGACCTATTGTGGACCGCTTCCATTATTGCGTATAGATTATTTCTGGTATAACGATTTTGTTGAGGTTGTTGATTATAAGAGGATTAAGCAAACCACATCGGATCATTATCCCTTGATGATGACATTTAATTTTAGAGATACAGAAGTGGAGGTGGAGCGATGAAATTCAAGTTGGTCAGCGATTTCAAACCTACCGGCGACCAACCGCGAGCCATAGAGCAACTTAAACAAGGGGTATTGAATGGCGAGCGGTATCAGACACTTTTGGGTGTGACGGGTTCGGGAAAAACGTTTACGATAGCGAATATGCTTGCAGATTTGAATCGCCCAGCCTTAATATTAAGTCATAATAAAACTCTTGCTGCTCAATTATATAGCGAGTTTAAGCAGTTTTTTCCAGAAAATGCGGTAGAGTATTTCGTTTCATATTACGATTATTATCAACCTGAAGCTTTTATTCCTCAAACTAATACATATATAGAAAAAGATTTGTCGATAAATGATGATATTGAGAAGCTACGTCTCAGTGCCACGACTTCTTTGTTATCAGGACGTCGGGATATTATCGTAGTGTCTTCTGTTTCGTGTATATATGGTATTGGTAATCCGGAAGATTTTGAAAACAACGTGATTTATTTAGAAGTGGGTAAGAGAATTAATCGTGATGATTTGCTACGTCAACTTTCTGATTCTCTTTATAGTCGTAACGACATCGAATTTACTCATGGAAAATTCAGAGTTAAGGGCGACACTTTGGATGTCTTTCCTGCTTATTCCGACATCGCGTATAGAATAATTTTCTGGGACGATGAGATTGAAGAGATTGAATCTTTTGATCCTGTGAATGGTACGCGTATCGAACCTCTTTCTACGCTTACGTTGTTTCCTGCAAATATCTTCGTAACTTCCAAAGATAAAATAAAATCGGCGACTCATGATATTCAGCTTGATATGTTTAAACAAGTTGAATATTACAAAGAAATAGGTAAACATGAGGAAGCTAAACGTTTGGAAGACAGGGTGAATTATGACATTGAAATGATAAGAGAGCTTGGTTATTGCAGCGGCATTGAAAATTATTCGAGATATTTTGATGGTCGTGATCCGGGAACGCGTCCTTTCTGTCTGATAGATTATTTCCCAGACGATTTTATCACTATCATAGATGAATGCCACGTCACGCTTCCTCAGATTAGAGGAATGTATGGAGGCGATAGGTCAAGAAAACAGACCTTAGTAGAATATGGATTCCGTCTGCCTTCGGCATTAGATAACAGACCTTTGAAATTTGATGAGTTTGAAGCTCTTACAGGACAGACAGTTTATGTTAGTGCGACACCAGCTGATTATGAGTTACAAAAATCGGAAGGTATTTATGTGGAACAACTTATTCGTCCAACCGGTTTGCTTGACCCATTGATTGAAGTGCGTCCTTGTACAAATCAAGTCGATGATTTGATAAATGAAATTCATCGTGTTGTTGATGGTAACCAGCGAGTTCTTGTCACAACCTTGACAAAGAGAATGTCAGAAGAATTGACACGTTATCTTAACAACCTGAATATAAAAACAAGATACATACATTCCGACGTAGATACTTTAGAAAGAATCGAGATTATGAACGGTTTGAGAAGCGGAGAGTTCGATGTCTTGGTCGGTGTTAACTTATTAAGAGAAGGTTTAGACTTGCCAGAAGTTCAGCTTGTTGCTATTATGGATGCCGACAAGGAAGGATTTTTGCGTTCGGAACGCTCTCTTACGCAGACGGCAGGTCGTGCCGCGAGAAATGCTAACAGCTTGGTGATAATGTACGCTGATAAGATAACAGATTCAATGCGTAAGACAATAGATGAGACTGCGAGAAGAAGAGAGATACAGATGGCTTATAACATTGAAAACGGTATTACACCAAAGACGATTATTAAAGCTATAGACAATTCTTTAAGTAAAAATACCACTAAGCATAATAATGATTATCTTACTGCAGAAGAAAGAGTTAGGTCTGTCGCTGAGGAAGCACTATCGGTATATCAATCTGATAAAGAAATTAATAAGGCGATACATGAGGCTAAGAAAGAAATGGAGAAGGCTGTCAAGGAACTCGACTTTATGGCTGCTGCCAAATATAGAGATCTGATGCTTGCTTTGGAGGAAAGATTGAAAAAATAACAGATATTCATTTCAACAAAATGTGGTTTTTCAATAGCTAAAACGCTTTTTTTTCTCTTTGTAAAAATAGTGTATGTCCTTTAACTTATTAGATTCGCCCGTTAACTTATTTGTTAATTGATAATTAATAAATTTGATTGTATATTTGCTATCAAAATTGGTTGGTTGTTTTTAGGATCAAACAATGCTGGTATCGCAAATTTGTTTTTTTGTTGTTTTTGGTTTGTTTCATGCCAGTGCTTTTCACAAGAGAAAAAATGTTTGACCAAAAGAAAAAGTCGGTTCAGAAGACCGACTTTTTTATTACAATATGTATCAATATTTAAAAAAAATTCTTTCAACAAGTCTATTATCTTTCCGAAATAATCTTTATCTTTGGAAAGATATTTCTTTGTTTTTATGACATTGAAAATCAATGTTAGAAAATATTGTTTCCTCGATAAAACGGAGTTTTTATGTTTTTGATATTCGACACCGAGACCACAGGTCTTCCATTAGATAAAAATGCGCCTTTGACAAACTTTAACAACTGGCCTCGTTTAGTGCAGCTCGCATGGCAGGTTCATGATGTTGTTGGTAAGTTCGTTGCTGCTGAGAATCATATCGTCAAGCCTGAAGGCTTCACAATTCCTATCAACGCTTCTATGGTGCATGGTATCAATACGGAACATGCTTTCAAAGTGGGAGAAGATCTCAACAACGTGTTAGACATCTTCTTGGAGGCTGTGAAAGATGCGAAATATCTCGTTGGTCATAATATCACTTTCGACCTAAACATAGTTGGTTGCGAATATCTCAGAAATAGAGGCTATAATCCTTTGGAAGGAAAACTTATCATCGACACTTGCACTGAGAAGACGGCAAACTTCTGTATGTTGCCTGGCGGTCTTGGACGTAAATTTAAGAAACCGAAACTCGCTGAGATTCATCAGCTGCTGTTCAATGAGGGCTTCGATATGGCTCACAACGCCTCTGCCGACGTAGAGGCTACGGCGCGTGTATTCTTAGAACTCGTCCGTATAAACGTGCTGAACGACGAATTGCAAGAAGACCCTTCTTTCTTCTCCAACTTTAAACATGCTAACCCGGAGATGATGAAACCTGCCGGCATCAAAGTGATTTCAAATAAGAAAGAGGAAACACCTATAGAAAAACCAAAAGAAAAAATTAAGAAAACCGAAACCTCTTTTGCTCCGGAGACTTTCACTCATCTGCATGTTCACTCGCATTTCTCAATCTTAGACGGTATGTCGAAAGTGCCAGATTTAATTGAGAAATGTACAAAGAATAATATGTTCTCTATGGCGCTTACAGACCATGGAAATATGTTCGGCATCAAAGAGTTTTCCGACGCTGCTAATAAATATAACGGTAAGATAAAAGATAAGATTAAGGAACAGGAGAAGATTCTCAACGATAAGGAGGCTGAGGACGCTAAGAAAGACGACGCTGCTGTTGAGATTGACCTTCTCAAGAAAAAGCTCTTCAAACCTATCTTCGGTATGGAGGCTTACTGCGCTCCCGTGAGTATCGACAAACGCGACGGTCGCGCTGACAGAGGCTATCACCTTATATTATTAGCGAAAAACAAACAAGGCTACAAGAACTTATGTAAACTGAGTTCCATAGCATATATCGACGGTTTCTATTATAATCCTCGTATCGACCATTCGCTCTTGGAGAAATATCACGAGGGACTCATCGTTAGTTCTGCATGTCTTGGCGGCGAGCTGCCTCAGAAGATTATGAACGGTGATGTTGAAGGAGCAGAACAGTCAATACATTGGTTCAAGAGTCTGTTTGGTGACGACTTCTATATTGAGATACAACGTCATGAGACGGATAAATACAATGCCGATAAGGAAACTTTCGCTCGTCAACAGGAAGTGAATAAGATTTTGATTGAACTCGCGAGAAAGACTGACACGAAGATTATCGCTACCAACGACGTTCACTTCGTGGAAGAGGAACACGGCGAAGCTCACGACCGACTTATCTGTCTTAGCACCGGAAAAGATTTCGACGACCCAAACAGAATGCATTACACTAAGCAAGAGTGGCTTAAGACTCCGCAAGAGATGGGTGCGATATTTTCTGACATACCGGAGGCTCTGATAAATACTCAGGAAGTCGTCGATAAGGTCGAGGCTTATTCTATAGATTCCGACCCGATAATGCCAGTGTTTGATATCCCAAAAGATTTCGGTACAGAAGAGGAATATCGCCAGAAGTTTACCGAAGAAGATTTGTTTAATGAGTTCACTCGCAACGAAGCAGGGGAGGTGGTGATGAGTAGGGAAGAGGCTGAGAAGAAGATTAAGAAACTTGGATGTTACGACAGACTTTATCGTATCAAGTTGGAAGCCGACTATCTCGCGAAACTCGCCTGGGAAGGCGCAGAACGCCGCTATGGAAAAGAACTGACGGACGAACAACGGGAGCGTATTGTCTTTGAACTTCATATCATGAAGACCATGGGTTTCCCAGGTTACTTCCTTATCGTTCAGGATTATATACGCGGCGCTCGTGAAGAACTCGGCGTATCCGTTGGTCCAGGTCGTGGATCTGCTGCAGGATCGGTGGTGGCTTATTGCCTGAAAATCACTGATGTCGATCCTTTGAAATATGACTTGCTTTTCGAACGTTTCCTTAACCCAGATCGTATCTCGTTACCCGATATCGACGTTGACTTCGACGACGACGGTCGCGGAAAAGTGTTGGATTGGGTTACAAATAAATATGGAAAGGAAAAAGTCGCTCATATCATAACTTACGGAACAATGGCGACGAAATCGTCAATCGCTGACGTGGGCCGCGTGCAGAAAGTGCCAATTCCAAAAGTCAATGAAATAAAGAGTTATATACCTGACAGAAGTTTCCCAGATAATATCAAGGACGAGAAAGGTAAGTCGCCGAAGGTTAATCTGAAGAACTGCTTTAAGTATGTGCCAGAACTAAAGGCAATGGTAGAAGGTGATGATGAAAACGTTGCTTCGATGCTGACTTACGCTCAACAGCTTGAAGACACCAACCGTCAGATTGGAATACATGCATGTGGAGTCATCATTGGAGCTTCCGACCTCACGAACTACGCACCGCTCTGTACCATCAAAGATAAAGACACCAAGGAAGACGTGCTCGTTACTCAGTACGACGGTCATGTGGTGGAAAACGTTGGTCTCATCAAGATGGACTTCTTGGGACTTAAGACCTTGACACAGATTAAAGACGCCTTGGCTAATATCAAAAAGACAAGGGGCATTGATGTCGATATCGATAACATTCCAATCGACGATAAAGCTACTTACGAACTGTATAGCTCAGGAAATACAATAGGAACGTTCCAGTTTGAATCGCCGGGAATGCAGAAGTATCTGCGTGAGTTGAAGCCCACAGTCTTCGAAGACCTTATCGCTATGAACGCCTTGTATCGTCCGGGTCCTATGGATTATATCCCTACATTCATCGCGCGTAAGACCGGCAGGGAACCGATAAGCTATCCGATTCCTATCATGGAGAAATATCTTAAAGATACTTACGGTGTCACAGTGTATCAAGAACAAGTGATGCTTTTGTCGCGTCAGCTTGCGAGTTTCACGCGTGGCGAGTCAGACACTCTTCGTAAGGCGATGGGTAAGAAACTCATCGATAAGATGATGGAACTGAAAGGCAAGTTTATGTCGCAAGGCGAGGCTAACGGTCACGATCCTAAGATACTCGAAAATATATGGAAAGACTGGGAGAAATTTGCCTCGTATGCTTTTAACAAATCACATGCGACTTGTTATTCTTGGGTGGCATATCAGACCGCATATCTCAAGGCGCATTATCCGGCTGAGTTCATGGCTGCCGTGTTAAACAGCTGTATCAGAGATAGTAAGGAAGTCGTCTTTATGATAGAAGAATGTCGTAGAATGAAGATTGACGTTTTAGGTCCGAGTGTCAACGATTCGGAATATAAGTTTACCGTGAACCAAAATGGTCAGATTTGTTTCGGAATGGGAGCCGTGAAGTCGGTGGGTGAGGTTGTCATTCAAGCCATCACAGAAGAGAGAGATGCCAACGGTAAGTTCAAGGATTTCGCAGATTTCTTGATTAGGATGAGCGGCAAGGGCGTAAGTCGTAAATCTATAGAATCGCTTGCTGGAGCAGGTGTCTTCGACTGTTTTGAAGGAATGCATCGCGCCATGTTTTATTATATACCTGAAGGAGAGAAAACTACATTCGTGGAGAAAGCTATAAAATCGGTGAGCGCGTATTTAGAAAGAAAGAATAACGCTCAGTTCGACTTGTTCGCCGACAGTGAAGAAGATAGCTTGGATACATTTACTGTCACCATGCCCGAATGTGAACGCTGGTCGCAGATGAAAGAATTGGAGATGGAGAAAGAACTCGTGGGATTCTACATGAGTGCGCATCCTCTTGATATGTACAAAAATACGATACGCTATTTTACTAATATTAAGTTAGATGAAGTGGCGAAAACCATTGAAGAGAAAGGCGATGGACTTACATTATGTATGGCAGGATTGGTTACATCATCGGAGAGATTCACCTCTCAGAAAGGAACAGATTACGGAAAATATCGTATTGAAGACCAAATGGGAAGCTATGAGTTCAGACTCTTTAAGGAAGACTTCATGAGGATGAATCCGCTTCTTGTCGTAGGCACTCCGATACTCTTGACAGGAAACATCAGAGAGTTTATGTATGACGTGAAGACAGACAATAACGACCCCAATGCACCGACAGAGAAGAAAAAAGAAAAGAGGTTTAGAATCACCAAGATAGAGCTTTTGGAATCGGTGATGGAGAAGACCACGCGCGAAGTCAGGTTCTCTATCTTCACAGATATACTCGATAAGGAGAGAAGCACTGAGTTTATAAATGTAATCAAGAAGAACAAGGGAAATCAGCCTTATTCAGTACATTTCATCGACAGGAAAAACAATTTGGTTTGTTCCTTACATCCTGAGAAAGGCAAGATTGATGCACAAGAGATTTTTGAATTGCTAAAAGACTCAGATTATGTGACGTATGATTTGTTGAAATGATATGAAAACACTCATCCTTTACATATTATTCGCTTTTTGGGGACAATAGACAATAGACAACAGACAACGGACAACAGATAGAGTCACCGAGTCACCAAGAGAATGAGTTACCGAATCACTGAGTTGCCAAGTCACCGAGTTGTTTTGATTATCTCTACTTGGTGACTTAGAGACTTGGTGACTCGGAGACTCTATCTGTTGACAGCCGAAGGCTATAATAATATGTAAAGAATAATCATTCTCATAGTTGCGCAAAGATAAGAAAAGTTTTTAAGTTATGAAGTTCTAAAGTTCTGAGGTTTTGAAGTTTTGAGTTTTAAAAAAAGACGTTCCAATGTTTTTCCATTTTTATAGAAAACATTGAAACGTCTATATAATTCTCAGATTCTCATTTTTTATTTTACAATCAGTTTTCCTGTTTGTGAGAACTCACCGCATCTGACGAAATAAGTATAAACGCCGGATGGAATGTTTTCAAGGTTTAATGTTGTTCTACCTTGGTTGCCGTTGAGTTCTGTTCTGAGGACGTTAACACCGAGAGCGTTTGTTATCACAAGACTTGCCTTGCCTTCATCTATAGGA
The DNA here is from genome assembly GCA_017461665.1 of Bacteroidales bacterium. Taxonomy (GTDB): domain Bacteria; phylum Bacteroidota; class Bacteroidia; order Bacteroidales; family F082; genus Limimorpha. Next base: position 61 of record JAFTXI010000057.1, on the reverse strand, counting down.
AGTGTATATTCTACCTCTGTCCATGAAGTTGCAGGGTTCGGCGCCATGCTTACTTTCATTC
>JAFTXI010000056.1 GCA_017461665.1 Bacteroidales bacterium | reverse complement strand
TGTGTTGAGAGTGGGAAGTGGGTGAAGTAGAATTTTAGAACTTTAGAACTCCATCACTTCATCACTTATAGACTCATATACTCTGAGACGCATCAATTACATCGTGTTTATATTTCAAAGGTGTAATTGGTACGTCTCTACCAAACTTTAAAACAACTCCAATTCTCCGTTGGCGCTGCCTTGTGTTTTGCCGAGATGACGGTAAGCAAATTCTGTCGCTTCTCTTCCACGCGGCGTCCTCATGAGATAACCTTCTTGTATGAGGAATGGCTCATAAACTTCTTCTATCGTTCCAGGTTCTTCTCCCACTGCTGTCGCTATGGTGTTGAGTCCCACAGGACCGCCTTTGAATTTTTCTATTATCGTCGCAAGGATGCGGTTGTCCATATCGTCTAATCCATGTTGATCTACGTTTAGGGCTTTCAGTCCGATGCGAGCTATGTCGAGTGTTATCGTTCCGTTACCTTGTATCTGGGCAAAGTCTCTCACGCGCCGCAGCAATAGATTTGCAATACGCGGAGTGCCTCGGCTGCGGCGCGCTATCTCGAAAGCTGCCGAGTCTTCGATAGGGACTCTTAATATTGAAGCCGAGCGTTTTATGATACCGGATAATGTCGTTGCATTATAATATTCCAACCTCATGTTGATTCCGAAACGGGCTCGTAAAGGAGCGGTGAGTAAACCCGAACGCGTGGTGGCACCAACCAAGGTAAAAGGATTTAAGGCAATCTGAACAGAACGAGCATTAGGTCCGCTTTCAATCATAATGTCGATGCGGAAATCTTCCATAGCGGAATAGAGATATTCCTCCACTATAGGGCTGAGACGGTGAATCTCATCGATGAAGAGAACGTCGTTCTTCTCGAGACTCGTGAGAAGTCCCGCGAGGTTGCCGGGTTTATCTAAGACAGGACCCGACGTCATCTTCATTCCTACACCCAACTCATTGGCGATGATATGCGACAATGTCGTCTTACCTAATCCCGGAGGTCCATGAAGCAAGACATGGTCCAACGACTCGCCTCTCTGCACAGCAGCCTTCACAAAAATCAAGAGATTCTCAACGACCTGCTCTTGTCCGGCAAAACTCTGAAATGCCTCCGGTCGCAAGGCGCGCTCTATCTCCAACTCCTGCTTGCTGAATGACTTTCCGTATGCGTCTAAATTCTCGTTCATAAAAAAATCGTATTCCACAAAATTACATATTTTTATGCTTCTTGTATCATTTTTTTATCTATTTTAGCAAAAAAATTAAACTTAAAAATGAGATATATTTTAGCAATATTTTTCAGCTTCATCTCTTTGCTTTCTTTCTCTCAGAACGAAGGCTATCTTATCTTAGATCAAGACCAACGTATTGAACAACTTATACAGCGACAGAAAGAGATTCACGTAGCCGACAGCACCATCGACGGTTTTAGGATTCAGATTTTTATGGAGTCGGGGAACCATGCCGTGGAACTCGCAAACGCAGCTATGGAAGAGTTCAAGGAAAAATATCCCGACACTCCGATATATCTCGTCTTCGGTCAGCCTTATTACAGACTACGCGTCGGCGATTATAGGACACGATTAGAAGCTGAAAAGGCTTTCCAAACACTAAGCAAAGATTATAAGAAAGCATTCATAACATCCGACAGAATCAATCTTCCATATAATATTTTCTGCTCTTCAGAGATTGAAGAAGAGGAACTTGAACTCATAGGAAACGACAGTATAAATATGGAGATTTATTATTATGAAGAATAGTTAAAATTAATTAAGTTAAAAATTTTATACTATCTCATGACATCTAACGTTTTATGGTAGTTAGGAATGGTTTTTGATAAATTGAGCCGCAAAATAAAATGAGTATGGAAAACGAAAGAATAAAAAAACAGACGGAAGAACTTGTCAGATTGTTCAAGAAGATGATGGAGAAATTTCCACCTGACTCTGTACCAGGAATTGACAAGGCTCAAGCGGAACAACTTAAGATGATGTTGTCGAATTATGATAGTATGCAGATTAGTTTCTCCACTGATATGTTCGGCGGATTATTTGACGAAGAGATGACAGAGAAATTGTTATCGAAACTCATAAAACAACTTCGCGAGCAATTGGGCGAAGATGCCGACGAGCCTGTCGTAGAACAACTTTCAATAGTTGACAAGAAAGAAAAAGAATTTGAACAACTTCCGACCGAAGACCGCTACGTAGCATTGTTAGATGCCATCGACTCAGAACTTAAGAAACCAAACCTCTCGATGGAAGAAATCGACAATCTGTTGGACAGAAGAAAAAGAATACAAGACACTATTTCGAAACAGTTACATAATTAATTAAATCCATTTATGAAGAAGACATCATTTTTATTCGCCTTATTATTTTTATTGACATCAATATCGCAAGCTCAGACTCTGTCGGAAAGAACAGATAATTTGGTGATTATCGGTGCTGATTTGTTTACAGACTTTAACACTGGCGCTGCATACGAGAATTTCGACCTGCGCGGCATCAATCAAGGCGTTAGCGTCTATACCATGTTTAACTTCAAATTCGATAACACTCCTCACTTCGCATCTATCGGTGTCGGTTACACAGGTCACAACTTCTACCTAAAAGACTCTTATCTCTCAAGACCTTACTACGATTATGCTGTATTCAGCGATGCTCCATCCGATTTCAAGAAAAGCAAAGTAAATGTTAATTATATAGATATTCCTATCGAAGTAAGTTTTAAGATAAAGAATCAATTTAAAGTCAGCGCCGGCTTTAAGTTCGGTATCTTGGCAACAGGAAAATCTAAATATGTTGGCAGTGGCAATGGAATATTTTTATTTGATGAAGATAAGATATATAGAGCTAAATTCGGAAGAATCAACAATTTAGAAAAATACGTTTATTCAGTAACATTACGCGTTGCTTATAAGAGCGTACATATCTTCGGTGCTTATCAATTCTCCGACACCTTCAAAAACGGATCGGGTCCTGAAATCAAACCTATCTCAATAGGTATTGGCGTGAGACCATTCTAAGTTAGAATCTCAGAATTTAAGAAATTTAAAATCTTAAAAGTAAATATTTTCAAATAAGATATAGAGTTAAGACTACGATAAATCCTACAATGAATCCTGCATAAACCTGTGATTCGTTGTGGGATTTTAAATATAGTCTCGCCGAGCCGACGATACCTGAAATCAAAAGACTTACGATAAAATATGGCAGATAAATATTGGTGGAAATCATACTCATAATAAATAATGTCGCGGCAAAAGCTCCCCAACCTATGCCGTGAAAACTAATCTTCCAATACATAGTAACCCAAAAGACAACAACACACAAAAACATATCGCTGGTCAGATAAAAGTTATAGAGCGACAACGCATTGACTCCTTTGAAGAAACGCGTCGTGGCATAAAGAAAAACCACCATCACAAAAAGAGGAATGAAACGTTCTTCTCTCTTCTCCATCGTCAATGATTCTATAACTTTAAATTTCTTTAAGAGAAGCATAGATACTATTGGAAAGATGAATGTCGTGACAAAGATTATTGAAAAACATAATCCAACATTGATAGACATTATCTTATGTAAGTCGGAAGCTAAGATTACTAGAAACATCCATGTCGGCAACAAGACTGGATGAAATATCGTAGATATGAATTGAGCTAACTTATTCATAAATAGAATTATAGTTCTTTGCGTAGTCGAGCAACCGGAATATCAAGTTGTTCGCGATATTTGGCGATGGTTCTTCTTGCAATATTATATCCTTTTTCTTTCAAAATCTGCGTCAACACATCGTCAGTCAGAGGTTTAGACTTATCTTCCTGTTCGATGCAGTCTTTAAGTATTTTCTTTATCTCTCGTGTCGATACTTCTTCTCCTTCATCGTTGGTCAACGACTCGCTGAAGAAACTCTTCAGAGGAAACGTCCCGTAGGCAGTCTGAACGTATTTGCTGTTTGCAACGCGTGAAATTGTCGATATATCAAGTCCTACTTTCTCCGATATATCTTTAAGAATCATAGGTTTCAGTTTTGTCTCATCGCCTGTCAGGAAATATTCTTCTTGATAATTCATGATAGCTTCCATAGTGACATAGAGAGTAGTGTGACGCTGCTTGATAGCCTCGATAAACCATTTCGCCGATTCTATTTTATTCTTCACGAAGTTGATAGCCTCTCTATTAGTCTTGCTTTTCTTTTGTTTGGCAAAGTCGGCAAGCATCCCCACATAATCTCTATTGACGTGAAGCTCAGGAGCGTTACGCCCATTGAGTGTCAGTTCCAACTTGCCGCAGTTGTTATAGATAGTAAAATCGGGTACCACATAATTGGAGCGTTGTGAGTCGCCTACAGCGCCGCCTGGCTTGGGATTCAGTTTAAGTATTTCTTTGAGGGCTGCGCGAAACTGTCTCTCGCTAATACCGCTCTTCTTGACAATCTTGTCGTAATGTTTCTTAGTGAACTCGTTGAAATACTGTTCGATAATAATGATAGGCAAGGTATAATCTATATCATCTTCGTCTTCTTCCTTCAGACGTCGTAGCTGGATCAGCAGACACTCCTGCAGATTTGTCGCGCCAACGCCGGCAGGATCGAATTCTTGTATGATGTGAAGCACTTCAAGAACTTCCTCCTCACTGACATCTAAATTCTGCGTAAAGAGAAGGTCGTCCATAACACCGGAGATAGGACGACTCAGATAACCAGAATCGTCGAGATTACCAATGATATAAGTTCCTATCTTATATTTTCTTTCGTCTAATTTCCTATAACCCAACTGTTGAATGAGGATATCTTGAAAACTTTCCTCGTTAGATATTGGAGCTTCATAACGTTCGTCGTCGGGACTGTAGTTGTTGGTTCTCAACTTATATGCAGCAGCGTCATCATCGTCGTCCTGCATATAATCATCGAAGTCGGAAAGAGGGTCATAGTCGTCAAAGTCGTTGTCTTTGTCTTTGTCATCGTCACTGTCAAAGTCACTGTCAAAGTCATTGCCATTGTCGTTGTCAAAGTCTTTGTCGTTGTCGAAGTTGTCGCTCTCTTTCTCTTCTAAAGCAGGATTTTCTTCTATCTCCTCTTTGATGCGCGAGCTGAGTTCCATAGTAGGAATCTGCAATAGTTTCATGAGAAGAATCTGTTGCGGCGACAGTTTCTGCAGCATCTTTTGCGTCTGTGTCAGTCGTTGTGAGGACATAGAAGAAAATCCTTAATATTTGTTTAGAATTAATATTCGCAGTTTTTAGGTGTACGTGGGAAAGCGATGACGTCGCGGATGTTACCCATACCTGTGATGAACAACATGAGACGTTCGAAGCCGAGACCGTAGCCTGAGTGAGGCACCGAACCGAAGCGGCGAGTGTCTAAGTACCATTCCATTGATTCTTGTGGAATACCGACTTCTTCCATACGTTTCAACAATTTGTTTAAGTCAGTCTCACGTTCAGAACCGCCAATAATTTCGCCGATGCCAGGGAACAAGACGTCCATAGCTCTAACGGTCTTGCCGTCTTCATTTTGTTTCATATAAAAAGCCTTGATTTCCATTGGGTAGTCTGTCAAGATAACAGGTCTCTTGAAGTGTTTTTCAACAAGATAACGTTCATGTTCTGATTGTAAATCGACACCCCAGCCTGTGATAGGATATTGGAACTTGCCTTTCTTGTTGTAGTTGCTATTTTTAAGAATGTCGATAGCTTCGGTATATGTCAATCTTTGGAATGGGTTTTCCAAGATGAAATGTAACTTCTCTATCAACTCCATTGATTTCTCTTCAGCCTTCTTGTTCTTTTCTTCTTCTTGGAGACGTTTGCTTAAGAATTGAAGGTCGTCCATGCAGTTGTCTAATGCATATTGAATCAAGAATTTAAGCATATCTTCTGCCAAGTCCATATTGTCGTTGATGTCGTAGAATGCCATCTCAGGTTCTATCATCCAGAACTCAGCGAGGTGACGAGAAGTGTTTGAGTTTTCAGCGCGGAAAGTAGGACCGAAAGTATAAATCTTACCCATTGCTGTTGCTGCGAGTTCACCTTCCAACTGACCTGACACTGTGAGGTTTGTAGCCTTACCGAAGAAATCTTGTGAGAAGTCGATTTTACCTTCTTCAGTCTTTGGTAAGTTGTTGAGGTCTAATGTTGTGACTTGGAACATCTCGCCTGCGCCTTCACAGTCGGAAGCTGTGATGAGAGGAGTGTGGATGTTATAGAAACCTCTGTCGTTAAAGAATTTATGGATACCGAAGACCATAGCATGGCGTAAACGCATGATGGCGCTGAAGGTATTTGTACGAAAGCGAAGATGAGCTATTTCGCGTAAAAATTCTAAAGAGTGTTTTTTTGGTTGTAAAGGATATTTTTCTGGGTCGGCGGCACCGATGAGTTCTATGCTTGTGACGTTCATCTCAACGCTTTGTCCGCTACCAGCCGATTTTACTAAAGTACCGTTAGCTGAGACAGATGCGCCTGTGTGCATCAAAGCGAGGTTTTCTTCTGGAATGACGTTAAGGTCAATCACCAACTGAAGGTTATTAATGGTGGAGCCATCATTTAAAGCGATGAAAGCTACGTTTTTACTACCGCGTTTGTTACGCACCCAACCCTTGACATTTATCTCTTTGTCAAGCTCTTGCATCTGCAATGCTTCTTTAATTTCTATACGTTTCACTTTTATATATCTTTAAAGTTATCCCTGATTTTAACAATTTACAAAGATAATAAAAAGTCAACAGACAACTGACAACAGACAACAGATTTTTTTTGTAGAGTCACCGAGCCTATGAGTAGAGACGCGCCAACAACACCTATAAAAATTAAACAATTGGTTGTTGACACGTCTCAGAGTCACCAAGTCACCAAGTAGAGACGCGCCAACAACACCTATAAAAAAATAAACAATTGGTTGTTGACACGTCTCCGAGTCTCCAAGTCACCAAGTAGAGACGCGCCAACAACACCTATAAAAATTAAACAATTGTTGTTGACACGTCTCCGAGTCACCAAGTCGCCAAGTCACCAAGTCTATGAGTCTATGAGTTCTGAAGTTCTCAGTTTCTATTCAATAACAACTCCGCTGATTCTTAAAATTGACTTGGGATTATTCTTGGCATTAGATTTAACAACGATTACTTTTGTGAAATCTCCAACAATGTTTGTATTGTATTTGACTTTGATACTTGA
>JAFTXI010000055.1 GCA_017461665.1 Bacteroidales bacterium | reverse complement strand
TCGCTTTATATGCAGTTTTGCACAACCGGAATCTCGTTTTATAAATTTGAGACACAATCTTTCAAGAAAACCTTTTTTGAAACGAATATCATATGAAAAAAGAAACCGCCTAACTTTTTGTTGTTAGACGGCCTCTTTTTTTATAGTTTGTCATACGCTTCAATCAAGTCTTTTGCGAAGCCGTAGAACATCTGAGCGACTGCGGTAAAGTCCATGTTGAGGTCTTTGCTCAATCCTATCATTTCTTTAAACATCGCCACATTATACCATTGCAAGCATTGGAAAGCTCTGTGGAAATGGAGACGTTTAAGTTCTTCGCTTGTTGGTTTATGTCCGAGATATGCTTCTAACAGACCCAAAGCCTTATCAAAGCCGGCATTACCATAACAGGCGATATCATAATAAGGATCGTTCATACCAGCAAATTCCCAATCTAAGATATAGAGTTTATCTCCATCAATGACTAAATTAGTTGGTTGGTAATCACAATGACAAGGAACGTGTTTAATGTCTTTATAAGAGTCTCTCATCGCATCTAAGCGAGTACGTAAGTCGATATATTCTTGAGGATGTTCGAATCCCAAATCGTGGCAATATTTCTCATAATTATCTAAGCGGCCGAAAGCATTGTAATCTTTAAAATGAAGGTCACTTTCATGTAATTTCTTCAACGCTTTTGCCGACATCTCATTATATGAGACCACATCGGTATTCGACATTATAATACCTTCGACATAAACCGCGAGTTTCTCACCCGTTCTCAATTCGACATAAACTGTTTCATTGTTAACATTTAGTTTTTCAACTTTTTGTATATTACCCCATTCTTCATTTCTATCAACGAATCGTTCTGCATATTTTCCAGGGACGCGATATGTATATTGTTTACCTTGACACTCCACCACGTATGTGTAATTACTCATTCCACCTTCAAGACGTTTGACTATTTTAGCGTCTTCGGTATTCATTAAGAGGTTCACTCTCTTTACAATATAAGCTTCTATTTCCATTGTAATGTTGTTTATAATATTTTCGCGCAAATGTATAAAAATAATATTAAAGATCGATACAACAACTCTTATTTTTTTATTACTTTTGCATTGTAACAATGGGGGTTTAGCTCATCAGGTAGAGCGTCAGGTTCGCAATCTGAAGGCGGCCGGTTCGAGTCCGGTAACCTCCACATCGCGAAACATCCAAATATCAAATTTATAAAAAAGATTAATCACCTCCCCATGGCAAAGGGGTGGCTTCGCCGAGGTTATGCCCCATATTACCAATAAATAACATATTACTTGGCAATCCTTTACGGAAGGTATATTTTCCCTTATTACATTCCAAAGTAACAGGCTCATATTGTGGCAGTAATGCTATCAAAGATTTCTCTCCCACATTGTTTGTGACATCTATAATAGGATCGTTAGCATACTCATAAAACTCCACAAACTTATCCTCGACCCACTTAATAGTATATGAGTTTAATGCAGCAGCACTTCCTCCCAACGTTGTCTCTCCTTCTAAATCAAGCAATGCTAACGACATCTTATTCTCAAATGGCCCTTTCACCAACAAATCTATCTTCACGGCAATTCCCCCACTGATTAAATATCTCATTGGATAAACTTTGACACTTGCCAAGTGAAAATCACCTACATCACGAGCATCGCCTGTCTGCTTCGCAAAAGAAATCGTTTTCCCTATAAGACAATCAGGGTACTTGGTATCATAGATATTTGTAACATTTGATCCTTCCAATCCATTACCATTATTACCGAAATAATATAAACAACAATCTTGTCCTGTGTACAGAAGATTCTGTGGTATCATACCTCTAAAAAATAAAGAATCTTTCGATTCCGTAACATCTGCCACCAACTCAAACAACTCTCCAACACGCTTCGTTGTACTTGTTGCCTGGTCATAATATAAGTATTTGGAATCAATTCCTATGTATATATATTCCAAATTGTTATCATTCCCCCACAATATATCACCAAATGGTAATATATTTGAAAAATCGCTCCTCGATTGATTAATCGGCATGGCAAACGTCACTGGTACTTCCTTTGTTTCCTCATCGTCATTCACCTCATAAAGGTAGTCATCATTTTCTTTTTTACATTGAGTGAATGCAAACACTAACAATAATGCAATTAACATAAACTTCTTCATCTTACAAGATCCTTTCTTTTAATTATTACATAAAATATAGATATACCTAACATTATAATCAATCCATTGCCCACTGGAGCATTAACATTCATATTCTGAAATGTCATACCCATATCTGTTTGTATTGGCACAGGATCAGTATAGATAGCTCTACCTGCATTTTCATAACTATAATTAAAAAAGGAATCGTTTTTCTGTTGTGCTGTCATGAAGATAGATAACATCAGACACAACACTAATGTCGTAATTTTTACTTTCATAAAATCTAATTTTTAAGTTCTTACTAATTTTATTTACGATGCAAAAATATAAGGTTTTTTCCGAAGAAAAAAGTTAAAAATAGTTAAAAATCAAGGAGTAATAGTAATAAAAAATTAACATAAAAAAATCGCGAGACTATAAAATCCCGCGATTTATTATTGAATTATATCGTAATCTACACCCTATTATATAAACGTCTTGAAATCTTCGTAATTTCTTCTCAGAAGTTCTGGTGTATCCAAGCCGTAAGGACATCTGCTCTTACATAAATTGCAATGCAAGCAGTTTTCGATACGTTTCATTTTCTCTTTCCATTCGTCGGCGAGATAGACGCTGTGTGGCGCGCGACGCAAGAAGAGACTCATTCTCGCACAATCATTAATCTGTATTCCAGCAGGACACGGCATGCAATAGCCGCAACCTCTACAGAAATCGCCAGCGAGTTCTTCTTTGTCTTTCTTCACCTTCGCCCAACGCTCTTCCGTCATAACAGGCGGATTTTCCTGATAGGAAATAAACTCGTCCAATTCCGATTCTCTCTGTATTCCCCAAATCGGGAGGACGTGTTCGTATTGATTTAGAAAGGCGTAAGCGCAAGCTGAATCAGTAATCAATCCTCCGGAAAGAGCTTTCATACAGATAAATCCCATTTCCTTTTCTTTACACATCTGCACTAACTCGAGTTCTTTTTCGGAACTTATATATGAAAATGGGAACTGCAGAGTCTCATAAAGTCCTGATTCTATAGCCTCCTTAGCGACGTGATGGCGATGGTTTGTCAATCCGATATGACGTATCATGCCTTTTTGTTTTGCTTCGAGCATTGCTTCATATACGCCGCTTTCGTCGCCAGGTTTAGGACAGAAACTTGGATTATGAAATTGATATAAATCGATATAATCTGTTTTCAGAAGTCCGAGGCTTGTCTCAAGATCTTTCCAAAAAGCAGTCACATTAGTAGCTGCTGTTTTAGTAGCGATTATGATTTTATCGCGAATATCACTCAAGGCGTAGCCCATTTTCTCCTCGCTGTCGGTATAGAATCGAGCGGTATCGAAATAGGTGATTCCATTGTCATAAGCCTTACGTAACAGATAAGCAGCGTCTTCTTTAGAGATACGCTGTATCGGCAAAGCTCCAAAACCATTTTTATTTACTACAAAACCCGTCTTACCTACTGTAACCTTTTGCATAACAACTCACAATTTACAGTTTACAATTAACAATTTAGAATTAGAATATCATTGATAACAAGACGTAGAGCCAGTGGGCTACAATACCTGCGATGAGACCGCCAATGGTATGAGCGAGGATGGCTTTTGATGTGAGGCTGCGAAAACCGAGCGAGTCGAGCATGGCTGTATGAGTGCTGAGATAACCGCTCCAGCACATTCCCATTGCTGTGAACACTGCGATTGCATTACCATTGACAATGCCTTCTTGAATGAAACGCGGAATCAAACCGAGGGCTGCTCCTACTGCTCCAAGTGCCGTGATAGGAAACGCAACCAACTGTGAGTTTTCAAAACCAAATAACCATTTGAATACGAAGTCAATCTTGTCTGCCAAGAATGGCAACAATGCAACGCCCTCGTATGCTGCTCCTGTATAACTGCCGTCAGTTGCAGGTCCGAAAGTAAGCATCATAACGAGTGTCGAGATGATAAGAACGCCTGGGATAATGGCGAGTCCTATTTCAACACCCGATTTACCACCGTCAAGAATCGCATTCAAGAAACGCAAGAAAACACTGCCTTCCGATTTGAAAGAAATCTTTTCTTCGTCGCCTTCTTCAGAACTTATATCAGCGTTAAGTTCAGGATTGGATTTCAAGATGAAATGCTGCATCAAACGTGTCGATACTATACTTCCAACACAAGCTCCTACCAAACCTACCAATGCTGCAGGCAAGAAACCTTTACCCATCATAAACATGATAACGACGAGTCCCATGCCGAAGGCTGTACCGAAGTTGGTTAAGGAAACTAATTGATATTTCTTGAAATAACGTGCGAAGTGTGCGTCTTTTGAAAGACTGATGATAGCTGGGTTGTCCGACAAGAATGTCATCACGCCACCGAGAGCTGCAACACCAGGAAGGTTATACAAAGGTTTCATCAAAGGACGAAGCACGATTTCAATCAATCTTACAACGCCAAACTCGACCAAGAGATTTCCTAAAGCACCCGACACCACTGTGATAGCCATGATATAGAAAACCGTCTCCAACAAAAGACTGTAGGCTGTCTGCATGATGGTGTTCATCATATTGGGCAATCCCATTTTACTACCCAAATATCCAAAGAATCCGAAGAAGATGATTAAGAAAATCACTGCTTCAATGCTACGTTTGGTTAAAAATTTCATACCTTTCATATTCTCAAATGTTTTAGTTGTTTTCATTAATAATTATTATTTTACAAAGTTAATTCTCCATGTTGCACCAAGATTGAATTGGAACGACAAGTCTGGAGACGAGTTCGGATTTGCCATATCAGCAGCAGAATCTACTGTTGAGTTTATAGCAAAGAAACCATGAAGTCTGACATTCTGATTTCCTTTATAAGGATAAGCTTCAAATCCCAAACCGGCAAATGTATATTCGATGCCAGGTGTTACTGTCATATCGAAGAGTTGAGGTGTTGGGAATGCTCCACTATAATCCAAATAGTCATGTTTGTTTCTATCGTAGCCACCTTTTGCTATTGCAGTAAACTTATCTGTGAAAGCATATTTTACTTCGCCTATAAGAGTGAAGTCGCCCAATAAGAAATCTTTTTGATCTAAGAAACCTCTGTTCATGAAATCGACATAGAAATCCAATTTGCCGAAGTCAAACAAATTACCCAAGGCTATATAATTAATGTATTCGCCTATATTTTGTGCTATCATATTGACAGAATATGAAGTTGTTAAAGGTCCCATATTACCGTACCAAATTAGGTTATAGGCATACATACTTTGGAATTTCTCTTTTGTAAAAGGAGAGTTTGTAACTTGGAAAATGATGTCGTGATTTCCGTCGTTGGTATGGAATTCGACTTGACCGCCGACGTCGTAGCAGTCGAAGGTATTCCAGAACATAGAAGCGTAATAAACATCTATAGGAGCGAGGTCGTATTCCCAGCCGCCCACTGCGAGAGGCATCTTACCTGCTGTAAAAGAGAAGTTTTTATTTGCATGATAAGAAAGAATCATATAGTCGGTTTTTGAACTTCCTGCATACATATCTATTCTCTGGCGCACGCGATATGAGAAATCTTGAAGGAAAGAGCCTTTCATCTCGAAGTTAAAATATTTCCCGTCAATGCCTGATGTTGAAGATCTCGGCACCACTTGACCTATTACAGAATTACCATCAGGATAAGCACCATCTTCATTAAAATAATCGAAGTCGGCACGACCTTCAATTGATAACTTATCGATTGTAAAGTTTTTCTTTTCCTGCGAGAATGCGATGTTATTAAACGTTGTCAACAACACAGCAAAAAGTACTAATGATAATTTTCTCATTTTAATATTGTGTTAGTTTTTATTTTACAATCAGTTTTCCTGTTTGTGAGAACTCACCGCATCTGACGAAATAAGTATAAACGCCGGATGGAATGTTTTCAAGGTTTAATGTTGTTCTACCTTGATTGCCGTTGAGTTCTGTTCTGAGGACGTTAACACCGAGAGCGTTTGTTATCACAAGACTTGCCTTGCCTTCATCTATAGGAAGTGTATATTCTACCTCTGTCCATGAAGTTGCAGGGTTTGGTGCCATGCTTACTTTCATTCCCAAAGCTGTTGCCATGTCTTGTTTCTTATTGACGATTCCTCTCTTTGAAGCTCCGCTTATCGTTGGAAGTGTCGGACATGTTACCCTTGTAACTGCCGTTCCATTGTTTTCTGCTAAGATGGAGAACGCCATCGACTGTGATGCACCGCTGCCGTTTTCGGCTATGTCTTCAACAAGTTCCGTCTCTTCCTCAGTAAGCTGCATTGTTTTTCTGCCGGTCTCGTCCAATGTCGCATAAAGTCTTATCAGCGACATATAGTCGTTGTGTTCTTCCAAATCTTCGCCTTGTAAGCCATAGACATTTGGAAGCGTCTCTGCCAATGCGATGGCATTGACGAAATCGCCCTCTTGAATATAAGATGCTACGGCGAGGCGGTCGGAAGCCATGTCGTTCATATTACCGAGCCACAGTCTCAGTTCTTCATTGTCAGATTCTTCGCTGTTGAGGTTGCTTCTTATGATGTCGCCTGCTGCGAGAAGATATTCGCGTTCGGTCTTTGCCATCTGCGATTCCAAAGCTGTACGAGCCGTTGTGCCGTTGGCTATTTCTCTCAACAGTTCTGTCATATATTCCGGCATTGGATTGTCCTTGTTTTCGAGATAATTGATGAGAGTGTCTTTCTTGAGTTCGTCAGGGTTTGCCGAAAGGATTTCAAACAAGACCGACGAAGAGAAGACATCGTCACGTTGTGCAGCTGTCGTAAGAACTTCTTGTGATAGGTAAGGCGAATGACCGAGAAGTTGCGAGCGCAGTCTCATGGCATCGTCGGCTGTGGCTGTGTTAATATCTGCCACTTCAGCCTGAGTGTTACCTCCGTCTATTCTGTTGGAATAGAACTGTTCCATCTCGTTATATGCTGCAAGCGAAGTAAGATAGTCGTTCTCAAGAGTTGTCAGTTCTGATTC
>JAFTXI010000054.1 GCA_017461665.1 Bacteroidales bacterium | reverse complement strand
AGGATTGTGATAATCTCAGAATCGGACAATCTACTTGGCTTGTCTCTATGCTTTTTACCATCTTCGATAGAATGTTTTTTAACTGTTTCATTAAAAAAATTGCAGAAGTCGTCTGCCATATAGAAAATTTCAATAACTTTGTTGTCGGATAACATAACGTTTTGTTCTTTTTTTTTAGCACTTTAAAGATACAAAAAATATCGTTATGTTATTCATTTTTAATGAATTCTTTTATATCGAACTCACGTTAAACAAGAATTTATGTCAAAGATAAAAGTTTGTTATTTCAGTCCCACCGGCGGCACCTTGCAAGTAGCGAAACATCTTGCTAAATCGATTGCGGCGAGATTATGCGCAGAAATTGAATATCACTCATATACGTTACCAAAGGAACGCGAGATGATGCCGCTGTTCGATGCCGAAGATATCATTATTTGGGCAACTCCAGTCTATGCGGGACGTATCCCAAACAAAACGCTCGACTATGTCCGCAACGCAATTCATGCTGACGGTAATATTTCGGTGGCGCTTGTCACTTTTGGAAATCGTGCCTACGATAATGCCTTGGCGGAATTGGTGGGTCTGATGGATGACGGTGGCATGCGAGTTGTCGGAGCTGCTGCCATGGTGACGCGTCACGTTTTCAGCGAGACTCTCGGATCATCACGACCCAACGCCGACGACATCTCAGCCCTTGAAGATTTTGCAGCAAAGGTGGCTGAGAAAATACTATCATCTTCCAATAGCAATTTTCCCTATCTCAAAGTGCCTGGCGAAGCGCATCCCGAGAAATATTATACTCCGCTTAAATCTACAAATGTTCCTGCGTCTTTTCTCAAAGCAAAACCCTCCTGCGACACAGAGCGTTGCATGCGTTGCGGTAAATGTCAGGAAGTATGTCCGATGGGAAGTATCACCCTCAATGAAGGAGTTCCATTGTTCGATGGCATCTGTATTAAATGTCAAGCTTGTAGGTTGATTTGTCCTGATCAAGCCATTGCTTTCACCGACTCTGATTATCATTCACATATAGCAATGTTAGAGCAGAATTTCTCTTCTCCTAAGAAAGCTGAGTTTTTTGTAAATTTGTGCCATAACTTACAAAAAATATTAGCTATGAAACGTTTAACAATTTCTTTATTAATGTGTTTGATGTTCGCATTAGGCACACTCGATGCCCAGGAAATGACAACGAAAAGTCAATTGGGATGGGCAGATGGATGGAAATATGCATTTTCAAAAGAGGGAATGAAAGAATGGAAACCGGAATTTACATTAAGGAACACAGGAGGTCTCTTCACTGGAGGACCAATGTTTACTGGTGGTGTAAGGGTAGATGAAAAGCGTTCTTTTTCTCTGTTTCTCGGACAGGGTGATACATGGATTGGTCATGTCCCTGCCGATGTATATTCAATCAGAACGGGTGTCTCGTTTCGCAGATACTGGCATTTGGGAGAACGAAAAACTTTTGCATTATACAGTGATTTGGGTGCTGGAGTAGGCTATGTATATAAAATTAGAGGGGAATATAGGGAATCATCTAATGGGATAATACGTGATGTAGTTGCTGAAAATGTTGGAGATATGATGTTTGTTGCATATTGGCAACCTGGAGTCCGTGTCAGGTTTTATAAAAACATCCATATCTTCTTAGGTGCATTGTTATCGACAGATAGTATCGGATTACATTGGGGATTAGGATTTTAAGACATAAAATATATTGCGAAATTAAAGCAGCTGATGAGGCTGCTTTTTTTATCTTCAAACTTTCAATTGGTACCATCCATAATTTTGTGTAAATGAAAATTACAGAGTTAAAAAATAGCTCTGTAATTTTTTGTTTTCTGATTGACGCGGCTTTTTTATAATAAAATTTACACGATGTTTTCTTTCATTAGAAAATCATAGATGTTGAGTATCAATATGCCATTGTTGTTTCTATAAGTTGGTTGAAGTCCTCCTACAATAACTACCTTTTGAAAATTATCTTTAATTTGTCTTAACGAGTTATATTCTTGTTCCTGCTTCTCTTCGGTCGGTAAGGCAAAAGCAGATTGAATATAGATTCTTTCGTATCCTTTATTGCATACAAAATCAACCTCTAAATATTTTCGTTCACTCTTGCCATCAGCATTTTTGGTGTTTATTGTGACCTGTCCAACATCTACAGTAAAACCTTTTAATCGTAACTCGTTGTAAATTAGGTTTTCCATAAGATGCGTCTTTTCTACTTGACGGAAATTAAGTCTTGCATTTCGTAGTCCCAAGTCTTCAAAGTAATATTTTGAAGGTGTATCGATATATTTCCTGCCTTTTATGTCATAACGAACCGAGCGTTCAGTCAAAAAGGCATCTTGCATATAGTCCAAATAACTTTTGATGGTATCTCTTGATATGCAATTTTATTTTATAGTTTTAAATGTGTTGTATATTTTCAACGGATTCGTTAGACCTCCGATAGATGACGCTAATATATTGACAAGTTCTTCTAAATCATCATCATTTTGTATGGAATTTCTTTCTTTTATATCCTTAAGATATGTATGTGTGAAAAGATTACGCAAATAATCCTCTCGCTCCTCATTGTTCTTCATCAAAGCAACTTGAGGCAATCCGCCATAAAGCATATACTCTTCTAATAGTTGTTCTCTGTCTTTTGTTTCATCTTGCGAGCGACAATACTCTTTGAAAGAGAAGGGATGGATTCTGATTTCATCACCTCTGCCCCGAAATTCTGTAATTACATCTTTTGATAAAAATTTTGCATTTGAACCGGTCACATAAACATCAGCATTAGATATATGCAGATAACTATTCAGAACATCTTCAAATTCATTAACCATCTGTACTTCGTCGAGCAGAATATAGTACATATTGTTATCTGTTATTAACGAATCTATATATTCCAATAACTTATCAGGATTGCGAAGTTCCTTGTTACGCCTATCTTCCAAATTGACCTTTATGATATGTCCGTCATCAATTCCTTCTTTTTTCAAATGGTCAACAAATAGATTAAACAACAAGAACGACTTGCCGCATCTTCGCATACCGGTAAGCACTTTTATCATTCCGTTATGGCGTTTTGACAATAACTTTTGAAGATAATAATTACGTTCTACAATCATGATATTAGTTTTTTTTGCGTAAATACGCATTTTTTACAAATGCAAAGATATGATATTTTTCTGCAAAATTAGCACTTCACTTTGAGTATCTCTAAAAAATATCGAAAAGCAGATGAACTTCCACCACGAATATTCACGGATATTTTGAAGTTTTAATAAACTCATCGCTTCGACAAGCCCTAGTATAGTAGCCTTAGTTCAATGGTTCAAAGTTTCTCTTCCAAAAGGAATTGAAATACTCCAATATGTGATATATTATTCATATTTATTCCGATAATACTGTAAAATTACAATGAATTCGGAATTGGGCTCAATTACCAATATTTCGTATTTTTCAATTTTGTTTATAGAAGGCGTGTTTATCTTAGGTAAAAATGATGAAAATATCTATATTTTTCTGTAATGAAAAGTCTTCAAATGTTAACTGAGATTAACATTATCCCTATTTTTCTGTAAATTTATAATCAATATTTCCCGTTAACTTGCTACATCGAAGCATGAAAGTTAAAAATAGTTAAAAACCTTGACAAGAGCATTTTTCTGTTATATCTTTGCAAACGAAATCTTTAAAAATACCAAAATTTATGAAAACAAAAAATCTACTTTTTTTTGTCGTATGTTTAATATTAGGATTAAACATCAAGGCACAAGACAATTATCAATTGGTGACAGACTTGTCACAGATTCAGAATGGCAGCACAATCATTTTTGCTGCGCGTCACGATTCGCTCTCTGCAACAAGTTATTACGCGATGGCTAATGTCGCGGCAGGGAAGCCTCAAGGTACTTTATTTACAAGCACGACGACCGACGGCGTAGAAGTGCTACCACCCGAAATTGCTGATAACGAGCAGAATTTCAGTTGGACGGTTGGAATGTCGGGCAACAATTACACCTTTATTAATTCAGATGGTGATATGATAGGTTATGGTAACAGTGGTACCGATTTTGTCAAAAATGGAACCAATTCTACGTGGTCTATTTCTGTTTCAACTTCAGGTTCCGGCACTTCGGTACCTAACCATAACGCCTTTGTTATCACTAATGTAGGTGCGTCGAATAGAAGTTTCGCCTTTAGAAAGTTTAATAACGATGCTGCTTACGAGAAGTTCGCTCCTTATTCAAATTCGGATTCTAATATGGGAGGAACGATTTATTTCTTTTACATCGACATCTTCGTGAAGTCGTCGGAGGTGACGCCGGTAGTGTCATTGCCGAAATTTTCTCCTGAAGGCGGCGATTACACCACGACACAGAATGTAAGTATCACCTGTGAAACTGCTGGTGCTACAATCTATTACACTTTAGATGGAAACACGCCTTCGGATGAAAGCAGCGTCTATTCTCAACCTATTGAGGTCGCCTCGACAACTACAATAAAAGCTATCGCTAAAAAAGAAGGAATGACGAACAGCGGAGTGGCGAGCGCAACTTACAATATCATCGAGGAAGTGACAGTGTCGTTCTATTCTAATGGAATATTACAAGAAACAAAGACTGTCGCAAGTGGTGAAGAAATAGGAGAACTTCCAGTAGCAACAGCTCCGGACGGTTTTACCTTTAATGGATGGGCAGAGAATGAAATACAAGGTGCAATGAATACAAGTCCTTCAATGATTACAGCTTCAATGGAAGTAGAAAGCGACTTGAGTCTTTATGCAGTGTTCTCTGTAAGTAATAGTAATTGTGTCGAATACGATATCGACGAATTTAATCAGTCGGATGTGGCTGTTATTACAATATCAAAAGAAGGCAAATATTATGCAATGTCGCAGGTTAAAGGTGGCAGCGGTCAACCGACGGCGTGTGAGGTTTCAGTTTCAAATAGCAAAATAGTTGGCTCTGTCACCGATGACCTCAAATGGAATATTGCATACAATAATGGTAATATGATTATTCATCCTAATGCCGACAGCGAGAATTGGTTGTATTGCACGTCAGGTAATAACAATAACGCGTTAAGAATAGGAACTAATACCGACAACAATATCTTTGAGTTAAAGACTGTGGAAATAGAAGAAGAGGTATATCCTAACTATCTATACAATGTTACAACAGAAAGATTTGTCGGTGCTTATTATGATGATGGGGTGGCTATAGATTGGAGAGCATATAAACTTACAGCCTCGGGAGCGTTCCCTACCAATATCAAGAATCAGACATATCATTTCTTTAAATATGAAGGCGTAAGTTACTATTGTACCAATGTTGAAATGCCACAGGCTCAGACGATAACAACAAATACTACATGGGAAAATGTCAGCATAGCAAATAAGATTATTGTTGAAAAGGGAGTAACTCTTACCTTAAATGGAGCAGCATCTTGTATCGATGTAGATAATTTGATAATAGAAGATGGCGCTCAACTTATTCATAACAATTATGGATTGATGGCAACTATAGAAAAAGAGGTAGAAGGTTATGGCTCAACGAATGAAGGTTGGTACACAATATGTTCTCCTTTGAAAGGCAATGTCGCCGCCTCAAGTGTTGAAGGTCTTATGCCAACAGCAAGTAACTACGATTTATATCGCTATGATGAACCGACAAGTGTTTGGCAAAACATTAAAGACTCAAATAATAATTTTACTACACTCGATTCAGGTAGAGGTTATCTTTATGCCAATGAATATGATGCTACACTCTCTTTCGTTGGAGAACTTAATAATGAAGTGGTAAGTTTTGATTTGTTAAAAACGGATAATATCTCGTTGTCGGGTTTCAATCTGATAGGCAATCCTTTCTCGCATAATATCTACAAAGGTAAAGGAGCTGCTATTGATAATGATGACCTTGCTTCTGGATATTATGTCTTGTCAAATGACGGGGCTTGGGGTGCTAAAGTATCTAATGAAGAACCAATCACTCCTTGTCAGAGTATTCTTGTGAAGACAACAAAAGCTGGTACTCTCGAGATTAAGAAAACCAATGTACAACCTTCTCAAAAGTCTGAAACGGGAATACTCACCGTCACTGTTGAAAACGATGATTATGAAGATATAGCTTTCGTGATGTTTGATGAAACAACAGGATTGGAGAAAATCAACCATCAGAATGAAGATGTTCCTATGATATATGTCTCCCTTGATGAAGCAAATTATGCTGTTGCTACAGTAGATGAGGAGACACAGGAGATACCGCTTTCTTTCAGAGCTATGACAATGGGAGAATATAAGATTAAGGTGTCATCTAACAAAAAACAGTTCGATTATATATTTCTTTTAGATAATCAGACAGGAGAAGTGACAAATATGCTGGCTGACGAATATTCATTCATGGCTACGACTAACGATAATCCTGAACGTTTTACAATAAAACTGTATAACGTCGAATCGGTTGAAGAGATTGTAATGACTGATAATTTCGTCTTTATCAATAATAACGATATTACGATTAATAACGTGTTAGGCGAGTCTGTTGTTGAAGTTTATGATTTGATGGGAAGATGTGTATTGAAGAAAGAATCTTCTAATGAAAAGACGTATGTTTTAAGTTCGACAACTATGTTTGATGATGCCATCTACATTATTAAATTGATTGATGACAATGGAATAAGAACCCAGAAATTACTGATAGAAAAATGATTGTGAAGATAGGTTGATAATAAGTTAGAGTGAAGAGTCGTGAGTCGATATAACGACACACGACTCAAGCTCGAAACAAGTAATTATAAAGCAATGAAAGAATTTGTGATAATAATGATAATTATATTTGGCTACATCATTGATCTTAATTCTCAGTCGGATAGTTTCTTCTCATATCAGCAAGAATATAGATATGACAACGACTCGGAATGGGAAGAGTTGATAATGCTGCCAAAGACTCATGGATTGGACTATAATTATCCGGCAAATGATGCTTCTCTGAGTTCTGGTTCGATTATACTTGTTGGAATGGTAATATGTTATGGTCTTTCTCGAAAGTGTAAATTAAGAAAAATCGTGGATAAAACAAATTGATAGTACAAAGCTTACAATATATAATAGGTTCTTTGAAATATTAAATCGACTCTAAAACAAAAAAACGTTATCTTTGCTTTTGTCAAAAAAATGTAGATATGAATGACAATGTAGTTTGCTAAAAGATTTAACAAGGAATAATTATACGCCATTGTTAATTTCAAATGTTCATAACAAAATAGATTCATTATGGATAATGATTTGAAGCTTGATATATTTTCATCAGAGTTTTCGACAGAGGAACTAAATGTTTCTTTTATTGATGCTGGTATAAAAGCAGGTTTCCCGAGTCCGGCACAAGATTATCTCACTGGAACCATCGATCTTAACAAAGAGTTGATACGTCATAGAGAAACAACATTCCTTGCGAGAGTGTCGGGGAACTCTTTGCATGATGCTGGAATATGTGATGGAGATATTATTGTGATAGATAAATCTTTGGAAGCGAAGAATGGTGATTTTGTCGTGGCATTTGTTGATGGAGAGTTTACTCTGAAAGAATTTCGTTACGATGAAAAATACAAATGTGCTTGGTTGATACCTCACAATAAAGATTATGAACCAATAAAGGTTACGGAAGAAAACCAGTTTCTTATCTGGGGAGTTCTGACATATACAATCAAACATTTACGAAAATAATGGATTTCTTTGGTCTCGCCGATTGTAATAATTTCTATTGTTCTTGCGAGAGGGTGTTACGCCCTGACTTGCGCAATAGACCTGTCGTTGTGTTGAGCAATAATGATGGTTGTGTGGTGGCTCGCAGCGAAGAATCTAAGCTGTTGGGAATAAAAATGGGAGTACCATATTTTCAAGTGAAGCAGTTGTTAGAAAAGAATAATGTTGCTGTGTTTTCTTCCAACTATAACCTCTATGGCGATATGAGCAGGAGAGTGATGTCGCTCTTGTCTTCATTCTTTCCTAAGATAAATATTTATTCCATCGATGAGGCTTTTATTGATTTATCGGGAGTAGAAGATCTTGATTATCTACTCGATTTGTCACATAAAGCTGTCAAGTCTATAAATAAAGGAATAGGTATTCCTGTATCGTTGGGTATTGCACAAACAAAGACATTGGCTAAGATGGCTTCCGTTTATGCTAAGAAACATAAAGGTTATCACGGAGTTTGTCTTATTGATACAGAAGAGAAACGCGAGAAGGCATTACGTCTTTTTTCTGTAGGAGATGTATGGGGAATAGGAAGGAAACTTTCGAAGAGATTAGAAAGTAAAGGTGTTAGAACGGCGTGGGATTTTACTCAGATGTCGGAAGGATGGGTGCGACGTGAGATGTCGATTACGGGATTGAGAACTTGGAAAGAATTGAGAGGGGAGAGTTGTATCACAGACGATGACATGCCATACAAGAAGTCTATATGTACAAGTCGAAGCTTTCCTGATCAAGGTCTTAGCAGACTTGAAGACTTGGAAGAAGCGGTGGCTAATTTTGCTGCGATGTGTTCCAAGAAACTTCGAGAACAACACACTGTCTGTCAAAATATTGGAGTCTTCGCTATGTCAAGTCGTTTTAGAGATGACATGCCGACAAACAATATTTATAAAGAAGTAACATTCAATGTGGCGACGAACGATATGCAGGAGATTGTTTCTGAAGCTGTAAAAGTTTTGAAAGAAAACTGGAAAGATGGAAATTATTACTACAAGAAAGCTGGTGTCGTAGCATATAATATCATTGGGGATAAAGCGGTTCAAGGTAATCTGTTTGATACTGTGGATAGAGACAAGCAGGCTAATTTATCAAAGGTTGTTGATGAGATAAATAAGCGTAACGGACTTGATACCGTGAGAGTCGCGGTTCAAGGTTATAACAATAATTGGCATATTAAAAACGAGTTTGTATCAAAACAATATACTACAAATATAAAAGATATTATCGTAGTAAAAGCATAATGACTATTTGTAGAAACTGTAACTAAACTCGTTCTCAGTTCTCGTTTCTTTTTCTCGTCCTCGAATTAGTTGTTTAGCAGATATTGTCGAAGCATCTCAAATGCTGTGATACAACTTCTCTCGATATTGTTCTGTCTGTCTTTTCCGAAGTTGTAGCGTTTTGCGATGACGCAATTTGGAGTGGCGAGAGCGATCCATACTGTTCCAATCGGGTTTTCTTCAGTTCCACCGTCTGGACCGGCGATGCCTGTAGTGGCGAGAGCGTAATCTGTTTTCATGATGCTACGAACTCCAACCGCCATCTGTTCAGCAACTTCCTTGCTTACGACAGAGTGCTCTACTTTCACGTTCAAGAGATTCTCTTTTACCTCTGTGGCGTATGAAACGAAACTACCTTTATATACAGATGAGCAACCTGGTATCGAGGTAATCATTTTGGCAATGGAACCTCCGGTACAACTTTCAGCAGTGGAAAGAGTTTGTTTCCTATCTTTTAGAATGTTTAAGATAACCTCTGAGATAGGTCTGTCGTCGTACGCAAAGATGTGTTCGGAAATTAAATCTTTTAATTTCTCCACCTCAGAATCAAGAGATTCTTGCATGAATTTTTCGTCTTCATGACGAGCGTCTAAACGAAGTCTGACCATTCCGTATTGAGGGAGATATGCCAACGACATGAAATCAGGCAGTGCTTCTTCCCATTGTTGTATCTTGTCGGCGAGAAAAGACTCACCGACCCCGGTTGTCATGATTACCCTTCTGGCGTATGGTGTAGGCTTGAAATGATTTTTCAAACGTTCAATGAGTTCTGTTGTGAAGATGGACTTCATCTCGAAAGGAACGCCTGGTAGTGAGATATAAACAGTGTCGTTTTTCTCAAACCACATACAAGGTGCTGTTCCGAAACGATTTGGAATATAACTACATGATTTTGGAATGAACGCTTGAAGTCTGTTTCTTTCTGTCATTTGAGAGCCTCTGAGTCTGAAGATCTCGTTGATATTTTCGAGAGCGTCATCATTTAGAGTTAGCTCGGTGTTGAAGAATTTACACAATATTGGTTTGGTGATGTCGTCGGCTGTTGGACCTAATCCTCCCGTGATGATGACTATGTCAACATCGTTACAGGAACACAAGGCATCCATAATATCTTTTTCTCCGTCGCCTATTGTGAGGACTGAAACGAGTTGAAATCCGTTGGCGTTTAGTTGTTCTCCTAACCAGGATGCGTTAGTGTTGACGACCTGACCTAAGAGTAATTCGTCGCCGATAGTAATTATCTTTGCTTTTACAAAATCGTTTTCTTTCATGATGATGAGCTATATAATATCGTTGATATTTAAGATGCAGCAAATGATGTTGTCATATTAGTTTATGATTTTCAGGTCTTTTAAAAG
Source organism: Bacteroidales bacterium (assembly GCA_017461665.1). Lineage (GTDB taxonomy): Bacteria > Bacteroidota > Bacteroidia > Bacteroidales > F082 > Limimorpha. The sequence goes on along the minus strand of JAFTXI010000054.1, from coordinate 10,294 downwards.
TGCTTCCGGTTCTGGGTCGTGACCTCTGAAGTTTCTGTATAATACGGCAGGGTCTATGCTGTCGCCTTTCGTTAACAACTCTCTGAATGAAGCAGCGACTTCCTTATTGAAGATACCTTTTTCTTTGAAGAGAGAATATCCATCGGCAGCCAAGACTTCAGCCCATTTGTAGGAATAGTATCCGGCGCAGTAGCCACCAGCAAAGATGTGAGAGAAAGCTGTGGAGATGATACATTCTGGGATTGATGGAAGGACATTTGTTGAAGAAAGGACTTTCTTTTCAAATGTTAGAGAATCTTCTTCAAATATCTCTGTTAGGCTGTGCCATGCCATATCCAAGATGCCGAATTGTAATTGACGGATATGATAATATGCTGATAGATAATTTTTTGAGTTGACGATTTTTTCTATCAATTCGTTGGGAATTGTTTCGTTAGTTTCATAATGCTTCGCGAATGTGTTTAGGTATTCAGGCTCGTATGCCCAGTTCTCCATTATCTGGGAAGGCAATTCAACAAAGTCGTGATCGACACTTGTTCCAGTCATAGATTCGTAAGTTCCTTTTGTGATAATGCCATGCAGAGCGTGACCGAACTCATGAAGCAATGTGGTGAATTCGTCGTGGGTGATAAGAGAAGGAGTGTCGGCCGTTGGTTTTGTAAAATTAGTGACAATGCTAATTAATGGTCTTTCTTCTATAGTTTCATAAATTCGCTGACCTCTGAACTCTGTCATCCATGCGCCACCACGTTTACTCTCGCGTGGGAAGAAATCTGCATAAAATAGGGCAAGATGTGAACCGTTGTTGTCTCTAACATCATAAACCTTGACATCCTTATGATAAACAGGGATGTCATTCAATTCGTTGAATGTTAATCCGTAGAGTCTATGAGCCAAGTCGAAGATGGCATTTATACAATTCTCTAATTGAAAATATGGTTTCAGTAGTTCATCGCTAAGGTCGTATTTCTCTATACGAAGTTTCTCTGCGTAATAGCTGAAATCCCAAGGCATTATCTGCTCTTCGTTGAAACCGTGATTCTTTGCGTATGTGTTTAGGTCTGATACTTCTTGAAGAGCCTTTGGTAAAGCAGGTTTGAGAAGTCTCTCTAAGAATTCACCGACGGCATCAGGATTTTTTACCATTCGTCTCTCGGTTTTATACTCGGCGTAGTTCTTGTAACCCAAGAGTTTTGCGACCTTGATACGCAGTTCGGCAATTCGTTTTATTGTCTCGCTGTTGTCTGTTTCGCCACCGAAAGCACGAGTGTTATATTGACGATACATCTTTTCGCGAAGGTCGCGGCGTTCGCTGAATTTCATGAAAGGACCGTAACTTGGAGCAGTGAGGTTGAAAAGCCAACCTTCTAAACCTTTGTCCTTTGCAGCTTCAGCAGCTTGTTCTTTGACGTAGTCGGGGAGACCTGCCAACTCGGATTCTTCTGTGATGTTGAGAGAGAAAGCGTTGGTCGCAGCGAGAACGTTCTTGCCGAATTGCAATGAAAGCAAAGAAAGTTCTTCTACATATTTGCTGTAAATCTCTTTGTCTTCAGGAGAGAGGTTGGCACCATTACGAGCGAAACTTTCGTAGGTCTTTTCAAGTAATCTCGATTCTTCCTGATTAAGGCTTAGGTTGTTACGTTGTTCGTAAACGTATTTGATACGTTGAAAAAGAGCTTCATTGAGACTGACATACATCGAGAACTCGGTGGTAAGAGGAGCTAATTCTTCAGCGATGTTTTGCATCTCGTCGTTGGTGTCGGCTTCGAGTAAGTTATAGAAGATATGGCTGATACGGTTTAAAGTACTTCCTGCATATTCCAATGCTTCAATGGTATTTTTAAACGTTGGAGTTTCAGGATTGTTAACGATGGTATCTACTTCAGCCTTGCCTTCTTCTATAGCTTTCTTGAAAGCTGGCATATAATGTTGATTTTCTATCTTGTCGAACTCTGGTGCGCCGAAAGGCAATGTCGATTTTGTCAAAAGAGGGTTGTTCATCATATCAAATTTTTAAGTCAAAAAATGAAAAACAAAGATATTAAAAAATGTGTTCATGACAAATATCGTTGACTACTATAAATCCACTGCTTGAAAATGTTTTGTCATGTTAGTTCAATCAATCTGTCGATAAAAGTCTCGATACCGGTAGTTGCGCTTTCTTTGATATGTTCGTATACAATGCTGGAGGGATCATCAAATGGGTTGACAACATCTCCTGGATTGATGATAAATTTTGGAATGTTACGTTGAGCATGATTAATCAAACTTGCAGCAGGATAAACTGTCAAAGAAGTCCCTATTACTAAGAAGATATCAGCTCTTTTAACAATCTCGACTGCAATTTCGAAATCAGAAACAAATTCCCCAAACCAAACAATGAATGGGCGAAGTTGCGAACCATCGGCAGCCTTGTCACCGATACGAATCGGGATGTCGAGAGGCAGTTCTTTGATGCAATTAGGGCTGTTTCTATTTTGCGAAGATGTGACTTTTGTCAGCTCACCATGCAGATGAATAACATTGCTGCTGCCTGCGCGTTCGTGAAGATTATCGACGTTTTGCGTAATAATCGTGACATTGTGCCATTTCTCAAGTTCTGCCAATAGGTTGTGAGCATGGTTAGGCTCGACTTCCATAAGACGCTTGCGACGTATATTATAAAACTCCAACACGGCTTCTGGTTCCTCATAAAAACCCTCGATACTTGCAAGTCGTTCCCAATCAAATTGTTTCCATAATCCGTTTTCATCACGAAATGTTGATAATCCACTTTCGGCACTCATTCCTGCACCACTAAGAACAACAATATGCTGGCGTAAAGTAGGCTCCTTTAATTCATTTAGATGCAAATATTTTTTTGAATTATTCATAACTATTTCTAAATAATGTGAATTCTGTATATGACAAATGGATAGTAAAACGATTCTTTTTGTGTTCTTATTGTGCGAAAACAAGAGTATTGCTACATATTGTCATTTGCCAAATAAAATTTCAATTTATGCTTGGTTCAACAATTACAATAAAAGTTTAAACCAAAAATTTTCTTCGCTTTATAGGGTTACAATTTAAGGATTTTTTTTATATTTTTGCTGTGAACCCATTATATATCAGATATATGTAGGTTCTTGTTTAACTTAAAATTATTGATATGTCAAAGACATTTGAAGCAAATGCTGAGAAAGCATTGACGATGGCGGCAAGCCTGAAAAAGCATTTTAACGAAGTAGAACATTTAGGTGTTAGCAGAGAAGTCCTTAACAAACTTGAGAGCAATGCCAAGAAAGCTATTGAGATGAACCGTGAGGTTGAAGTTTTGAGAGAGACTGTTTCTGAGAAGTTGCACAAGGCAAACGACAAATTATCGGAAGTCAAAGATCTTGCTATGGATTATCGTAAGATTGTCAAGACGAACTTCCCTCAGGAAAAATGGGAACGCTATGGCGTCATGGATAAGAGGTGATTTTCATCCCTAACGCAAAAACTCCTATAAAGGAATGAAGTGACCCCAAAAGTTTGAATAAAAATTTTGGGGTTTATATTTTTGTAGAAATATAAATATCCCTATTTTTGTAGAAATATAAATCTAAACGCTTATGAAGAAGATTGGTCTTGTTTGTAGTTTCTTTATGATAATAAATTTGTTAGCTTGTCAAAATTCTATGATGCCATCAGATAAACAGATTAAAATGGCGGAAGTGTACTTCTCGAAATTGAGAGACTTGTTGAGTCACGACTCGGCAGATCTATGGGGAGTAGATTTGTATGGACCTACGATGTTTGTTTTGCCTGATAATAGAATGATTATTGCTAATCAACAGGATAAAGATTCATTGCTGATAAAAAGAGGTAAGGTGTTCTACGGATTCCTTCCCGAAGAATACAATATTGCTAACACGACATTGAATTCTCTAATGAATTGTGGACTTGTGTCAGCAGAATGGATTTTAAAACAGACATGGAAAGAAATCTCTTACTTGCACATGAGAGTTGGCATCGAATACAGAATGAAATTGGTATACAAGCGGTTATGTCGAATAATATTCATTTGGAGGAAGTAGATGCAGCAATATTAATGAAATTAGAATTGTTAGCCTTAAATCATGTTTTGTTGAGCGATAATATCAATTGTGATAATAAAGATTTATCTAATGCTCTGAGAATTAGAAAGATTAGACAGGAAAAATATAAAAGTCACAATGAAAATGAATATGAATGTCATGAGGGACTCGCAGAATATACCGCGTTAAAAGTTTTGGCAAATAATGCGATTAATCATAAAATAGTAAACGCGATTATATTGAATAAGATTGAGAATGCTTTGAAGAATGATACATATACTCATTCTTATGCTTATGTGACAGGTCCTGCTTATGGTTTTATCTTGGATGAAATATCTTCTGATTGGAAAAATGAAGTTATGTCGGGTGTAACGATGAATGAGATTTTATTGAAGAATGTAAATTTAGATAATACTGACGAACCATCGATTTTTTTGGAAGAAATTACTAAATACTATGATTCAAAAGATTTTATAAATAAGGAATATGAAAGGTTGAATCTGCTGAAACAGGAAGAACAAGCGATGAAAGACAAGTTTAAAGATTCACAATTACTATATATAAGAAACAATGGAGTGAACTTTACATATAACCCAAATGAGAAGGTTATTATGTTTGATGGTTTGGGAACTATATATAAATCAATGAGATTATCGGGTGATTTTGGTACGGTTGAGACCAATGATGGGATAATTGTTACTTCAGATTGGAGGTATTTTATTTTACCATACAATGAGGATACAACAAATGATCTTAACCTTAGCGAAACCTATCAAATTATGAAAGTTGACGATAATAAATCTGAACTTGTCTCGGAATGATAGAATTTAAAATAAGATAAATAACTTCAAAAGAGTAGAATGTACCTTTTGTCGTTTTATTTCATAAGTTCTTGTCTTGTCTCTTTGTCGAATTTCTCAATAGAATAACGTAGCATAGTTCTCGGCATTACGGATTTATGTTCCATAACGAAATTATATAATCGTTCTGTGTCGCGTTTGCCGGCTTCGCGTAACATCCAACCTATCGCCTTGTGCATCAAATCGTGTTTATGCAGCATCATCTTCAATGATAGGTTATAGGTGTCGTCTAAGTCGTTGTTTCTAATGAATGTCAGTGTGGATACAATGGCGATTCTGTTGTCCCAGAGTAAATCGCTTTCTGCTAATTTATAAAGTATATCACGGTTTTTGTCGAGAAGGTATCTGCCGACAATCTGCGGCGCACTTAAATCCACTAAGTCCCAGTTGTTGATGTGTTGAGTCTTCGACAGATAGAAGTCGAAACTTTCTTTGGTGACATTTTTCTTGGAGTTGTTGACGAGTATTAGCAGAGCGCACATCCGCATCTCGTGCCATGGACTATGAATCATTTTCTCAATAGTTTCACGATTGGCGTCTTTGAATTCTTTCGCGACTTCTCTAATGTTTGGCACAGTTACGCCAAGAAACATATCGCCTTCTCCATACTGACCTTTGCCGGTCTTGAAGAAACGAGGCAGAACTATTTTCTTTTCGTCGTCGGAACGAGCGGATAGAGCATTATATATCTGAGTTATCATAGTGATGAGCTGTTTTTACAATCAGAGCAAAAATACTAATATTTGCGCAATACAAGATGTGGTGTTAATGTTTTTAGTATCTTTTTATTTTTACTGTGAATCCATATATATATCAGATATATGTAGGTTCTTGCTTAACATAAAATAATCAACGCCTTTCTTAGTTTTCGTTATAGAAGGACGTTGATTGTTAAGGATTAAATTACAAAATACGTTCAATGGTATTTTATTTGTCTTCGTCGAAAAAGTTTTTATTGGCATCTTTAGCGTTGAAGTCGGGAGCCGACATGGTGTGATATAAACGTTCACGACTTCTGTTGACGTTGTTTGTCATCATTTGTGTTCCATAATGCGTTGCCTCAAACCTCATCACATTCGTAATTGAGATATTGGTGGCGAATCTCTCAACATCGTGATTTGCACCGATATAAGCAAATACCCAGCCTTTTGCTTTGAGTTCATCTACAAGCGATTTGATGGCAGCGCCTTTATATTCGTGAGATGCGTTCTCGTAGCCATCGGTCACAACAGTAACGAGCACCTTGTCGTTGTCTGCCACTTTTCTGCGAAGTGCGTTGAGTGAGAAGCCCATTGCGTCGTATAATGCCGTGCAACAATCAGGGCGATAGGTTTCATCGGTTAGTTCCTTTACCTCGTTAATAGGCACACATTCATAGATGGTTTTTACGTTGTTGTTAAAAGTGACGAGTGTCACAAAATGTTCTTGATCCTCATGCTTTTTCTGAGCCGAGTTGATGGTTTGGATTGTTTCGTTTACGCTGTCTATTGCAGCTTTTTTGATGCTATACATCGAGCCACTCTCATCAATGATAATGAGATTGAAAATTCTTGTCTTCATAATTTGTGATTTTAATAATTAATTACGCAACTATAGAGCAAGATGTTTTGCGATTTCTATCATCTAATCCCAAAATTTATATTTGTCAAGTCTGGGATTTTCGATAAAGACATTGTCGTTTATCGTCATCTCTTTAGGCTTACGATTATCTTTTTTGAATTCTTATCTGTTTTACTTATTCTTCCATCATCTCATATTCCACTCCGAACCAGTTGTTCAAGGTATCTTCTACTTTCATCATTATCTCTGGAGTTATCTTGTCTTTAATCTTTTTATAGACGTAAAATATTGCAGCACCGTCGTCTAAGACGCCAAGAAACTTATAGACGCTTCTTGGAATCAGATCCATTGGTAGGATGGTGTAGATTATCGCTGCGTAGATGAGCACGCGGTCGAGAGTTGAGGTGTTGTCGTCTTGCAGAACATACCAGAACTGGAGTAGGGGAGTGGCTGCCGCACGACCGGCTTTCTTAGCGTAAGGACGAATCTTCTTCAACAAATCATCGGCTTTTTCGTGCCATTCGATGTTTTTTACTTTCTCATGAAGAGAACTAAGGTCTTTTCCCATAATGAAATAAGCTAATGCTGTGATACAAATAATTGTTAACATGATATTTTGTTGTTTAAAGATTGATATTTATTTTTCCAAATGTGATAAAATAGGATCGTCGGCGATTTGTTTCTTGCGTAGTTGCTCGTAGCTGCCAGACATACCTTCGCGTTGCAGCACCCATTCGATAAACTCAGCGAGATTAGGTTCTTCCACGCGTTTGTGATACGAAACAATATATTCTTCATCATTACGTATCTCTGTTGGTTTTATTTCGCCGACGAACCAAGAATCCGCTATTTTGGCAAGTATGTGAACGTTGAACTTAGGACGTTCATCACCTTTAAGATTAAGCCACGCCTCGTCTTTTCCCACGACAGCTGCATATAATAATTCAGGAGAAGATTGAGGCTCAGGAAATTTCAGTAACGACAGTTGTCCGTTTTCTAAACCGTAACTTTTCATTGCTACTTTATATTGTTTTCCCCATTCTGTTTCAAAATCATTTTCTAACAACATCTCTAAGTAGTCATAATTAGTCACAATATCAGGCGAGAAGAAATATTCTGGATAAGTAGCAGCCCAGTATGGAATACATTTATACTCATAAAAGTATCTGTTTGTGTGAGGGTCACGTATGTCGGCGTTAATTGATTTTTGGGAGTTTCCGAATAATTTTCCAATAATGCTCATAATTCTATTTTTTAATGTTACATAAAGATAGAGAAACAAAAACGGCAGAATCTATCATTTAATCAAAAAATCCGTATTTATCAAATTCGGGGTCTTCGATAAAGATGTCTTCATCTTTGGAATCCAGTATCATTGGCGCAATGTGAGTTATACCTTTGGAAATTGTAATATTTCTGTTTAGTTTGATTAAATAAGCACTAAAAAAACGCCGCATTCCAATATGCTGAAGCATTACCACCGTACTCACTTATAAGCAATGCATAAAACAATGCTATGGCTTCATCTACATTACATAACTTGTATTCGCAGGGATTGTTATTGATACGCAACTCTGTGATACGATATTCTTCCCCATATTTTTCGTATATAGCTTCGGCAAAGTGGGCGCCTGTCCAACTGCTGAGATAGTGAATAGACTTATCATCACAATACATATACCAGTGGTCTTCCATCGCATCTGGTATATGACCATATTTGATTACATCCATCTGCTTGGTAGTGATAAAATAATTCTGAGGTACAGAAATGTAGATTGACAGAGGTTTTCCGAAAGTTTGTGCTACTTTTGTTTTCGAAGGCATTGGGTTCTCATTGTTGAAACGTCGTGCCGAATTGCCTGCGCCCATCGTCCACATTTGCAAAGCCTTCTCAATTTCGTTTCTGTTTTCCTCCACATCTCCCATCAACATATCTCTAACCTCCATCAGCGTAAAGCCTAGCAAATTTTCCCCTTTCCATAAGCGTGGGTTGCAGACCTCAGAAACATCTTCCGTAAGTCCAATACCCCAAATAGTGTCTATGGATGATGCTTCAACTAATATCTTGCCCTCTGTGTCAAGCAGGAATTTTCTCAAATTTGGATTCTGTGAGAATTTGGCAAGATTCCCTCTCTTGACAATCTCTTGACAGTTTTTCTTCCATACATAATCGTTAAAATTTCGCACCTTTCTTCCCAATTTCCTCATTGTCATCGGTTTATACGATGCCATTATCTGTTGCCATATATCCTCATCTCCAAAGATACGTGCCTTTTCTGCCATCATATACTGCTCTGCACAGTTATAATATACACCCTCTATCATAAAGGAGCACATATACCATTGGCTCAGACACGACTTGCCAACATCCTCTTTTCTGTCTGCGTGTCCCCAGAAAAACACAAAGTCATCTCGCACAAACGCCTTTGGTTCATTTATTAATATTTGCTTATTATATTTCATAGTGATTGTCTTGTTTTATATTTTTTAACTAAAATACACTTTGCAGTTAAGTTATTATAATCATTCTTGCTGATTGGAGATATTTCGTTTAGTTTTCTTAATCTCAAAATTAAACTCTTCCTAGAAATTATATCTTTCTCTAATAAGCCTTTCTATTTCCTTTTTTGCCTCATTGTGAGAATTAAAAGAGCCTACACATTTACGCTCAAAATTATCCCAAACCTGAAATATATAATTTGACATAATCGCAATGCTTAAAATTCCAATCTAAATCCTTTTTGTTTAAATTCTGTATACTTCTCAGCGTTAAAGCGATACTTGCTTGGTGTGCGACGAGAAGCATTTGCGGGGCGAGGCTCTGCCTCGGCGAGGATGCCGAGTTTGAGCATCTTATTATAAAAGTTGCGGCGGTCGAATTTGACTTCCAAAATAGCTTCGTACAAGTTCTGCAATTCGGTCATAGTAAAGACCTCTGGCAGCAACTCAAAGCCTATTGGCTCGAAGCAGATGCGTTCTTTCAGGCGATTAACAGCCATTTGCAAAATACGGTCGTGGTCGAAAGCAAGGCTCGGTACCTCATCCATAGCAAACCAACGAGCCGAGGCTGCATCGTCGCCGCCCTTAACCTCCGAGAGTCTTACGAGAGCATAATGCGCTACGGTAATTACTCGCTCACGAGGGTCACGGCTTACATCCGAAAATGTATGGAACTGCTCGACAGATGCATTCTTCAAACCCGTTTCTTCCTCTAACTCGCGTCTTGCACACTCTTCGGTAGTCTCATCAATCTTCATAAAACCGCCCGGAAATGCCCATTTGCCCTTGAAAGGTTCAATGCCACGCTGAATCAACAACACCTTAATGCTTACTCCGTCAAAGCCGAAAATCACACAGTCTGCCGTAACAGATGGATGTGGATACTTATAACAAAATTTCTGCTCGTTCATACTTTAATGCGTTAATTTTACGCAAAGATAAATAGAGATTTTGAAACCGCCAAATAAAATGCGTTATTTTTACGCAATTGGGCTATTTTTGTTGGTTTGTCAGTTCGTGATATGCTTTCAAATACCTTCTCAATCGTTTCACATCCCAATCGGATAGTTCTTTATAACGACGAACATCCATATTGTCGGTAAGGTCGTTAATCTTCACGGCAACAGCCAACGGGTTAGTCTTAACTCGCTCGATGAACTCATCATAAGGCTCGTTATCCGAGAGTTTAGTCACACACCGCAATGCATCTACAATATGCACAGGAAAGCCTTCTGCAAGTAGCGCGTCAAATGTCCACTCTGTATCTTCCACGACATCGTGCAGAATACCAACAATCTTTTCATCCACCGTTCT
>JAFTXI010000053.1 GCA_017461665.1 Bacteroidales bacterium | reverse complement strand
GTCGGCTGTGGCTGTGTTAATATCTGCCACTTCAGCCTGAGTGTTACCTCCGTCTATTCTGTTGGAATAGAACTGTTCCATCTCGTTATATGCTGCAAGCGAAGTAAGATAGTCGTTCTCAAGAGTTGTCAGTTCTGATTCGGATCTCACTACGGAACCGCTTCCATAATGAGAACCACATGCGTTCACCGAAGATGTCGACACTTTTGAGACGCGATATAGTTTTGTGTCATTTGGTATCTGATTACTATTATTGCCGTTGTAATAATAAGTTACCACACTCTCGCCATCGTTATAGAAATGATATTGCGACCCGCTAAAGGTATTGCCGGCTGGCAAAGTTGTTGAACCTTGATTTTGGGCTATATTACCAGATGAATTTTCTTTTATCACACAGAAATCGTTGATGTTGGATATATTGGTATTGCAACTGTATGAAAGAGCTCCCTGTTTAACAGATGCCGAAATGCTGTTAATTTTATTCTGACCTATAGCAATATTCCCACAATCTAAAGACTCGAATGTATTGCGGTAGATATTGTTGGCAGATTTAGAGTTACGCACACCTATTCCGTAATTATCACTTAAAGAATTTTCATTGCCGACAAAATTATTCTCTTCGATACAGAATCCAGTCGTCCCGTTCATGTATATTCCAAAACTGCAATCAGCTTTCGTTCCGACAATGAAGTCGTTGAATAATATCGTAGCGTAACCGCTGTTTTCTGTATAGATGCCTCTGTCGTTATTTGTAAAATATGCATCTCTAATCCTGTAAGTATATGCCGATGCACCTCCGCTGACATAAACTCCGGAGTGGAATCCGTCGAATGACGATCTTGTCAGATATTCATCAGGACATGGGACAACTGTATTATTGGAGCAGTAAGAATCTATTGCAAAACCAGCGTTGTAAGCAGCCAATCCTGAACACCATTGGGATACGTTCGCAAGATTACGATCTACGGAAAAGTTACATCCTTGGAATCTTATACCATTGACTCTGTCAAGGTCAACGTGCTTATAGAATATCTCATTACCGACATAATCACGATCTACGATAAATGTACAACCCTTAAACAAACTGTTATAGGCAGAGCTATTCCCGGTGGTTGGAACATAGTTGGTATAATTAATCGCATGAACGGCTTTGGCGTTATTGCGAAATACAGCATCTGTGGCATATATTATTCCACCCTCACTGCTGTAGTTCCCAGGATTCCACAATTCAACGGCACATACGGCATTTTCAATTGTAGCACCATTTTTGAGTTCGAGATAGCCTTGCTGATATTTGCCATTCATCATAAATTGATGGAGAGTGTCAATGCCCCATACTTCTATGCCTTGCCATTTTTTAGTGTAGCATACACTTGTCAATAAACCTCCGTCTATTATTAATTTTCCGCCAGGTTTAATCTTGATGGATGCTAAATCTGAGCAATATACATCTCCTGTTATAGTTAATGTTACATCCTTCTCAATTACAGCGTCAAATACCAAAAAATGATTATTGTTACTTAATGTAGTATTCTCAAATATATTTAAAGTATCTAAACTAATAGGAACAAGATTATCGACATAAGCATTGTTAATGATAATGTCGTTTATTTCTAATGTTCTGATTAATCTATTTTCAGAATAAATATTTAATTTTACCCAAGCGCTACCTGAAGATATTGGCTTTAAAGTTATGTTGTTATTATTACTGGATAATACTGTCAAATTGTTACTATGAGTCCATTCGTATGAAAATGCTTCTGGATTTATAATATCACAAGAAAAAGTATAATCATCACATAAATACATTTCTCTGCTACCATTTAAAGTGATGTTTTGTCCATATAGCAAAGACTCAACGACGGCTCTGTGAGCATCAATCAATCCGTATCCTGTTTCAGGGCACCATGTCATTTCCGGGTCGTTGTTTTGAATTTGATAGTTATATCCGCCAACTTTTTGGGCTGTTCTTTTAATTATGTCAGTAATCTCCAATCTTGTTAGATTAGGATTTACGGAAAGCATCAATGTAGCGACGCCTGATACATGTGGACAAGCAGCAGAGGTACCATTGAAACCATGATAATAATTAGGATTTGACGATAAATCATTGCTCATACCATAATTGCCCATTCTATCAGTTGTATATACAGGATCACTAGGAGCTACAATATCCAAATTATTTCCGTAATTGGAATAATCTATTTTAAATCCATTTCTATCTACTGCTCCAACAGCTACTACACAATTTAAATACGCTGGATATGCTACATAGGATGCATCATTTCCAGATGCGAATACCACAAAACAACCTTTGCCATTTCTTCCATTTAATGCAACGTGATTGATTGCATCTGTTATTTTATCATTTGGACTACTGAATTTCCATGAATTACTCAATATGAGACAGCTAAAATCATCTGAAGATTTTTTTATTGCATTTGCAATATTTGAGCCACTAAAGGTAATACCAATATTTGTAAAGATTCTGAATGGAACTATTCTGGCATTTGATGCTATTCCTGCGATACCGATATCGTTATGCACAGCTGCAATAATACCAGCACACATTTGCCCATGAAAACTATTACTGAGAGGTCTTCCTGTCCCATTACCATTAGCGGTGTATCCTTCCAATACTTTACTGACACCTCCATTTAGATACAAATCATCATGTTCTTCTACACCATCATCAATTACTGCAACTTTAATATTTGATCCTGGTTCTCCAATTACCTTGTTAAGAAAATTCCATGCTTCCACTGCCTTAATATCAACTCCTATTGTACCTCCATCCTGCCCGATGTTCTCTAAATTCCATTGTCTATCAAAATATTCATCATTTGTACACAGATCGATCTCGCTATAAAAGTCTGGCGTTGAGTAAATTGTATATATTGGGTTATATAATTGATTGGCAATTGATATTACCTGCTCTTCCGTACTACACACTATTCTATACTCATCATCACCCTCATAATAAATATTGATATTTTGTTGTTGTGATATAACGGGTAAAATATGTGTTGAATAGTACAAACTATCTCTTAGTTTCACATAAACTTCATTTGTAAGCCATATATGACTTTCATTGATAATTTTGGAATAACTAAAAAACACGACATCATTCGCAGAAATAGATATATTATCAATTATGTCGTTTATGTTCCTACTCGATAATGATGAACTGTTAACTATGATGTTGTTATCTTCATTACTAAATAATATTTCATCGTTAACATCTCTGAATTGTGATTTTAATCTATAAACCAATGTGTCTATATTTTCAATATTGCCTACTATGATATTTACAGAATTTCTATCTTCCTCCCAATATTGAGCAGTACCATTTGCGTAATAAAAGTTATTATTTTGTGCACTCACTACCGCATTTATGCACAGCAACATTACAATCAAAACAATTTTCTTCATAAACTAATCTATTTTTTCGATACAATTAAGATATAGATAATCTGGATTTTCAGGAAATCCAGGTCCAGATGATAGTTTTAATTCTACGGAAACTGCAACTCTTATTTCTTCTCCATTATTTCTGAAATTTAGAGGTATTGTTTTTTTTACCACGCCAATAGAACACGTAGGATAACAACTATCAGGAATAAAAACAGCATTGACATCATGCGCATAAAATCCTTCAGGATCTATAGTTATTTTATCATCGAAATAAGTAAAATAACCGGTATCATAATATCCATTTGCATTAGCACAGCCACTTTTCTTTGTGCAGCTTGATAGTGTTACAATAAATAATAAGGTAAACATTGAAATTACAAATGTTTTTCTCTGTGTCTTCAGGGAACTGCTGCCTATTATCATAAGCAGCAGTAGAAGGACTTGTTTTGTAAGTCTTGAGTCATTCATTTCTTTTGAGGCGGGTTCTATTTATTATTAATTTTCCTACATCAATGGATAGAACCCATTTCCCCACGTCTGTAGTTTTATTTATTTCTTTAAAAATAACTCTCGATAAATGCTATATTCATCGAGATATACGTTCTATGAACTTGTTCTTACCTAAAATTCGTATGTAGTTTTTCTTATTCTCCATATCTTTTTTTACTTCTCTATTATGTTCCACAAAGATTATATTTTTATTTCAATTTTCCAAACTTTTTTAAATATTTTTTAAGAAATCGGAAGGGTAATTGATTGATATACACGTTATTGCACTTTTACAAACTCCAGATAATACTTTTTTATCTGAACCAATCTGCACATATTGTATATCAAATTGGTAAATCCGATATAGAACGTCGCCCTCAATATCCCGACTCCCCTGAAAAACAGTCCTTTCATACTCTGTTCCATGAATCCAAACACATGTTCGATCCTACAACGTTTCTTTGCCTTGTTCCTGTTGTTTTCCTTCTGTTCATCCGCTATATCACCAAATCTAAGATTATTTGTGTTAACGACCTTAATAAACGCATCATTGCATAGTTCTTCAAACACGTTATTTTGCATGGTATTGTCCCTTGAAATATCCCAAAACTATAACCATGACAATTGTAACTTACTGTAGATTCTCCTAATATCGTATGGTTGGAAAAATCATCTTCAAAACGTTCTCTGACAAATGCTTTCTCACATCTTGTATAATCTTCATCTGATTTTGTAACAACCCACTTGTCATCTTCAACATTATTATGTTTTCCGGGATTATATTGTTCACCATTTAATGCACAAAAATGATAAGGCGTTCCTTCTACTTGAGCTGAAACAATTACTGATATTATTACAAATATTGTTAGAAATATCTTTTTCATGATTTAATTGTTAAGTTAATAAGCATATTCGTAGTTATGATATGTCAGATATACACTATCAACTGTCATATAATATACATTTGTTATATATCCATCTGTATCAATCTCATAATGGTACTGCTCTGGATATTCCCAAAAATTTTTCCATAAAGGTTTAGTTATGTATGTGCCAAAAGTTGTGAAGTATGAACATGTTGGCAAAAGATATGGCAGAGTATAGTATGGATTAATGTAATTTCCTGTTTTATAATAATTAACCGTGTCATCAGAATAACAAATTTTGGTTACATTGTTATTATCCCATACAAAGGTAACCCCTCCTGCCTCTACTAATCTGTTTTCGTCATCATAAACATAGTGTCGTGTATCTTTGGGATTTTCATTAAAATACATATCAATCTTGTTTATTTTTCCATCATTTAGATGACAAGTATAATTTGTGTACATATACATTCCTTGATTAACTTCTGGTAATGTTATATATACCTTTATACTGTCTTCATCATAATATTGAAAATGATAATTTACTTGATAAATAGTACCAGAGTCAGTGATCAAGTGTTCTATCCTTGTAAAATCATCATTCCAATCTATAATAAATATTGGTTTGTCTCTATTGGTCCAATACTCTCTCACCAAATACTTTTTAACAATAGGTTCTTCAAGTATGGTGTCGTTGTTGTTTGTATTGTCGTTTCCGTTGTCAATCGGGTCTGGTTTGCAAGTCGTCATCAAAACAGACAACAAGATTATTGAGAGTAATAATATCTTTTTCATAAATTATTGATTTACTTTGTTAATAATTTGCTCTGCAATGCTATTATTGCTGTAAAACTCTTTAAGTCCTTCCCTTTGGGTCTTCTTCTCAGAAACCAAATTCACAATCTGATTAGATCTACTACTTGAGACAGAATCTAAAAGTTCATACATCATCAGTTCCATGATTCTAAAATCGAAGGAGTATTGTCCGCAATCGTAATCGTTGCCTATCTGACTAACAAATTCTACATCCCTCGAAGAATACAGGTTTATGAGTTCCGACGCAAAGTCATCACGACCAAACAATTCTTCATATCCGTTAAACTGCGATTTTATCTTCTTAAAACCATCAATAACATTGTCGTTCAAAAAAGCGTCTATATTGAAAGGATAATACAAACATGTTTCCAAGAGTCTTGATGTCGAGATGTTTTCTAAAGTGTCACTCGGCAATTGTACAGATTCTAATCTTTGTCCATGTGTCATGTCTTTCCATGCATTACTTTTAGGATAGACAGGAAATGAATATCCATTATATTGTATCACATTTGTTTTGTATGGAGTATATTCCTGCGAGAATGCGATGCCCGACAAAAGCATCATCGACAAAAACAAAAGTGTTAGATTTCTGTAATTCTTCATTTTAAATTTTCTATGTAATAATTATTTCTATTCATTAAATTTTGCTTCGCTTCGTAAAAGATGTCGCATCTCGGTAACAATCTCCGACGATTCTTGAATGATATTCAAATACAATAATGCAAGGTCGATGTTTTCCTTATCGTGTTGTATTCTATTCATTTGTTCGTGAGTCATCTCTATCAACTCTTCTTCTTTCTCCTTGATACGTTCCATCACAGCATCGACATCTTTATAGTCTGATGAAGAAACAGTGATGTCGGTCGCTTCTATCGACCACAAGACTTTCTCTTTTAAAGTCTCAACTTCAGGAAGATATTTCTTGTCTAAAGGAGTAAAACTGTTATCGACATATTCCTTACATGGGTCGCAGACTCTTCGCAAAGAATAAAGTATCTGTTCAATGCAGTTGTATGAAAGATGAAACCAGGTGTTCTTATCCATCATCTTGTCATCTAAACGACGCATAATCATAATCTCTTTTCTCTTAAGAAGTTTCATCTTCTGTTTAGCATCGCGGCAGTCGTTCGACACTTTTCTCAAAGTCTTGATGTCTTCCTTAACGAAGGCAGTCACCACGTTGACATAAATATCTTTAGCAATATCTATTAAAGAATTGATACTTTCTTTATTATGTTGGACAAGCGATTGATAGATAACTTCTTGCTCGTTTACACTCAAAGCTCTCTCGAAGAGTTCGTCGTTATCTTCATTTTTAGTTGTCTTTGCTCTGTTTTTAATTATGATAAACACTGCGAGAGCAATCATAGCGAGCATTGCAACTACGCCACCGTAATAGAACAAGAGCGCGATTACGAAACAAATTATGAACGCCACTATCGCGGTGATGAACCATCCTCCGATGACGGAGAACATACCTGTCACGCGATATACAGCGCTCTCTCTCGACCAGGCGCGGTCAGCAAGAGAAGCGCCCATCGTCACCATGAACGTGACGTATGTCGTTGACAAAGGAAGTTTTAACGATGTTCCGAGAGCGATAAGCATTGAAGCGAGAACAATACTGACGAGACCTCTGATAAGGTCGAAGGCTGCGTTATCTTCAATAATCATCTCTCTGTTGTCGAAACGTCTCTCAATCCAAGCCTTCACTTTGGCAGGAAGGATGTTATCTATAGTTGTCACCATGCTGTTTGTGAAACGCACCAATCCGCGCGCTATGGCAGAAGAACCGAACGACTCGTTGCCACCGTTTTGTTTGGAGAGGTCTAAAGAAGTCTGGAGAACTATCTTAGCTTTCTTAGATGTCAACAATGTTATTGCCATTATTATGCCGGCGATAACTAAGTAGATGGTATTTGTCGCCGACATTGTATTTAAGGAATCCATGGTGAGAGCGTCCATTGGCACGCCACTACTCTTCACATCTAAATATGTATCTAAACCTGCGAGAGGCACACCGATGAAGTTAACCAAATCGTTGCCGGCAAAAGCCATCGCGAGGGCAAATGTTCCAATAAGAACTACAAGTTTTAAAACGTTGACTTTAAGGAAGAACAATATCTGCATAAGGACAGAAAAAAAAACGAAACATATTGCGAGAAGAAGCAAAGTGTTTTCGTCTATCCATGCGTGCATTTCTTCAGTGATGAAGGCTGCGCCTTTCATGCCTTTGATGAGCATGAAATAAACCAACGCCGTTGTTGCCAATCCACTGAAGATACCTATCTTCCACTTAAGATTTTTTTCGTAGTTAAAAGAGAAAATGAGACGGGTGATGTATTGAATTATGATACCGAAGATAAATGCTATCGCCACTGAGACGAAGATACCCACTATCATTGTCAAGGCTTTATCGGTATTGATGAGTTCTGAGAGTCCCACGTTGATGTCGCCGTTGTTCATCTTTATCATTGCAATGGCGACAGTAGCACCTAAAAGTTCAAAGACAAGCGAGACCGATGTCGAGGTCGGCAAGCCTAAGGTGTTGAAGACGTCCAACAAGATGAGGTTGGCTATCATCACCGCCAAATAGATATATACTATTTCGTTGGCATAAAAATATTGAGGAGATAGAACTCCGTTTCGAGCTATCTCCATCATACCATTACTCATGAAAGATCCAAAGATTACACCGAGTGCCGCGATGATTGTCACTGTTCTGTAAGTAGCTGATTTAGTACCAACGGCAGCTGACATGAAATTAGTTGCATCGTTGCTGACACCTGCGACGATACCGAGTATTGCCAGCACAAAGATAAATACGATTACGATTGGAAGAAAAGTTTCCATATTAACAATAAATATTTAAATTAATGTGGCAAAGATACTGATTTTTTCAAGCCATTTACAAGCCCGATAAAAATAAAAATCAGTCCAACATATCTGCGATATCGCGGACGAATTTAATGAACAGACGCGCACCTTTTTCAGTCAGGAGTTCTCTATCGCGATAGCCCCAGAGCACTGATACGCAAAACACTCCTGCGTTGTTGGCAGTCTCAATATCCACTTCTGAGTCGCCAAAATATAAGGCATCGTCAGGCTCTACCTCATACATCTTGAGAATCTTATTCACTCCATCGGGAGCTGGTTTGCGAGAGCATTCTTCGCTCTCGCCTATCACCACATCGTAGAGACCTTTGAAATAGTGTTCGCATACTTCTTCAGCAGCTGCTTGAAATTTGTTGGAGACGATAGCTATCTTGATACCTTTCTTCTTGATTTTTTTCATTGTCGGTATCACGTCGGTATAAGGACGCGTCTTTTCACAGCAGTGTTCTGAATAATAGTCCTTGAAGCATGCGAAACACGACTCAAAATCTTCTTCACTAATTCCTTTCGGAACCGAACATTCCATCAAATGACGGACGCCATTACCAACATACGATAAGATTTCTTCATTGGTTTTTGTCTCATAACCAAACGTTTTCAAAGCGTAATTTACGCTGTCGGCGAGATCCTCTAATGTATAGAGCAAGGTTCCATCTAAATCAAATATAACTACTTTCTTCATTTCTTATTTTTTTGCTGCAAACATAAAGAAAAAAACCAATAGGCTGTCTTAAATCTTAAACAAAAAAAGTCGCGAAGATTTCTCTCCGCGACTTTTTTAATTTACAATTTACAATGTACAATTTACAATTATTGTTACTGTACATTGTTAATTGTCAATTATTAATTATTTAATCTTTTTCTCAACAACTTGAAGAACTTCTTTTGTTGCAGCATTTGCGACGTAAGCTATGATATAACATTGATCAGCATTATAAGCTTCGTTCAAAGTTGTTGTGTATGATTTTGTGAATACTTCTTCTGGAGCTACAGCTGCAGTGTTAAGTTCTTCACCCCATGCTCCGTTCAATGTTGTACGGAACACATGACGATGGACGTAATCGTCAAGGCTGCCTTCTAGTGTCATTTGAGTACCAACAAGACTATCTTCCATAACACAAACTGTGAGACTATATGAGTCAGGCATTTCAGTCAAGAACTTAGAAACGACATCAACTTTCAATTCGCGATTTACGTCGTTATAAGTCACATCGGCTGTCATTTCTATTGTTGCTTCTTCTTGAAGACTATTGGCTACTGCTTCTTCCCATGATGGTGAATCGAAAGCATAACCACCGTTAACCATCTTACGATTTATTGTTCCGATAGGATTTTGTTGGAAGCTGAAGAAGTTCCACCATTCGTCGCCTTCCGGTGTTTTAAGATTGAAAGGAGGGAATGTTGCCAAATCGCCAGCATGAACTGAAAGAACGATAACCTTATGGTCATATCTTTCTTGAAGTTCGAGTGCAAGTTGACCTGCAGCAGGACAGTTTACACATCTAACGCCAGTGTAGTCTTCCAAAAGAACGTGTTTAACAACTTGTTCTGGATCTGGAGTTTCCCCACCACCAGAACTTCCACCGCCATTATTCTCTTTTTTGTAAGGTTCCTCTATAATATCACATGCAACCACTCCCATCATGAGGAATGCCATTGCTATTATAAATGATAATTTTTTCATCGTTTTAATTTTTAGAATGATGTTGTTATTGATAATGAAACACCGCTTGAAGCAGGAACAACGCGACAAACACCGCCAACGCAAACCATACCTTCACTCTGACGACCTCCAGTAAGGACTATTCTTGTCGATTCGTGAATGTAACCAACTGAGGCAGTATAGTAATGATCGCGGTTGCTTGCTATAGGATTGCCATAGTTGTATTTATCGCCTAATGAGACAAACCATTTTGCACCTACTGAATATTCTACTAAAGCAGCTGCCCAGTTACCTCTCTTCTTATAAACGTCTTCATGACCAACTGTTTCGCTTTCTGCAGTGTTGCTTTTGTTGATGTTATCCCAAAGATGTTGTAACTCAAAACGAATGCTTTGTTTGCTTGTAATTCTATATGATACGTCAACAAAACCGATGTTAGCTTTAACTACAGGAGCGCCTGGGTGATTCTCGATGATATCCATATCGTAATACAAGTTGATGTATTGAGCGATAAGTTTCCATTTCTTACTCAAACGTCTTTCAATTTCGATATTGAAGTCGTGGAAGAACTTACGATCGCCGACTGCGAAGAATGGTGATGTATAACCGAGAGTTCCATCATAACCTGAGATATGTGTTGGAGCTTCTTGACCTCCTTCGAGGATGTAATTTCTCTTGATGTCGTTAACTTGGCTGAAGTCTAAGGTTATCTTTGTTCCATATTTACCACCGATGATGGTTTTCTTAGGAATAGTGTAGTTGATTTGAACCTGCATTGCCATTTCACCGAGAGGTTGTGTAGCGTATGTATAAATTGCTGGGAGACTATGAGTGTGAGTGTAGTTGATTGGAGGGATGAAGTTGATATCCAAATCGTTTTTCACACCTTTATAGTCTGACTTAAAGCTCATGTTATCAACGCGTTTAGCTTGTACGATGACGCCAAATCCTTTTTGAGAATATGACAATGACGACAAGATAGCTTGACCTGAGTGATAAGTGTAATTGTTAAATGCTGAAGGGTCGTTGATTTTGTAAGCGTATTCTGTGGTGAATGCGAAACGACCGTAGCCTAAGTTAACGCGACCATCGAAAGCACCAACATTCTCAGGAATGTAATAAGTTGAGTTGGTATTCTTTTGGTATTTGCTTACGAAGCTACCGCCTACTGTTGCTCTAAGTTTTGAGCTATTCATTGCTGCGATGCTTTGGTTGAGATCCCATTCGCCGTCGATACCGCGGACTAAGCCTCTGCTTTCTGTAGCAGCGTATGATGACCAGTAGAATCTTTGTTTACCATAAACAGCTTTCAAAGTAACGCCTGCTGTTGGACGATAGATGACTCTCATACCGCGTAAAGAGTTGTCGAAACCTAATGACCATTCTTCGTATGTTCTGAAGATGAAACCATTACCGAATTGGTCGTAAATATCACCGAGTGTTACAGAGATTGTTCCGTTATCGTATGATGCGTAATAGTTAGCTAAACCGACGCCTTGCAATCTTGTATCGAAGCCTGACATTGGAGGTAAGTAAGCCTCGTAACGGATACCTGCGGTGAAGTTACCCAATGAGTAATTGATTTTACCGAAACCGTTGATACCGAATTTGTTTCCTTTGATAGATTCTTGGGTGATACCAATAGCCTCGTCTATCTGATAATATTGTCCATCGATTTGGAAACTACCATTGACTTGGGAGTTTTCAATCTGGGCAAATAATCCTGTGGCACATAATACCAATGCCAAAGATAATAAAAAACGTCTCATTTTAAATACGAGGATTATTTGTTAAGTTTTAAGATTTCTTGATAGAGTTCTTCTTCAGCACCTTCGAAGTAGCCTGTGTGTTGGTAAACCATTTTACCGTTACCGTCGAACAAGAATGTGTGAGGAGGATTGCTTACGTTCATGGCTCTTGCCAAGTCTTTGTTGACATCTAATAAAACATCGAATTCCCAGCCTTTACCTTCTACGAAAGGTTTGATACGTGGTGTTGAACGTGAGTCGTCGATAGTGACTGCAAAGATTTTAACACCTGTTTCATCTTGCCAATCTTGATATACTTCGCTCAAAGCGTTGTGTTCTTTAACGCATGGTCCGCACCATGTTGCCCAGAATGTCATGACGAAAGGTTTACCGTCGTTATTCAATTCTGTGATGTTGATTGTTTCGCCGTCTAAGTTTTTAAGTGTTACATTTGGCAAATCTGATTGAGCTTTTGCGCCCAAGAAGAGCACGCTCAAAAATAACAATACTAATGTCTTTTTCATAATTTAATTTGATTTAGTTATACAATGTTATACAATATATACTTCTAATAATTTACAATCTTCGTTGGCTATGATTTCAACCTTATCAATTACGTTAGGTACCAAAATACACTCACCAGTCTTGACCATTTCTGTTCCGCCTTCGTAAGAGAGGAAGAAAGAACCAGCAACACTCATCAAGACTACGAAAGAATCCAATTCGGAGTAGTCTTTTTTCAGAGCAGATTCGGCGTCTAACTTAATTACATTTGTTGTGAAATAAGGACAACTTACCACATTGACGGTTTCATTTTTGGTTTTCTTGTCGTAGTTGACTTTGCCGCTATCTTCTTTTTTGAAGTTTATTGTTGCAAGGGCTTCGTCAATATGCAACTGACGTTGCATTCCATAACGGTCTATTCTATCCCAGTCGTAAACGCGATATGAGGTGTCGCTTGTCTGTTGAATCTCAGCCACCATGCAACCTGCTCCGAGAGCGTGGATTTTTCTTGCCGGGATGAAGAACACATCGTCGTCCTTAACGTTTTCGTAGTTCAACATCTCTTCAATATTCTTGTCTTTAATAGCTTGTTCAAACTCTTTAGGAGTGACATCTCTATTGAAACCCGAGACTAATTTCGCACCTTTGTCGGCATGCATCACATACCACATCTCCGTCTTTCCATTGTAGAGACCTATCTTCTGAGCAAGCTCATCGTCGGGATGCACTTGAATGGAGAGATTATCCAAAGGGTCTATCACCTTTATTAATAGCGGGAAGCGTTCACCGTATTTGTTAAACACCTCGTCACCTACGAGGTCACCCATGAAAGTCTCAATCAAATCGTTAAGTTCGTCGCCGGCGAAATCGCCATTGCAAACCACACTGTTCTGACCTTCAAGACCTGATAACAACCATGCTTCTCCGCAATTCATCAACTCACCGTAGTCCTGGTGAAGTATCGTTTTGATGTGCTGTCCGCCCCAAATTTTTTCAAAATAAGTCGGACCAAACTTTAATGGATATAAAACACTCATTGACGTCAAATTGAGAGTACAAAGATAATACTTTTCTTTTTTGGTAGCTTATTTTGTAGAATTAAATTTTTTCATATTTTTGATAACGTCAGTATTATTTTGTATTTAAAATGAAAGCACTTGAATCACTAAGACTTAAGTTACATAACAACGCCGAGTTGTCGGGTTGTGAGAAGAAAACCAACAAGATTATTAATAGTTTCTTGGAGAAGACGAATCCCGACATTCATCTGAAGGAGATTGGAGGTTACAATATCGTTGCTGTGTTTAAGGGAAAGAATGAAGGAAAGAACATTTTGTTGAGAGCCGACATCGATGGATTGAATATTCCTGACGGTGAGAAAGCCTTTTCGCATCGTTGTGGTCACGACGGTCATACTGCGATTTTATGTGGTTTAGCGAAAGTTTATGCAAAGGAGCGTCCGGAGCGTGGCAATGTCATACTTCTTTTTCAAGCTGCTGAAGAAACAGGCGAAGGAGCTCAGGCTGTCATCAACGATCCTCTCTTTCGAGAGTTCAAAATCGACGCTGCCTTCGCTCTGCATAACCTGCCAGGCTACGCACGCCATCAGATCGTGCTGAAAAAGAAATGTTTCGCCTCGGCATCGCAGGGACTGAAACTCATCTTCGACGGAGCGACTTCGCACGCCTCTCAACCCGACAAAGGCAACAATCCTCAGATAGTGATAACGACCCTGCTCGAGGCTTTTCAAAAGAAATACGATAATCTAAGACACGACAGACATCGCACTACACTCACTGTAACGCATGTCGTCATCGGGGAAGAGACATTTGGAGTCACTCCCGGTCATGCTGAGATTTGGTTGACGTTAAGAAGTCAAGACGACGACTCGCTCAACAGTCTCACACAGAGCACCATCGACTTATGCAAGTTCGTCGCTAAAGAATTCAAGTTAAGCTTTTCATACAGCATACACGAAGATTTTCCTACCACGACAAACTCCGACAAAGAAGTAGATGTCGTGGAACAAGGTGCAAAAGATTTGAAGTTATCGGTCAATATCATAAAAGACGCTTTCCCTTGGTCAGAAGACTTCGGACGTTTCGGGATTTTATGTCCGATATGCCTTTTTGGTTTAGGCTGCGGTTTAGAACACGAGCCGCTTCATAGTCCAAGATATGAGTTCGAAGACGAGATTATCGACACAGGAGTTTTGATGTTGAAGAAGATAGTGGAAATTGGAAACTGAAATTCACGCGCGAAGTCGCAGAGTATCGCAAAGTTGATTCGATATAACTCTGCGTTAGCTTGCTCTTCTATCCGACACATTCATTCCTAATTCCTAATTCCTAACTCCTAATTCCTAATTAAAAAAATCTGTTATCTGTTGTCAGTAGTCTGTTGTCTTTTTATATCTTTGCAATCTAAACATTTAATTCAATGAAGATTTGTGTTTTTTGTGGAAGCAGTATGGGTAACGACATGAGATACCGAGAGGCTGCTGCTCAGTTGGGCGAAGTTCTTGCCAAAAACGACTGCACCTTATATTATGGTGGTGGCGACGTTGGACTGATGAAAGTCATCGCCGACAAGATGTTGGAGAAAGGGAAAGCAGTTGTTGGCGTGATGCCGAAGCTCATCTTAGACATGGAGATTGGTCACGACGGAGTGACGCAGATGATTGAAGTCGAGTCGATGTCGGAAAGAAAGACTATGTTAATTAATGAGTCAGACGCTTTCATCGCGATGCCGGGCGGCTTCGGAACCTTAGACGAGATTTTTGAGATTGTAGTGTTGAATCAACTACGCATCACCGACAAACCTGTAGCACTTTACAACACATTGAATTATTACGACGGCATGATACAATTCATCGACCATGCAGTCAGTCAGGGTTTTATTCGTAAAGAACACCGCGACAATATCATCGTCAGCGACAACCCAGAGATTTTATTCAAGGAATTAGACAGACACAAATCCATCGACATCAAACAATGGATTGAAGAGATAAAGAATAATTGACAATTTACAATTAACAGTTATGGTAGAGACGTATCAACTACACCAAATAAAAATAAACAATATGTAATTGCTGCGTCTCATTTAATTAAGAATTCAAATGACAACAAATATGAATATCATCGGAATCACAGGGACATTAGGTGCGGGCAAGGGAACCATCGTCGATTATCTCATAAAGGAAAAAGGTTACGTGCATTATTCGGTTCGTTCTTTCATTGCCGAAGAGATAAAGAGAAGAGGCTTGGAAGTAAACCGCGACACTCTCACTGAGGTCGGCAACGACTTAAGAGCAAAACATTCACCGAGTTATATCGCCACACAACTCTACGAACGCGCCTTTGCAACGGGGAAGAACGCCATCATCGAAAGTGTCAGGACTTTAGGCGAAGTCAACGCGCTTCGTTCAAAAGGCAACTTCTATCTCTTCGCCGTCGATGCCGATAGAAAGACTCGTTATCAACGTATTACAGAAAGAAAATCGGAGACCGATTTCGTGACATACGATACTTTCGTAGCCAACGAAGAACGCGAGATGAACTCTGATGACCCTAACAAACAAAATATCGCTGCTTGCATCAAGGAAGCCAACTTTGTCTTCATGAACGACGGAAGCATCAACGACTTGCATAAGAAAGTCGAAGAGGTATTAAAGAAGATTGGTGAGACGGAATATAAGAGACCTACATGGGACGAGTATTTCATGAACTTAGCTGACACTGTAGCCGAGAGAGCCACCTGTAACAGAGGACGCAGCGGCTGTGTCATCGTCAAAGATCGTCAGATTTTAGTGACAGGCTACGTAGGCGCTCCAACGGGACTTCCTCACTGCGACGAGGTAGGACACCTCTTTAAGAAGATGATTCATGAAGACGGACACATAACACAACACTGTGTAAGAACGGTTCATGCTGAACAAAACGCCATCGCTCAGGCTGCAAAAAGAGGAATAGCTTTGGAAGGCAGCACCTTATATTGCAGAATGACGCCATGTAGAACATGCGCCATGTTGATAATAAACTGCGGAATAAGAAGAGTCGTCTGTCAAAGGAAATATCACGACTGCGCCGAGTCGGAGCAGATGTTCAAGATGGCAGGCATACAGTTGGAATACATCTACGAGGAAGTACAACAATATGATAAGCAATAGATAAGAGTTTATCTCTTTCTTTCGAAGAAATCTTTTAACACTTTAAGGCATTCATCATAGAGGATGCCTTTTTGTGTTTCTGTCTTTGGATGAAGCAGGTTGCCGTATTTACTGAAACCGTTTTTTTTATCGTCGCAAGCCCAGACGACTCTGCTGATATGAGAATGCGCTAAGGCTCCGGCACACATCACGCAAGGTTCCAAAGTGACGTATAAAGTACAGTCTTCAAGATATTTGGCTCCCATCGTATTGAAGGCAGATGTCAAAGCCAACATCTCTGCATGAGCAGTAACATCGTTAAGTTGTTCAACCTGATTATGCGCTCTCGAGATAATCTTATCGTTGCAGACTATAACTGCGCCAACAGGCACTTCGTCGTTCTCTTCTGCTTTAAGAGCCTCGTTAAGTGCCTGTTGCATATAATATTCATCAGAAAAAACCGATAACTTCATATCAACCTCTATCTATTTCATACAAAAAATTACCATCTTCGTCATAGAACTTCCAAATACCTACCTCTTTTCCGTCGGCATAATTTCCTTCGTATCTCACCTTTCCATTCTCGTGATAAATTGTTGCTTTGCCAACTCTCTTTCCATCAACAAATTCGCCTCTGCTCATCACGGCACCCGACTTATAATACGATTCGAAAACTCCGTTTCTTTTACCATCAACAATAGGTCCGTCAAGATGTTTCATTCCTTCTTGATAATACCAAGTCTCTCTTACGCAAGTCCTGCTTCCATCCTTATTAAGTTTATAATAACGAACCTCTTTCCTACTTCCATCTTCATGTTTAGTGATAACATCTTCAACAAGTTCATTTTTAGAACATGAGAAGTAAGTTGTTAACATTAAAAAGAATAATACTATCTTTCTCATATTTTATCTGTTAAATGTCAATCGTTTAGCTCTATAATCTTCTTTAAAAATGCCGTTATGATACACCAATTCTCCATTCACAAAAGTATGTGTCAAGGTGTTACTCAATTTCATTCCCGAATAAGCAGTCCAACAGCATTTGTAATAAACATCATCGTTGCTGATAACTTGTTCCTTATTTGGATTTATGAGAACCAAGTCGGCGTAATAACCTTCTCTGATAAAACCTCTTTTGTTAATTCTGAATAAGATAGCCGGGTTATGCGAGAGAAGTTCCACGACTTTTTCTATTGTCATGACACCTTTTTTAGCGAGTTCCAAAGCACCGAGCAAAAGATGTTGCACCGATGTTCCTCCCGATGGTGCAGAGAAATAAGGTTTATTTTTCTCTTCTAGAGTATGAGGAGCATGGTCGGTCGCTAATATATCGATATGATTATCAACGCAAGCTTGTATCAAAGCCAACTTGTCATTTTCAGTTTTCACGGCTGGATTGCATTTTAAGAAATTTCCTTTCGATTGATAATCTCTGTCGTCGAACAAAAGATAGTGGAGGCATGTCTCGGCTGTTATCTTCTTATCTTTCAAAGGAATATTATTTGAGAAAAGCTGGACTTCTTTTGCTGTTGAGAGATGTAAGATATGAAGTTGCGTTCCATATTTCGCTGCGAGTTCGGCTGCCTGCGACGAAGTCTTGTAACAAGCTTCCGCGCTTCTTATCAAAGGATGAACTGAAGAAGGAGCGTCGTCGCCATATTTCTCTTTGAAAAGTTCCATGTTATGACGGATTATAGCCTCGTCCTCGCAGTGAGTTGCTATGAGACAGGGCGCTTCTTGGAAAAGTCGCTGCAATGTTGCACTGTTGTTAACCAACATATTACCCGTACTCGATCCCATAAACACCTTTATTCCGCAGACGTCTTTAGGGTTTGTCTTCAACACCTCATCGATATTGTCGTTCGAAGCTCCCATATAGAAGGAATAATTCGCCATTGATTTATTGGCTGCTATATCGTATTTATCTTGTAGAAGCTGCTGTGTCAATGTGTTAGGGACAGTGTTAGGCATATCCATGAAAGAAGTGACACCGCCAGCTATAGCAGCTCTACTCTCCGAAGCGATGTCGCCTTTATGGGTTAGGCCAGGATCGCGAAAATGAACCTGATCGTCGATAGCTCCCGGAAGTAACAACAGACCTTCCGCATCAATAACTTCATAATTATCATAAGTCTGTTGTTCGTTATCCGTTGTCTGTTGACTATCAAGAGGTATAATCTTTTCTATGAAACCTTCTGAAATAACAACACTTGCCAAAAAAGATTTTCCTTCATTGACAAGTGTCGCGTTTTTAATTAAATAATTCATATTTTCTTAGGTTTAATTTTACCAATCATTCCTCTCCATCTTAAATTGATGACACCGAAGATGGCTTCTTTGAAAATACCTTTCGACATTTTCGATGTTCCTTCTGCGCGGTCGGTGAAGATGATTGGAACTTCTTTAATGTTAAAGCCGAGTTTCCATGCGGTATATTTCATCTCTATTTGGAAAGCATAACCGATGAACTTAACTTTATCTAAGTTTATCGTTTCCAATACTTTTCTTGTGTAACAGACAAAACCGGCTGTTGTGTCTCGAGTCTTCATTCTTGTCACGAAACGCACGTAAGCTGAGGCATAATACGACATCAAGACACGACCCATTGGCCAGTTGACGACATTAACGCCTGTAATGTAACGCGAACCCACAGAGACGTCGGCTCCATTAGCGCAAGCATCGTGAAGTTTGATAAGGTCGTCAGGATTGTGCGAAAAGTCAGCATCCATCTCAAACACATATTTATAATCACGAGCCAAAGCCCATTTGAATCCGTGGATATATGCTGTTCCTAATCCCAACTTTCCTTTTCTCTCTTCTATAAAAAGACGTTCCGGAAATTCCTGCATCAACCTCTTGACGATATCGGCAGTACCATCAGGGCTGTTGTCCTCAATGATAAGAATGTCAAACGACATCGGCATCTGAAAAACGTAGCGAATAATTCTTTCTATATTCTCTTTTTCGTTATAAGTTGGTATTATAACTAAATTCTCTGACATACTTTTTTATTTATCTGTTACGGCTACAAATTTAACAATTAATCGTGTATCATTGTTAACGATACATTAAAAAATATATTATCTTTTTTTACAAAAAATCAGTCCATATCATAGTCAATAGTACGCGTCATAATCATTCCTGAAAATAAATGCGTTTCACTCTCTGCGAGATACTTGTCAATATCTCGTAAGGTATTGTGTTACATACATCGGCTATTCTCTCGACAGGATAATTCTCATCAAACAGAACAGCAGTGTCGTTTTCCTTGCAGTCAATTCCTGTCAAGTCAATCATACACATATCCATGCAGATGTTTCCAATGATAGGAGCGGCTTTTCCATTGACATAAAAACTTAGAGCTCCGTTGCCTAATTGTCGTTTCAGTCCGTCAGCGTAACCTATTGGTACTACGCCAATTCGTGATTTCTTTTCGATAATACCGCGTCTGCTATAACCTATCGTCTCCCCTACTTCATATTCCTTAATCTGAACTATAGTCGTCTTCAACGAAACGACGGTATTCAGTTTACCTTCATCTTCCTCACAAGGCGCGATGCCATATACACCAATACCCAATCTCACCATATCATATTGATATTCAGGGAAGCGACTGATTCCAGCACTATTTAAAATATGACGTAAGATTTTATAAGGAAAAGCAGCTACAATCTTAGAACCCATCGTCTCGAAATTTTCCAACTGCTGCTTTGTAAAATAATCGAAGTCGGAACTATCGCTACCTGCAAGGTGAGAATACACACTTTTAACTATTATGTTATCATTTTTTTTCAGTCTTTTCAGAAGTTCGTCAATATCTTCCGACTGAAAACCAAGGCGATGCATTCCGGTGTCGAGTTTTATGTGAATTCCTATCGGCGAACTCAGAGGCAACTCGACTTTCTCAATGGCATCTTCAAGTAACGATAAACTTCTAAAACTGTAAATATCTGGTTCTAACTTATATTTGATGATGGTCTCGAAAGTATTTATCTCCGGTGTCATCACCATGATTGGAAGGTTAATTCCTCTACGTCTCAATTCGACGCCTTCATCGGCATACGCAACTGTAAGATAATCTGCGTGGTGAAACTCAAGGACATTGGATACTTCAAAATTTCCGCTTCCGTAGGCGAAGGCTTTCACCATCACCATCAACTTGGTATCGTTCTTCAACTTGGAACGATAATAATTCATATTCTTGACAAGATTATTGAGATTTATCTCGAGTATTGTCTCATGAGCTTTTTCCTGTAAAATCCTACTTATCTTCTCGAATCCAAAATCACGAGCTCCTTTCAAGAGTATCAGATAGTTATGAAAAGAATCAAGCTGATGCTTCGACAAAAACGCGTTCGTATCTTTATAAAAATACTTCTCAATATCGAATTTATCTTTCTGGCGAGAAATAGCCTCCCCTATTCCAATTAAAATATTAACGCCTTTATTTTTAAGAAGTTGCGCTATCTTCTCATAAAGTTCCTCTTCTCTCAACTCACTCTGCAAAATATCAGAAAGAACAACAACTTTCTCTTTGCCGTGATGTTGCTGATTCATAAAATCTAAGGCTATCGTAAGTGAATTAAAATCAGAGTTATAACTATCGTTGATAATCTCACAATTATTGATTCCCGACTTCAGTTCCATACGCATCGCAATAGGACTAAGATGCGACATTTTTCTTTCTATAACATCCTCTGGAACATTGAGTTTCAATGCTGTAAGCCAACAATGAATTGCATTTTCTATTGAAGCATCGTCGGTGAAAGGAATTGTTATTTTATGAATCTGAGAATCTGAGAATCTGAGAATCTGAGAAGTTTTGTCAATAATGGCTTCTATTGTTGTATTATCGTTGTTTTTTTCTATTGATGAAATAAAGACATCAGCATTGTTATCGTTACGACTCCAAGATAGAACATTGGTATTTAATCTATTGGCAGCGTCTTTTATCTCTTTATAATCTGAACAATATATTAACGTATCAACATTGTGAAATAGTTTCAGTTTCTCCTCGACCTTAATACTGATATTCTCGAAATTCTTTCCGTGTGCCTGACCTATATTAGTAAATATTCCGATATTAGGTCGTATAATATTTCTAAGATTCTGCATCTCATTCATTCTCGAGATACCAGCTTCAAAAATCGCAATATCGTGTGTTTCATTCAATTGCCATACCGACAGAGGAACACCTATTTGAGAATTATAACTTTTAGGACTTCTCGTCACGGCATTTTCCGGACTTAATATTTGATAAAGCCATTCTTTGACTATTGTCTTTCCGTTGCTGCCTGTAATTCCTATTATTGGAATATTGAAATTGTTTCTATGATATGCCGCAATGTCTTGGAGAGCTTTCAAAGTATCATTGACGACGATGAAAGTCGCATCGTCCTTGTTTTGATAGAAATTTCTGACATAGAGAGAATCCTCCACCACAAAAGTCCTTACACCTTTGTCATATAAATTTTCTATATATTTATCGCCATCATTGCGATGTGTCTTCAAGGAAAAGAACAAGGTGTTTTCAGGAGAAAGAAGCAATCGACTATCAAAAAGTAAATCTTTGATTACATGCGACTTGTCACATTTCGACAAGTACCTTCCATTGACTATCGACGCAATTTTTTCTACAGTATATATCATACTGCAAACTTACAGAAAAAAATATAATCTTATGCTTATATTTTTCAAAAAAAATTACGGTTCTCGGAGCAAAAAAGGTGAATTTCTGCGTTTTGAACTGAGCCATAACGCATTAAACAGAAAACCTCGGAAATAGTAACAATGGCAATTTAGCAAAGAAACGCAAGGTAATGAAATAGAACGGTTGCCAAGTCATTACCCGATAATGCAGTAAAGTTTTTCTTTGTGTCGTCACGTTTCATC
>JAFTXI010000052.1 GCA_017461665.1 Bacteroidales bacterium | reverse complement strand
GACCAACAAGACTTATTCGGCTCCTCAATCTTATATGTTCATCAAGATTGCAGAGATGGAACAAGACACCGTTGGCATGGGAACCAATCTTCAATATCATTGTTGGTTCGATCAGGATTATGAGAACCGACAAGTTGGATCCTTGGGAAATGGTCATATCATGCTCGATGTTACGGAACTCTCCGATGGCATGCACACTGTCAATGTGATGTTGGAAGGAAATGTGATGTCGGCTCCGATGTCTTATATGTTTATTAAGGTAGCACCTTCTGTAGGAACAGAACCCCTTCAATATCAATGCTGGTTCGACAGAGACTATTCCACTTTGCAAAGTGGAATGCTCGGTAGCGGAACTTTTAACTTAGATGTGAGCGCACTCTCTAACGGATTGCATACCGTCAACATACAGCTTTACAATGGAACTTATACTGCCGCCAACAGTTATATGTTCTATAAGATACCGGTAGGCGGAACGAAAATCAAGCGTTGGGAATATTTCCTCAATGGAGATTATGACAATAATGAGAGGATAGACTTAGATCCAGCTCTGTCTGATCTCTCAATTATGACACTTCTTCCTGTCGAGACACAGCCTTTGAGAAGTATGTGCTTCGAGTATGACGCCAACGATGGCGATCCAGTCATCTATGCCAAGAACGAGATAACATTCCGTTTCTGGGCAACCGACGATAGATTCATCGACAAGACAGAGTTTTACGTAGATGAAAACGTAAGTCAGGATGTGGTGGCAGATGTTATGGAACCAAACACTTCGGAATTAATCATCAAGCCTGTTGATAACGAGATAAGATGGTTTAAGGTCATGGCACAAGTCGGCGACTCTTTGACATTCAAGGCAGACAAAGCCTGTACGATGCAGTTGTTTGCACCATCTGGTGAAGAAGTCTATAATGTATCAGGACAAGAGTCTATCAGATATGGAGGACGTCATGCCTGGGAAGACGGCTATTATTATTTAGCTGTACACGATGTAATGGGAAGCGGAAGCACAGTGAATGTGAGTTATCAACATATTGAAAAATATGCATTGTTAGCCTACACTCCTCATAACATAGGTAATAAATTGGGAAATATATTTGTCATGGATTATTTCGGCAATGGTTTTAACTTCCTGAACGATGTTAAATTGGTTTCAGCCAACGACACATTGTCTTACGATGAAATCTTAAACAAGGAAAGAACAGAAGCATCTGTTAAATTCCAATTCGCCAATTCTATACCTAATGGAAAATATGATTTATATTTTACATTTGTTGACAATGAAGAAGTCGAGCATTTGAAAGTTGAAGATGCAGTTGTTTTGGAAGACATTAACTATGGCGAGAAGTTAATTACGGTAACAGAGCCTGCAAGAATGGCAAAGCCGTATCCTATTGTCATAACAGTAGAAAATACAGGTAACGTGGATTTAATGTATGTTCCTTTCAATATAGCATTTACAAAACAAGATGTAATTGAAAATATAGATTTTGCGGATTTTTATATTAGCATTCCTAAAGAAAAAGATTCTTTAGGTTATGGTAATATTATGATAACTAAAAATCTTTTAAATAAAAATGAAGATGGATGTATAATGTACATGTATATTCCATATTTGAAGGCTAATGAAAGTCTGTCATATACGTTAGATGTTACAGCTCCAGGTCATACTCGTTTTAAGCTATATACGTGGGCAGGAGAAGGTTGTCAATTGGGCGATATATATGATACCAATACTGAAGATGTCGAAACACGAAATGAACAAGCAAGAAATATGATGGAAATGACAGGTTTGGCTAATGACATAGTAGGACAAATACCTAATAATGGACCATTAGGTAATGCAACAGCTGTCGCCGATAACACAGTTAGGAATGGAGTAGCATTGGGTAATTTATACGGAGCAATTGGATATAATAGAGATAAAGCTGTATTAAGTGCATCTGGTATTGATCCTAGTGATCCATTATATGGTGATATATTAGAAAGACATGGACGTTTGATGACGCCAGGTGAAATACTTGGAGGTAATTTGGGTGAACTGTTAGATAGGCTAATGGGGTTCCAAAGAGACGGTTGTGAATCAGAAGAACCTAATCCTGGTAACCCGACCGAAATTGAAATCGTAGTTCCTGGTGACCCTAACGACATTTACGGTTATACTGCAGAGTCGGGAAGTAAGTTCATGCGTCAGGATATTCAGAAGATTAACTATGAGATTGAGTTTGAAAACGACACTACCTTGGCAAACGCTGCTGCTCATACTATAGTGGTAACAGACACCTTGGACGCAAATCGTTTCGACCTTTCATCTCTATCTGCACGCGGTGTGACAATAGGCGAGAAGATGTTACAACTAAACGGCGAACAAAACTTCGTCTATACCTTAGACCTCAGACCTGAGAATTACGTCATCGCTCAGATACAGCAAGAGTATGATGTCAACACTGGTGTCATCAAATGGACAATCTCATCCTTAGACCCAATGACGATGGAGCCAGCAACAGATCCTGATCAAGGTGCTTTGCCTGTCAACTATTATGGCGACGGTGTTGGAACATTAAATTATAGTATCAACCTTAAAGACACCTTCGACGATGGAACAGAAATAAGCAACAGAGCTTGCATAGTATTCGACTTGGAAGCTGCAATCGTAACACCAACATGGACCAATATAGTTGATGCAGTAAATCCAGTCTCGCAGATTGAGAGCGTTGTCCCATTTGCCGACAGTCTTCAATTTATATTCAATTCTGAAGACAATCGCTCAGGTGTTTGGTATCACACCTTGTATCATCGCAACGATTCTACAAACGCGGAATGGAAGATTCTCCAGTCTCGTATCTTTGAAGACTCATTCACTATGAAATTAGAGAGCCTGCAAACCACAGACTATCTCGTCATGGCGACAGACTCGGCAGGTAATAACGAGACGAAAGCCTTAGAATCGGAATATCTGTTTACCTTAGATTCGTTAAACTATTACGATCTTCAAGCTTATAGCACAAATGAATTCGGTGAAGTTCTCGGATCGGGTGTTTATGTGGAAAACAGCGACATCAAGATAGAAGGCGTACCATCAGAAGGCTATCACTTCGTACAATGGAACGACTTCAATACTGAAAATCCAAGAACTGTTCACATCACACAAGACTCAACTTTTATTGCTCAGTTTGCGATAAATCAATATAATGTGGAACTTGCCGTACAAGACACTCTAAATATGGGAACTGTCGAAGGCTCGGGCGTTTACGAACATAATGAAATTGTCAATGTGATAGCCGACAGCAATAAAGGATATATCTTCCTATATTGGTTGGAAAGCGACACCATCGCATCGACGGAAGCTGAATTTAGTTTTGAGATAAAAGGCGACAGAAATCTCACGGCTGTATTTGGTCCTGCCGACGCACATTACACCATGTTGAAAAAAGGCTGGAACTGGTATTCCACCTATATCGATGCAGGTCGCGATAAGGCATACGAAAAACTTACCGACGGCTTGGATACAAATGGCGTCGTCATAAAATCGCAGACTAAATTCGCAACTTATTATGAAGGCTACGACACTTGGGACGGAAGTCTTACCGAAGTCGATAACAAGAATATGTATATGATTGATATGTCGGCAGAACATTATTTGATGATGGATGGTAGCATTAGCAATGTGTCGCAGACATCAATGAGTTTGAAGCCGGGTTGGAACTGGATTAGCTATCCAATCAACAAGACGCAGACTTTGAACCGAAGTCTCCAAGGATTCACTCCTAAAGACGGCGACTATTTCAAATCGCAGACCGGATACGCTACTTATTACGAAGGTTATGGATGGGACGGCTCGTTGTTGTCATTGGAACCTGGTCAGGGTTATATGTATAAAAACAACGACACCGTTGAAAAGACTTTGACATATTCTAAATCGTATGTGAGAAAGAACAAAGTGAAAAACATCACAACCGACGGCAACTATTGGCAGGCTGATGTCAACAAATATCCGAATAATATGAACATTACGGCTGTCGCTATGATAGACGGAGTAGAGCAGATGTCGGATAATTTGGAGATTGGAGTCTTTGCAGATGGAGAATGTCGCGGAAGTGCTAAGGCTGTCTATAAGGAAATGATAGACAGATATGTGTTCTATCTCACTGTATATGGTGAAGGCGACGAAGAACTTACATTCAGGTTGTATGATGCCGACATGAATGACATTCAAGAGGCTGATGCAACAATGTCTTTCGACAAAAACGCTACGATAGGAAATATCAACAATTCTCATATCATCAATTTCACAACAATGGATATTGATGAATATGAAGTAGTAGAGTCAGATGCGATCTATCCTAATCCAGTGGATTCTGGAGAGACTGTCTATCTCGATAAGAAATATGAAGAGGTAGAAGTGATAAATTCTCTCGGAGTTACCGTCAAGGTGCTTCGCAACACCAATAAGATAGTTGGTATTGATGAGGCAGGAGTTTACATTATCAAGACAATAAATGACAAATCAATTTCATACCAAAAATTAATAGTAAAATAATGAAAAAGTTTTTTATAACACTAAGTCTTATTCTTATTGGAAGCTTTGTGTTCGCGCAAGAGCTGCATTGGATTGTCAATCCGTCGGCGTTTGAGAACAGTATGAATGTGACAGCATCGGTTTATATCGATGCTGTCGAACAACAAGATGAGAATCTCGAGGTCGGGGTTTTCTGCGGTGAGGATTTAAGAGCTTCGGCTTTACCGCGTCTCTCTCCCTTGGTAAACAAATACATCTACGATTTAACAATCTATTCCAATGAGTCAACAGGAAACCTATCGTTCAAATTGTATGATCATGGATCCGATACAGAATTGGAACTTGTATGCAATCAGACACTTATTTTTGAAGTCAACGGTACAGAAGGAAATGCGTTCTCGCCTTATCAAATAAACTTTACAACTCCAATTCCAGCTGTCACTTTCACCGGCAACGGATCATGGAACGAGACATCAAATTGGCAAGGCGTTACTTTGCCAACAGAAACGGACGATGTGGTAATTGATGGTGATGCTGTCATCTCTAATGAAATCGTGATTAAATCTTTAGCGATAAACTCTGGAAAGTCACTGACAATACAAAATGACGGAATCCTTACTGTGACAGAGACAGTTGCCAATACCGATTACGACGCTTTGATTATCGAAGACGGCGGTCAGATAATCCAGACAAATGAAGATGTCGCTGCTACGTTCAAGAAGAATATCGTTAACCCGACATCGTGGAGTAATCCGGTGAGCGGCTGGCAGTTCATTTCTTCTCCAATGACGAATGCTGCAACAGCCGACTTCGCTTCAACGACAAGCGACTACGATTTGTATAGGTTCGACGGCGAAGCAGAACTTCAATGGGTTAACTATAAAAACCACAACGACTTTGAAGAAACATTTACTCTGGGTGTAGGTTATATCGCTTCTTACGAATCACAAACTACAGCATCTTTCCAAGGAACACTCAACAATGAAACAGAATATTTCGATTTCGGTATCGAATATAATTCAAGCAACGAATGGGCAAATTTCTATCTTCTCGGAAATCCTTTCAGCTTCGATATCGATTGGGAGCTTATGGATGCGTACAGAATTGAGGATGGTTTTGCAACGATTGATGCCAATAACGGTTCTTATATCTATAATGTTGAAGGAAGCATAAAAGTGGGAGAAGGATTCCTGATTTGTGCAAGTAGAAAAAATGCTGCTTTAGAATATATAGCTACAGCCAAGTCAAGAGGTGAAAAATCGGATTATATCAATATTGTCGCTTCAAATTCCATTGGCTCCGATAATGTGATTATTAATAATGTGGAAAGTGAAGGTGTAGGTTTTCCAAAGTTGGATAACATTAACCCAAATATCGCTAATGTTTATGTGAAGCATGACGATAGACGTTATGGCATTTTCAATAGTGTCGAGTCAGAAGATATTGAACTTCATTTCGATGCAAAAGAAATAGGTAATTATACACTGACTTTCAACATCAACGGAGACTATGATAATCTTTATCTCATCGACAAGATGACAGGCGAGAATGTAAATATTCTTTTAGAAAATGAATATTCTTTCATCGCAAATTCAAATGATAACCCAGAACGTTTTATTCTTTCATTCGCCAACAGCCAACAGCCAATAGCCAATGGTAACTTCGCATACGTTTCAGGAGAGGAACTTATAATCAATGCTGAAGGTTCAATTCAGATCATAGATATGATGGGAAGATTGGTTTATTCTAACGATGTCACTAACGACAATAACAAAATTGATGTCAGCGACTTTGACAGCGCAGCATATATCATTAGAGTAATAAATGAAAATGGAATCAATGTTCAGAAGATAGTATTATAATGACAACAGTCAACAGACAACAGACTTCGTTTATGGTCGCTGAGCCTGTCGAAGCGCTGGGCGATAGTGTTATGCCTTCGGCAAGCTCAGGCACCGCATACCCAAGGACAGTTGACCGTTGTCCGTTGACTTTTCAAAAAATAGGAAATGAAAAAATATATAATAACAATAACACTTGCATTTGGATTCGGGATAGGTCTGAATGCTCAAAACGACGGCTTCTTCGCATCGAATTATTCTGAATATAGGGAATCGGAAAACGATTGGGGATTAGATATGCCTTTGTTACCAGGTTCTCATGGATATTTAGATGATTATTCTTGCGCAGAACAAGCTCCTCTTGGCAGCGGAATTATTTTACTTGCAGGAATGGCTTTGGGATATGCGATGAGAAAACGGGAATAATTAGGAATGATTGTAGGGATGTATCGCAATGTCCAACGTAGAGACGCGATAATAGTATCTATGATACAAATACAGGTATTGTTATCGCATCTCTCAATTAATTAGTAATTAATATCATTAATTAGTAATTAGTAATTAATATCCAATGACCAGTTTTACTGGATCCTTCCCATGAAATATGGATATATTTATTGATATTTTTTATTTCCCTTGCTATGGTTGATTCTGATACAGACAATATTTGTGCGATTTCAATTTTTTTAATATTAGGTGTTTTCTTGATAATGTTAATTATTTGTTGTTGTCTATCTGACAATTCTTTGGGATAATGATTTTGGGGTTCATTTTGGGGTTCATTTTGGGGTTCATTTTGGGGTTCATTAATTTCAACGTACGATTTTCTCATGAAAATGACATGAATAAAACCGCCTCTTTCTTCATAAATAGGTTCTGGAACATCATATTGCCTACACACTTCTATGATACGTGATACCCCAGATCCCCATTTTTCCAAATATGTTGATAAATAAAGAACGTTTGCAATTAATGGATTGCGAGGATAAGAATCATGTGGATATTTAATACTTTCAACCGTGAGATTGGTCGGTAAACATCCTGGATTTTCTATTTCGACCCTGTCATCATAAATAGCAATACCAACAGATGTTCCAAGTGAATCAAAAGTTCTATGGCATAGTGCATTAGTCAAAGCTTCTCTTAATGCAATGTACGGTATTTCTAATTCTTCTTCTCTTTTTATGCCAACTATTTTTCCACTTAGGTTAAGATGCTTGAAGAAAAAAGCCATGCCTGCATCAAAAAGTGTGAAAAAGTTACCTGTAGCTAATTGATTGTCCCCGAACTCATTTTTTACATTTCCTTTGAAACGAGCCATACGGAGTTGAAGTTGTGTATAATTTCCAGACTCCTTTGTGAATAACGCAACCGCAGCATTGTTTGGTTTTCCATCCTTAAGAAGTTGAAATTTCTTTAAAATATTTTCTATTGGTTCATTCAAGGCAGCATTACTTAAACGACCTCCGTTAACACCTCCTCGAACAATATTGGCTATAAGATTATTGTCAAGATCGTCAATATTAATATCGTCAGCTATAATTCTTTCCCAAGCAAACAGATGCGGTTTGCTTTCGCGAATTCTATTTTCAAACATTTCTCTGGGCATTACCTTAGTTGTACTTTCAACTCGATAATATGGACGACTATCGAAAGTATATGGTGTAGTGCCCCTTGGCCATGCATTAAAATAAATGGCAATCACATGAAAGTTAGGTTTGCTTGGAATATCAATATATTCAACTTTTAAATCTATAGCAGGTTCCAATTTTGTTAGTTCTCGCGCAATCTCTTGTCTTGTGTTGTCGGTTACTTGCTGCCCAACAATCTTTAATGAATTTGGAGAAATACCAAATATTAACCAACCTCCATCTGTGTTGAGAAATGCACATGCACTTTTCATCCCGTCCTTTAACTCGCCCGTACTCTTTTTTAATTCCAAGATACGAGTTTCATTAGTTAATATTAATTTGCTGATGTCGTCTATTGTCATACTATGTTCTCGTTGTTAATAAAGATCTCAATATATTGTTTTGGTTTTATCTGTATTGACATTAAAAGCAATATTTTAAGCTTTATCCTTCCAAAGGTATATTAAACCCCTTCGGTATGTCACTTTCAAATTTCATGTCTTCATTGGTGACGGGGTGCTTGAAGCATAACTTGTACGCATGGAGTCCTAATCTGTTGATAGGGTCGCTGCCATCACCGTATTTCAGATCTCCTACAACAGGACATCCCAAATCTTGAAGATGGACTCTAATCTGATTCTTGCGACCTGTCTCTAACTGCAACTCAACCAATGAATATCCATTAGATGACTGTAATCTTTTATAATGTGTGACTGCAAACTTACCGCCGTTATCTTCCTGAGAGGAATGTGTCACATAATGACTGTCGTCTTTTAAATATGAAGAAATAGAACCTTGCGACTTAGGCTCGCCATGAACCAAAGCAATGTAACGTCTGTCATAGACTCTTTCTTTCCAGTCTTCTTCAAATTGTAGCGCTACTTTCTTGCTCTTCGCAAATATTATAAGTCCAGAAGTAAACTTGTCTAAACGATGTACAGTGTGAGCAGTAGCATGTTGATGACTCTTATCCAAATAATAATTTAAGATAGATTTTACCGATTCTTCTTTAGGACTTGTGCTGCTCGATAAGATTCCAGGTTTCTTATCGACGACTATTAGATAATCGTCTTCAAAGATAATCTTGATCCAGAAATTTTTGAATCTGCTGCCTTCGCTCGACTTCTTAATGCTGACTCTCATATTAGGCTTAAGCATGAAGTTGTGCTGCGAAATGCTTCTGTCGTTAACATGAACCATGTCGTTAGTAAGCATCTTCTTAACTTTAGTACGACTGATACCGTCCATGACCTTCATTAAAAAATCCATCAACTCGCTCTCTTCTCTCACTATAAAAACAGTCTCCTGCGACTTCTTTTTATACCTACTATTATAGTGTCTTGCCATCTGAAAAACTTTTATGCAAAATTATTAAAAAAAAGTAAAACTATCACAAAATTCATTACATTTGCATAACATAAAAAAAAGTAGAGACGAGCCAATGATGTTCTTTAAGTCTTGACATTTTTTGACCTTATAAAATCATCATTGACACTTCTCTACAAGATTAAGAATAATTATTAATCCTAAAATAAATATCAAAATATGGAAATCAATCAGTTGAAAGATGTCGCATCACAGGTAAGACGTGATATCATCAGAATGGTACATGGTTGTCAATCTGGACACCCAGGAGGTTCATTGGGAGCTACCGACATTGTCACAGCTCTTTATTTCGATCAAATGCAAATTGATCCTGAGAAATTTACGATGGATGGAGTAGGAGAGGACATGTTCTTCCTTTCTAACGGTCACATCAGTCCGATGCTTTACAGCATCTTGGCACATCGCGGCTATTTCCCAGTCGCTGAGTTGGCAACATTCCGTCGTCTCGGAACACGTCTTCAAGGTCACCCTACCACAGCCGAAGGTCTTCCCGGCATCAGAGTGGCAAGCGGTTCTTTAGGACAAGGTCTCTCCGTGGCAGTAGGCGCTGCTCAAGCAAAGAAACTCATGAAAGACGACCATATCGTTTACGTCTTGATGGGTGACGGCGAACAAGAAGAAGGTCAAATCTGGGAAGCAGCGATGTATGCTCCTGCAAAGAATGTCGATAACCTTATTGCTATCGTCGATTACAACAAAAAACAAATCGATGGTTCGACAGACGACGTTATGAACCTCGGCGACCTCAGAGCGAAATACGAATCTTTCGGCTGGAAAGTTTGGGAATGCAACGGCAACGATATGCAAGAAGTCGTTGAAACTCTCACCAAGATGCGCGAAAACGCTCACAAAGGTCAGTCGCAGGTTCTTCTCGCTCACACCGAAATGGGTATGGGCGTCGATTTCATGATGGGAACACACAAATGGCACGGCGTAGCTCCTAACGACGAACAAGCTGCCGACGCTTTGTCACAACTTAAAGAGACTCTCGGAGATTATTAATTTTAAAAACACATTACCATGGATTTTACAGTACAAAATTATAAAGATACAAGATCAGGATTTGGTGAAGGTCTCTTAGAAGCCGGCAAACGCAATCCTAAAGTTGTTGGTCTCTGTGCCGACTTAATAGGTTCTCTCAAAATGGACGCTTTCGCAAAAGAATTTCCAGAGAGATTTTTCCAAGTAGGTATCGCTGAAGCCAATATGATTGGCATGGCAGCAGGCCTCAGCATCGGTGGCATGGTGCCTTTCACAGGAACATTCGCCAACTTCTCAACTGCACGCGTCTATGACCAGATTCGTCAAGTCGTTTCTTATTCAAACAAAAACGTCAAGATTTGTGCTTCACACGCAGGCATTACTCTCGGCGAAGACGGCGCAACACATCAAACATTAGAAGACATCGGTATGATGAAGATGTTGCCTAACATGACTGTCATCGTCCCTTGCGACTTCAACCAAACAAAGGCAGCTACTATCGCTGTGGCAGAACACGATGGTCCTGTTTATCTTCGCTTCGGTCGTCCAAAAGTAGCAAACTTCACGCCAGCCGACGAGCCATTCGTAATAGGTAAAGCTCAGATGATGCAAGAAGGAACAGACGTCACTATCTTCGCTTGCGGTCACTTGGTATGGAAAGCAGTTCAAGCACTTCCAATCTTAAAAGAAATGGGTATCAATGCTGAACTCATTAACATCCACACAATAAAACCTTTAGACGTAGAAGCAGTTATCGCTTCAGCTAAGAAGACTGGCTGCGTGGTGACAGCAGAAGAACACCAACTCAACGGTGGCTTGTTCGACAGCATTTCACAAGTCCTCTCGATGAATTACCCAACTCCAATCGAGCCTGTCGCAATTTTTGACGAATACGGACAAAGC
Source organism: Bacteroidales bacterium (assembly GCA_017461665.1). Classification (GTDB taxonomy): domain Bacteria; phylum Bacteroidota; class Bacteroidia; order Bacteroidales; family F082; genus Limimorpha. The sequence goes on along the minus strand of JAFTXI010000052.1, from coordinate 9,091 downwards.
GGCACACCAGACGAATTGATGAAACACTATCATTTAGATACAGAAGACATCGTCGCAGCAGCAAAGAAAGTTATTGAAAGAAAATAATTTAAAACAGTAGAGACGTATCAACGACACCATGAAAAATAATCAATATGTCGTTGATGCGTCTCTTATTTTTTTATTGTATCAACGTAATGTTGCTACGTCTTTTCGTTTTTTATAGTTGTTCAACATAAATAAGATTATCGGTGTCGTAGCCTTTTTCCTCGGCAACATCGATAATTTTTTGTAATGTCGTAGCTTCCAATTGTGGAGTTCGAGATAGAATCCAAAGATATTTAGGCGAGTTGCCTCCGACCAAGACATAATTGTAATCCTTGTCAATCATAAGAACGCGATAATCGGAGTAGAAGTTCATGAAGAACGACACTCTCAGCAGTCCGGGAGTCTCAGTAAGCTTTGCTTTCCCAATAGATTCCTTGAACTTGCCATCGCGGTATCCAGTGTTGATGACTTTAATTTTTCCATCAGGCATGAGAATATACTCAGCCATAACTCTTTGCATGTCACGCTCGAAGCTATGGTCGAAGCGAGCTATCTCGTACCATTTCCCAAGATACTTGTTTAAATCGATTGCCACCGGTTCATTATCGATTTCGGTTGGTGCAAAGATGTTAAGTAGAAACATAATGATAAAGATTTTTGTGTGCATAATGTTGTTTTTTTGACATAGAACATAATCATTGGAGAAATGTTCAAAAGAGATTAAGGGATAAAGTCATAAAGGTTGAAAGTGCTTTAGACCTTTTTACTTTTTATCCTAAAAAAAATAATCACAATTATAGCATATCGTCTAAAAATTAATGTATATTTGCAGAACTCTTCAGGGCAAGGTGAAATTCCTTTCCGGCGGTGACAGTCCGCGACTTCCTTAGGGAACTGATTCGGTGAAATTCCGAAACCGACGGTGACAGTCCGGATGGTAGAAGATAGATTTTCTTATGAATTGACGTTTGCCCTGGATATTAATTTATTATGGGCTTTTTTTATGTCATATAACAAACAAGATATAGAATACATGAAGCGAGCCATCGAACTCGCTAAGAAAGGTGCCGGATTCGTCAATCCTAATCCTATGGTGGGCTGCGTCGTGGTGAAAGATGACATAATAATTTCTGAAGGCTGCCACGAATATTACGGCGGATTACATGCCGAGCGTAACGCGTTGACAAGAAGGGATGTATCGCATACGTCCATGCAAAACGCAACTTTATATGTAACGCTCGAGCCTTGCTGCCATCACGGAAAAACACCCCCTTGCACCGATATAATAATTGAAAAAGGAATAAAGAAAGTCGTCGTTGGTGTCCTCGACCCGAATCCATTGGTGGCTGGTAAAGGAATCTCTATCTTGCAAAATGCAGGAATAGAAGTCGTTACAGGAGTAGAAGAAGACAAGATTCGTAAACTTAATAAGGTCTTCTTAAAATATATTAAGACAAAACGTCCTTACGTCCTACTCAAAACAGCAATGACTTTAGACGGGAAAATAGCTTCATATACAGGCGACTCCAAATGGATTACCAACGAGAAATCGAGAAAACTTGTCCATAAATTACGTTCAGAGATGATGGGAGTAGTAGCTGGAATAGGAACTGTAAAAGCTGACGACCCAATGCTGAATTGCAGAATTAATAGGCAACAGACAACGGACAACGGACAACAGACTTCGTCCATAGTTTCAGTGCGTCAACCTATAAGAATTATCGTCGATACCCAAGCGTCGATTTCTTTGGAAAGTCAGATTGTTAAGACGGCAAAAGAATACAGAACGATATTAGCAACATGTTGTACTGACGTATCGAATACATCCAATAAAATGGAATTGTTAAAATCTCGTGGAGTCGAGATTTTATTTTGCGAGGAAAAAGACGGTCGTGTCGATATTAACGACTTGATGATTAAATTGGGAGAAAAAGGCATTGACTCTCTTCTGCTTGAAGGCGGCTCCACATTGAACGCTGCTTTCTTACAGGCAGGCTGCGTCGATGAGGTTTACGCTTTCATAGCTCCAAAAATAATAGGTGGCGAACAGTCCAAATCGCCAATAGGAGGAATGGGAATCGAATTGATGAAAAACGCTATCATGTTGAACGATGTGGAAGTGGAACAGATAGATAATGATATATTAATAAAATGTAAAATAATGTCAACAGACAATAGTCAACAGAACCTGGTGACTCAGCAACTCATAGACTTATAGACTCATAGACTTTATTATGTTCACAGGAATAGTTGAAGAAATAGGAAAGGTAAAATCAATACAGAGACACTCTAACAGCATCAAGCTGACAGTCTCTGCGAAGAAGATAATGTCGGACATTCATCTCGGTGATAGTATCTGCACCAACGGAATATGTCTGACAGTCACTACCTTCAGCAGCGACTCGTTCACAGTAGATGTTATGCCAGAGACAATGATGACGACTAACTTCAAGAATCTTAAAGTAAACGACAAGGTGAATCTCGAACGCGCTCTTTCAGTGAATGGTCGTCTTGGAGGTCATATCGTTTTAGGTCATATCGATGGAGTCGGAACGATAATTAAGAAATTCAACGACGACAAAGCAATAAGAATGTCGTTTGCCACATCACCTTCAATCTTGGAACTCATCGTGAAGAAAGGCTCCATCGCAATCGACGGTATCTCTTTGACAGTTACCGATGTAGATTCGACATCGTTCTCAGTCTCAATAATAGAACATACTCAAGGCGAGACGACACTTACGTCAAAAAAGATAGGCGACACCGTAAATCTTGAAAACGATGTGATAGGAAAATATGTACAGAGATTATTATACAAAGAAGATATAAATAAAGATATAAGCTTAGATTTCTTAGAATCTAATGGTTTTTGATAATAATTAAAAAAATAAATATGGAGAAAGATAACAGATTTAACACTATTGAAGAAGCTATTGAAGATCTCAGAAACGGTAAGATGATTATTGTCATTGACGATCCTGACAGAGAAAACGAAGGCGACTTGATTTGTGCTGCCGAATTTGCAACGACAGAGAATGTCAACTTTATGGCATCATACGCCAAAGGTCTCATCTGTATGCCGATGAGTAAGGAGTTGACTCATAAGCTGAAACTCAATCAGATGGTTACAGATAATACCGACAACCATTGCACTGCGTTCACCGTATCCATCGACCATGTCGATACTACGACAGGTATCTCGGCAGTGGAACGTTCAATTACAGCGATGAAACTCGTTGAAGATGATGTAAAACCAGAGGATTTCCGTCGTCCGGGACACATGTTTCCACTCGAAGCTCGTGAAGGCGGTGTATTCAAACGCGACGGTCACACAGAGGCTACTGTCGATTTCATGAGAATCGCAGGACTTAAAGAATGTGGACTTTGCTGCGAGATTATGCGAGAAGACGGAACAATGATGAGAACCACAGAACTCCTTCAGTTCGCAAAAGAACATAACCTTAAAATTACATCTATATCAGATTTAATCAGATATAGAAGAAGAACAGAATCGTTGGTGGAGAAAGTGGCTGAGGCTGACATGCCAACAAAATACGGCAACTTCAGAGCTCATGGATATATCGACAAAGTCACAGGCGAACATCATATCGCTTTGGTGAAAGGTGATATCTCAGGTGAAGAACCTGTCTTATGCCGCGTCCACTCTGAATGTCTCACCGGCGACGCTTTCGGTTCATTACGTTGCGACTGCGGAGAACAGCTGCAAGAAGCTATGCGTCGAATCGAAGAAAAAGGCAGAGGCGTGATTTTATACCTCAAACAAGAAGGTAGAGGCATCGGCTTGATAAATAAGCTGAAAGCATATAAACTCCAAGATGAAGGAATGGACACCGTTGAAGCTAACCTCGCTCTCGGTTTCGCAGCCGACTTAAGAGACTACGGAACAGGTGCTTCAATACTCTCAGATATGGGTATAACAAAAATCACTGTCATGACAAACAACCCAACAAAGATAACAGGCCTGAACGCCTACGGAATAGAAATCGTCGGTCGTGAACCTATCGAGATGACATGCAACGAAAAAGACGCGTTCTATCTCTATACCAAATATAAAAAGATGGGACATATCTTGCACGTGAAAGAGTCAACAAGACAATAAGTCAATGAGAAAATATAAATTTTAAAAATATGAATATAATAGAAGGTAAATTAATCGCTGAAGGTCAGAAGATTGCTATCGTAGCTGGCCGTTTTAATGAAATCATTACTAACAAATTATTAGGTGGAGCTATCGACGCTTTCAAACGTCATGGCGGCGACGAGAAAGACATCGACGTGGCTTGGGTTCCAGGTTCTTTCGAGATTCCGTTGGTCGCAAAGAAAATGGCAGAGACAAAGAAATATGACGCTGTGATATGTTTGGGCGCAGTCATCAGAGGAGCTACCGCACATTTCGAAATGGTTGCAAACGAGACAACTAAGGGAATAGCAGCAGCCGGTTTACAGACAGGCGTGCCTATCATCTTTGGCGTACTCACAACCGACAACATTGAACAAGCTGTTGAAAGAGCTGGCTCTAAAGCAGGTAACAAAGGCTTCGAAGCTGCAACAACTGCAATAGAAATGGTAAATCTCTTGAAACAGATTTGATAAGCCTATAGCATTATGAAAAAATTATTGTTCTTTTTTTTATTGGCGTTTGTTGGCTTAAACATTTTCGCACAGGAAAAACCTATCTGGTTAGATGGAAATTTCAAAGAGACTTCACAATCGTATCTGAAGGTCGTAGTTGGTTCGTGTTCTTCTTATAGTCCTAAGGAATATGCGAGAGATAATGCTTTGTTGCAGATTTATAAAGACAATGTCATCAATGCTGAAGCAAAGGTGAAACTTTACGGAGAGATGATACACCTTGAAGGTGACAACACTGTCAATATCAAAGCTCGCGTTATCGACGAATATTATGAAAAAGTAGATTATACTTATAACGCCTATCTTTTGATACAGATTGCGAAAGATCCTTCATATCAATTTGATGAAGTCAGAATATCCGACGATTATCCATTCTCTGCAAGAGTATTAGTCCCAGGCATGTCGCAGATCTACAAGGGTCAATCGACGAAAGGAGTCTGTTTCATAGGTGGTGAGATTTTGTTTGTAGGAAGTGCCATCGTATCACACAGCATGATGACATCGAATATCAATAAGATTAATTCGACACATAATTCATCGCTGCATTATCAATATACGAAGAACGCCAATACCTGGCAGACGATGCGTAACATCTCAATAGCCGGAGCTGCAGCAGTATATATCTGGAATATCATTGATGGTATTGCTGTGAAGGGTGAAGAGAGAGTCTTCTTAGGAATGAACAACGTCTCTGTATCTCCTTATTCAGATCTCAATTCTACAGGCATAGCTTTAAACCTTAAATTTTAAAATATGAAAAAACTTTTGTATTTAGCATTGTTGATTCTTGTCATTTCCTTTGTCTCCTGTGACCCGATAGAATATAATATGTTCGGTAACATTGAGGGAACGGTCTTGGATTATGACACCAATGAACCTTTGGAATATGTGTCGGTGCAACTCTCTCCCGGAGGAAAAAATTGTAGCACTTCCTCAGACGGATGTTTCACATTCTCAGATTTGGATGCGAAACAATATACAATCACGGTTCAAAAAAGCGGATATGAGACAAATATGAAGACTGCCAACGTGCTTGCTTCTGAGACGACTTCTGTTACGATAACGATGAAAAAGAATGATTATTAAAATTAGAGATATGTATCACAAAAAATTAAGAGTCCATGAAACGTTTTTCTTTATTTTTGAGTATCGCGTTATGTTTGGTGTTTATCAACATCTCATGCGATCCTGATCCCGTTGAAGAATTTGGTTCCATTTATGGTATTGTGACCGACAAAGCCACTGGCGAACCAGTGAAGAACGCTAACGTGCAGTTGCGTCCTTCAGGAGAAACATCGCTGACCGGCACCGACGGCAGATATGAATTTTTAGACCTTAAAGCGGGTGATTATTCTATCACGGTTTCTAAAACAGGTTATACCGACTTGATTGACGATTACGTTATCACGCTAGATGGTGCAAAAGCAATGCGCCGTGACGTTCAGATAGAAATACTTCCTGCAGAGCTGAGAATCATCGACAATGATGGTAACGACATCAACGAACTCAACTTCGGTTCAATACAGGATGTGACTTCACAAATGTTTAACATCTTCAACAGTAGCACCTCGACTTTAGAATACGAAATCCTTAAGACTGCATCATGGATTATGACTATCAATAATGCACAAGGAAACATTCAACCGGGAGCGACAAAACCTGTAGTGGTAAATATCGATAGAGATAAACTCTCGTCAGGTCTTAATCAGACATTCATTTCGATTATGACAAATAATGGCGGTAAACAACTTGTTGTTAAGGCAACAAACTCCGATGGAGGAGATGATAATGGAGGAGATGATAATGGTGGTGATGATAACGGAGGTGACGATAATGGTGGTGATGATATTATAGTAGTGAAACCGACTGTCACGACAAAAGATGTTACGAGTGTAACGGCAAATACTGCGTTGTCGGGCGGCACTGTGACTTCTGACGGTGGAGCGACTGTGATAGCGAGAGGCGTCTGTTGGAGCACATCGCAAAGTCCTACCATCAACAATAATAAAACTGTCGATGGCTCTGGTACAGGTAGTTTTACTTCCAACCTTAGCAACTTAGCACCTCAGACAACTTATTACGTGAGAGCATACGCAACTAACAGCGCAGGCACAAGTTATGGAGTGACGAAGATTTTTATTACCGAACAAGATGAAACAGGTAACAATATCAATGGTCACGAATATGTAGATTTAGGATTGCCATCAGGATTGAAATGGGCTACTCGTAATGTAGGAGCTAACTCTGCTGAAATGGCAGGCAGTTACTACTCATGGGGTGAATTAGAGACAAAAGATTATTACGGTACAGACGACTGCACGACTTATGGAGAGATGAGCGACATCTCAGGAAACCCCGACTATGATGTGGCGCGTGCTCAATGGGGTTCTTCATGGAGAATGCCTAAAAAATCAGAAGTCAATGAGTTGTATAACAATTGTACAATGACAACCATAGAAGTTAATGGTAAGAAATGTGTGAAGTTCACCGGCTCTAATGGCAATAGTATAATTGTGCCTTGTTCTGGTTTCTACCACGGCGACTCAAACGGATATTATAACGATTATGGTCGCTACTGGACTTCAACGCCGGCTTACGGCGAATATGACGCTAATTATTTCTCGACATCTGGAAGTGGAATACACACCGCAAGTAGAAGCGGAGGCTACAGCATCAGACCTGTGTCTAATTAGTGTGATATCAGTATAAAACTTTAAATCTCTTAAAACGTTTTAACATAAAAATAATAATATGTTAAGACGTTTTTTTATATCTATAATTTTAGTTTTTTCTTCGCTTATACTTCTTGCCGATGAAGAAAGACTGACGATTGGCGTCACCAACACGCCGCCTTTCATTATTATCGATGACGGAAAAATATCAGGACTGACCATCGACTTGTGGAATAATATCTCCGATTCACTAAACATCGACTACGATTTTGTCACGACGGAAAACGACAAAGTTATGGCGAACATTTCTGAAGGAGAGATAAATATCTCCATCGCTCCCATGACGATAAACTCCGGATTCGCGAATAACACTTTCTTCTCGCAGCCTTTCTATATCACCAATTTATGCGTCGCTTTGGAAAGTCATTATGAATCGGGATTGGTTACTATAGTGAAAAATCTTTTCTCCATATCTTTCTTAAAGACAATAGGTTTGTTATTATTTATTAACTTCAGTATCGGCACACTTATCTGGCTCGCTGAAAGAAACGACAATCCAGCTTTCTCGAAGAAGATAAACGGAATCGTAGATGGTTTTTGGTGGGCTTGGGTCACAATGACGACGGTAGGCTACGGCGACAAGTCGCCGCAAAGCAGAAAAGGAAAAATCCTCGCCACGATATGGATGCTTGTGGCAATACTCATCATCAGCGGATTCACCGCTACGATATCGTCGGAGCTTACAACGAAACGACTTCAAAATAACGTGACCAACATTCACGATTTGCATAAGATGAAAGTGGGTAGCGTAGAAGGAAAGAGCGCCGACATTTATCTTAATTATAAACATATCCGCACGAGACAATATCCATCTGTTGAAGCAGGAGTGGAGGCTTTGGAGAAAGGCGAGATCGACGCTTTCGTCGATGACGGTGCTACGCTGACTTATTTCTTTAATAAGAAGGAGAGATGTTTAAGTAAGAAAATCAAACTGATAGAACTTCCGAACAACAAAGAATATTATTGTTTCATGTCGTCGGATCCTTTGTTGGTTAATAAAATAAATCCGTATCTCCTCAGTTTCTTGGAATCGGAACAATGGAACCGACTACTGAAGAAATACGGACTTAATGAATGAACTTCAGAACTTTAGAATTTTAGAACTTTAGAACTTCAGAACTTTAGAAAGAGACGCTTCAATTACATCGTGTTTATTTTCAAAGGTGTAATTGGAACGTCTCTACTAATAGACTCATAGACTTATAGACTCATAGACTCGGTGACTTGGTGACTCTACAAAAAAAATCTGTTGTCAGTTGTCAGTTTCTGTTGACTTTTTACTATATTTGATGTAGTTTGATTAAGATTCTTTGAGTATCAAACCATTAAGAAGAACTTGCATGAGAATGGGCAATGGATAAGAAATTGCTAACTTGTTTTGTTACACTATATTCCTCATGCTTTTCAAATAACTCTTTTCTAAATGCAAATATACGATTTTTTCTCCAATTATAAGAATCCGTACCCTAAAAACTATCTATGTAATAAAGAAAATGACATAACAAATTCGTAGCCGAGTTCACCAAACCACAGGCAAAGGTAACTCGTGTTCTTTTCGTCCAAGCAAGGTCAAGCCCTGCGGGTGTCGCGGAAAAATCATCCTCGCCCCGTAGGGCTTCTGTATTTTTCCACACAACCTTGCCTGACGAGAACACGACCTTTTAGAGCCTGTAGTTTGG
>JAFTXI010000051.1 GCA_017461665.1 Bacteroidales bacterium | reverse complement strand
GCTACAATCGCAAACTATTTTGAAAACAGATCGACTAACGCCTCCGCCGAAAGTTTCAACGCCAAAGTTAAGGCTTTCAGAAGCCAGTTCCGTGGCATCTGCGACATCCCTTTCTTTATCAGATTGACTACTTTATTTGCTCAACTTTTTTTACAACTCCACCTACTTTACGGACTGAGCCACTACTTTCCGGACTGAGCCACTTTCACGATTATCAATTGTTAACAAAAAAAGAAGGACCACCGTTGAGTAGTCCTTTTTTTAGCGTTATGGTACCTGAGGCCGGAATCGAACCGGCACGCCCGAAATGGGCACAGGATTTTAAGTCCGGCGCGTCTACCTATTCCGCCACTCAGGCACTTATTAACCCTCTACAAAAAATCCCGACATTTCATCGGGACTTTGAGCGGAAAACGAGACTCGAACTCGCGACCCCGACCTTGGCAAGGTCGTGCTCTACCAACTGAGCTATTTCCGCGTTGTTGTTTGATGGTGCAAAGATACGCATTTTTTCATTGCACGCAAGTATTTTTTTAACTTTTTTTATTTTTTTTAAAATTATTTTTTATCCTCTGAAAATCTGATATTTACAAAGTAAAAAAAATTAATATCTATCTCAAAACTCCCCAAAATAAGTTCCTTTTCACTCTATAAACACCGTCTTTTCCATAAAAAAATATCACAAATTCCCAAAAACGTCCATTTTTATGATAAATAATCACTATCTTTGTGGAAACAATTAAAACAAATTTATCATGAAAACTTCAAGATTTTTATCATTCATTTTTCTCTTTTCATCATTTTGTTTAAATGCACAAGAAATTAAAATTGGTGACTTATACACATTCGACGATAATACAAAAGGCGTGGTCTTTTATGTTGACGAAAAAGGTCATGGTTTGGCGGTTTCTTTAAATCAAGAAAAAAGAAGATGGGAAGAAGAAACACATTATGTCTATTGTCAGAATATTGCAGGTATCGCTGACGAGCAAATCCCTTATCTCGAGTTTAACTATGGATTAGGAAAGGTTTATACCGCGGGTATCTTAATGCAGTTAGGAGATGTAAAACCTACGGCAGCCAAATATTGTCGCGAGAATGGCATTGAATGGTATCTGCCATCAGCTGGCGAATTATATCAACTAATCACAGCCAACGCGACAGGTATAATAGACGAAACCCTAAAAGACAAGGCTTCAAAACCAATAAACGGATGGTATTGGACAAGTTCGGAATACAATCAAGGAGAGGCTTGGCGCATCAATCAAGAAGGAAAAGCAAAACGCTGCTCAAAACTCGCAACAAGAGTCTATGCAAGAGCCGTGAGACAATTTTAATTTAGGATCTCAGAACTTCAGAACTTTAAAATTTTCTAAAATTCTAAAATTTTGAGATTCTGAAGTTCTATTTAAGGAGTTTCTTTATCTCATTGAGTTTCATCAAAGCTTCTACTGGAGTCAGTATGTCGATGTTAGTGTTTAGAATATCTTCTTTGATCTGAAGCAGAAGAGGATCGTCCAACTGAATAAAACTGAGCTGCATATCGTTGCAGCTTTTTGTTTCCTTCACAGCACTGTTCAGCGACTCATGCGAATGCGACTTCTCCAATATTGAAAGCAAAGCATCAGCTCTGTCGATGACCTTACGCGGCATTCCCGCCATCGCTGCCACGTGAATACCAAAACTATGCGCGCTCCCACCTTTCTTTAACTTCCTCAAAAAGATAACCTTGTCGTTCATCTCTTTCACACTCACATGATAATTCTTGATTCTCTTGAAAGAATTTTCCATCTCGATAAGCTCGTGATAGTGCGTCGCGAACAGAACTTTCGCACGACACTGAGGATGGTCGTGAAGATATTCCGTTATCGCCCAGGCAATACTGATTCCATCGTAAGTACTTGTTCCTCTTCCTATCTCGTCGAGAAGTACAAGACTACGATTGGAAATATTATTTAAGATACTCGCCGTCTCATTCATCTCAACCATGAAAGTTGATTCGCCGGAAGAAATATTATCGCTCGCTCCTACCCTCGTAAAGATTTTGTCAACCAAACCAATACGCGCCGATTCAGCTGGAACGAAACATCCAATCTGAGCCAACAACACTACCAATGCCGTCTGTCGCAAAAGTGCCGACTTACCCGACATATTAGGTCCTGTGATGATGATAATCTGTTGCTTCTCTCTGTCGAGATATACATTATTGGAAATATATTGCTCGCCAATAGGCATCAGTTGTTCAATGACAGGATGACGACCTTCCTTAATATCAATAACATACGATTCATCGACAGAAGGTCGCACATAATTATTTTTTATAGACACCGACGCAAAACTCACAAGACAATCTATCTTGGCAATGAGCGAGGCATTGAGTTGAATCGGCGAAACGAACTCACCACAAGCGTTAATCAATTCAAAATAAAGGCGTTCCTCGATAACACGTATCTTCTCATCAGCACCGAGAATCTTCTGTTCATATTCCTTAAGTTCCTCAGTGATATAACGTTCCGCATTAGCCAAAGTCTGTTTTCTAATCCACTCCGCTGGGACCTTATCTTTATGAAGATTGGTAACCTCAAGATAATATCCGAATATGTTATTATATCCTACTTTTAAAGAAGAGATTCCTGTCGCGGCAACTTCTCTCTTCTGAATATTAGTGAGATACTCTTTCCCGGAACGCGACAAATTCCTAAGCGCATCCAATTCCTCATCAACGCCGTCGTTGATATAATTACCTTTGGAAATCAAGGAAGGAGATTCAGGGTTAAGGACTTTCTTTATTCTCTGCCTGATAGTATCGCACACATTCAGCTGTTCTGCATACAACTTTAGGGCATCGTTTTCATTCTCTATGCAAAGGTTCTTTATCACCTCAATCTGATCCAAAGCCCTCGCAAGCTGAAGCATTTCACGCGGATTGACGCGCAGCAGCGACACTTTCGAAATGAGACGTTCCAAATCGCCGACCTGACGTATCGCGTCTTGGAAAGAAGAAATTAAGTCGTTGTTTTTCACGAAGAAATCCACAATCTCGTATCGCGAAGTTATCTGATCTTTATTTTTTAAAGGTAATGAGAGCCAACGGCGCATCAGACGACTCCCCATAGGAGAAGCTGTTTTGTCGATGACATCGATAAGAGTTTTAGCGTCGGCATTGGAAGAATGCAACAATTCTAAATTCCTGATTGTGAACTTATCCATCCAAACGAACTGTCCCTGGTCGATACGCGACAATGAGCTTATGTATGAAATCTTATCGTGTTGGGTCTCGTGAAGATAATGTATGGCAGCACCGGCAGCTATTATTCCTTTCGGGAAGTCATCGACGCCGAAACCTTTGAGCGAGTTGGTATTGAAATGACGTGTTAAAATGTCGTTGGCGTAGTCGTTGGTGAAGACCCAGTCATCGAAAACCGTCAGATAATATTTATCGCTGAAGTTCTCAATGAACGACTTGCGTTTGTTGCGTTGGCACAACACCTCGGAAGGATTGAAACTCTGAAGCAGTTTGTCGATATATTCGTTGTTTCCTTGCGTCAGATAAAACTCGCCTGTCGAGACATCTAAGAACGCTATTCCCGATTCTTTATCCTCAATATGTATAGAAGCGAGGAAGTTATTTTCTTTCTGTACCAAGACGTTGTCATCGTAAGTGACGCCTGGTGTTACGAGTTCAGTAATTCCACGTTTTACAATTTTCTTTGTCAGTTTCGGGTCTTCAAGTTGTTCGCACACCGCCACCTTCTGACCCGCTTTAACAAGTTTTGGGAGATAAGTATCTAAGGCATGATGAGGAAAACCAGCGAGTTCCGTTGCAGTAGCCGCCGACTTACCTCTCTTAGTCAGAACTATTCCCAATATTTCTGAAGTCTTTATGGCGTCTTCACCGAAGGTCTCATAAAAGTCACCCACACGAAACAAAAGCAAGGCTTCCGGATATTTTGCCTTAAAGGAATAATATTGTTTCATCAAAGGGGTTTCAAGTTCTTGATTTTCTTTATCTGTCTTAGCCATAAACACTTCACTTATTTTGATTCACAAAGATAAATATTTTTATTTTCGTTTCGTTTTCGAGAAAACATTATTTTTGTGGAAAATTAAGAAAAGATGCGTAAACTGACAATGCCCGAGTTAAACAGATTAAGTTTAACTGAATATCAAGAAGTTGAAAAATTAGACGTTATTATTGTGTTAGACAATGTACGTTCTTTGAGTAACATAGGTTCTTTTTTCCGTACTGCCGACGCCTTTAGGATTGGCGAGATTTTTCTCTGTGGCATAACGGCTTGTCCTCCACATCGTGAGATTCATAAGACTGCACTCGGAGCAGAAGAAAGTGTTAAATGGCGTTATTTTGAAACAACGGAAGAAGCCTGCAAATATCTGAAAGATAACAATTACACCATCAATGCTGTCGAACAGATTGAAGACAGCGTGATGTTGAGCGATTATGTTGCAACACCAAGAAGCGCATATATTTTTGGTAACGAAGTTGATGGCGTTGACGACGACGTCCTACCTTATTGCGACAATGCCATTGAGATTCCGCAAGAAGGCACCAAACATTCCTTAAACGTATCGGTGAGCGCCGGCATTATGATGTACGCTATTTTTAGTGGTTTAAACCATAAATAATTTATTTCTTTTGAACCAAGACCTTTCATCTTTGTTTTTTGATAAACTTAAAAACAACAAAAGATGAAAAGTATTAATTCACTATTTAAGACGATTGCTGTCGTTATTTTAATGATGGCACCTATGGTTTTTCAAGCTAAAAACCACGATGTTAAGGGCATGGCGAAACATATCGACAAGGTTTATATCGCTGCTTCGCCCGAAGTTTTGGAAAACAAAGGCAACATGGTAACTGTTACCATCGAGGCCGAATTTCCTCCGAGATATTTTCACAAAAAAGCCGTCATGAACATTACTCCTGTATTGGTTTATGAAGACGGTGAGACCGAGTTACCATCGATGAACTTCATTGGAGAGAAAGTCAGTGGCGACGGTGTCGTTGTGAGCAAGAGACACGGAGGCGCGTATTCTTACACAATAACGATACCTTACGAAGACGAGATGTACAACTCCCTATTAATAGTAGAACCTTTGGTTTATAAATTCAAGGAAGTAGTTCATCCAAATCATCAAAGTATCAGAGACAAAGCCGAGTTTGCTACAGCCAACGCATTTTTGGTAGCCGAAGGCGTGATAAACACTTCCAACAAGATTGACAAAAGCGCTCTTAAGACAGCCTACGCCAATCCAGAGATTGAACATCAAGTAATTAGCGACAATGGAGATATTTTCTTCTATGTTAATTCCGACGCTATCAACTGGACAGTGCCATTAAATAAAAACACGAAAAACAAAAACGCCGTCAACGACTTAACTTCTCATATCATGAAAGGATGGAACGTTGAAAGCATTGAAGTAAACGGCTGGGCATCACCCGAAGGACCAATGACTTACAACAAAGATTTATCAGGCAAGAGAGCACAGATGACTGAAAACTTCTTAAAGAAGAGATTGTCGTCATTGTCGGCACAAAAGGATTCAAAGGTCAGCTATAAAAATGTGAACGACATTAAATTCGTAACCAAAGGTAATGGTGCAGACTGGGACGGATTGATGAAAGCCATCGAGAATTCTAACATAAAAGATAAACGGACCATTCTCAACACTTTAAAGAATCAAACACTGGAGCAGAGAGTTGCACAGTTGAACAAATACATCAAGCAATATCCGGAATTTGAAAAGAGCATCCTGCCCTCTTTGAGACGCAGCGTTGTCAAAGTCAATACTATAGAACCCCAAATGACCGACGTGCAGATAACAAAAACTTGTACCAACAATCCTCAATCTTTGAGCTGCGAGCAAATGATGTATGCAGCAACATTAGTCAAAGAGTTGAAGAATAAGGAGCTCATCTATTTAACAGCTATCGAGACATATCCTAACAACGCGGAACCATATTGCAACGCAGGTGCTGTGGCGATAGAAAGGGGCAACACTCGTCATGCCAAACAGCTTTTAAATCAAGCCATTGAAATCGACGACTTGTTAGCTGAAGCTTACAACAATTTAGGTGTCGTTGCTATATATGAAAACAACTATGATCTCGCAGCATCATTATTTAATCAGGCAAAGAAATTAGGATTGAACACAAGTTATAACGAAGGTGTAGTTCATATTAATAAAGGTGACTACGACAAAGCTATCAAATTGATGACTAAGAACAACCCAAATTGTGATTATAATGTAGCATTGGCACAGACATTAGACAAGAGATATACCATTGCAGAAGAAACCATTAAATGTTTGGAAGAAAACGGTAAGACATTATATCTGCAGGCTGTCATTGCAATGAGAACTAAAGACATAGAAAAGAGCTTGAAGCATCTTGCTAAAGCGGTGAAGAAAGACTCCAAGTTAAAGAAGGAAGCAAAGAATGATATGGAATTTGCCTATCTGCAAGATAATCCAGATTTTATAGCCATCGTTGAATAATAAGAACCAATAATTTGTACAAAAAGTCGCGATTGCGACTTTTTTTTAATTTTGTAGAAAAAATGTATAATCTTTTACAAAAAAATAATTATATTTGCGAGTTAAAACATGTCATAGCAAACTATAAAGAATTATTAATATAAACAGAAGAATATGAACAAATTAAGTTTTACAAAGGTTATTATGGCAATCGTTATGGCGATTTGTCCAGTAGCATTCTATGCACAAAGCGAGGGTGAGGTTGTTGAAAATAAAACATTCAACGACTATGTTTATGTATCCGGCGACCTTGGTTTAGGTTTCTTAAAAGGTGATAACTCAGGGTTAAAATTAGGTCTCAATGGTCACTTAGGAATTGGTTATCAATTTGACAACATCTTAGGTATCAAGGGTAACATTGGATTTGGCGGATTAAATGGTAAATATGAAAACGTCACTATCGACAAATTAAACTACTTTGAAGGAAACCTTAATCTTATAGTCAATGCTACAGACATTATTTTAGGTTATAATCCTGACAGAAAATTTAGCGTTGTTCCTCACGTAGGTATCGGTCAAGTCAGATATAAGGTAAAAAATGATTTAAACGAACTCGGTTATAACGAAAGAGATGGTAGAGAAGTCGCAGCAACAATCCCAATGGGTATTGAACTTAATTATATCATCAATCCAAGTTGGAGAGTTTCTTTAGATTTCACAGCAACATACGCCGACACTGACCGCCTCGATGGCATTGCAAGAGGTGAACACAACGACTGGTTCTCGTCAGTAAACCTCGGTGCAAGTTATAAATTAAACAATAGTGTTAAAAATGTATTCTTCAGCAATGAAGCATGCAACTATTGGTACTTCATGGCAGACGGCGGAGCATCATTCGTATTCGGTGACAACCAATACAACTTCAAGAGCGTTAGAGGCAATATGAATATAGGTGCCGGTTATAACTTCCAAAACAACTACAGAATCTATGCAAAATTTGGTTATGGCATATATAACGGAGAATACGAAAACTTATTCACTCTCGATTATGCCGATTATTATGAAGCTAACATCAATGTCGCAGCAGACGTCGTTGGTTTGATTTTCGGTTACAACGAAGCTCGTCGTTTTGGCGTATATCCTCACATCGGTATCGGTCAAATGCAATATAGAGCAAGAGCTACCTTCGCAGACGGAGAAAAGGCTTACGTAGGTTACGACCACAATTATAATAACCAAAAAGGCGGTGGTTTCGCTGACAGAAAAGTTGCTCTTACAATTCCTATGGGTATCGAATTCAACTATATCGTCAACCAAAATGTTGATGCATATCTTGACGTAACAACAAACTCAGCCGATAGCGACGTATTAGATGCTTTTGCTTCAGGTTTACACAAAGACTGGCACACAACAATGAATGTTGGTTTACGTTACAAATTAAATAACAAGTGTTTCGCTGTAGAAGAAACTACAGAACCTGTTGAAGACTGCTGCATAACACCAGAAGAATTAAAACAAGCTATCAAAGAAGCTTTAGAAGAACAAGAAGCTAACAAACCTGCTAAAGTTGAAACAAAAACAGAAGTAGTTGAAAAACACACCATCTATCATACAAACCATGCTAACATCGTTTTCCCTGTCAACGAGTCAGAAAAGTTAAACTCACAAACCAACATCGACGCTCTCAACAGAGCTTCTAACGAAGTTCAAAACGGTTTCCAAGTAGAAGATATTATCGTTGAAGGTTATGCTTCTCCAGAAGGTGGTGCCGACATCAACGACCGTCTCGCTGAAGAACGCGCTC
The DNA here is from genome assembly GCA_017461665.1 of Bacteroidales bacterium. Lineage (GTDB taxonomy): Bacteria > Bacteroidota > Bacteroidia > Bacteroidales > F082 > Limimorpha. The sequence continues at coordinate 3,616 of JAFTXI010000051.1, read as the reverse complement.
AAGCAGCAGCCGATTTAGTTCAAGAAGAACTCCACACTCACTTAGACGCATCTCACGTAAAAATTCACTCTAATGGTGCCGACTGGGACGGACTCATCAGTGCTATCTTAGGTTCAAACATGAACAACAAAGAAGAAATAGCTAACGAAATCAAAAATTCTTCAAACCGCGAACAAACTTTGAACAAATTGATGGGACAATATCCAGAAATTAAACCATTGTTGCCTCAGTTACGTCGCGCTAACGTGACAATCACTACAGTTAAAGACGCTGAATAACAATTAATAATAAAACAAAAAAAGCTGCTCATCAGAGCAGCTTTTTTTTATACAATTTAACTTCCGAGGTATCTTCACAATATTCCAACAATTCCTTATTAGTCTTCTTCAGAATAGGATGAACGAAATCTGCTGCAATATCATTTAAAGGCAACAATGTAAAACGTCTCATTTGCAGCCTCGGATGCGGTATAATCAATTCATCGTCATTAATGATTATATCGTCATAATAAAGAATATCCAAATCTATCGGTCGCGACTGATAACCTAAACCTATCCTCACTCTCCCCAACTCCTTCTCTATCGACATCAACTCCCTCAATAAATTATGTGGCGTCATCTCTGTTCTTATCGCCACAACCTGATTCAAAAAATTCTGCTCTGCCTTAAAACCCCATGGCTCCGTCTCATATATCAACGACTTGCCAATAAGCTCGCCACATCTATCAAGCATCATATTAACAGCCTGATTCATAATATCCTCACGCTGTCCCAAATTAGAACCCATAAGTACTAAAGAAATTCCTTCCATATCAATCTATACTTTCGCGCAAATTTAAAAAAAAATCGTATTTTTGAAGCATAATTAAATTAAATGTGTTTTATCTTATATAATTAAATTTAGTCATGAAATCATTCTTTAAAACATTCTTCGCCTCATTTTTAGGCTCTGCATTATTACTATTGATAATAGTAATTTTCTTTATCTCAAGCTTGCTATCGTCTGTTGTCTCATCTACAGAAACAAAGGTCAACATTAAACCTCAGACAGTTCTCTACATGAACCTTAACTATGACATTCCCGACAGAACAAGCAAAAACAGTCTCGGAATGGCTTTCGGCGGATTGAACTTCAACTTTGAAGAAATCGATATGGCTGGTATGAACGATATTCTAAACAACATAAAAGCTGCCGCTATCGACCCTAACATTGCCGGAATTTTCTTGGACCTCTCAACAATAGGTACCTCAAGTGCCAACTTAGAAGAGATTAGAAATCAACTTATTGAATTTAAGAAATCACGAAAATTCGTATTGAGCTACGCAGAAGCTTACTCCCAAAGCGCATATTATGTTGCAAGCGTGGCAGATAAAGTCTATATGCTTCCTGACGGAATGATAGACATTCACGGAATGGCTTCACAATCGATGTTCTATAAACATCTCTTTGAGAAATTGGGCATCGAGATGCAGATTATCCGTCCGGAAAACAATAAGTTCAAAAGCGCTGTCGAACCTTATTTCTTGGATAAAATGAGCGATGCCAACCGCGAACAAACTAATGTCTTATTAACTTCCGTATGGAACAAGATATGCAGCGACATCAGCAAGTCGCGTAACATCAGCGTAGAGACAATAAACTCTATGGCAGACGATCTGACGCTGATGTTCGATACACAAGCTGCTTTAGACCACAACTTCATCGATGGTTTGAAATATAAAGACGAAATTATAGCTGAGTTGCATCAACTTACAAACACTGCCGACAATAAGAAAGTAAACATCATTAAAAACACTCCTTACTCGAAAGTTAGACCAGAGATTTACGAGGGCGAAGATAAGATTGCTATCGTTTATGCTTCGGGACAAATTATCGATGGCGAAGGCGACGAGACAACAATTGGCTCAGTGACATTGTCGGAGGCTATTCGTCAAGCAAGAAACGACAAGAAAGTAAAGGCTATCGTGATGAGAGTCAACTCACCTGGTGGCAGCGCCGTCGCTTCAGAAGTGATTCGTCGCGAAGTGGAATTGGCAGCTAACGAAAAACCTTTCATCGTCTCGATGGGTAATTATGCAGCATCGGGCGGCTACTGGATTTCATCAACAGCAGATTACATCTTCGCCGACCCTAACACTCTCACCGGTTCAATAGGCGTCTTCGGAACAATGCCAAACTTGGAAGGTTTCTTCAACGATAAATTAGGATTGACATTCGATGAAGTAACAACAAACAAAAACTCCGACTTCGGAAGTATAACAAAACCTATGACACCTTATCAATTGAAAATGATGCAGAAACACGTCACCACCACATACGACGACTTCATCACTTTGGTATCGACAACAAGAGATTTAAGAAAGACTTTCGTCGACAGCATCGGACAAGGCAGAGTGTGGAGCGGTACCGACGCGATAGAAATCGGATTGGTTGACGAATTAGGCGGAATAGAAAAAGCTATAGTCTATGCAGCAGAAAAAGCCGGTTTAGAAAACTACTCCATCAAAGAATTTCCAAAACAAGAAGACATTTTTGAAAGTCTCTTCAAGACAGAAACACAAGAATATTATGCAAAATCTGTCATGAAAGAAAAATTAGGTAGCAGCTATCAATATCTTGAAGCAATAGAGAGTATCAATAAAATTGAAGGTGTACAGGCTTTGATGCCGATTACGGTCTTTGAATAAAACAACAGTAGAGACGCCACACTGTGACGTCTCTACTTTTTTACACTGACTTTGGATAGTCTTGTTGACCCAAAGATGAGACGCTTCAATTACATCATGCTTATTTTTATAGGTGTAATTGGAACGTCTCTACACTCATAGACTCAAAAAAAAGGTGTCGCGTTTCACAACGGGACACCTTCCAAAGTTAAATGAAATTAAATATTAAATATTACTTCAATGAGAATGAAGTCGAATGTTTAGTTATTGTTTCTTCTTTTTAAAGCGTAAGCAACGCCCATACCTGCGAGTATCAATAAACCGCTACCAACAGGAGCTTGATCGCTATATTCACCTAGTGCTGGCAATTGTGGTGGATTAATCTCAATTATGCCGTTACGTTGTTGTTTATCAACATCGCTGTAAGAAAAGAAAGCGTCATTTTGTGCGATTGCACCTAATCCTAGTGTAACTACTAATGATAATGTTACTAATACTTTTTTCATTTTCTATTTTTGTATTTTAAAATTTAATTAATTGTATATTCTATTTATTTTGTTTGAGGTTTAAGTAACCACCTAAACCTCAAACATAGAGTAATTATTCAACGACTATCTTTTGTACCTTGACACCATTCTCATCAGACATTCTGATAATGTACATACCTGATGTGAATTCTGAAGTTGAAATGCTTGCAGATTCTGTAACATTATATTCAGCAACAGAGCGACCTGTTACGTCATAAACGTTAACGACTGCTTGACCTTCAACATCAAAATTAATCATACCATTATTGATATAAACAAAATGACCGTTGTCTGTCGACTGTTGACTATTGTCTAATCTAATTAAGAAACGTTCTGCGTTATCGTTTGTCTTAGCGATGAATGAATAGTCTTCAATCAACAAGTTTGTTTCAACGCCAGTGAGACGATCAACGAGTGTCATTG
>JAFTXI010000003.1 GCA_017461665.1 Bacteroidales bacterium | reverse complement strand
TTTTGATACCTTTGCAAGGTCAAGAGTTATCACATTGAAGCATAACAATGAAGAACTCAGAAATACGAACGGTTGCTATCTCGTTACCCAATTTCCAAGCAATCCGAATAACCGTTTAATTCTAAGATAATTGCAAATTCTGCGATTTTTTCAAAAAAAATTTTAACAAAAAAAGAATGTATAAAATACACCTCTACATTGTCAATTGTCAATTGTTAATTGTTCTATCACTTCTGGATAATGTTTGTACTCTAAAGTATGAATCTTCGCAGCAAGGCTATCTGCTGTTTCTCCTTCTTCAAGAGCAACTTTTGCCTGGAAGATAATGTCGCCGCTATCATAATGTTCATTAACATAATGTATTGTGATTCCCGAGAACTCTTCCTTCGCAGCGACAACTGCCTCATGAACGTGTTCTCCATAGAATCCTTTTCCACCATATTGTGGCAATAAAGCAGGATGTATGTTGATAATCTTATTTGGGAAAGCATTGATAAGATACTGAGGAACAAGCCACAAAAAACCAGCAAGAACTATCATGTCGATGTTCATGTCTAAAAGTTCCTTCGCAAAATCCTCGCTTTTAAACTCTGCCCGATTGATAATCTTACATGGAATACCAAGATTCTTGGCTCTCTCTATCGCATACGCATTAGGATTGCTACAAACAACATTTGCTATCTCAACATCAGGATTCTCTGCAAAATATTCTGCAATCCTCTGTAGGTTGGTTCCTCCTCCCGATACAAAAATTGATAATCTTTTCATATATATACTTTTTTATTTAATTTTACTTAAAACTCTAACTTCCTCATTAGGCGACATATCGAACCAGATTATATACTCATCACCTGTGCTTGTCACCCTTTTGTTAAAAGATTTTAAATTATCTAATTTTATCTCTTTTGTTGAAATCAAAGATAAACCTTTTATTGTTTCATTGTTATTATTCTTTAAGATTAGGTTTCCATTTTCTTCGACTCTATACTCTAAAGATTTTAATTGCTGCTGATATTTCATAAAATCAGCGATTGTCGTTGGCAACATCATACGTTGCTTTCTCATGTCGGCAATTTTTTCGAGAGCAGAATTAAAGCCTTTCTTCGCGACCACTTTTCCATCTTTCATTTCCCAGAATCCACGACTTTCATCGACCCAAGGAGCATAGATGTGTGTTATGATAACTTCTCTAAAATCCACAATCTTATCCAATCTCTCTTGACTAAAATAATAATTCCAAGCCCAATTCTCGCCCGGTTCCACCGTGTAATGCGTAAACCAAATCAAAATGTCGGGATATGAAGGATGCGAAATTATTCTTGGTAATGGCATAGCATCTCCGAAGCCTGGATAAGGTCTCATTAAATTATTGTAAAACTGATATTTTTCAAAAGGATTCATATCTTCGTATGAAGCGTTCCAAACATACTTCACTCCGTTTTCCTTCCATAAGTCATAGACGTAATACGGTGAAGTAGAATCCAATCCATCGCAAACCATATCTTCCCTATTACTTAAAATACCATTATTGTAACCATGATCAATCCACGATGGCGAGGCAAAGTTTTCTTTCATAAAAGAAAGTGCCTCCGATAAGTAATCTCGGTTTGAGGTAAATTGTTCTGGAGTATGCAGACAAATATCAAAATCATTATCTCTCAGCTGTTTAAGAAAATCATAAAACAACGAGTCAGTCTTTATCGTAGAATGAAGTCCCGGATAGTCATTATTCTTATCGTGATTATTTATAGAATCAGGATTGTGATAAAAGACGCTTTTTGTCACAGGAATATCATAATATGCAAAACCACCAACGGCATCATTTATATTTGCAACATCCTCACTTCCAAAGTATGTGGCTCGATGTGTCTTAATATCCGACCAATCGGCATGTTCGGTCCAGATAATTGCAGATTCATAACCGTCGAAAATTGGCATAATCCTCGGCAAAATAGTTTTGTCAGTTAATGAAATTGTGAAATATGAATTAAGGACAGAACCTGTTTTCATAAAAACAGTAGAATTGTCTATGAAATAATCCACGGTATCGGAAAGAGGAAATCGAATCAACAAATGATCGTAATAATAATCCGTATTAATGTAAGCCATTGATTTTCTTGTATCAAGTTGAATAGACGAAATATCGTCGGGATGATAAAGATTTAATTGTTTATCTTCAAGATTTAAAGAGAAGCCTCCATTATCCAAATAATATACATCTTGACAATTGACAGAATCTACGAAAAGATTTCTTCTATAAACAGTAAAATCATCATTAATAAAAGGTATAATCAATGATGACTTTACAATCTTAATATCTTTTAAGAATTGTGATTCTAAAGAAAAATTAACATTAGGATTATCATCTTTATATGAAATTGTCAATTCAGTTGATGTAATGTTATTTTTATTAATAAATTTATAACATTTATCATCATTAACATTTTTTAACAATTTCCAATCGGCAGATTGCAACTTTAGAGTGTCGTCATTTACGATTAAAGAATAATACATAGAAATTGGCTGTGAGATTGGATTATTCTTATCGTCAGCAAGAACTATTTTATTCTTTCTATCTGAATAAAGAATATTGACAGTCTGAGTATTAGTAATTTCCTTTAATATCTTTGGTTGACTATATTCTTTTATCTCATCAATATAAGTCGGTAAATTATATAATTCAAAAGCAAAGTTAAAATCATCGATATAGAAATGATTCTTGTTTGAATTTAAGATATAGCAATTAAGTTTAGAATTTTTTAACACATCATTCGGCACATTGATTTCAAAAGAAATCTCATACCAATCATCATTTTTGTAATTTTCTGAGAGAGGAAACTTATGCCAGAAAACACTTTTATTATCTCTTACTACAGAAAACACAAAAGAAGCACGAGGTTTTTGTTTCGCTTTAATCTTCAAATCTATGCAAAACAAAGCATTACGATTTCCTATTGTATCATCTATCGGTAGATTAAAGCCGAAAGCGTATTTCATATCTTCACGACATTCACATACAAAATTACCGGAATCATTGATTCTGTTCACATCTTTCCATATCGAATTTAATGAGTCATTCTCAAAATCATTATAATAAGAGATATATGATTTCGGTAGATGCTTCTCGATTTTGTTTTCGGAACAAGCAAAAAATAAAGACAGGGACACTATACAAAGCGACAAAAAAAATATTAATTTAATTTTTTTAAACATAAGTTCTTATTTCCATTTCTTTATTCACCACTTGTAAAACATTGAAATTCAAAGCTTCAAAAGTACAATCTTTTGGATACGGCACTATTGGAGCTAATTTTTCAATTTGTTTGGAAATATACTTAAAAAAACGATTGAGAGAGAATATTTCGCCAGATAAAATTATCGCGTCAATTTGTCCATCCAAGCTTACATAATGAGAGACTATTTCTTTGCTAATCTGATAAGCCATAGCTTCGAGCATCTGTTTTGTCTTCTTGTCGTTGTTTTGGAACATGCTCATAATCATATTCAAGGAGTCGGTTCCTATATATGAAAATGATGTTCCTTTACTGTTAACAAGTTTTAACATTTCGTCTTTGGAGTAACATTTTTTAAATAACATATCAGTTATTGCAGAAATCGGCAGCGTTCCTATCTCGCAGAATCCCATAGGACCAAATCCCATATACGCTTGATTTACATCAACGACCTTACCTTTTTTATGAGCTGCAACAGAGACAGACCTCTCACTGACATGACAGAAAATTATATTAAGGTCATCATAATTTTTTTTAACAGAAGAAGCATATTGTCTTGCGACATATTTATGTATCAAAGCATGAAAGAGAGATTTTTTTCTCAGGCTTGGATGTGTTGTGAAACTCGCGAGTTCGGAGCGTTCATCGATGGAGGCAGGCTCGACGACGAGCGATTTTATTCTAAGGCTGTTGGCTATCGTGAAGGCAAGCAGTCCTCCAAGATTTATCACATCTTCCCCTGCTATCCCATCCAAGAGGTCGCCGACCATATTCTTATCTATGATATAAACACCCGACTTACACGGTCGAAGCAGACCACCTTCAGCAACTACATATTGTAGCTCCTTGATATTGACATTATCTTTTCGCAACTGATTCATTATGGCGTCGCGACGGAAGGGTATCTGTTCCATTAGATTTTCAAAGAGGTTCAAATCATCGTTAAGATGTTCTATTTCATATTGATAAAAAATATTATTGTCGTCACTGACTGCTATTTTAGTGGAATATAATTTCGGATAAATTGATAAGATTCTTGTTGCCATAATGTTGTTGTTGTTTTAACATTTAAACAACAAAAAAGCGATAAAGTTTTATGCTCGGATTATATATTAAGGTATAGAATAATGTGATACCAAAAAATAATTAGACGTCAAAAGATATTTTACCAAAATCATATTAGAATATATTTTAGAGCCACAAACTAAATTTGCAATCATAAAAACAAAAAATTCACATTATGAAAGTAAGATTATTTTTAATGATGTCAATCGTAGTAATAGGTATGATGGCATGTAAAAACAACGAAGATTTAGCAACAGTAGCCGACATTGCAGGCAATTACGAAGGTTATTCTCTTGCGAGTTGCGCCTATTTTCAGGACAGATGCACCGATGGAGAGTTAATTAATGTAAGCGACAATGGCGATGGTTCTGCCAAGGTAACATTTGCTTCTCAGCAATGGGGAGAGTTTATTGTAGCTAAAGCTCAGATGACTGAGGAAGAAGGAGTTTATAGACTTTCAGGTAACGGCAAGGTTGAGATGGGTATGGGAGAAAACACATCTTCATACGATTTCACATTCAGCGCCACTATCAAGTCGATTAACGATTCTCAGATGCAGTTCAGCGTAGCGGGAGTGATGGGAGGCTTGACCATCGACTTTGCCACCGGCGAAGCTCCTAACACAGAAGAGTAACAATATCAAGTAACAAGATATGTGTTCAAGTAAGAAATGTATAATTTTTTCAATGGGAGCGATAGTTCTGCTATTGCTCTCATCTTGTAATGGCATATTCAATGGCATCTACGACGAGCCTTTAGAAGAAGAAACGAGTGCGTTTGGTTTTGTTGACATCGACGATACTAACAACACGGGGCGTATTTATATCGATGCGACAGACTACACTAAGTGGCACTATATCGACTTACATAACAAGCAAGTAACTGCCACTTCCGTTGACGAGGCTTCTCCCGAGAACTGGGATTTTGCAATACATCGTTATGACAGTAAGACCAATGGAGCGTTCGTATTTGAGAGTGAAGCGATCGACTTCGGCGACATATCCGACATCGGCATAATTCCGGAAGAATCGTTTGTTGCCGACGAATGGACGACCGACAAAATCACCATCGACATGTCGCAGATGATGGATGGTGTTATAGTTTATGCCGAAGATTACTACAACCCATGTCTCTCATCATGGCTCGACGTTGACACATCAACGATGCCACCAATTTATACATTATCAGGCAGAGTATATATTATAAGACTTGCCGATGGCACATACGCCGCACTGCGTCTCGTCAACTTCATGAGCGACGCTGCTATAAAAGGTTTCATGACAATCGACTACAAATATCCCGTTCAGATACAATGAGAAAAATTCTTTTTATCATATTGTTCGTGTTATCATCGACATGCAGCCTCATGGCTCAGCGCTTGATATTCGGCACCGTCACCGACGACAACGACACGCCTCTTCCAGGAGCGACAATCACAGTCAAAGAGATAGAGACCTTAGGGACGACAAGCGATTCCAATGGTTACTATGAGCTTCAACTTCCCGACAACAAAAGTTACACCTTAACAGCGACTTACGTCGGATATATCGATATCACGCAGACGGTAGCCCAGAATTATAAGGGACGTATTGACATTATATTAGAGGAGAACCACACCATGTTGGATCAGGTCGTCGTCACGGGCACGCGGACACCCAAGTTACTCAAAGACGCGCCTATCGTCACGAGAGTCATCTCGGAAGTTGACATCAAACGTACCGATGCTACTAACATCAGCGATTTGTTACAGACCGAGATACCAGGTATAGAATTCACTTATTCCATGAATCAACAGACTTCGCTCAACATGTCGGGATTTGGAGGCAACTCGGTCTTGTTCCTCGTTGACGGCGAGCGTTTGGCAGGTGAGACTCTCGACAATGTCGATTACAGTCGTTTGAATATGGATAACGTACAACGTATCGAAATCGTCAAGGGAGCTGCTTCGTCCTTATATGGTTCCAATGCCGTAGGTGGCGTGGTGAATATCATAAGTCGAGAGTCGCAGGAGCCTTGGTCTGTCAACATGAACGCACGTTATGGAGCTCACAACGAGCAACGTTATGGTGGTTCTGTCGGCTTCAACGCCGGACGTTTCAACTCCATGACAAACATACAATACACTTCCATCGACGAGATCGACCTCTCCGAAGGAACGGACAACGAAGAAGTTGGAGATTACAGCAAGATTTATGGCAACTCAACTCTTAACGTCAAGGAACGACTTATCTTCACTGCATCCGACGATTTACGATTTACAGCTCGTGCCGGGTATTTCTTCAGAGAACGTAACTCGTCGGAAAGTATCAAGGAACGTTATCGCAGTTTCACTGGAGGATTTAAAGGCAATTACGACATCAGCGAGAACGATGCTTTGGAACTCGCCTACTCTTTCGACCAATATGACAAGAGCGACTTCCTCGTAATCAACAATCTCGATGTTCGCGACTACAGCAACGTTCAACATTCGATGCGTGCGTTGTACAACCACACTTTCTCTGGGAAGCACATACTAACTATTGGCAGCGACTACATGCGTGACTACCTGATGTCGTATCAGTTTATCGACAATGGAAGTCACATTCAACACACAGCCGATGCCTTTGCGCAATTCGATTGGAATCCATATAAGAGATTCAACATCATTGCAGGTCTTCGTTTTGATTATTTCTCCGAAGCCAAGCTGTCGCATCTTTCTCCCAAATTAGGCATGATGTACAAGATTAACAAATGTTCTTTGAGAGCTTCATACGCCGGAGGTTTTCGTGCTCCCACTCTCAAGGAGATGTATATGAATTTCTATATGGGAAATATCTTTATGATTTATGGTAATGCCGACTTAAAACCCGAGTCGAGTCACAACTTCTCACTCTCGACGGAATATACTAAAGGACAACACAATTTTACGGTAACAGGTTTTTACAACATCGTTGACGACCGCATCACGACGGCTTGGAATCAAGCTTTGGAAGGTCAGGTTTATACAAATATGTCGCGTCTGCAAGTGGCTGGTGTCGATGCCAATACCTCAGCAAAATACAGTTGTGGATTATCGTGGAGATTGTCGTATGCCTACACCTACGAACACATCAAGAAAGGCGAGCCACTACTCTCTTCCACACGTCCTCACGCCGCGACTTTAAGAATAGCTTACGATAAAAACTGGAACAATTACGGATTCAACATAGCTCTTTCTGGACGTTACATGTCGAAACTAACCACCGATGTTTATACAGAGATGACTTCATACGAAGAGACAGAAGAACAGACTTATCCTGCATATACCATCTGGAAATTGAGCTTAGCTCAAAGAATACGAGAGAGTATAAATATAATATTCACAATCGACAACCTCTTCAACTATCGTCCCGATTATTATTACAGCAACTCACCTGTAACGACAGGAACTACATGTGCGATAGGTTTGACGATAGACCTTTAACATTTATTAAGAAAAGAAATAAAGATTATATGAAACGAAAAGTAAGATTATGGGCAATAGCAGCCCTATTTGTAGCAGCAGGTTTTGTAGCATGGAATTATTTATTCTCTGCTACCGACATAGCTTTTGTCAACTATCAAGTCATCACGCTCGGAGAGATAGCCAAGTCGAACGATCATCCTCGCATTCGACTGTCGTCGTTAGATGTTGAGGAGTTAGACAAGGCTAACAGATACGACATGATTATGGTGAACGGCATGGGGCTTCGTATCACTGAGGAACAGAGGTCGCATTTGGAACATGCCGCTGAGAAAAACACTCCTATCATCACCACGATGGCTACCAATCCAGCCAACGACATTGTTTCTATCGACTCCATAGCAGCTACTACCATCAAAGAATATCTTAACGGAGGAGGTCGTCGCAATTATCGCAACATGCTGACTTACATCCGTCACAACGTTGATGGCAAGACTTTAGACAGTGAAGAAGCAGCCACTCCTATCAGACGAGAACACAAGATGTTTTATCATATCGACCCGTCGAATCCCAATGACGACGATATTGATTTTAGCAGCGTAGCCGAATATAAAGACTTTTTAAGAAAACATAATTTATATAAAGAAGATGCACCTGCCGTCATCATTTCAGGACAGATGGGAGAGCCTACAGATTTGATTAGCAGATTGGAGGAGAGCGGCAATGTCGTTTATCCTGTACGTAACATGATGTCGTTGGTGATGAGTCGTCAGATAGACTCCATCAACCCGTCTGCTGTCATCAACATGGCACATGGCAGGATGGGCGATTATATCGTCAATTATCTCAGCGAGCAGAACATACCACTCTTCGCTCCTCTCAACGTAAACCGTTTGGTTGAGGAATGGGAATCGGACAAGATGGGTATGAGCGGAGGTTTTATGTCGCAAAGTGTGGTCATGCCCGAGATTGACGGAGCCATCAGACCTTACGCATTATTTGGTCATTATTTAGACGATGAAGGATTGCAGCGAGCCTATGCCATTCCAGAGAGATTGGATAAGTTCGTTGAGACTATCAACAATCATATCGCTCTGAAGGACAAAGACAACAGCAAGAAACGCGTCGCGATTTATTATTACAAAGGTCCAGGACAGAACGCACTGACGGCTGCTGGCATGGAAGTAGCTCCTTCGCTTTACAATCTTTTGGTAAAGATGAAAAACGAAGGCTATAGTGTCGAGAATTTGCCAGAGTCATTATCTGAGTTTGAGGATCTCATTCAGCGACAAGGCTCTGTATATAATGCTTACGCCAATGGAGCAAAAGCCGACTTCCTAAATAACGGAGAGCCTGAGTTTATCACTTTGGAAGAATATACCGAATGGACCACTAAGGCTCTGCGTCCACAACTCATCGACGATGTTAATGCTTTAGACGGCGAGTTCCCGGGTTCATATCTCTGTAACGATGATGGCGACTTAGCCTTACCTCGCGTCGATTTAGGCAACGTGATTCTGTTGCCACAACTCGCTGCTGGTGCAGGTAGCGACGACTTTGCCATCGTTCACGGCACCGATGCTGCACCACCGCACGCCTATATCGCGTCATATCTCTATGCACGTTATGGATTTGATGCCGACATCATGATTCATTTTGGGACACACGGCAGCTTGGAGTTCACGCCCAAAAAACAACTCGCTCTTAGTAGCAACGACTGGGCCGACGTCCTCGTCGGAACGACACCTCATTTATATATATATTCCATCGGCGATGTTGGTGAAGGCGTCATCGCTAAACGTCGTTCCTACGCCACATTACAGTCGCATCTCACACCACCTTTTATGGAAAGCAACGTAAGAGAAATATATAAAAATCTCTCCTCGGCAATACAAGAATACAACGATTTGCTTTATGCCGAAGGCAATCCAAACACCGATGAGGCATCATTAAGAGTCAAGGCATTAACAATAGAATTAGGCATACATCGTGAGCTTTGCTTGGATTCTGTGAAAGACATTCCATATACCGAACAAGAGATTGCACGTATCGAAAGTTTTGCCGAAGAGCTTATCAACGAGAAAGTTACAGGTGAGTTATACACCATGGGTGAAGCATATTCCGACGAGCGTATCAGAAGCAGCGTCTTTGCCATGGCAACAGAACCTATTGCCTATTCCATGTTGGCTTTAGACAAGTTAAAAGGCAGATCGTCGGACGACTTGGAAAAACATAAGTCATTATTCACGCGTCGTTACATTAACCCTGCCCGTGAGTTAGTAGCTCAACTATATGATGGTTCTTTATATATCACCGACGAAGTTATCTGTTCTACTGCAGGCATAACACAAGAGGAGTTGAACATGGCTCGTGAGGTAGAGCGTTCGCTATCGGCACCACAAGATATGATGTCGCGAATGAGAGCAATGCAGTCGTCGAAGGGAGAGATGAACAAGAGACAATACAGCAAAGAAGACAAAGATTTTGCCCGAGTTGTCATGGAGATAGAACGCAGCATCAACAATGTCGCTAACTATAAGGAAGCATTGGAAGACTGTCCTGATATGGAGTTTGCCTCGCTTCTCAATGCCATGAACGGAGGCTACACTGCGCCATCATCGGGAGGCGACCCCATTGCCAATCCGAACACCATACCTACCGGACGCAACCTCTATGCTGTCAATGCTGAGGCGACGCCTACCGAGTTGTCGTGGGAGCGTGGCAAGGAGTTGGCAGAGAACACCATCCGCATGTATCGCGAGCGTCATCACGACTCCATACCTCGTAAGGTAAGCTACACCTTATGGAGCGGCGAGTTTGTGGAGACAGAAGGAGCCACCATAGCGCAGATACTTTATATGTTAGGTGTTGAACCTATACGCGATGCTTTTGGAAGAGTCAACGACATTCGTCTCATCCCGTCGGAGCAACTCGGACGGCCTCGTATCGACGTCGTTGTTCAGACGAGTGGACAGTTACGCGACATTGCAGCATCGCGTCTGTTCCTCATCAGTCGCGCTGTGGAGATGGCAGCTGCTGCCAAAGACGACATCTACGACAATTACGTAAGTCAAAGCGTCATCGATGCTGAGAGCAAACTCATAGAGAAAGGGCTATCGCCGAAGCAAGCTCGCGAGGTTTCGACATATCGAGTGTTCGGCGGCGTCAACGGCAACTACGGCACCGGCATCACTGATATGGTACAGAGCGGCGACCGTTGGGAAAACGCCTCCGAGATAGCTGAGGTCTATCTACATAATATGGGCGCTTTCTATGGCAACGAAAAGAATTGGGAACAGATGCAACAATATGCATTGGAAGCAGCGTTAACAAATACCGACGCTGTCATACAAGCCCGTCAAAGCAACACTTGGGGTGCGTTGAGCCTCGACCACGTTTATGAGTTTATGGGCGGAATGAATCTCGCAGTGCGTAATGTCACAGGTAAAGACCCTGACGCCTACATGAGCGACTATCGTAATCGCAACAACATGCGCATGCAAGAACTGAAAGAAGCTATCGGCATCGAAAGTCGAACCACCATCTTCAATCCTTCATACATAAAAGAAAAGATGAAAGGAGAGTCGAGTGCAGCAGCAGGATTCGCAGAGATAATACAGAACACCTACGGATGGAATGTGATGAAACCTGAGGCTATCGACGATGAGTTATGGGATGAAGTGTATGACGTTTATGTACAAGACATGTTCGATATAGGAGTGAGAGATTTCTTTGAGGAAGAGAATCCAGCTGCCTTGGAAGAGATGACTGCCGTGATGATGGAGACAGCTCGCAAGGGGATGTGGGAAGCTTCCGACGAACAGCTGAAAGCAATAGCCCAGCTACATACCGAGTTGATTGAAAAACATAAGCCTTCATGCTCAGGATTTGTATGTAACAACATAAAACTTCAAGAATATATCTCTTCTCAAGTATCTTCCGACATGGCTCATAAATATGAACAAAATATACGCGACATTCGTGAGACGTCAGTCGCTAAAGACAAGAGTATGGTCTTGAAACGCGAAGAGATGAACTCCTCCGACAAAGTAACCACTGTCATCAGCAACACTCTTGTAGGAGTCTTGGCGATAGTAGCCATAGTGGTTCTAATCTATTTAGTACGTCGTCGCCGCAAAAAGATGGAGGAATAAATGAAGACCGTCGTTCTAGTAATGATGATATTGGTTTGTTTCAACTATCTTCTAAAACAAACCTATCGTAAGTTCTATTCGGTGCTTACCTCGTCGATAGTATGTGCTCTCTTTATAGGATTCACATGGCATTTTGCCATTGAGCAATCGAAGTCGCAGATCACGCATTGGCTCTCCGACGCGTCGCTGATGCTCGACATCGCCGTGATTCTCACCTTAGAAGTAGCGATACAGATGTCGTTCTGTATCCTTGCTGCTCACATTCAAACATCGGGTAAGGTCAAGCCTATCACTATATGGATATATCGTGTTTTGCGTTGGTTCCCGGGCGTTCTTATTTTCCCCGTGTTGTTCAGCATTTTAGTAACAGCTGTCTTCTCCTTGCCAGGTATCTCTTTCAAATTGATAGCATGGTCGTTGGCTGCTATAGTATTCGTAGCCATTCCTATTGGCCGCGTGTTCTTGAAGTGGCTGCTCCCCGAGAAAGAGATACGTCTCGAGCTTCTCTTCCTCTCTAACGCTCTCATTGCCATCATGGGCGTCATCGCCACGGTGAACGGACAGACAGCAGTAGCAGGCATCAGCGATGTCGATTGGGCTGCTCTCATAGGAGTGATGACTTTCGTCGTCGCCGGTCTAATCATAGGATTTTGTGTATATCAATTAAAACTAAAAAGAATTACTAATAAAATTAAAAACAAATAATCATGAATTACATCTCAGACATTCTTTACTGGATTTCAACAGGATTGCTCGTTCCTGTCATCGTTTTGCTCATCTTCTTTTTCATACGTTCGTTATTACTTATAGGAAGTTTCTTCGGACAATATATGGCGATACGTCGTACAGCAGAACTTATCAACAGAGAACTCGAATCGCTCAACAGAGACAACATCGACACTTTCGCAGAGCGTTTACCTAAGAAAAACCCGTCTCTCGTAGTCTCTTATATGAGACGTTTGTTGGAGAGCGACTCTGCAGCCATGCGTCAGAAGCTACTCGCCGATTTTGAAGTCGAGGCTGACAAGGACCTCTCTACTTCCAAGACTTTAAGCAAGATGGGTCCTATGCTTGGACTTATGGGAACTCTCATCCCTATGGGACCTGCCTTAGTAGGACTTTCCACAGGCGACATCGCTTCGATGGCTTACAATATGCAAGTGGCTTTCGCTACGACAGTTGTTGGTCTGTTCGCTGCCGCAATAGGTTTTGTCACACAACAAGTTAAACAACGTTGGTATTTACAAGACATGACGAATTTGGAATTTGTTGCCGATTTGTTGAACGAAAAAAACACCTTACAATGAGAAGAAGAAGACTCTTAAACAAAGACGAAGACAACGACCCGATGAGTGTCGTAAGTAACCTTTTCGATGTGGCGATGGTTTTTGCCGTCGCTCTTATGGTAGCTCTTGTCACTCGTTACAATATGACGGAGATGTTGAGTCAGGAAGATTTCACCATGGTGAAGAATCCTGGCAAGGAGAACATGGAAATCATCACCAAGGAAGGTGAGAAAATCAATCGATACACGCCATCGGAAAATCAGGATTCTAAGAGCGGCAAACGCGGTAAGAAAGTCGGCATTGCCTACGAATTAGAAAATGGTGAGATAATATATGTTCCTGAATAAAAAAAGAAAAACCTTAGAATCAGCGTTCTAAGGTTTTTTTTAATATCAATCTACGTTGTCGTGCAGATAGGAATTGTTTTCACTTATCCCTCGATTCTTATTTGATGAATAAGTTGACAGTTCTTGTTCTTCGTTTGAGGTAAGATTCAATCCTTTGCGTTTATATGCAGGCTGACTCTCGAGTTCTTCGATATAAGACATCGATCTAAAATTCATATTGAGCGACGAGAGGCGTTTGCGACGAAGTTGTTCTTCTTGCGACAACTCGCGAGTTTCTGTCTTCACCTCGTGTCTTTTCATTGTCTGCACCTGAGTATCTGCGCTATCTCTCACGAAAGACTTTATTCCAAAATCCTCCTCATCATCATTAGAGAAAGGATTGTCATAAACTCTTGTAGTAGGGACAGTATCAGCAGCGCGTCTGTCTGACGAGGTATCTCTACGACGAACAACATAATCGTCATTGTTATTAGTGACTATAGGCTCATCGTGCTTATCTTCTTCTCCACCGAGTGTATGAATCTTCTTTTGTGGATTATTATTATTTTCTGTTTGATGATTAGGCTGTTGCTGTAAATCACGTTTATTTATTGCGCAAATTCCGCTTTCTTCTTTTGGAGCGATAGGTTCAACCTTTGGTTCTGGTTTCTCTTCTCTCTGACCCGAAAGTTGACCGAAAGCTTCATGGATTTTCTTTGTATTGGTATTGGTGTATTTATATTCGTAGTCAGGCATATCGAAGCCTGTTGCGATAAGAGTCACGTTAAGACCTTCTCCGAGAGATTCATCTATACCGTTACCCCAGATAACATCGGAGCAGTTGCCTGTTGCACCTTGTACATAGTCTGTTATTGCCATCACTTCGTCTAAAGAGACCTCATTATCGCCGCTACCGGAAGTAATATAGATGAGGATATTTTTCGCGCCTTTGATGTCGGAGTCGTCCAAGAGAGGAGAGTGAACAGCTTCTATCACTGCTTTTTCTGCTCTACCCTCGCCTTCTGCGTAGCCTGAACCCATGATGGCTTTGCCGCTTCTTCTCATCACAGTGTTGACATCTTGGAAGTCGACGTTGACATAACCTGTCACGGTGAT
Source organism: Bacteroidales bacterium (assembly GCA_017461665.1). GTDB lineage: Bacteria > Bacteroidota > Bacteroidia > Bacteroidales > F082 > Limimorpha. The sequence goes on along the minus strand of JAFTXI010000003.1, from coordinate 85,844 downwards.
GATTTCTGCAATACCTTTAGCTGCGGTCTTGAGCACGTCGTCAGCTTTTTTGAAAGCCTGTGTCAGTTTCATGTTACCATATTCATCGCGTAATTTGTCGTTACTGATAACCAAGAGAGTATCGACATGTTTACGCAACTCTGCAATACCATCCATTGCCTGTTGTTGACGGCGTTTGCCTTCACAGGTGAATGGCATTGTCACGATACCGACGGTGAGGATATCTAATTCGCGAGCTATCTCAGCGACGACCGGAGCTGCGCCTGTTCCTGTTCCGCCGCCCATACCTGCGGTGATAAAAGCCATCTTAGTGTCTTTGCTCAGCATCTCACGAATCTCGTCTTTAGTCTCCATCGCTGCTTCGCGACCGACGGCTGGTATATTACCGGCACCGAGAGCTCTCTTGCCGAGATGCACCTTCATGGCGACGGGACTTTTCTCCAAAGCCTGATAATCTGTGTTACATAGTATAAAATCGACTCCTTGGATACCTTCGGTAAACATGTGGGTAACAGCATTGCTACCACCACCTCCGACACCAATAACTTTAATGAAGTTAGGCATTTCCTCCACTGGGTCGAATTTAATTAATTCTGTCATTGTTCTATATCTGTTATATTTTGATCAATATTTTCGTCACTCTTGAAAAAACGTGTAAAGCCTGTGATAATATTTTTGATATTGAATCCTTTCTTTGGCTCTCTTTCCTCAACATCACTATTATCTGTTTCTTCTACTTCTTCGTCAGCTGTATCATTTACATCGTATGAAGGTGCTTCTATGATAGCTTCATTTGCCAACTCTTTCTGTTTGCTGTTTTCAAATCTCGCCAAGCCTTCAATAACAAGACCTATACCTGTCGAATACATTGGGCTTTCCAAGTCACTCGATGTCTCGTTAGCCAAGTTCTCGTTAGGATAGCCGAGTCTTACTTCCATACCTGTTTTGAACTCTGCGAGTTGACGTATATGTTTCATCATTGCACCGCCGCCGGTAAGCACGATACCTGCTATAAGTTTATGTTCCGAGTTAACCTTTTGAATCTCTGAATCGACGAAATCGAATATCTCTTCTAAGCGTGCCTGGATTATTCCAGCGAGGTTTCTAAACGAGATTTCTTTAGCTTCGCGACCGCGTATTCCAGGAATCGAGACGACTTCATCGTCGCTGTTTTCGCTTGCCACTGCAGATCCAAATTTCACCTTAATCTCTTCAGCATGTTTTCTTATTATGGAACATCCTTGACGAATATCTTCTGTGATGATATTACCACCGAGAGGGATGACTGCGGTATGATAAATTATCGAGTCGTAGAATACTGCTATGTCTGTGGTTCCGCCGCCTATATCGACGATGGCGACGCCAGCTTCTTTCTCTTCATCGCTGAGCACCGCTGCTGCTGAGGCTATAGGCTCGAGTATCATGTTCTCCATCTCCAAACCAGCATGTTCTATACATTTGATGATGTTTTTCACTGCCGAGGTCTGTCCGATGATAACATGAAAGTTTGCTTCCAACTTATTACCAAGCATTCCTTTTGGACGTTGGTTGCCAATAGGTTCGCCGTCGATGAAATATTCTTGAGGAATGACATTGACGATTTCCTCTCCTGGAGAAGTTCCTATCTTATACATATCCAACTTCAACTTATCCAATTCCTGATCGGAAATTTCCAAATCGGCATTCTCACGGATAAGGACTCCTCGATGTTGAAGACTCTTGATATGATGACCTGCGATACCTACATTGACACTCTTGATGTTAACTTTAGACTGTTCCGAAGCCTGTGCCACAGCACCCTTAATAGCTTCAACAGTATCTTCTATGTTAACAACCATACCTCTCTTGACTCCTATCGAGTCTCTCTTACCATAACCACGAATTTCTATCTTACCATTTGGCATCTTCTCTCCGACAATACACGCAATCTTTGTCGTGCCAATATCGAGACCAACTATATAAACAGGTTCACTCATATCTTTTATTTTTTCTTTTTGGTGCAAACAACTTGATTTTTAAAATTTAAGTTAATTTCTTTATAGGTTTCCAGTTCTGGACTTCCTTGCATTTTGTTAAAAAAATGCTGCAACTTGCACAGCTTTTCTTTAATATTATTAACATCGCCAAAGATAACAATAATATTTGTGTTATTCAAGGAAAAAACGTAATTTTTATTTTTGTCTTTGAAGACTTGTTTCACGCATGTTTTTGCATAATCGTCATGAACTATTTCTTTCATCAAGGTGAAAATCTCTGGTAGGTCTGTCTCGACATAATTCTCATCTTTGATATTTCCTCTCTCATTGATTGGAAAATCGACATTACCGCTACCGACAAGTAAATGAGGGACATAGTCATTATTTGTTGGGAATATGTTTCCGTCCTCATCAAGATAAACCGACTTACCTTTTTTATTATATATTCTGACTATCGGCTCACATTCCGTCACTTCCACATCTAAATAACTCTTAAGATTTATCTCTGCCGACACATTGGTTATCCAAGGGATAGAGTTCAGTCTCTTCACCACCGAGTCGACGGGTATCATCAAGATTTGTGTGTTGTTAGCTGTATCGCAGATATTCATTATATCTTTATGGGTCTCTTGATAATCCAAGAATCCGTTTTCATTATTTCTTGATATTGTCAGGTTGACATCATTAAGACTTGAATGAAAATATTGATACATGACATAGCCACCCAAGCTCAGGAACGCCGCGAGCGTGAGTACGAGTAATAATATGTTGAGTATTTTCTTCATGAGTCGAGTAATGTTTCTAAAAGTGGAACGAATCTGTCGATGTCACCAGCTCCCATAGTGATGAGCAGCTGAGGCTTGATGTTACTTACTATTTCCAAGAGTTCCTTTTTCTGGCAGATATATTTTTCTCTACAAGATATTTTTTCTAACAGAACCGACGATGTTATTCCTGGCAGCGGTTTTTCGCGAGCAGGGTATATCTCCATCAGCAGTATTCTGTCGGCGAGCGATAAAGCGTCTGCAAATTCATCCATGAAGTCGCGTGTCCTCGTGAAGAGGTGAGGCTGGAAGATAACGGTCATCTCCCTATCAGGGAATATCGTCTTGGCTGCTTTCAGACTCGCCTTTATCTCTTCCGGATGATGTGCATAATCATCGATATAACATACTTTCTCATTCTTAACCCTCACATCGAAACGACGCTGCACCCCCTGAAACGCTACAAGTCCTTCTCTTATAACTTCAATATCAACATCGAAACAGCGACAACTTATTATAGCCGACAAGGCATTCATGACGTTATGTTCGCCATAGACGTTCATCTGAAACTCTCCATAGTCGAGTCCTTCTTTCGTCACTACCGAAAACTTCGTCACGCCTTCTTCCACCCTGACATTCTTTGCCATGACATCGGCATCGTCTAAGCCGTAAGTAATTCTCTTTCTGTCTGTAACAATCTGAAGTTTATTATTATGAACCACTATTCCATCAGCAGCTGTCTTATCGACAAACTGATTAAAACTTTCCTCCACCTGTTTTTTGTCGCCGTAGATATCGAGATGATCGGCATCGATGGAAGTGACGATACTGAGATAAGGCGACAGTTGAAGGAAGGAACGGTCGAACTCATCGGCTTCCATCACCACCACGTCGTCGTTCTCGTCACCGATGACTACATTGCTGTTGATGTTCTTCGCTATTCCACCGATGAAAGCCGATATCTTCTTTCCCGAGTATTTAAGAAGATGTGAGACCATCGATGTGACTGTCGTCTTGCCATGACTTCCTGCCACGGCGATGCTTTTGCAATGACGCGAGATCTCACCGAGCACCTCAGCGCGTTTTATTATCTTTATGTTTCTCTCGCGCAGATAATTCAGTTCTAAGGAGTCGCTCGGTATGGCAGGAGTAAGCACCACGAAATCAATATCGTCGGGTATCAGATCTGGGTTATCTTCATAATGAATAGTCATGCCTTCTTTCTCGAGACGTTCTGTCAGAGGCGACGGTGTTTTGTCGTAGCCCGAGACGCTACATCCTTTCTTATGGAAATAACGAGCGAGGGCGCTCATCCCAATGCCACCTATCCCTAAGAAATATATGTTTTGTTTAGCAATCGTATTCATCACCATTATTTATTTTTTGTTAAGAATCATTTCAATTTGATCGACGATGTAGTCTGCCGCATTAGGTCGTGCGAATTTAGCTATATTTGTTTTCATCATCTTTTGTTTATCTTCGTCGTTCATAAGTCTGAAGACTGTTGGAAGAAGCTCTTTCTCTGTCTCGGCATTTCTCACCAAGAGAGCGGCGTCAGCTTCTACGAGACGCATCGCGTTTTTCGTCTGATGGTCTTCTGCCGCTGTCGGTAGTGGCACGAAGACGACAGCCTTCTCGAGCAGCGACAACTCGGAAATCGACATAGCTCCGGCGCGTGAAATCACCACGTCGGCGGCTGCATACGCCAAGTCCATTCTGTCGATGAAGACGGTACATTTTATTCTATCTTCCAAACCGTTGGCTTTCACTTCTTCGACAGCCTTTTCGTAATAATGTTTGCCAGTCTGCCATATCATCTGATAGTCGTTCTCCTTGAAAGAAGCGAGCTGAGCAGAGATGCCGACATTTATTCCAAGAGCGCCCTGACTTCCGCCTACGAGAAGAATCGTTTTTTTATCAGTGTCGAGATTGAAGAACGAGCAAGCCTCGTCTTTCTTTCCTTCGACAGGAGTGATATTGTTTCTCAGCGGATTACCGGTGAGAACAATCTTATCCTTCGGGAACCACTTATCCATATTATCGTAAGCCACGCATATCTTGGCAGCTTTGTTAGCCACGAGTTTATTTGTTACTCCAGGAAATGAGTTCTGTTCTTGAATAACAATCGGTATTCCTATAGAAGCAGCTGTCTTCATTGTAGGACCACTTGCGAATCCACCCACTCCTATCACCACATCAGGCTTGAATCTCTTGATGATTTTTCTTGCCTTCATCATGCTGCTGATGAGTTTGAATGGGAAGCTGAGGTTGTCTATCGACAATTCTCTTTTGAGACCACTTATCCACAGACCTTCAATAGGATAGCCTGCCTTAGGCACTCTGTCCATCTCCATTCGGTTTTTAGCTCCGATGAAAAGTATCTCTGCCTGAGGATAACGTCTCTTCAAGGCATCGGCTATCGCTATGGCTGGGAAGATATGACCTCCCGTGCCGCCGCCGCTAATTATTATCTTGAACTGTCTCGACATCATTTCTCCTTTCTTTTATTTTATCAACTTCTCTCGACACACTTAATATCACGCCGAAGGCACATCCGGTGAACATCATCGATGTTCCACCCATACTGACGAAAGGCAGCGGTTGCCCCGTCACGGGTAGCAGTCCCACCGCGACACCCATATTGACCATCGCCTGCATCACGAGCAGAAACGCCAAGCCAAAGGAGACGAAACCTCCGAACGACTGCGGTATCGCCACCATTATCGCAATGGCGCGATACAGCAATATCAGGTAGAGCATCACCACAAAAGCTGCTCCTACCAATCCATATTCCTCGACGATAATGGCAAAGATAAAATCGGAATATGGATGAGGAAGGAAGTTACGCTGTGTGCTTCTTCCTGGAGCTTTACCTATTATACCGCCTTTGGCTATAGCAGTCTTCGACATAATCATCTGATAATCCTCTTCTGTCTCCTCGCCTTCTACTGGGTTGAAGTATCTTTCTATTCTATTAAACCATGTGTTTACACGGTCGTCAGGATTATTATCGTTAAGTTCTATCAATATATAAAAACTCATTGCCACTAAGGCTATTCCGAAGAATGACATCAGATGTTTCATATTGATTCTTCCCACAAAGAGAATCACCATACAAACAGCAAACAGGATTGCTGCCGTAGAGAAATTCTCCGGAAATATAAGTCCAACAATAATTAAGACAGGAAGCATCAGTGGTATAAAAGCGTTTTTAAAGTCTTTTATCTCGTTCTGTCTCAAAGTCAACTCGCGTGCGAGATAACCAACAAGGGCTATCTTAGCAAAGTCGCTCGACTGGAATGATACGCCCATGATATAAACAGCACGTTGAGCATTATTAAGATCAGCACCTTTGAACAAGGTGTACGCCAATAATGGTATAGATACTAAAAATGCAACCTGAAAAAACCTTGAGTAATAAGTATATTTAAAGAGATAGACGACGTACATCACTGCCAAACCGAGTAATAATCTTCCAGCATGATACAACAAGACTCTTGTATTGTCACCCTCATATTCTGTATTGGCATACGTTCCTGTCGCGCTATATACCGCCAACAAGGATACCAATGATAGCAAAGCCACTATCATCCATATCACTCTATCTCCTTGAAACAACTTATTAAACAGTTTCATCTTTATCTCATTTTAATTTTTGAACACATTGTTTGAAGTAGTCACCTCTTTCTGCAAAAGAAGAGAATTCGTCTCTTACCTGCGACGCCGGTGAGAATATAACGCAATCGTCTGTCTCGGCAACGATATGAGCCATCTTGACAGCCTCATCTATACTGTCGCAGTCGATGATATTTTCGGGTATTATATTAGAGAAGACACGATGAAATCTCTCGGTATTGTTTCCTATACAGACTATCGACTTGACATATTTTCTCACCTGAGGGATGAGTTCGTCACAATCGACATTATTGGCGTATGTTATCCACACAAGTTGTTGATGCAGATTATCGAAAGAGAACCAGGCAGCCTCGTTGGAGCATGCGCCAGCGTCGTCATAATAAGATACTCCTTCTATAGTATCGACGAATTCATATCTATGTCTGACGTTATCGAAGTCGTCGCAGAATGCCTGCTTGATACTTTCTTTTCTAATCTGACTCATCTTCGATGATATTGTCGCTGCTGTCGTCATCGAAGCGGTTCTTCTTCCCTGTCTTGCCAATTGTTCTAATGTCATTGTTAATAAAATTTAAGAAAAATGAAAAAATGTTATCTAATCTTTAATGTTAAAATAGCGAATGCTGCGAGCATAATGCTTATAATCCAGAAACGGAATGTTATCTTCGATTCGTGATAAAGTTGCGACGAGCCTTTGAAGAGCACCCTACATCCCGGGTCTAATTTCTCCACTAAGGAAAGCGATGTCCTGTAATGATCGTGAACCGGTGTTCTCTTCCAAAGACGTTGACGTATGCCTTTTCTCTTTCCCATCTTGTAATAATATTTCTGTAATATCACGGAGACACTCTCCCAAAGGAATACGCCGCATATTATAGGAAGGAGAAGTTCTTTATGGATGATGACGGCTGCCACTGCGATGATACCGCCTATGGTGAGGCTGCCGGTGTCGCCCATAAATATCTGAGCCGGATAGGAGTTATACCAGAGGAATCCTATCAAGGCGCCGATGAATGCGCAAAGGAACACCACCACTTCCTCGCTTCCAGGGATAAACATGATGTTGAGATAATCTGCCATCACGACGTGACTCGAGACGTAAGCCAAGACCGCAAGCGCAACTCCCATAATAGCCGAGTTACCCGCCGCCATGCCGTCCATGCCATCGTTAAGATTGGAACCGTTGGAGACTGCTGTCACAACAAATACCGTGACTATAACAAAGAATATCCAACCTGCCCAATATTTGTATGGTTCACCGAGGAAATTAAAGATGTCGGCATAGTTCAAGTTATTGTCTTTAATAAAAGGGATGGTTGTGCGTGTCGATTTGACATCTGGTGTCTTGACGACTATCTCTTTATTGTTTTCGATCTTTGTCTCCACCTTTTCGTTCATCACCACCGAAGGACTGAAGCGCAACGTCAATCCTACTATAAGTCCGAGCAGCACCTGAGCGAACACCTTATACCATCCGTTCAAGCCGTCTTTATTCTTTTTGAATGTCTTGATATAATCGTCGGCGAAACCCACGATACCGAGCAGCACTGTCGTCACTATCATAAGTATCATATAGACATTTTTTATCTTACCTATCAAGAGACAAGGTATCAATATTGCAACAATGATGATGATACCGCCCATCGTCGGGACTCCCACTTTCTGAGTGTTGAACGGGTCGGTAGCCTCGTCTCTTTGTGTCTCTGAAATCTGGCGTTTTTTCAAGAATTTGATAAAATATTTACCGAGCCATATCGATATTATCAAGGAAGATATGATAGCGAAGATAGCGCGGAAGGTGACGTAAGTGAACATTCCAGCGCCTGGAAAGTCGCAGCAGTTCTCTAAATATTCAAACAAATAGTATAACATAATAAATCTTATTTTTCGTTCAATGCTTTTGTTAACTCTTCCACGTCATCGAAGTGATATCGTACGCCTTTAATCTCTTGATAGTTTTCATGACCTTTTCCTGCGACCAATATAATGTCGCCTTTCTTTGACAAGGCTGTTGCTGTCCTTATCGCCTCTCTTCTATCTGTTATGCTCAGCACCTTATTATAATATTCTCCGCCCACACCGGCGCGCATCTGTCTTATAATCTCTTCCGGCTCTTCAAAACGCGGGTTGTCGCTCGTGATGATAAGTCTGTCGCTTCTTGTCACAGCGGCTTCTGCCATCTCTGGTCGCTTGGTAGCGTCTCTGTTACCACCGGCGCCTACCACAGTGATAAGCGTCTCGTTGTGTGTCCTTATCTCGTTGATGGTATCTAACACGTTTTTCAAAGCATCAGGAGTATGAGCATAATCGACAATGCCAACGACACCTGAGTCGGAATGTACTATCTGAAAACGTCCCGATGCACTCTGAAGCTTACTTATTTCCTTAAATAAATCATTATCGCTCATGCCAAGTAACGACGCCGCTCCATATATAGCTAAGAGATTGCTTGCGTTAAACTTACCGACCAAGAATGTCGAGATGTTATTTCTGTTAATCTTCATTTCCATTCCATCGAAATAACTTTCCATGACGACACCTTTGAAGTCGGCATCTGTTCTGAGAGAATAAGTCTTCTTCGTGGCTTTTGTATTTTGAAGCATCACCATTCCATTTTTATCGTCTATGTTGGTGAGAGCGAATGCCGTTGAAGGCAGTTCATCGAAGAACTTCTTCTTAGCATCACGATATGCTGCAACTGTTTTATGATAATCCAAATGGTCGTGAGTGAGGTTGGTAAATATTCCTCCTTCAAAATGAAGTCCTTTTATTCTCTTCTGATCGACGGCATGAGAACTGACTTCCATAAAGACATATTCACATCCAGCCTCTACCATACGACTGAGCATCTCATTTATCTGCAACTGATCCCCGGTAGTATGTGTTGAAGGAACGACGGTGTTGTTGATTCTGTTTTCTATCGTTGAGAGCAGTCCGCAAGGATAACCGGCGCTGAAGAAAAGACGATAAAGCAATGTAGCTATAGTTGTCTTTCCGTTGGTACCAGTCACTCCTACGAGACGCAGCTTCTCTGAAGGTCTGCCATAAAACTCTGAAGCGGCATAACCGAGAGCTTCTGCGCTGTCGTTAACAACATAATAAGTCACATCATCATTGACGACAGACGGAAGTTTCTCGCATACTATCACCTTACAATCTTGCTCTACAGCTTTCACGACAAAATCATGACCATCAACTTGTGTTCCTTTTATTGCAAAGAAAGCCATCTCTGCAGAACACCTCCTCGAGTCGAAGGTGAGATTGGAGACCGTACGATTGTCGTCGCCAACAACTTCAACGATTTTACATTCTTTTAATATGTCTTTAATCTTTCTCATTTTGTGCTCAACGATAAATTTATTACACTTCCTTTTTTAAGTTCCGAGCCAGCCTTCACCGATTGTGTCTTCACCTTTCCATAACCAGTGAATGTCACTTTCCAGCCCATCGATTCCAAGAGACACACTGCATCGGTAGCGTTCATCCCCTTGACATCAGGCACTTTGCCTTCTTCGAAATCAACATGTGTCACGAATGTCTCATCTTCGGTCATCTTCACATTGACCCAAGTATCACTCTCGACATCATCGATGAAAGGAATATCTTCTATGTTACAGAAGTTCATGAAGTCGTCATAATAAACCATCGACGACTTGGTGAAAGCCTCACAGTCAGCCTGATGGTCTCCGGCTTCTTCCACTATGCCGAGACGTGTCGCATAAATCTTCTCTGCAAGTTCTTTAAACACAGGCGCCGACACCGAACTACCGTAATATTTTCCAGCAAGAGGATTGCTGACCATTATGATACATGAATATTGTGGATCATCAGCAGGAAAATAACCAATAAATGTAGCGGTATAATTTTTCTTGTTATATCCACCTCCTTGCGAAATCTGAGCAGTACCAGTCTTACCTGCTACCGAGAATCCGAGTTTGCTCATACTCTTCGCAGTGCCATTATCGACCACGCCTTTCAGAAGTTCTTGAAGAGCCTCTATGGTTCTCGGCGAGGCTATGCTTTCATTTATAACAATGGTATCAAAAGTCTTTATCACCTCACTGCCGTGACGTATCTCCTTGACAAACTGAGGTTTCACCATCACGCCATCATTGGCTATTGCATTATAATAGGTAAGAAGTTGTATTGGCGTAATCTGTACCTCATAACCGACCGACATCCAAGGAAGCGTAAGTTTTGACCAGGTCTTGTCGTTGGTATTTTTTATATAAGGATTAGCAGCACCTTTTATATCTAAGTTCAGAGGCTCATTGATTTTCGTTTCATAAATAAGGTCGATAAATCTTTGAGGATTGTTTTTGAAGGTTTCTTCCACCAATGTCGCAAACGCTATATTCGACGACTGTTCGAAGGCGTTACGTATTGTAGTATAACCTTTTTCATCATTAACCTTGTGTGAATCTTGTAAAGTTCTTCTATAAAAAGTCTTATAACCTGTCGTTCCAATATGTACTTTATCGTCTATGCTCAATGAAGGATCATTCTCCAACAAAGCTAACATCGTCAATGCTTTGAAGGTAGAACCCGGTTCCACATTATGACGTAGAGCGAAGTTATACATCTCATCATATTTGGAAGTCTTCTCGTTATAACTCAACGACGCCATCACCTCCACAAATCCCGACTTCACGTCCATGAGAACAACACAACCTTGCTCTGCTTTATTGTCGATGAGACAGTTCATGAGAGCATTTTCTGCAACATCTTGCAATTCAATATCTATAGAAGTATATACATCATCACCGTTGATAGGCTCGCTGTTGAATGGATCAGGCACCGGCATCCAGAAGTTTCCGTTGATACGTCTATACGCCTGCTGCCCGCTCTTGCCTTTTAGGTATTCATTATACGCTCCTTCGATGCCGACATAAACAAAAACGCTGTCTTTCTCGTTCTCTCTTGAATATCCTATCGTCCTCGCAGCAAGCAGTCCGTATGGCAGGTTTCTTACATATCTTCTCTCTGTGATAAATCCGCCTTTGTTCTTACCATGTCTAAAAACAGGATATTCGGATACTTCCTTATAATCAGCCATCGACAATTTCGTTGCTATTCTAACATAACGTTTTTTATCGGCACGTGCTTTCTTGAAATCGGCTGCATATCTGGCTTTCGATTTCTTTCCAAACTTACGGCTGAGTTTATCAGCAAGTTGATTTATCTCTTTGTCAAAAACGGTATCGTGGGGTGCGCATGGATCGAAGAACACGTCAAACACTGGTATCGATGTCGCCAACAAAGTTCCATTTTTAGAGATGACATTACCGCGATGTGCCTCCACCTCCTTAAAACGCTCCTCTCTTTTTTCTGCCTCGAGGAGAAGCTCATCTTTATCTCTAACCTGTATGACAATTATCTTAATTAACACCATGATGCCGAACAGCACCATCAATATATAGAGAAGATACACTCTCCACAGCACATCATTCTTAGGATCAATCTTCATTGTCGCCTCCTTCCTTTGCCACCGTTATCTTCTTCATCGGTTCCAATGATTCTTTGATACCTTTATTTTTCAACATCTTAGCCAAGTTAGATTGTTTTGTCGTCTCTGTTATCTCCGACTTCATGTAAACATATTCCACATAGAGATCTTCGGCTTTGGCATTCATCTTAGATATTTCCCTACTGGTATCCTCAGCTATATAAATATTTGTTATATATAGCATTGAAAGTACTACGAGATATATCAAGAAAGGAAAGAAATTCACGAAGCTATCCTTAGAGAAGAAGTTGCCACCCATCACGTCGGCGATGGTTCTGTTAATATTATTTTTCATCTCTTCTCCTTTCTGCCACACGAAGTTTCGCGCTTCTTGCTCTGTTGTTGAAGCTTATCTCCTCATCGGAAGGGACTATCGGCTTGCTTGATATTAATTTATAAGGTGTCAGTTGATTTCCAAAGAAGTCTTTTTCCAAGATACCATCAGCGTTGCCTGTCTTCATGAAGTTCTTCACGAGTCTGTCTTCCAAAGAGTGATAAGAAAGTACCACGAGACGTCCGCCCGGATTTAAGACATCGGCACATTGAGAGAGGAAGAGTTCGAGCACCTTCATCTCCTCATTAACTTCTATCCTAAGGGCTTGGAATATCTGAGCGAGCACTTTATTTTCAGAACCTTTGGGCAAGAAACGAGCCACTGCTTCCTTAAGTTCGTCTGTCGTCTCGATAGCTTTAATCTCGCGAGCCATTGTTATAGAATCTGCTATCGCCATCGCGTTTCTCAGTTCGCCATAACGCGACAATACCGAGGCGAGGGAATTCTGGTCGTAAGTATTTACTATTGAAGCAGCATCGACGGCAGCGTTTTGGTTCATGCGCATATCCAAGCGTCCATTGTAACGGATAGAGAATCCTTTTTCAGGAGTGTCGAACTGATATGAAGAGACGCCGAGGTCGGCGAGTATTCCATCGACCTTACCTCCACAATAGAGTTGAACGAAGTTCTTCATATAACGGAAGTTCTGCTGAATGAATGTGAAACGGCTATCGTCGATTACATTTTTAGCAGCGTCTTCATCTTGATCAAAAGCATAGAGACGTCCCTCTTCACCGAGACATTCCAATATACGACGAGAATGACCGCCGCCACCAAAAGTCACATCAACATAAACGCCATTAGGCTTGATATTTAAAGCATTGACACTCTCGTTCAACAATACAGGAATATGATACATCTCTCTAAATTTTAGTTGTTATTAACCAATAAAATCGCTGTCGCCCAATTTTGCAGTAAGCATCTCTACAAACTGTTCTTCAGAAATCTTTGAATCTTCAATTTCTTTAATAGAGCGATCCCAAATCTGCATTCTATCAATCAAAGAAGTCATAACAACTTCCTTCACGAGTTTAGTTTTCTCCATCAGATCCTTAGGAATCTGAATACGACCATTGGCATCCACCTTAGCCATACGTGCGCCCGCGTTGAAACGACGAATCAACATCACGTTTTCAGCTTTGAAAGGATTCAGCTTACCCAACTTCTCTTGCATTGCACGCCAATCGCTCATTCCAAAAAGCTCAAGACAATCGCCAAAAAGACTCGGGCGAAGGACGAATCCCTCTTCTAAAGCTTCACCAAGCTGTTCCTTAAAACTACTTGGAAGAAGCAATCTTCCCTTACTGTCTAATTTACAATAATATTCGCCTATTGGATAATTCATTTCTGATTCAATTTTTCAAGTTGTAAAATTAGTGCATTTTTTCCCACTTTCAACCACTTTTTTCTAAAAATTTTCATTTTTTCTCAAAAAAGTTTTCAACAACAATCCAACATGTAGTAAAATCAAGCGATTTAATAAAAGATAAAATTTATATCTCGACAAAAATCTAATTTTTCAAGTTTTCAACAATTACGTTTTTGCAGGACGTATACGGTACTTCCCTACCAATTAAATGATAATTTTTTATTTTCGTAAAGATAATTCATTATTTTTGCATGATGGAAAGAATGTCGTCATCGACACATCCTATAACACAGTTGAAAAATGAGCAGAAAAGAAGCACTACAGATTGACATCGAGAAGATTATCAGCCAGAAGGCTCCAAAATTCGCGAATAAGATTCCGAGTTTTATCTTCAGATATTTAAAGAAGATACTACATCAAGACGACATCAATAGTTTGCTATTAAGAGCCGATGGCTTATCAGGACTACCATTCGTTGCTGAAGTAATGAGAGAATTTAACACTGGCGTCGTCACTCATGGATTGAATCATGTCAAAGAAGACGGACGTTACATCATTGCTGCCAACCACCCTATCGGCGGACTCGACGGCATCGCACTCATCGACACAGTAGGCAAGATAAGACCCGACGTAACAACACCTGTCAACGACTTCCTTCTCTTCGTACCTAACTTACGACCTCTCTTCATACCAGTCAACAAGTTGGGCAGCAACGCCGACAACATCAAGATTTTCAACGAGACATTCGAGAGCGACAAGACGATATGTTATTATCCTTACGGTTTATGTTCGAGAAAACAAAACGGCAAGATCCTCGACCTTGAATGGAAAAAGACCTTCGTCACAAAAGCCAAAGCATATCATCGCGACATCATCCCGACACATATCTCGGGAAGAAACAGCGACTTTTTCTATAACCTTTCCAACATACGAAAAAAATTAGGTATCAAAGTCAACATAGAGATGTTGTTCTTGGTCAATGAGTTTTACAAACAAAAAAACAAGACACTCACCATTACCTTTGGCAAGTCAATACCATGGCATACTTTCGACAATAGGTACAGCGATGCTGAATGGGCGATGCGTCTGAGAAACTTTTCATACAACCTTCCAGCCGATTTCGAACAAACCTTCGATCCGGAAAAAAACTATACAATATAAAGATAAGATATGGAAACAATTATTGACGCCGTTTCTCCAGAAGACATCATCAAAGAATTGACCGAGGAACATTTTGTCAGAAAGACAAACTACGGACACAACGAGATTTACATCGTCAATGCGCACAACGCCCCTAACACCATGCGCGAGATTGGACGTCTGCGTGAGTTGGCTTTCAGAGCCTCCGGCGGAGGAACAGGCAAAAGTATGGACATCGACGAGTTCGACACAAGAGAAGACGTTTACTTTGAGCAACTTATAGTATGGGACCCAAAAGATAAAGAGATACTCGGAGGCTATCGTTTCATCGATTGTAAGAAACTTAAAACAAAAAACAACGGACAGGTAGATACTCCAACATCGGAGCTCTTCTATTATTCAGAAGACTTCATAAAAAACTACCTGCCTAACACCATAGAATTAGGACGTTCTTTCATTCAACCTAAATATCAATCGACAGGCAACGTAAGAAAAAGTATCTTCACCTTAGATAATTTATGGGACGGTCTCGGCGCACTATTGGATGTCATTCCTTCTGCAAAATATTTCTTCGGAAAAGTTACCATGTACTCTCAATTCGACACAGCTTTGCGCGACATGATACTTCACTTCATGAAGAAATTCTTCCCTGACAACAATAACTTAGTCTATCCTTATCCTGATAAAGCTATCAATGTCAATAAAAAAAACATCACGAAACTAAAGTTTGACAGCGACAACTATCAAAACAGCTATCGTACTTTAAGTCAATACGTCAGAGAACAAGGTTCAATGATACCTCCATTATTCAACGCCTATATGGGACTCTCGGCAACGATGAAGACTTTTGGCACTGCACTCAACGCGCCTTTTGGCAATGTGGAAGAAACCGCCATTTTGGTGACAATAGAAGATATTTATCAAGAAAAGATTGAAAGACACATCATATACGACAGAAACGAGAAACCGGAACACCTTAAGGAAATTGACAATTAACAATGTAAGGACACATTGAATGTGTCCGGTAGAGACGTATCAATTACACCAATAAAAATCAACAATATGTAATTGCTGCGTCTCATCTTTAACAAATATAAATTTAAAAGATATGATAGTAAGAAAAGCGACATTTTTACAGAGTAACACCAAAGTTGACAAGTTACCTGCTGGCAACAAACCGGAATATGCTTTCATCGGGCGCTCCAACGTCGGCAAGTCGTCTTTGATTAACATGCTGACTAACAAGAGACAGTTGGCGAAGACATCGTCGACACCGGGAAAGACTATCACCATAAACCACTACGTCATCAACGACGAATGGTATCTCGTCGATTTGCCTGGTTACGGTTTTGCTCAACGTTCCAAGAAAGACCGCGAGGCTTGGAAGGTGATGCTCGACGATTATATCAAAAACAGAAAAAACCTGATAAGCATGTTTGTTTTAGTTGACAGTCGCATCGAACCTCAAAAGATTGACTTAGAGTTCATCAATCATCTTGGAGAACTGCAAATGCCTTTCACTATCATTTTTACAAAAGTTGATAAGATAAAAGACGCTGAGCTTCAGCGTAACTTACAGGTTTATAAAGACAAACTCGCTGAGGAATGGGAAGAGATTCCACAGATAATTGTCACTTCGTCGGAGAAGGAAGTCGGCAAAGACGATGTCTTGAATCTGATTGAAGGATTTAACCAAGAATTAAAAAATGTCTCCTTTTAATGGGAGACATTTTAATTTTATGTAGATTTATCTAATATCTGTAGTCGATTCCATCATCTCAAATCTTCTTATCAGCTCCAAATTTGAAATTCCAATATTCTTCAATGAAGTTTTCACTTCTTCCACCATCGGATTGTCAGGATATTTTTCCAAAAACTCATTGTAGGCTTTCTCTGCATTATAATTACTATGCATAAGCTCTTCATATACAAAACCTTTGAGATACAATGCCATTGGAGCTAAATTATGGTCGGGATATCTCGATACTATCATATCGGCAATCTCAATAGATTTGCTATAATCATTTAATTTAAGATTAACAGAGATGTCGAGAGCTTTAAACAGATAATCGGGAGCTATTTCATCTTTAGAGTTTTTCTCCGCATAAAGGACGTAAGCGTCAATGAGTTCAAGGCCCACATCATTCTTTATCATGCCGTCATTTCCGAGCATCTTCGATTCGAGTTCCTGAATTTTTTTCATCGTATTGTCGTTGCCGCAAGAAGCAAAGAACACAACAACTAATATCGATAATAATGTCAATAATCTTTTCATAATTATAAATTTTAATTGTTAATTATTCAGACGCATCAATTACATCTTGTTTATATTTTTCGGTTTAATTGGTATGTCTCTACATTGTTAATTGTATATCATCTTCTTCTTTTTGCAGGGAATATCATTTTATAATCGACGGGGACATTACCTTCGGAGATGTTGCGCAATTTGTTTTTAAGCATCATCTTACGCATAGGAGCCACTCTATCGACATAGACTTTTCCTTCGAGATGGTCGTATTCATGTTGAATGACGCGAGCTTTTATGCCATCAAATTCTTCTTCATGTTCTACGAAATTCTCATCTAAATAATTGATTGTTATCTTACTTGGACGTACCACATCTTCGTTCATGTCGGGAAGACTGAGGCAGCCTTCGCGGAAAGTCCAAGTCTCTTCCGAATGATCGACTATCTCAGGGTTGATAAAGACTTTCTTAAAACCTTTAGCTTCGGGATAAGTTTCATGGAAAGGATCGGCATCGATGACGAACAGACGTATCGACTTGTTTATCTGAGGAGCTGCGAGACCTACGCCTTCGGAATGATACATGGTCTCGAACATATCTGCGATGAGTTGTTTCAAATTTGGATAATCAGGTTCTATCTCTTCTGCTACATGTTTTAACACGGGATGTCCGTAAGCCACAACGGGTAATATCATAACTTAAAATTTAAAATCTGTTTTTCTTAATTGCTTCCGATTCCATATAGGATTGTAAAATGATTGTCGCGCTGATAGTATCGACGAGCGCTTTGTTCTGGCGCTGCTTCTTCCCGAGACCCGCGTCTATCATAGTCTGAAACGCCATCTTGGAGGTAAAGCGTTCGTCGTGACGTTTGATATTCATCTCGGGGAGCGCCTTCTTCAGCTGACCAATGAATGGCTCGATATAACGACTTGATTCAGAAGGATTGTTCTGCATATCTTTAGGCTCACCTATGACGATAGTCTCTACATTTTCCTTCTTGACATAATCCAAGATAAACGCTAACAACTCATTAGTCGCTACCGTTGTGAGCGAGTTAGCGATGATTTGTAAAGGATCCGTGACTGCGATACCGCAGCGTTTACGTCCATAATCGATAGCCATTATTCTTGCCATTTCTTAATTTTTGTTTGCAAAGATAATGAAAAGTCAACAGACAACAGACAACGGACAACAGATTTTTTTGTATAGACGTATCGCATACGTCCTAAGAGTCTCCGAATCTCTGAGTCACCGAGTCACCAAGATTTTAAGATTTTGAAATTTTAAAGTTCTGAAGTTCTAAAGTTCTAAAGTTCCGAAATACTCTAAACTTTTTGTATATTTGCAGATATATAAATTCATTATGGAAAATTTAAGAAATATCATAGAAAACGCTTGGGACAACAGAGCTTTATTAGAAGACAAAGAAGTCCGCGATGCCATTTGCGATGTCATTGAAAAGTTAGACAAAGGCAAGCTTCGTATTGCAGAGAAGATTGACGACAAATGGATTATCAACGAATGGTTGAAGAAAGCCGTTTTGATGTATTTCCCT
The DNA here is from genome assembly GCA_017461665.1 of Bacteroidales bacterium. Taxonomy (GTDB): domain Bacteria; phylum Bacteroidota; class Bacteroidia; order Bacteroidales; family F082; genus Limimorpha. The sequence goes on along the minus strand of JAFTXI010000003.1, from coordinate 67,316 downwards.
ATCAACGATATGGAAGTCATTGAGAATGGCATTTTTGAATATCACGACAAGATAGCCTTGAAGAAAGGTTTTGAAGAAGCCGGCGTGCGTGTCGTTCCTCCAGCTACGGTAAGACACGGAGCCTTTATTAATAAAGGTGCTATCTTGATGCCATCGTATGTCAACATCGGAGCATACGTCGATAGCGGAACGATGGTCGACACCTGGGCGACAGTAGGTTCCTGCGCACAGATTGGCAAGAATGTTCATCTCAGTGGTGGCGTTGGCATTGGAGGAGTATTGGAACCCGTTCAAGCAGCGCCTGTCATCATTGAAGACAACTGTTTTATTGGTTCGAGATGTATCATCGTCGAGGGCGTTCTCATCGAGGAAGAGGCTGTTCTTGGAGCCAACACGGTCATCACAGCATCGACAAAAATCATCGACGTCAGTGGCAGCAAACCTAAAGAATATAAAGGTTTCGTTCCTGCACGTTCTGTCGTTATTCCTGGTTCTTACACCAAGCACTTCCCTGCCGGTGACTATCAGGTATCGTGCGCTTTGATTATCGGAAAGAGAAAAGAATCGACCGACAAGAAAACTTCCTTGAATGATGTTTTAAGAGAATTTAATGTCTCGGTATAGAAGTTATGAAGTAGTGAAGAAAATCATCACTCCATTGCTTCATTACTTCACAGTTACACCGATGATGTCCTGGCACACATCGCTAAACTCAATCGGTTTACAGAGGTCCTGAGAAAACCTTAACATACTTATTTTTTTCATAAACTTAATTTAGTTCGTCGAGTCGCCTTCTCCCCGCTGTGCGACTCAATTTTTTTATGTCATTTAAAAAAATCCTCTAAAAAAGAGGATTATATTTGAAAAAATATTATCTTTGCACTCGTAAACAATAGAAACATTGAAATGATTGTCACTTTCGATAAGGAATATTTAAAGGAACTTTACTTGAATGGTAAAAGCAGCGACAAAAAGCACCGCTTTCAGCCAGACATCGTAAAGCGTTATAAAAAATGTATCGACACGCTAAAACATGCGCCATGATCGAAGCATTATATCCTATCCATTCTTTAAACTACGAAGTTCTCAAAAGCGACAAAATGGGCATTTCGTCAATACGAGTGAATGATAAATACCGTATCGAATTCACAGTGTCAGAACAAGAATCGGAAACTATTGTTTATATCTGTAACATATTAGAATTGTCAAACCACTATAAATAAATATCGTCATGATCACTGCCAAAAGAATAGACCCGAAAATGATTGCAAACAATCTTGAACCTTTCGAACCTACACATCCAGGAGAACTACTGAAGGACGAATTGGAATATCGCGGCATCTCACAGAAAAAATTTTCCGAACAGACAGGTATTCCGTACAAGAACCTAAACGATATACTTAATTGCCGCAGACCGATAACAGCAAATACAGCCTTGCTGATTGAAGCAGCTTTAGGCATCTCAGCAAATATATTCACTTCTATGCAAATGGATTACAATATGCAGATTGCTAAAAGCGATAAATCATTTGTGGAAAGACTTTCCAACATCAGAAAAATAGCAGCTGCATTATGATATTGTACAACATTTCATACAACACAAGCGGCCTCATCAAGACCGCTTTTTTTCTTCTCCGTACCAACTCCGCTAATATTTTTTTAATTTCACAAACGAAGTGCAAAAGTAGATTTTACGAGTAATACAAAAAAAAGGAGACCGAAGTCTCCCTAAGATTAACTATTTTTGTGTTACTATGTATAAACAATTAACCTCGGAACAAAGATACGCAATTAAATTGGGATTGCAAGCAAAAATGACACTTACATCTATTTCGAAACAAATAGGCGTTAGTGTATCTACCGTCTCTCGTGAGATCAAAAGGAACAAAAATCGCAATGGCGTATATTCATGGAAACTCGCTCATGAAATGGCTCTTGAACGCAGAGAGGTCGTGGTTCATAACCGAGTGACACCCCGACCAATCCTTCAACGAGCCCTCAAAAAGCTCGTTGAAGAAGATTGGTCGCCCGAGCAGATATCTGGATATTTGGCACTTGAAGGGATTTCCATTTCTCACGAGACCATTTACAGAGCTATCCGCAGAGATACGTCCGGAGAACTGGCGAGTCATTGTCAAACAGAGTATGAAACCAAGAACAACAACCTTCAGGCATCCTTGGAAAAGTCACGCAAGGAATTTCAGAACGTAAGAATTGCACTCGGTCAGAACCTCAACCCTATATTGCTGAAGAGTACAAATATTCTCACCTATCTCACAAAAGCACTTGCCAACCATGGTAAGGAATTGCTAATATCAGCCGTAGCAGTCGGAATATTGGCAGCAGCTTTTAAAGCCAAACTTATATGGATGAAGCTCGTTGCCACTTGGAATACTACGCTTCGTTCAGGAGCATTAGCACTTTCAGCAGCCAAAGCACTTTTAACTGGAAATATTACCAGAGCTCGCATAGCATGGGGGTATGTTGAACCAAACTATGAAGCTATCCATCTTTGGCGCAATAGCTGCTGTTATTACAACACTTGTATTCGCCATATCAAATTGGGTAAAGAAATCACGTGAAGCAAAAGAGGCAACAGATGAACTTGCCGAGATAGAGAAAAAAGCCACCGACAGATTCAAAGACGAAGAAGCGAGAGTAAAATCATTAACTGCTATTCTCTACGACAATAGAATTGCCTTAGACAAGAGAAAAGAAGCACTTGCAGAACTCAAGTCAATCATTCCGGGATATCATGCCGACCTTACAGAAGAAAGTCTTTTGATAAACGAAAACAAAATTGCACTCGAGCAATACATTGAATCGCTCCGGACAAGAGCGAGAATCGAGGTATTTGAAGAAGAGATAGCCGCTTTGGAAAAACAGAAAATAGAATATGAAAGAGCCATCGAGGAAGCTCAGAAAAAAGCAGATGAAGCAAAAGTTGACGGTATAGGTATTGAAACATATACTGTTACTATTGGAAAATCGCAGGTTACTGAATTAACAGAATACGGTAAAGCAATGCAGGAATTAAGAAAAATAGAAACGGAATACAATTCCGTCAAAGAAAAGCAAGGCAAAATTCTTGAGCAGTTTGCAAAAACCACACAACAGGCAACACAATCCACATCTGGTGGTGGCGGTGGCGATGCTCCGAAATTATCTTACGAAGACGCTTCTAAAAACCTCGAGAAGCAACAACAGGAAGAATTGAACGCACTCAAACAATCGCTCATTGACAAGGAAATCACAGAAACAGAATATACTGAGAAGATAAACAAAATCACCTTGTCACATCTTGAGCAAAAGGTAAATCTTGCCAGACTATACGGACAAGACGAAACCGCTGTCGTGGCAGCTTACCTCGACGAACAAGTCCGTCGCTTGCAGGCATCCAACCGAGAAACGGAAAAACTACTGGAAGAACAACGTATGAAAGATGAGAAAGCAAGAGAAGATGAGGAAGCAAAGAAACAGAAAGAAAGAGAAAAACAACTCGCCGACGAACAAAAACACCTCGAAGATCTGAAACGACTCGCTGAACGATTCAAACGAGAACTTCTCTCACCTATCGATTTATACAACGAAGAAAAAGCTAAACTCGACGAACTCAAGCAACAAAACCTCATCACCGAAGAAGAATATCAAAAACTTCTTCTCGAACTCAAAAAGAAGTATGCAGCCAAATCTATCAGCGACATCGACAGCAACACCGACCTTGGCATCTGGGAAAAATACCAACTCGAAAAAGAAGCCTTGCAGCAGTTCTTTGAAGAAGGTGAAATGGGCTGGGAAGAATACGAAAAATCCGTCAAGAATCTTCGTATCAAATACGCGCAACAGACCGTTGAAACCATTTCTTCGACCCTCAACGCTATCGGAAATTTCATCTCCACTATGCGAGACTTCGAGATGGCACAAGCCGAAGCTCAATATTAGGCAGACCTTACTGCAGCAGGCGACAATGCAGAAAGAAGAGAGCAGGTTCAAGAAGAATATGAGCAGAAGAAACTTGATATACAGAAAAAATACGCAGATGCTGATATGGCAATCAATATTGCCAAAGCGATAGCAGCTGGAGCATTGGCTATTATGCAAGCTTTGGCGCAAGCAGGACCTCTCGGTTATGCGATGGCTGGTATTATTGGCGCAACAACAGCATTGGAGGTCGCCACTATAGTAGCGCAGCGCAACGCCATCATGAGCACTACTGTTTCATCTTCTGGCGGTGGAGGTTCCAGCTCCACTCCTACAGGTTCTCGAGTTCCTACTCCTGATGGTTTCAGCGATGGCGGCTTCACTCCTACCGACGATGACGACAATACTCCGGTCGGCATTGTTCACGCCAACGAATGGGTAGCGCCATCGTGGATGATCAAAAAAGAACCTGTACTCTTCGCCAACTTGGAAAAATACCGCACTATAGGAAGAAGACCGGAAACGCCATCTTCCACTCCAGGATTTAGCTCCGGTGGATATACTTCGTCGCCCATCACAACGCAACAACCAAATTTCGACAATGTGGCGAAGTCTATTGACCGCCTAAATTCAATCATGGAAAAAATTGACAAAGACGGAATCCAAAGATTTATGGTTTACAGCCAATTTAAGGAATTTCAAAATCAACGTGAACGATTCAAAAAAATGACTTCAAAATGAAACTTACTACTAATAACGGCGAATTAGATCTCCCTATCGATTTCTCTTTTGAGGTAGAACTTAACAACCCTTTCTTCTCAGATGAAGGCGATGCCACCATTCCGGCAACGATTCCGGCAACGCCTAACAATCTGAAAGTGCTCGACAACATTCACCGCGTTGATCGAGCCAACCGTTTCTTGAAAACAGTTCCTGCTACACTCATGGCTGGAGCAATTCAGAAACATGGACAATTGATTATAGATACATTGAGCATGAGAGACGGAATAGCAGTGTCTTTGGCTGTCGAGAACTCCGACCTGTATTCTCAATACAAAGAAAAATCCTTGAAAGAAATATTTTCTTCCAAGGTTATAGACGATTGGAACAAAGACATATCAGCATTAGCCAAATATCTTTGGCGTGTTCGTATGAATAGACAATACGACGACTTTACACTATTTCCGGTGGCGGTCGCTCCATACGAAGAGAACGACACCAAAATTTACCAATACAATAATGAGGGAACAAACTATCTCGTATGGCAAGCCCGCACTGTCAGAGAAGGAGACTTGACAAAGAGCGTTACCGATGGTTACGGCGTTTCTCCTTTTCTATATCTATATAAGATGATTGATTTGTTGTTTGAGCAAATGGGTTATTATGTGGTCTATAACTGTCTCGACAGAGACCCATATAAAGACATCGTCCTTTTAAATAACTGCTCAGACACCATCGTCAAAGGAGTTATCAATTATTCCGACCTTGTCTCTTCCTGCACTATTTCCGAATTTCTCGATTTTCTTTTCAATAAATTCGGAATACGCGTCCGCGTCGATTCAACATCAAAAAGAGTTTCTGTTGTAACATTGCAGGAATTGTTCGATTCCGCTCCTACCATGGATATAACATCTAAGGTGGTCGATGAATTGAATATCACTATAGAAGATACTTCAAGAGTCGTGTTGAGTTCAGAAACTTCCATCGATGGTACTGCTCCGGCAGCCGATACATTCGACAAACTACCATATATGTATATCGGCGACAGGCAACATCGCAACACTTCATATCAAAATACAGAAGATTCTTCCGACCAACCAATTATGATAGCTTGGAAAACGATACTTGTTGCAGGTAGCTTGCCACTGTCGTTCGGAACAACGCAAAAATATTTCAATGGTCGTAAAATCAAAGATTTCTCATTGACGACATACGACCTGTATGATTATTTTTGGTCAAAATATAACAATCTTTTGCGCAACGGCAAAGTTAGTCTGAAAGGAACTGTTTTATACGATGTTAGCGACTTGTCTGATCTTGACATGACAAAAGTCAAGATATATAGAGGACAAAAAATCCTGCCGTTGAAGACCGCTTTTGAGGTTTCAGATAAAATAAAAAACAGAGAATCAGAATTTATCCTTGTCAAAGAATACCTTGATTCGGTAAAAGATAAAATGATAATTCCTGAGACAAAGCAGAAATTTAAGTGGGAATATCAAGGCGATAAAATAGATAGTGAGATTGCCAATATTGCTTCTTGGTTTCCATACTACTTTAATGCCAATAAAGAATATTTAGGCAGTGGTTCTAATTATACCCCAACCAATACAGCTTGTTATATTATGGTTTATACAGGTTGTTCAGTAAAGATTACAAATGGTTCAGGTGATATATATATTGGAATACCAATTTATAGCGGTGAAAATTCTGTTTCTTTTGAATTTGAATATTCAATAACACCACAATATAAGGTTTATACCTATCCTGGAGAAGGTCAACTTGTAAATGAATCTATGATGATTGATTTTAATGACATAACAGGTAAAGACACCGCCGAATATCATTCTGTTCCATTCTAATTTGTCACCAATCTCTGAACACCACATTATAATTTTGTTCTCGTTATGTCAATAATATTACGAAACGCACCAAAACAACAAGGGTATTACACAATTCCCGACCTTCCGGTTTTTCGGTTGCGATGTACGCTACCGATAACCGCAGAAGTTAGCTATATTCATAATGGCAACATCAAGAACATTTTCTCAGGTTCTTATGTTCCCGGTTTGAACAATAATATAGAAATTGACCTCAAGGATATTTTGCAAGCATTGTTGTCGTCCGAAGTTCCCAAATTTCATCTCAGTTACATAACACAATATAATTTCATGAAAGAAATATATGTGTTGTTTAAAGATGATGATGGACAGATTGAAAGAACTTTCAATCTACTAAACATCAATGCTACAATCTCATCATCTACAATTGATGTCGTTATCGGCAAACAATTTCTTACTTTGCAAACCGATGTTAAGGAAGTTACCGTTGATTCTCCTGAATTTCTAACATATTTTTACGCAGGTGACGTTAAAAAACTGATTGCTAAATTCTATAACAACAATGGGACTTCTGAAGTTGTAACACTCTACACATGGAAAGGAAATAACGCTTCTGCTATTACACATAACGTCAGTTATAGAGAGGTAATTAAACATTCCAACTCTGACTCAAGCAACAAAAAACCGTTCTATGACATATACGTCGTTGATGAAAGCAATCAAAGAATATCCCTGATTCAGCGTTACGTTTTTAGAGAATCCACAGGCAGAGAAAACTACTATCTATTCTACAATTATTTTGGTGGCTTAGATACATTCATCACCACCGGCGACAAAAAACAAAAGCCGGAAGTTACTTTCGATATCGCAAGGAGATCATCCGGATTGATACAACTCGACAACACTGAAGATCACATCACTTGGAATCAAAAATCAGGATATTTCTCAATCAACAACATTTACGTCGTCACAGATTTCCTTTTGAATAAAAAAGATAAATACATATACACCCCAGACAACGTAAGCTGTTGCAAAATCGTTGTCACCGGGCACGACGCTTCTTTCAACAAAAAAGATAGTTTTACCTCGTTCTCCTTCACATATCGAAAAACAACAGATATTCCGGAAATTGAAGACTTTGTTGTCGAAATTCAGCAATTGATAATTGACAATATGTCTCAATCAATGCCGTTGGAAATGCCAAAACGAGGTGTGAATGTACACAACAACAACGATTCATTTACAACCGAACCAATAGAATGTACAATGAATAGCGTTTTAATGTACATAGAAACCAAAGGATTTCTGTCTGTTTACACTTCCACCAATGCCGAAACTTGGACTTTGATAGACCATGTATTGGTAGAGAATAATACAGTAAGAGCCTTTGAAGATCTTACCATCGGTTCTTACCTTAAAGTAGAATCTGAAACTCCAATTACTAACATAGATATACTGTTTTCCAATGCTAAAGACAATTACTAACATAGTAGCCAATCCCAAATTGCTGTTGATAAAAACAATGATAGGAGCAACTTTAATTCATTATATGGAAGATTTGCTTATGCTTGCACTGCAATACATAATGCCAACTATTTTGGCAATCGTCGCTGATCTTGTCTGGGGGGCTGCAAGCCGCCAAATGTCGAGATGACAGAAGAACTCCGACTAAGGCTATCAGGAGAACTGTCAATAAATTCATTGGATATTCGTGTTGGATATTGTTTTCAGCTTCCATCGGAATAACATACCATTATCCAAAGCTACCGGCTATTATGATGTCGATAGTATTCATTTTGGAAGGTTCCAGCTGCATTAATAATATACTAGAAAAGCGAGGAAAGCAAATATCAATAGAAGGTATATTGTCACTTATTGGAAAGAAAACCAATCATGAATGTTTGGAAGAGGTAATAGAAGATATTGACAAAAAGAATAAAAACTTATAATTATTTTCACCATGGTAGAATTACAATTAAGTCAGGACGCAATGTCCGTCAAACCGTTCCAAATTAAGGAACATCAGAGTTTTCCGGAAGTATATATTGAAGCTGCTGGAGAAAGAAAAATTACTTATCATCGTTCCACAGATGGCTAACATTTACGCCTGTTCCGGAAACGATAACGTTCATAGATTATTTGCATGACCCGCTATATGGAGTAAGGGTCGGCGAATATGTTAAGATAACAGCAAATGCACCATTGTCAAACGTTAAAATAATGTGGTAAAATGACAGACTTTTCAGGAAGAGCAATAAGAGTTAGAGAACTTCATAACGACGTTCTCAATCTCATCGACAACAAGGTCGAAAAAGTAATTGTTAAAGCATCAAGCAATGAAGGCTTTATTAATGGATTATATGCAACAATTAAAGTAGTTGATGAAAACGGCAACACGAGAAGCTATCAAACTCCTATGATTTTAGATAGTTCTAAAGGTATCGCTTATTGCTATGTCAAGTATGGTCTTGAATATAGTGTGGAAGTCCAAGCATACGGAGATACATCGCCCTTAGCACAGCACTTTACAGCAGACAGATCGGCAAGAGATGTTGAGTTCTTCTATAACTGTACTATGAGTCCTCTTGGTACTTGGATAGAAGCAACCGACGGTTCTTTGATTTCATCTGAAAATTGGAATACAGAAGGAGCTGGCAAGACAGCTCAATCTGTAGTTCTCATTACAGCTGACCATCAATTCAGAATAGGATTGCAAAATGCTTATTCATCAACTTGTGCATGGGGGTGGATATGGTACGGATATTTCAGGAATTACCAATAAGACAGCCTGGACATCTGCTGTAAAGGACTTTAATGCTAAAGAAAATACAGATGCTATCATTGCAGCTCTTAATCCTAATTGGAAAGGAGAAGCATTGACTGATGGATTAACATCTGGGCTTATTGATAGTTCAACGGTTGTATATACTGGAAGTTCAGCAACTACCAAGGGCGCGCCGGCAGCTGAAGCATGTCGGTTGTATTCTTCTGGCAATATTGCAGCCGGCAAATGGGATCTGCCGGCTTTCGGTCATCTATATCTAATGTATCTGAACAAAGCAGCAATCAATGCCTGCTTGACTGCTTGTGGAGGGACTAAATTTTCGGAAGGAAATTATACATGGTCATCAACTGAGTATTATAGTAATAACGCATGGTTACTCTACTTCGCTAATGGAAATCAGAACAACAATAATAAGTACAATAGCTATTACGTCCGTGCGGTTTCGGCTTCTCAATTAAGTTGTAGCGGTTTTGTCCTAACCGATTCTCAAAGAAACGAACTTGATACAGAATTTAGATTGGCATACCATTCCTTTATAAAAGGGAAAAAGTCATCAAATAGTGTTGCCGAATTTATTCCCAATCATGAATACAAACTAATTCACTTAGTTGATTCTATCATTGCCGGAAAATACGTACCACAACCTCTACGCATCTTTATTGTTTTCAAACCAACGGTTAGAGAAATATTTGAGTCTGTAGCTATAGATAGAATTGTAGATACTTGGATAAGTTTTAGATTGGAACCATTGATGGATAAGGTAGTGACTCGCAACGCTCCAGCTTGTCGAGCCGGACTGGGAACCAAGGAAGCAAACAGACAATTAAAAGAAGCATTTGAACAATGTTCTGAAAACTATACTAAAGATTGTTGGATAATGAAGTATGATGTTCAATCTTACTACATGAGCATTGACAAAAACAGACTGTTGTCAATGATTCATGGTCTTGTAGATCTCTACTACGAGCATTGGGATAAAGAAATTCTCAAATGGTTGATTACAGTAAGATTGATGACTGACCCTCGCAAAAACGTAATAAGACGCTCCCCGATAGAATATTGGAAATATTTGCCACCACATAAAAGTTTGTTCAATCATCCAGAATGGCAAGGAATACCTATCGGTCTATTGCTTACCAATGAAAGCGCCAACTTATATCTTGCGCCTATAGACCACTACATAATAAATGAACTGGGATACAAATACTATAGCAGATCTATTGATGACAGCTGGTATATGCACCAGGATAAGAACAAAATGCTTAATGATATGGCTCTCATAAGGGCTAAATATGCCGAATTTGGTCTTACAATACACCCTAACAAATACTATTTTCAGCACTATAGTAAAGGCGTAAAAATTCTCAATGTTTATCAAAAACCAGGTAGAACATACTCCTCCAACAGAAGCATCACCAACTGTTTCAAGAAAATTCACTGGTGGAACAAGCAAGCCGCAGGAAATGTCGCTTTCCAAATTCAGAATTGTGAGAAATTTGCAGCTACAATTAACAGCTATCTTGGAATGCTGAAGCATCTCGATGAGTTTAGCAAAAGAAAAGAAATCTGCGACAAGGTCTTTTCTGTTTGGTCCAAAGTTATGTATCCCGACCGCCAAAACTTCTATAAAATGATAGTAAGGAAAAGATACAAGACCAAAGCGAGAATCAAGAGACGCATCCGCAGAAAGAGAAAGCTAATTATTAACTATGTTAAAAGTATCGTTATGGCTACAAAATCACAACCCGTAAAGTCTTTCGGACCGACAGCTAAAGCAATTGCAAGAGAAAAAATCAACAACAATCAATGGATTGGTAGAGCCAACATTCAAGACTATGTCGAGACTATCGGCGAAGGCGATTCTAAAGAGTCAAGAATTGTCGAAGGCATGAAAACATGGACTGAAGCTATTTTCGACCACGAGCCTACAGCTGTTGAATTGACTGAACTCGCAAATGCCAAGTGTTAAAGTTATAAGGTGCTTCTGCACCTTTTTTTGTCATCTTGATTATTTTTATTGCGATTAAATTTGTAAAAAAAATAATCGTGACAAAATCTGAAATTATATCGCAACTCAAGAACTACTTTAACATCAAAGAACTTGTTTGTCCACATACGTTGAATCGATATGGGGAGAAATCTTGGATGTTCCATACTATGGAAATACTCCACACATTGCTTGTTTTGCGCACACTAATATTGAAAGTTCCATTAGTATGTAATACTAAAGAACACACAACGTGGACTTAGATGTAATCTTTGTGAAATCGTCAAAAAAAAGACAATGAACGACATTTTATATCTTTCAGCGCACAATAACGGAATGGGATTAGATCTATCAAGTCCTATAATGAGTGCAGAAGAAATGAGAAAAAAATTGAGCTAAACTCAGATCTTCTGCCCTATCCGGTCAGAATCGAAAGATATGTCAATTGGCTTCACATCGATTGTTATGATATGGGAAATCCGTATAAAGTAACATATTTCAACCCATGAACGATAAATTTTCTTTTTCATATTATTGTTTGGTTCTACTACTTTTATTACTGCCAATCCTGCTCCTGAAACCTTACAGGAGTGGGATTTTCTACAATGAAGAGTATAAAGATACTATAATATTCAATGTTACCTATAGAGATACTACAATATATAACGTTAACAAGAAGGACAGTATAGTTTATGATTTTACTTATGTACCATTAGAAGACACAATCAGAATCAACGACACATTATATATGTCATTGCCAATGTCCTGGTTCTGGTTCCATGATGAATCTGTTGACATTTATTGCACCGGTTACAATGTCAAGCTCGATAGTGTCAACTATCATTTTCGTGAAGTCACGAAAATGGTAGAGAAAGAAATCACAATAAAACCCAACAGATTTTCGGGTGATGTTGGATTGTTTTTGGGTAAAACAGCGCAATGTTATTACATCAATATGGATATAACAACTCGACTGTCAATCAACAGCAAATGGTCATTGACAGCTTCTGCAGGAGTCCACGCCGACGGAGATAAAATTTCACCATTCGGGGAAATTAGAATCCGCCGAAAACTACGTTAAAACTTCGGAGCATTCCGGAATATCGTCTCGTTCAAATTCGGGTCAAAGTGATTCGTATAAATCGCCTGGATTGACAAGTCACTATGGTCAAAATGATGTTGTACAGACAACTCATCAACACCTGCATGAAGAAGATCGATCATTCCTGTATCACGCAAAGAATAAAGCTGCATCTCTTGAGGAAGGTCTAAAAAAGTCCTCATCTTATCCCATTTCTTACGAAATGCAGCAAGAGCGCAGCGCTTATCTGAAGGAAGTAAGTCCTTGTTCATACCGAATAGGTAAAACCTTCCCGGATAGCACATAAACTGCTGAAGATATTCTATAACGTCAGCCGTTATCGTAGCACATCGAGATTTACCGTTCTTTGCGTTTGTATCACGCACGATAATATATCGACGCTCAAGTCTGATGTCCTCTATTTTCAGATTGGCAATTTCTTTCGGACGCATCGCAGAATTATAAACCAACTTGCAGACCAACAACATCTGCATATTCTTAATCTTGAAATATTCTGCAATTTTCTTTCTGCTCACCTCATCGACAACTATACGCTTCTTTGCTTCCTTTGTTTTGGTTTTAATGTTCGTGAATGGATTCTCATTACAATAACACTTCTCTATTGCCCATGAAAACAAAGCCCTCATCATTTTAAGAGTATTATTGTATGTTCGGTTTGAGCAACCTTTATCAAGCACATAGTCCATATAACACACAGCGTCAAAACGGAGAAAATTACCTGTCACCTTCCCTGTTCTGTTGCTTGCCTCTATCCACTCGTTAAACATCTTGGTTATAGAACTATAAGAAGTCATCGTCGCTTCACGCACATCACGCTTCTTATCATTCAGATATATTTCTCTGAGCTTCAAAATTGGAGTGTATAATCTTTGGTCTTCCGTTTCAAATGCCGGAGTCCAGCCATTCTTCAGCTTTTCGTTCAGTTCATGGACAATCCTCCTGGCGTGATTAAGTCCGTCACTCTTCTTGGTGTAGGAATTTATTAGACGATTGAGATAGAATCTTTTACGGACAAGTTTATTCAGAACCTTGTCTCTATAATGATATTCTATCAGATAACCCTCTGACTTGGTATTTTTTAAAGCTGCCGGAATAAAGTCAATCAGGATGTTTTTTTCCTGACGTTCGAGTTTGTCATTTTTACGTTTAGACATTTTTTTGGGGGAAGTTGTTGAACAACAGTCCAAAACCCGTTAAAAGAATTACACCAGATTTATGCCGGAGTTTTTCTACTCATTATGACATTAAATCAGGTGTAATTTATTGACAATCTGTCTTTTCTCTTAAATAAGGGTGGAAGATGGGACTCGAACCCACGACCCACGGAACCACAATCCGGTACTCTAACCAACTGAGCTACATCCACCGTCTGTTTTGCGAGTGCAAATATACAACTTTTTTCTTTCAAAAATTAAGTCCGACAAGATTTTTTTTTATTTTTGTTTTTTAATTTAAAACGAGATGAAAGACAACAAGATATTATCTCCAAATCAAATCGCCATTGCACGTTTCAAGAAGAATGTCACCGGTGTAATATCGTTGATTTTTATCATCTTGTGCGGATTTGTCGCTCTGTTCGCATATTTCATCATTCCTGACAAAACGCCTTACGCCAACACTCAGATTCTCGAAATAAGCACTCAGAAACCAGGTTTTGAAGTCGATATAATCCTCGTGCCAAAACAAAACGTCGTTGAGAAGAATAGTTTTTTCCCACAGATGATGAACGGAAAGCCATCTCCCTATCGACAAATTCCCTTCGATTCATTAAAAATTGAGAAAGAAAAAACGACGGTTTTCATCTTTAATCCCGATGAAGATACGAAGCCAATCGAGGAAATAATCATTAATAAAGACTTATGTCCGACGATGAATTTCAGTAGTGAAGATGAAGCAAGACATTACATCAACAACAATTGCATCAAACATAGGCGATTCATTCTCGGCACCGACCAATTTGGAAGAGACTTTCTTAGCCGGTTGCTGCTCGGAACGAGAATCAGTTTCTCAGTCGGTTTCATCGCTGTTTTTATGAGTATATTAATAGGTATAATAGTAGGCAGTCTCGGCGGTTTTTTCAGAGGACGCGTCGATGACATAATGCTTTGGCTGATTAATGTCGTCTGGTCGATACCAACCTTATTGATTGTTATTGCCATCACATTTGTCTTAGGTAAAGGTATCGTACAAGTTTTCATCGCAGTGGGTTTGACGATGTGGGTCGAGGTGGCACGTGTGACACGCGGACAGATTTTATCGGTGAGAGAGATGACATTCGTCGAAGCCGGCAGAGCTTTAGGATTTGGCAATGCGAGGATAATTACACGTCACGTCATTCCAAACATCATAAACCCTATCATAGTAATATCGGCAGCCAACTTCGCCTCAGCGATTCTGTTAGAGGCAGGTCTCAGTTTCCTCGGCATCGGAGTCCAACCACCCATGCCATCGTGGGGAAGCATGATAAAAGAAAACTACGCATACATTATCTTGAACGACGCCTATCTCGCGATACTTCCCGGCATTGCCATCATGCTTTTAGTATTGGCATTCATGCTCTTTGGCAATGCCTTGCGCGACGCTTTAGACGTAAAGAAATAATCACTGACGTTTTCTGTTTTTATAATGACCGTAATCTGCCGACCAACAAGCGTCGAATTTATTCACATCACAACTGCCTTTAGCAAAATTAAATTTCACTGAGACAAATAAATCCATTCCGTTAACATTACCAAATCCAAGATAAGAAGCTAAGTTCTGTGTTCCTATTGTAATAAATCCAATTCTCGCTGAAGCTCCTACCATAAAATGCTGGTAATCACGAAGTGTCAAAGGAATGCTAAAGTCGAAATAATCCGATTCAAAACGAGGTTCAACCAATAACTGTGGAGCTGCCTTCACCGAATATTTCAACAAACTTATTGGCTGAATAAAAGTCGTATTTACATAAAAATGCTCGACAATATTATAATCAAGTTGAAGTCGGAATGTTGTTGGAAGTCCCATCTTAAACTTATCTCCAACAATAGAAGCAGATGAATCGCCATTATAATAAATCTCACTTAAGAATCCGACCATATCGTTGAAAGACTCTACATTATCGAAAACAGTCTTGTCGAAATTCACCGAGCCGTCGTTTACAAATTCATGCTTTAAAGCATTTTTGTTAAAGTTTATAAAACCCACATCCATCAAGGAAGCAGAGATTCGCCATCTGTAATCTACCTTCGGCATCATACAAGAAGAGATGAGACGCGGCTGATTATAGACGATATTTTTCTTACGAGTAAAAGAGATTCCTATATCGAATGACAAGCCGTTACCTCGTACCAAAGATTTGTCGAATAATGATTTAGAAGTAAAAGACTCGTTATAGTTCAGAGGCAATGAATAAGCCATTTCTGAATCGAAGTTATTGACAATAACACTATCTTCTGAAAAAATCTCATAGTCGAGGTTCTTTATATTTGCTACAGCTGCTGAATAACCAAGCAGATATTTCGCGCTTACTCCAGCATCCATTCTGTTAAGATAACGATCATAAACCTCTCTCGAATAAGAAAATGCCAACTCTGCCCATTCCATTGTCGAAACATTGATATCCGACGACTGATAACGTCCGTGAAGACTCTCCTCTTCAAGACCAAAGACACATAACTTAGGAATGTCGTGAGGAATGTTTGTACCACTCGTATAAGCCCTGCCGTTCAAAGAAAAACCGACAGTTTGTTTTGCATCAATGCTATACATAAAACTCAACAAGTTTAAATCTAATGACTCATAAACATTGTTTGGTTTAAAGTTAGGATTGTCATAAATCATGAAGTTAGACTTATAACTATCATCGATTATATATTCCGGAGCAGGATGTTCTTCTGTAAAGAAGAACTTTGAAAGGTCAACACCTTTTATATAGAGGAAATCGTTGGAGAAAGTCAGGCCGAGAGAAGCCACTGAGAAATCGAAATAAAGATTAGAAGTTGACATCAAAGCCGGATTCATCGAAAGAGAACGAGAGCCGGCATAGTTACTTTGCGTTCCGACAAGTGACTGCGAATATGAGTTGGTCGTCAAAAATGTTAATAGAAGTATGAAAAATAATCTACGTAAAATAGTCATTTCAGTATAAATGTTAGCCATCGCAAATATAGCAAATAAATTCTTTTTTTATTAAAAAAAATGTGGGAGATTTCAAAAAAAAATTGTAATTTTGCACCTCCTAACGATTCAGGCGGATGTGGCGTAATTGGTAGCCGCGTCAGACTTAGGATCTGATGCCGAGAGGCGTGGGGGTTCGAGTCCCTTCATCCGCACTACAAAAAAAATAATTTATATCAAATGAATACTATACAAACATCAAAAGGCGAACTTCTCGCAGCTATTCAAATAAACTTAGTTAAAGAAGATTACGAAGGTGAAGTAAAAAAGGCTTTGAATGATTATCAACGTAAAGCTACATTGCCTGGATTCCGTCAAGGTAAAGTGCCTTTCGGCATGATTAAAAAAATGTACGGCCAAGCAGTCCTTTTGGAAAAGATAAATCAAAAAGTTTCTGAAGCCCTCAACAACCACATCATAGAAAACAAATTGGACGTCATAGGTTATCCTCTTCCAGATATGGAAAAATCACAACCTAACGACTTAGACAACCAAGAAGAATTAAGCTTCTACTTCGAAGCAGCTCTCAAACCTGAAATCAAAATCGAACTTAAAGAACATAAAATCAACGATTTCAACATCAAAGCTTCTCAAGAAGAAATCGACAGAACAATAAAGAGCATTCAAGAAAACAATAAAGTTGACGATAAAGAACCAGAACTCAACGA
Source organism: Bacteroidales bacterium (assembly GCA_017461665.1). Taxonomy (GTDB): domain Bacteria; phylum Bacteroidota; class Bacteroidia; order Bacteroidales; family F082; genus Limimorpha. The sequence goes on along the minus strand of JAFTXI010000003.1, from coordinate 50,134 downwards.
AGAACTCTTCAACATGATTTTCCCAAATCAAGAAGTAAAAGACATTGAGACATTCCGTCAAAAAGTCGCTGTAGAGATGGAAAAACAATACGTTCTCGAAGCAGAAAGAATGTTCTATAACAAAGCCATCGACCAATTGGTAGAAGAAATCAAATTCGATTTGCCAGACATATTCCTCAAACGCTGGATCGTTGAAAACAGCGAAGGCAAAATCACAGCTGAAGAAGTAGAAAAGAACTACGACAACTCATACGTAAAATCTCTCAGGTGGCAACTCATCGAAGAAGCTCTCGTAAAACAAAATCCTGAGTTAGCTCTTAAACAAGAAGAAGTACGCCAGTTCGTAAGAAGCATGTACTTCGGTCACATGGATGTTGAGACATTAGACGAAGAAACAAAGAAACGTTTAGAAGACATCATCGATGCTATCTTGAAAGACGACAACCAACGTCAAAATATCAACAATCAGTTGGCTGACAAAAAATTGACAGCTTACTTGAAAGAAAACATGATTGTTACAGTCGTCGATACAGATTACGACGGTTTCGTAAAATCGTTCATGCCTCAGTTGGAAGTAGCTGAAAATAACGAAGCTGCAGAAGAAGCTAAACCCAAAAAGACAAGAGCAAAGAAAGCTGCTAAGACAGAAGAAAAAGAAGAAACAGCAGAATAATCAACCTTGATTCAAGGTTTAAAGTTTAAGGTTTAAGGTTAGATTTACATTAAATTATACTTTAAACCTTAATTTTTATAAAAACAAAATATAAGATAAGTAGTTTATTATTAAAAAAAGAAAAAAGATGAACAACGAATTTTATAAATACGCCACCAAACATTGTGGAATCAATAGTTTGGCTTTAGAGAAATACACTTCTACTGTTACAAGTTATATCTCACCAACAATCATTGAAGAACGTCAGCTCAATGTAGCGCAGATGGACGTTTTCTCAAGACTTATGATGGACCGCATCATCTTCTTGGGCGACGAAATCAACGACTATGTTGCTAATATCATTCAAGCACAGTTGCTTTTCTTAGAATCATCAGATCCTAAGAGAGACATTCAGATTTACGTCAACTCACCTGGAGGTTCAGTTTATGCCGGTTTGGGAATCTACGACACAATGCAATTCATCAGCCCTGACGTAGCGACAATTTGTACAGGTATCGCTGCTTCAATGGCAGCAGTCTTGTTGTGCGCCGGAGCCAAAGGCAAACGCTCTGCCTTGAAACACTCACGCATCATGATTCACCAACCAATGGGCGGAATGCAAGGTCAAGCCTCCGACATCGAGATCACAGCTCGTGAGATATTGAAACTTAAAAAAGAACTTTACGACATCATCGCTACACATTCAGGACAAGAGTTCGACAAGGTATGGGCTGACTCCGACCGCGACTACTGGATGACATCACAAGAAGCCAAAGAATACGGCATGATCGATGAAGTCCTTATTAAGAAAGTTTAAAGACTAAAGACGGACGTATTCGATACGTCTCTACAACTAAATAAAGATGGCTAAAAAACAAGAAAACTTCTGCTCATTTTGTGGAAAAAGCGATAAGGAAGCAGCTTTGCTTCTTTCTGGAATGTATGGTTTCATCTGCGACGAATGTATCGAACGCGGTCATATCGTCGTACAAGAAGAATTGAAACATCTTAAGAAAGCAAATACTCCCGACTTCAAGTTATTGAAACCTATTGAGATAAAATCGTTTTTAGATCAATATGTCATCGGACAAGATGAAGCGAAGAGGATTCTTGCCGTAGCAGTTTATAATCATTATAAGAGAATCAACCAGGAGAAGACCGAAGATGAAGTCGAGATTGAAAAGTCGAACATCATCTTAGTCGGTGAGACTGGCACGGGCAAGACGCTCCTTGCCCGCTCTATTGCCAAGATGCTGCACGTACCTTTTGCGATAGCCGATGCCACCGTGCTCACAGAAGCAGGTTATGTTGGCGAAGACGTCGAGAATATATTAGTCAAGTTGTTACAGGCATCTGACTATGACGTGACAGCCGCCGAGAGAGGCATCGTCTTCATCGACGAGATTGACAAGATAGCACGCAAGAGCGACAACCCGAGTATCACACGCGACGTCTCCGGTGAAGGCGTGCAACAAGCAATGCTGAAACTTCTTGAAGGAACCGTCGTCAACGTGCCACCTCAAGGAGGACGCAAACATCCTGAACAAAAAATGATTCAGGTTAACACCAAGAATATCTTGTTCATTGCAGGAGGCGCCTTCGACGGAATAGATAAGATAATAGCCAACAGAGTGGGAAGCAACGCCATCGGCTACGGCAACGACAATAAGAAACAGATAGACAAAGATAATCTGCTACAATACATCTCCCCTGCCGACATCAAGAGATTCGGTCTCATCCCTGAGATTGTCGGGCGTTTTCCAATATTGACATTCCTCAATCCTTTAGACAGAGACACTTTGAAACGTATCTTGAAAGAACCAAAGAACGCCATCACCAAGCAGTTTACCAAGTTGTTTGAGATGGACGACATCAAGTTGGAGATAAAAGACGAAGTCTTGGATTATATCGTTGACAAGAGTATAGAGTTTAAATTAGGAGCTCGCGGACTGAGAGCTATCTTGGAAAATATTCTCAACGACGCCATGTTCGAGATGCCATCAAGCAATAAGAAAAAACTTGTCGTCGACCGCAAATACGCAGAAAGCAAAGACAATTTAGAGTTTGAGAAGTTAAAGATTTAATCTCCACAGATTTCATGTATCTACACGAATTGAAGTCAAGGTAACCGAATAATAAGAAGACATGTAGTTGAGGTTATACTACATGTCTTCTTCTCATGGGAATTTATTCTATCCTAATTAAATTCTCATTCAAACATTCTTTTTACAGCCACCAAATTATCTCCTTTTTCTATTGCTGCTCTCACCTTATCGTGTCCTCTGAAAACATAGAACTTTTCATCAGTCTTGACGACTTCTATTTCTTCAGATTGTACATCTTCCTGATTGACAGTACTCTTGCTTAAGTCCAAATTTCTAGGCGAGAGCCATATCTTATTATATTCCAGTCCTTGTTCAAATAATTTAAAACTACTTAAAACCAAGTCGTTGACTTCCTCTTTAGTAGCATGACTTGTGTCGATAATGAAATCGTAGTTTCTGAAGTTGTTGATATCGACATTATAGAAAGTCTTGTATCTCAACACTTCGCTTTGTCTTCTCTCGATAATTTCTTTTTTTGCTGTTGCAATATCGGAATACGATTCACTGACGCGATCTTTGTCGTTGAAGATACGTTCTGTAGCAGTATCGACATCGACATACATATAAATCTTAAATGAGTTTGGAACAAAATGCCAAGCCAGACGCGAGTCGAAAATGATATTCTCTTCTTTACTACCCATCTCTCTAATAGCATCATCGACCATATTGTCGTATTTGGGATCACTTTCAATAAATTGATTAAACTCCTTAGCCGTCATTCCATGTTGCTCAGCCAAACGTCTGAAAATCAAACCTGCCGACTCAATTCTGTAGTTTATGTTATTTATCAGATGATTGGCGACAGTACTTTTTCCGCTACCGAGATCTCCGGCTATTGTAATATTAATCATACTTATTATGTATTATTTAATTATTATCTGTTTTATTATTTATATTCTCATCATTATTATTTATAATCTCATCTTTTATCATCTTATTAATATTGACAAAGACTTTAAGAGGAGCCATGACTAATACCAAACCTATCTCAATAAAATAAATCAACCAGATATGATTTTCTGTAGTAATAAGTTGATATACAAGAAGTATAATGGTAAAAATCATAAAGAGATACTTACCGTAGCGTTTTCGACAGAACAACAATATCAGACTTACAACTATTGTTCCTATAATAATCCACAGAATTGAAGACATCAACATTGAGTGGAAGAGTGTCTCTTGAGAATAGGCAGGATCGTAAACGCTTGAGTAATAGACACCAAAAACAGTAAGAAGCAAAAAATAAAATGAATAATACACAATGGCGAAAGTACCGACCAATTTCACCCCTAAGGTTAGGTTTCTTCCTCTGATAAAAATGTCATTTCTTCTTTGCTTCTTCTTCATTATTTCATAACTTTTCTATAGTGAGGATAATACATCAGGATGAACAACACTGTCCAGAATAAAGGTCCGAATGGGAATCCTGTTCCGAGTGGGGTTGTCACCATGATTGATGTAGCGATGAGCATAAGAATCTGAGAGACCGCATAGACGTGGAATCCTTTCTTTTGTAATCTCCACATCATCAATGCTCCGAGGAAAGAAGCCACATACAGAGCCATCTCCAAGAAGTAATAACCTCTGCCAACGGAAAACGCTGCTGAGGCTGCATCAACCATCATTGTCCAAGAATCTCCCATCTCGTCAATCATCTCTTCCGACATTTCTTCAAAGATACCGCTGCCTTCACCCATCTGCGTCAACAGATTCTGTATCTTATCATAAAATGCGAAAGAAATGAAGTTAGATACTGCATTGTATACCGCGTTGATAAACGACAAGATACACAACACCGACAGTAGATCCGGTCTTCTCACCGGCTGCTCCTCTTGTTCCAAATTGTAATTTTCTTGATATTCCATATGTTTTAAAGTGTATAGTTTAAAGTTTAATGTTTAGAGTTGTTTAAAAGTTGAGAGTTATTAAGTTAGAAGTTTATTGGTCTGATATTGAAAGTCATTTGGGAATAATAAACTTTTAAACCAAACGACTTCCAACTTTACAACTACTATTAACTTTTAACTCTCAACTATAAACTTTATATCTCAACTTCGTAATTGTGCAAAAAGTTCACCGACTTAGCTATTTCTGTGTACATAACTTTGTCTGTCTTAACGAATTCAACGTGTTTACGATATTCTGCAACGAATGTTTCTATTGCTTCCGACGATTTGAGTGGTCTTCTGAAGTCCAATGCTTGAGCAGCGTTGAACAACTCGATAGCGAGGACTCTTTCTAAGTTGTCGGCTACGCGCAATGCTTTTGTTGCAGCGTTGGCGCCCATACTGACATGATCCTCTTGACCTTGAGATGACTCGATGCTATCTACTGAAGCTGGAGCGCACAATTGTTTGCTTTGACTTACTATAGAAGCTGCTGCATATTGAGGAATCATGAAACCAGAATTAAGACCTGGTTCTGCGACTAAGAATGAAGGAAGTTCGCGTTTTCCGGAGATAAGTTGATAAACTCTTCTTTCGCTGATATTACCGAGTTCTGCCATTGCTATTGCTAGGAAATCCAATGTTATAGCGAGAGGCTGACCGTGGAAGTTACCCGCCGAGATAACCAAATCTTCATCTGGGAAGATTGTTGGGTTGTCGGTGACGGCGTTAATCTCATTCATAAAAACAGATGCTACATATTTGATAGCGTCTTTTGAAGCTCCGTGGACTTGTGGGATACAACGGAATGAATAAGGATCTTGAACATGTTTCTTTTCACGAGCAATCAATTCGCTGCCTTTTAACAAGTTACGGAATCTCTCAGCAGTTTTTATCTGTCCTTCGTGATGACGAATCTGATGTACTTGATCGAAGAATGGCTCGATACGACCGTCGAAAGCTTCCAAAGAAACAGCGCCGATAAGGTCGGCGAGATATGAAAGACGGAAAGCCTTGAGCAACACGTAAGTTCCGTATGAACTCATAAATTGTGTTCCGTTGAGAAGAGCCAAACCTTCTTTTGATTGAAGCGTAATAGGTTCCCAACCGAATTCTTTCATAACCACTTCAGCAGGAACTATTTCACCTTTGTAGTGAACTTCACCGAGACCAAGCAAAGGTAACATAAGATTTGCCAATGGAGCCAAGTCGCCTGAAGCACCGAGCGAACCTTGGTTATAAACCACAGGAAGCACGTCGTTGTTGAAGAAATCGATAAGACGTTGTACTGTAACGACTTGAACACCAGAGTTACCGTATGACAAGCTTTGGACTTTTAACAAAATCATGATTCGGATGATTTCTTTTGGGACAAATTCACCTGTACCGCAAGCGTGCGACATCACCAAGTTCTTTTGAAGAGTACTGAGATCTTCCTTAGAGATGTTATGGTTGCATAAAGAACCGAAACCTGTTGTGATTCCATATATTGGAGTTGTCTGTGTCTCCATTTTTTTGTCCAAGTAGTCGCGGCATTTTTGAATGCGAGCCTTAGCGTCGTCAGACAAAGCGAGTTTATAACCTTTTGTTACGATTTCATTAACTCTTTCAAAAGTTAATGTTTCTGCTGAAATATAATGTGTATTCATATATGTAAATTTTATTTGATTATTTTCGTTTTATTTAGACGCATCAATGTTTGTTTATGTTGCGGAATTATTGATACGTCTCTACATAATTTTATTTAACAATTCGTCTGCTGGGATATTTTCCTGGCGTCCTTCTTTCATCCATTTGACAGTGAATGTCTTGTTGTTTTTCTCATCTTCGCCAGCCATCACCACAACAGGTATTCCTCTTTGGTCGGCGTATTTCATTTGTTTCTGAATCTTAGCCGAGTCAGGATATATCTCTGCGTTGACGCCGTTCTTTCTCAAGTTTGCTAGATATGGCAGGCAGTAGCGTTCTTCTTCTTTTCCGAAGTTAAGGAAGATGACTTCTGTGCTATCGGCGTTTCTTTCTGGGAAGAGGTCTAACTCTGTGAGAACGTCATAGATACGGTCGGCGCCGAAGCTGATACCGACGCCGGAGACGCCTTGTAGCCCAAATATTCCAGTGAGGTTATCGTAGCGACCGCCGCCTGAGATGCTGCCCATCGCAACGTCTTTTGCTTTAACCTCGAAGATAGCGCCTGTGTAATAGTTCAGACCGCGAGCGAGGGTGAGGTCGAGTTCATATTCGATACCGACATTCATCGCGTCGATGTAGTCGAAGAGGGTTTCAAGTTCTTCAACGCCTTTCTCTCCTATCTCTATTCCGCTCATAAGTGACTTTAGCTGAGTAAATTTCTCGCGAGCATCGCCTTGCATGAAAAGTATCGGCTGTAGTTTCTCGATAGCGTTTTCGTCCAAACCTTTCTGTGCAAGTTCAGCATTAACGGCATCGATGCCTATCTTATCTAATTTGTCGATAGCTACAGTGATGTCGATAAGAGCGTCTGGTTTTCCTATATATTCTGCTATACCGGCAAGGACTTTACGATTGTTAATCTTCAAGATGACGTTTATCTTCAACGCGTTGAAAACCTCATTGACGATTTGTACGAGTTCAGCCTCGTTGAGGAGCGAGTTGCTACCCACAATGTCAACGTCGCATTGATAGAACTCGCGGTAACGACCTTTCTGAGGACGGTCGGCGCGCCACACTGGTTGCATCTGATAACGACGGAACGGGAAGAAAATCTTGTCGCGATATTGAACCACGAAACGTGCGAAAGGCACCGTAAGGTCATAACGCAGACCTTTCTCACTAACTTTTCCTACAATTTTCTCTGAGAGAAGAGCCTCGCCATTCTGTTCCACACCCGACATAAAGTCGCCGGAGTTTAATATTCTGAATAAAAGTTTGTCGCCTTCTTCGCCGTATTTTCCGAGAAGCGTGCTAAGATTCTCCATCGACGGTGTTTCAATAGGTTGAAATCCAAAACGTTTAAAAACAGTCTTTATAGTATCAAAAATATAATTGCGTCGAACCATGACATCGGGTAAGAAGTCGCGAGTTCCTTTGGGTATAGAAGGTTTCTGAGCCATTTGTTAATTTTTATTAAAACGTACAAAGATAATAAAAATTAGGAATGAGGAATTAGGAGTTAGGAATTATTTTTAAATGAACTTCAGAACCTCATTTTTTTGAGATCTAAATTCAATTGTTAATTGTAAATTATTAATTGTCAATTCTTCTTAACTAACACTTTGTCGATTCGAGCAGCGTCCATATCCATAATCTCAAAAGTAAAGTCATGCCATCTAACAATCTGACCTTCTGTGGGTATCTCTTCTAAAATATCTATTATCAGACCTCCAATGGTGTTGAAATTAATATCTTCATCGAAGAGTTCTTCCTTATCGAAATATGAAAGAAAATCATAGAACGAATAACGTCCATCGACCATGAAACTACCATCTTCTCTTTCGATAATATTGGCCAGCTCGTCTTCTTCAAGCATCTCTCCCACAATAGCTTCCATAATATCTTTAAGAGAAATTATTCCTATTATGCTACCAAATTCGTCGGTGACGAGTGCCGACTTCAGTCTCTCATTCTTAAAAAATTCTAAAGCTTTGTTAACATTCATACTCTCTGGAAGGTAATAAGCCTTAGTTATAACATCTTTCAAAACAAAATCGTCACGATATATTGACGAAAATAAAGACTTAAGTGTGACAATGCCAATGACATTATCTATCTTACCTGAGATAACTGGATAGTTGTTATAAAGGTTAGCTTCTATTTTATTTCTTAAAATTTCTTTAGAATCTTTTATATCGAGGGTAACGAGTCCGGAGCGATGTGTCATTATAGAAGAAATCTTTCTGTCGCCGAGGTCAAAGACGCGTTCCACTATATCGTGTTCTGCCTCATCTAATTCACCGTCGTCCAAAGACTCTTTCATCATTGCCTTAATCTCGGCTTCAGTCACGGGACTGTCTTTAGTGTTATTCAGGCCTAACATATTAGAAATCAAGGAAGAGCTTTTTGCCAAGATCCATACTAAAGGATAAGCGAGTTTTGAGAGAAACATCATCGGTCGTGCGATGAAAGCAGCTATAGTCTCAGCCTTTGCCAAGCCCAACCTTTTCGGCACGAGTTCTCCGATAACGAGAGTTAAGTAAGTGACTAATATAACTATGAGAGCTTTGGAAATAATGAATGCGTAAGGTTTCAAGAAAGCGATTTTCTCAAGATAGACTGAGAGGTCAGCAGCGAAGGCTTCGCCTGAGAAGAGACCGGTGAGGATACCTATCAAGGTGATTCCTATCTGTAGGGTTGAGAAGAAATTGTCGGGATTATCAGCGAGTTCTAGAGCAGCCTTTGCTTTTCTACTGCCTTTTTTAGCATCTGTTTCTAATTTAGATTTACGAGCCGAGACGACAGCCATCTCCGACATTGAGAGGAAACCGTTAATAAGAATAAGAATTACAATAATCAATATTTCCATTTCAGAATATTCAAGAGTTTATTTCGCAAAGATAATATAAGTCGACGGACAACAGACAACTGATAACAGAATTTTTTTTTGTAGGGACGTATCGAATACGTTCTATGGAGTCTATGAGTCACCAAGTCACCGAGTCTATAAGTTTTTTTGAGATTCTGAATTAATAGAGTTCAAAAAAGCGTTAGGGATTGGAGCGGCATCCTTTTGGAGCGATAGCGGAAAAAGATATAGCGGAAAGCCCGACGGCTCTGCCGGAACGCCCAAATCAACTTATTTCTTAATAAAACGTTCTACGACTTCACGATTGTTAGTCATAATCTTGATAAAATAAACGCCGGCTTTGAATTCTGAGACGTCGATTCCTTTTTTGTCATAATTACCTTCGTAAATAATTTGTCCGTTGAGTGTAAAGATACCGATATTCTCGATATTTTCTTCTGTACTTATTATCAACTGACTTTCAACAGGATTAGGATAAATATTGAAAGTAATAGTATTATCTTCTAACGATTCGCCTTCCGACAGAAGCTCGACATTGTCGATTCTTATTCCGTTGGCAGTAAATCCGTTGCAGTCGTGATGGCGGAAACCGATATAAAGATTCTTACCGGCGTACTCGCTCAAATCGACGGTTGCTTCTTCCCATTTGTCGCCCGGCATAGGTTCGGTATATTTCTCGTTCCAAATTTCCAAGAAGTTGACTCCGTCTTCAGAGATTATCACGCTGAAGTTTTCCTGAAAATAAACCAAATCGGATTGTCGGTGCATAAAATACAATCGTGATGTCGATGTGATTTTGTATGTATCAGTGGTGTAGAGATAATTATCAGGAGTAAGTTCTCCATTGGTGTAGCATGATGAATACAATCCGTAGGAGCCATCGTATCCACCTGATATAGATGAGTCATGCAGTTCCCAAGTGTAACCGTCGCCGTCGGCATCATAGCCAGTCCAGCCGTCGAATGAGTTATTGTCGAAATTGTAAGAGAACGTAGTTTCTTGTGCGTTGAGTGATGCAAGCAAAGGCAGTAAGCACATAACGATGAGTAAAGTCTTTTTCATAATGATAATATTTTAGTTGTTAATGAGATACAAAGATAATAAAATTCAACAGACGACCATTAAAAAATCTAAAAAATTGAGAATCTGAGAAATTGAGAAACTCATAGACTTATTGACTCATAGACTTCTAGACGCATCAATTACATATTATTTACTATTAAAGGTATAATTGGTACGTCTCTACCGGACTCCGATAATAACTACTTTCTTGTCACCTTTCATCGTGGTTCCGAAAATGTAGAAATCATTGCCGTCTTTAACGCCAAGTTGTTTCTTTAGTTCCTCGGCTGACAATGGGAAGTTACGAACTGCGACACTCACTTTTGGTTGTGAGCCATTTGTGGATAAAGTCTGTTGACCGTTGACTGTTGACCGTTGACATATCAAAGATATTGCCTTCTTCGTCTTCTTATCAAAAGGAATCGTATCAATTACTTCAAATATTCTTCCAGGGAAATATGAAACAAGTTCGTCTGAAGTATATAAATGACTGTTTCTATGTAACTTATTCAGATTAAGACGCTGCGAGATGAGTTTAAAGCATCCCGCTTTCATACAGGCAACACTCGGTTCGTAGAGATATCTTCCTATCGAATCTGCCAACGTCCACTGTGCGTTTTGTTCCTCGTCATCACAAAAGGAGAAGTTCCAATCTTCGTGAATATCTGTTGTTATCAGTCGTGGAGTATATATATCAGAAATATCTCGTTGACTTGTTGACTCAGTGATTTGTTGACTTAACACAACCAACACTTCCTTACATTCGTTTCTCACCGCGACAATATGTATCTCCTTAATATTTTTTAACTCTTTTCTAATGATGTCGATGTCGAGCATAGGAGATAGTTTTATCATCACAGTCTTGGCTTTCATCAGGAGCAAATCTTGAAGTTCAGCCACATCGGGAGAGCAGTCGTGGAGCGAGACCATCTTACGACCATATTCATCACGACGCGCGGGGTCGAGGTATATGCAATCTACTTCGGGACATATTGTCAAGAAATGCTCAGCATTATCATTGACAACTTCTATATTTTTCTTTAATACATTGAAGTTATGCTTTGCAATCTCGCATAATTCCTCTTGCATCTCGACATAGAAAGTATGATTAAAACTATCAGAAAGAAAAACCGTATCGACCCCCATCCCACCAGTGAGGTCCACTAATATTTTCCTTTTATCCACTAATTCACACGAATTGGCATTAATATCTATTCGTGAAGATTCGTGTTGATTCGTGGTAAGAAATGATTTGTATCTCGCGGTCAATTCGGAGGAGCATTGTTCTAAGGAGAGACGTTTCGGGAAAAGCAAGCTGTCGTTCTCAGACCAAGATGGCAGCTTCTTCTTCAAAAGCTGCCTCGCCTGTATCTGACGTATGACTAATTGTTTATCGACACCTTCAGGAAATTTCGACAAAGCCAACTTGTTGACGTCATCGTTAAGATGCGACTTTATAAATGACTTGTTTAATTCATAATTCATAATGTATAATTCATGATTATGGAGATGTGTCTTTGGACGTATGCGATACGTCCCTACAATTCCCTAATTAAATAGCGGGTTCGTTTTTCTTTTTCCAAACGACGAACCACACTATAGCTGCCATTGTTGCTGCGCCACCAATACAATAAGATACTATTTCATTAAGTCTGAATCCTTCTGGCGCGACACTGATATATGTCGTCACTACGCATGTCATGAAGAGCGCAGGTAATAATGTAACGAGATAGTTTTTCTTTTCGAGGACGAGATAAACCGTCATCGCCCAGAGGGTGAACACTGCGAGTGTCTGGTTACACCATGAGAAGTAACGCCATATTATTGTGAATCCATCAGCGTTGATGATGCTGAATATCAATATTCCGAGTGAGGCGACGAAAAGAGGTCCGCAGAGTAGAAGTCTCTTCGAGATGCTTTTTTGTTCTAAATGTAGCATGTCAGCGAGTATGAGACGTGCCGAACGCATGGCAGTGTCGCCTGATGTGATAGGCGCTGCTATGACACCGAGTATCGCTAAGATGCCACCTAACATTCCGAGCCAATCCTTACAAATGAAGTCAACGACTTGAGCAGCGGTGAAGTCAGCTCCGTTTTCTTGGAAGAATGTCGTTGCCGCTGCTGCCCATATCAACGCTACAATACCTTCTACTACCATAGCGCCGTAAAAAACAGGACGTCCGTGTTTTTCGTTTTTGATGCAACGTGCCATGAGAGGCGACTGTGTGGCATGGAATCCGCTGATAGCTCCGCAGGCGATAGAGATGAACATCATTGGAAATATAGGTCCCGCCTCGTATTTTGTTCCGAAGCTGTTCCACATCTCAGGAAGTTCTGGCTGCTTGATAAATAACATAACGAGTATTCCTATCGCCATGAACATCAGAGCACCACCGAAGATAGGATATAGATTTCCGATAACTTTGTCGATAGGTAAGATGGTAGCGATGAGGTAATAGGCGAATATCACCACAACCCAGAAATAGACGTTGAGTTTAGCAGGTGTCATATTGGCGATGAGTTGTGCCGGCTGTAAGACGAAGACCGCCACGACGAGAACCATCAATAACAAGGTGAATATTATCATCACTTTTTCTGTTCTTTTGCCGAGATATTTACCTACGAGTTGAGGCAGACTCGCTCCATCGTTGCGCATAGACACCATACCTGAGAGATAGTCGTGGACAGCGCCGGCAAAGATAGTTCCGAAGACAATCCATAGATAAGACGATGTCCCGAACTTAGCGCCCATGATGGCACCGAAGATAGGACCGAGACCTGCGATGTTAAGAAACTGTATCATGAAGATCTTCCATGTCGGCATGACGATATAGTCAACGCCGTCATTTTTGGTAACAGCCGGAGTGGCGCGTCTTTCATCGACACCAAACATACGGCTGATATACCTTCCGTAAACAAAGTATCCTAATACAAGGATGACAATTGCAATTGTAAATGTAATCATATTATTAAATTTTAATACAGAAATAAGGACGTATGCGATACGTCCCTACATTATTTTATTTCTGTCCGAATTCCATCAGATAAGCCTTGATGAACTCATCTATCTTACCGTCCATAACACCTTGTACGTTACTCGACTGATAATTTGTTCTGTGGTCTTTCACGCGGCGGTCGTCGAAGACGTAGCTTCTTATCTGAGAACCCCACTCTATTTTTTTCTTACCAGCCTCAATCTTGTTTTTCTCTTCCATACGATGCTGAAGCTCTTTATCGTAGAGTTGAGACTTCAAGAGACGAAGAGCGTTTTCTCTGTTCTTAGGTTGGTCGCGACTCTCGGTGTTTTCAATCAAGATCTCTTCTTCCTCACCTGTATAAGGGTCTTTGTATTGATAACGAAGACGAACACCAGATTCAACTTTATTAACATTTTGTCCACCTGCTCCACCGCTACGGAATGTGTCCCATGAAATCTTTGAAGGATCGATGACGACTTCGATAGAATCGTCGACGAGTGGTGTCACGAAGACAGAACTGAATGATGTCATACGTTTACCTTGTGCGTTGTAAGGAGACACACGAACAAGACGATGAACTCCGTTTTCGCCTTTAAGATAGCCGTATGCAAAGTCGCCGTCTATCTCCATGGTAACGGTCTTGATACCAGCTTCGTCGCCTTCTAACAAGTTGCTTATTCTCACCTTATATCCGTGAGACTCGGCATAACGCATATACATACGCATAAGCATCTGTGCCCAGTCCTGCGACTCGGTACCACCAGCGCCTGAATTAATCTTCAAGACACAACTCATCTGATCGGCTTCCTCGTGAAGCATATTTCTAAATTCCAGATCTTCTACAAGCTGAATGGTGGTTTCATATTGTTTATCGACTTCCTCTTCTTCTGCCTCACCTTCTTTAGCGAACTCAAACAAGACGCCGAGGTCGTCGTTAGCTTTTATTATCTCATCATAAGCTATCACCCAACTCTTCACGTCGCGTAACTTACGCATGATGACCTTGCCGTTCTTAGGATCATCCCAGAAACCATCGGCATTGGTCTGTTTGTCTAATTCTTCAATCTGCATCAACTTACCGTCGATGTCAAAGATACCTCCTCAAGGATTCAATCCTCTTACTTAACTCTTTGCAGTTTTCTATTGTTATCATTTATATTGAGATTAAAATTTACTATTTGCAAAGATAATAAAAGTCAACAGACAACAGACAACAGACAACAGTTTTTTTTGGAACTCTGGGGGAATCTCCAAACTCATAGACTTATTGACTCAAAAAAAGAGACGCATCAATTACATCGTGTTTATTTTTTTCGGTGTAATTGGTACGTCTCTACAGGAGGACACATGCAATGTGTCCGTACAATTCATAATTATGAATTATGCATTAAATAAATATGTATTTCAAGATAAACAGTATCGCGAGGATATACATCGCTGGAGTAAGTTTCTTGAATTTACCGCAGAAGAGATTTATCACCACGTATGAAATCATTCCGAGTAAGATACCTGCTGAGATGGAATAAGCGAGTGGCATCATCACCAAGCAGATGAAGCTTGGTATTGCTTCTGTTGGGTCGTCGAAGTCGATGTTGCGTACAGGTTCCATCATAAGCATACCTACTAATATAAGCACCGGTGCTGTTGCAGCGCCTGGCACTGAGAGGAATAATGGTGAGAAGAACAATGCTATTCCGAAGCAGCAAGCGATAGTGAAGGCTGTGAGACCTGTGCGTCCGCCTTGAGCCACGCCAGATGCGCTTTCAACGTATGTAGTTGTTGTTGATGTACCGAACATAGCGCCTGCTGTTGTAGCGATAGCGTCAGCCATGAAAGCTTCTTTCAAGTTAGGGATACGTCCGTTTTCATCAACCATCTTGGCCTTGGTGCTGACACCGATGAGTGTTCCGAGAGTGTCGAACATATCGATGAACAAGAAAGTGAACACCACGACAAGCATATCGAGTGTAAATACATTTTCCCATTCAAACTTACAGAAGATAGGTGCTATAGAATCAGGAGTTGAGACGACACCTTGAAATTCTGTTATTCCCATAGGGATACCTATTAATGTTGTCACGAGAATACCGATGAGCATCGCTCCTTTCACGTTGAGTGCATACATAATGCCAGTGATGACGAGACCGATAACTGCGAGGAGAGCTGTGCCTGAGGTGATGTCGCCTAATTTCACGAGAGTAGCATCGTCGTTGATGATGATACCGGCGTTTTGCATACCGATGAATGCGATGAACAGACCGATACCGCCGCCTATTGCATAACGAAGATTCTTAGGGATCGCTTTAACGATGGCTTCACGCACATTGGTTATGGTTAAGATAATGAATATGATACCTTCGATGAACACTGCTGTGAGAGCGAACTGCCATGAGTAACCCATTCCGAGACATACCGAGAAGACGAAGAAGGCGTTGAGTCCCATACCCGGTGCGAGACCGAAAGGAAGCTTTGCCAATAACGACATCGCAAGCGTACCTACGATAGCTGCCAATGCTGTTGTGGTGAACACTGCACCAGCTGGCATGCCATCAAGGATTGCAAACATTGATGGGTTGACTGCCAAGATGTATGACATTGTTAAGAAGGTAGTAATACCTGCTACAATCTCAGTGCGAACCTTATGTTTCAAAGGGTCGAAACCAAATAATTTCTTTAATAATTCCATAATCTTTATTTATTAGAATGTCCATTTTGCGCCTAAAGCAGGCATTGCTCTAAATCCTTTTTCTACAAAGTTGTTGGAGAGTTCCAACTCTCCACCAATACTGAGGTTGACATCTTCCATACCTTGTATCTTATTGAGGTTCACCCAGAACTGTGGTTCAGAAATCAAGATGAAGTTGGTGCCTTGCCATGGACGTGCTTCTCTCCAGAAATCGATGAAACCGCTGAACGAACACCAGCCTTGTAAGAATTGAATTCCCCAAACACCGGTGATTTGGAAGTTGTGTGTCTCTTTCTTACCAACAGAATTAATAGTTCCTGGTATAGCTTTGTACATCACCGACAACGACCATGTCTTGGTGAAGTCTTGCGAATGACCTGAATAAGTCAGACCTGCCAACCACGCGTTGTTGAACGACATAAGACTATTCATACCGCCGTTGTATTCGGCATGAATCGAAAGCCATGATAAGTTGCTGTTTTGCCAGAAGTTAAATTCACGTGCGATTTCCCAGTAGGCTTCGGTTACTTTTGGAGAGTAGTTCATGTCGATGAAGAAGAAAGTGCTACCGAATGAGTCGGGTTTAAACATTTCAACTGTTGAAGTTGCACATTCTCGCTCTAAGTCATAAAAAAGTTGAACATTCTGAGCTTGAGATTTTAAGTTAGTTCCAAAAAGTAATGCGAGGAACAAAAATGAAATAATGGATAATTTTTTCATATAATTGAGTTTTAGTTAATAAATGATGGCACAAATGTAAGATAATTTACTTTTTTATCAAAATATTTTTTCTGTATTATTAAAAATTTTGAAAAAAAGAGCAATCCAGAATTGTCAATTGTTAACTGACATTGCTTCCATCACATCTTGACAAGAATATCCTTTGCTCATGGCATATCGAATGAGTTTCGCATTACGCTTATAAGGGTCTGTTTCGTCAATCTTCTTATTTCTCAACAGATTTTGAAGCTCCTCCTTATATATATCTAAGTCGATTTCCGAAATGACTCCATCGATGATATTCTTATCAACACCCTTTGCTATCAAAGAAAGTTTAATTTTATTGACCCCCCATTTCTTCAGGTTCAACTTACCTTTCACGAAAGAACGACAATAACGCTCATCATTGACGAAACCTTCTTCTCTAAGAAAGTTCATTATAAATGAAGCATCAGATTCGTTAACATCCAAGGAATTAAGTTTCGACAGAATCTCTTTTTCACAACGATCCTGATAATTACAATAATGCAGCATCTTTTTCAAAGCAGCGTCTCTTTCCATAAAATTCATTTTCTGCAAAAATAACTTTTTTAATTAGAAATTAGGAGTTAGGAATTAGGAATTATTCTTCATAACTTCATAACTAGTCTAAATTAATTTTATCTTTCCTTCCTCATATATTTAAAAAATAATTATATTTACAACCGAAAAGAAAGGTGTCGTACAACATCTTGAATTATTTTTTATAAGAAATTAAATAATTTATTATCATAACGTTATGAAAAGAGCATTTATAATTTTATGTTGTTTTTTGGCATTGCAATCATGCAACAAAGACAATACAAAAAATGAAACCATCAATGATTTCGACATCAACTGGACAGGCGATTTAGGAAAAACAGAAAAAGACGCTATTAGAAACATGATTTCCAATATGGTAAAAGTCGATGGCGGCACCTTCTTCATGGGCGCACAAAAAGATTCTGTTGAATATTACAACTACGACGAAACCGCTCTTCCCAACGAAGCTCCAGTTCACGAAGTGACAGTCAGCGACTTCTATATTAACAAATATGAAGTCACGCAAGACTTATGGGAAGCTGTGATGGGCGCAACTCCTAACGACGAAAACGACATGCAATGGGAAAAAGAATTTGGCAAAGGCGACAAATATCCTGCTTACAGAATCTCATTCAAAGAAGTCGAGACATTCATCGGAAAACTAAATGAATACACTGGATTGAACTTCGCTCTTCCAACAGAGGCTCAATGGGAATATGCAGCAAAAGGCGGCACTTCAACATCATATAGCTTATATGCAGGTGGCGGCAACGTCCTCGAAGTCGCTTGGATCGACAGCAACAGCACAATGAATAGCGAAGTCGGAATGAAATTACCAAACGCTTTGGGTCTTTATGACATGAGCGGTAATGTTTGGGAAATGTGCCAAGACTGGTTCTATGAATATACAGAAGAAGCTGTTACCAACCCTGTCGGAGAAGCATATAATCAAGGATACAAAGTATTCCGTGGCGGCAGTTGGAACACCAACGCTCAACAAGCAAGAGTGACAACACGCTACCAACAAGGAATCCACTACCGCGACTATAATACAGGATTTAGATTGTCAATTAACAATTGACAATTAACAGTTTACAAAAAGAGATGGTTGAAACCATCTCTTTTTGTTTACTTCATTGTTAATTGTAAACTGTAAATTGTAAATTCAAAACCTCTTCCCTATTTTACGGAAAGCATTCTTCACAAATTGTCGGTTTTCTGGTTTGTACCAAAAGAAAAATCTCTGCTGTTCTATTTTTTCTTGTTTTGTCTTGGCACAAAAGATAGGTTTCAAAGTATATGGGTCGTAGCCCGAATAATAAATCTCTGTTGCTAAAGTCATTGGCGTTGGCGTAAAATCCTGAACCTGTTCTAATTTATATCCAAGTTCTTTAGTCTTAATAACAAGATCTGCCATATCGTTTAAAGTACATGCCGGATGACTTGATATAAAATAAGGTATCAACTGCTGATTGAGACGATATTTCTCGTTGACCTTATCGAATTTCTTCTTCAACTTAATGAAAAGATTAAAAGTCGGCTTGCGCATCAGACGCAGCACATTATCGCTCGTATGTTCCGGCGCTACCTTCAGACGACCGCTGACATGACGTTTCATCAGCTGCTCGAAATATTCGTCATAACCCAACTTACCAGAAGGATCTTCATTAGTCAAGAATAAATCATAACGTATTCCAGAGCCTATAGTAGCCTTTTTCACCTGCGGCATCTTATCGACTTCCTTATAAAGCTCAATCAAAGGATGATGATTGGTGTCTAAGTTTTTACAGATATTAGGCTGGATACAAGTCGGGCGCGTACATTTCTCACATAAAGATTCTTCCTTGCCTTTCATCTTATACATATTGGCAGAAGGACCGCCGAGGTCGGAGATATAACCTTTAAAATCTTCCATCTCAACGACTTGCTTCACCTCTCTCATGATAGAAGCCTTGCTTCGTGAAGCCACAAACTTTCCCTGATGTGCAGAGATAGTGCAAAACGCGCAGCCACCGAAGCAGCCGCGATGAATGTTAACAGAATGACGTATCATCTCGTAAGCCGGTATGACGCCGCGTTTCGCATACTTAGGATGCGGCAGTCGCGTGTATGGCAAGTCGAAGGAAGCATCAATCTGCTGCTCCGTCATCGTCGGATATGGAGGATTAATATATAAGGTGTAGTCGCCGACATCCTGAAGCAGACGATTGGCGTGTTTCTTATTCGATTCAATCTCGACGTTTTTAAAGTTCGAGGCGTAGGTCTTTTTGTCTTTCAGACATTCCTCGTGAGAAGCGAGACGCAGGTCGTTCCATTCGCTCTTCACCTCATTAGATTTCTTTTTCAAGAAAAACGTCTGAGGGATATTTGTAATGTCTTCAATTTTCTTACCTTCTTCAAGATATTTTGCAATCTCCACTATTGCCAACTCTCCCATTCCATAAACGCCAAGGTCGGCTTTAGAGTCGAGCATGATTGTTGGTTTTAGCTCATCAGCCCAATAGTCGTAATGTGTCACTCTTCTGAGCGAAGCCTCGATGCCGCCTATTATGACAGGCGTATCGGGATATAATTTTTTGAGTATGTTGGAATAAACTATCGTAGCGTAGTCGGGACGGAAGCCAGCCTCGCCGCCAGGAGTGTAAGCGTCGTTGGAGCGCAGGCGTTTGTTAGCCGTATAATGATTCACCATCGAGTCCATGGCGCCGGCGGAGATGCCGAAGAACAGACGCGGTTTACCGAATTTCTTGAAGTCGCGGAGGTCGTCGCGCCAGTTAGGTTGCGGGATGAGTGCTACTTTATATCCCTGATGTTCAAGGACGCGACCTATCACAGCAGCGCCGAAAGCCGGATGATCGACGTAGGCATCGCCCGTGATGATTACTATATCGACTTCGTTCCATCCACGTAAGTCGGTCTCTTTCTTTGTTATCGGCAGCCAGTCTAATAAGTTCATGCAAAAAATTCTTTTAACGCCTCACGAGCGTCGCGAAGCTTATCCAACCAAATCTCACCGGAGTTCTGTCCGATGATGTCTGTGATATATTTTACAGAAACAAAATTGACATCCATCTCTTTACACACCTGAGCCTGAGCGAAAGCCTCCATATCGATGACATCGCCGGTGAAGTTACCGAGCTTGGTCACGAAGCTGTCGCCTGTATTACATACGCCGATATTCTCATAGTTATCAACAAGTTCTACTCCGACTTTCTCTATGAAAGAAATATCGTGACACACCTTAGGAAGTTCTATCTTCTCCATGTCGCGATCCACGAAACGATGGCAGACGAAGATGTCGCCAACATTATGATTCAGCGTTCCGGCAGTTCCAACATTAAGTACTAAGTCGTATTTGTTTTCGCATAGAGCCTTGGTGAGGTTAAAAGCTGAGAGCACCTTACCCATTCCGGTTTTTAAGAATGTCAATTCAGCATTTTGAATATCAAAAGGAAAAACTTCTTCCTCAAAGGCGTAAGTCACTAATATCTTCATGTAATTATTTTTTACAAAGATAATAAAAGACAACAGACAACGGACAACGGACAACAGATTTTTTTATGGAGAGATGTATCACATACGTCCATTAAGGGACCATTATCACAAAAACATAACGTAATAAATAGGAATATAAAGTATCTTATTGTCAGCATGGACGTTTCCATCATTCGATAGAACCACAGATTTCATAACATTATATTCTTCTATCTTCATAAATCTATCTAAAGCCTTATGATTCTTATAATCTTTTCCTGATTTTACTTCTATGGGAAGAACCGTGAGATTATCACTATCATCAATTAAGAAATCTACTTCTCCGATTTTCTTATTATCATAATAGTATAAATTATAAAGATGTGATTTTAAATCTTGCGCCATCGATGATTAACATCTTATGAGAGTCGGATTTTAAATACTCTTCTATCTTATTATGAATCTTTCGTTTAAACATAAACCCTACATTTTTTCTAAAAATTTAGACATGCAAATATACATTTTTTCCAAAAATAAAACAGTAGAAAAATACATTTTTTTAATGTATATAATCTCTCGTAGAGACGTCACTCCCGTGGCGTCTTCTTCGACCATGAATCTTCACTAATTATTAATCCCTGTCGTCCCTAACGAGATTAACGTACGAGTGTGGGTTGCAGCGTTCATTTTTTATTCCACATTAATCCTATTCCTAACCTTAAGTCAAACATCATATGACTTCCCAACAAAAACATTCCACAATCCATTGTAAATAGTCCATTATTATCAAAGTAACGATTTAGTCCCACTAAACAACCGAGAGAAAGACCACTTTTTACTGATGCATACTTTACACTATACGATGCAGGTACGTAATATTCAGCATAGCAAAGACCTGCCCCAAATCTGAAACCGTCTTTACTTGCGCCTAAAATAAAAGACAGTGCAGGTCGTTTGTTCTTAGGAAGGTAACACATCATATTGACAAACATTTCGTGCTCACCTTTATTAAGTATACCGTATTCTATCCCAATAGATTTTACAACTGGTAACCATTTATCATATTCAATCACATCCGAGCCATACGAAGCAGAACTATAATCAAGATGAAAACCCATTGCCATTCCACCATGAATACCCAGTGAATGTTTTTTATTCACTATTGCTTTAGGAACATTACCCAAATTTATAAACTCATCATTTTCTCGTAAAAAACCGGATTTATCATTTGACAATAACTCTTCATTATTAATAATCCTACCATCAATGTATCCTGTATATGAACAAACAGGACGTATTGTACAACCATCATCTCCAGCCATATAATCTGAAACTTTGTAACTATATTCAGAAAAATAAAGGAAATTAACATATCCAAAATAATTATCTTCATCCTTATTAGAACTCCAATAATATCCATCGTATCCTTTCATACTAAATTCATATTCATACCATTTTCCAGCAGATGGCAAAAAAATACTATTACCATTCAATCCAATAATTTCATAACCATTTATGCCATTTTGTTCACACCATTTCCAAATACAATTATCTACTAGCTCCTGGAATTCATCTTTAGTTGGCATCCTCCAAATTTCACCCCAATTAGCTGTGGCAGCATCATATTTAACACATCCGCTAATATCCTTCATATTATTTTTTGTGTAATTACTAGCATAACCGTATTTTGTTTTTGTACTTATCTCTCCCCAAGCAAAATAATCTCCATATTCTTCTGGTTTATTTGCTCCTATATTGCAAGTAGCCCATTTCAAACCACTTGGCAGACCCAAATCAACATATTCGTGACCATTAACTTCGTTAAACATCAATCTAACAAAATCACTGTTTTCATTAATAGCTACTGTTTGTTCAAGAACATCAGAAGTTCTTATCGCTTTGAAATTATGTGTTTCATAAGATATAGTCGTTGTCACTGGAGATACACCTACATAACAAGAATCAACATATATAGAATCACCCTCCATGTCCGTAATAATTTTTATCTCTTTACCAGCTTTCAAAGTTTCTTCTAAAAACAAAGTTTCTTCTTTTACAATGGTTATATTTTTGGCAAAGTAAGAATATCCTTCTTTCTCTAACATCAACTCGTGTTTACCAACCAGGATTTTATTAATCACACTCGGCGTTTGTCCATAATGTTTGCCGTCAATGTAGATGTCGGCTTTCATAGGGTCGCTGTTTATATCTAAAAATCCGTATATTGGTTTAGGTGCTTCTATCGTAAATGTAACATCATTTCCCAAGACCAAATCAATATTTCTGATACTTGTCTCGTGCGATGCTTTCTTAACCTCTACAAAATGTATCCCGTCTGAAAGTCGTCCCATCCACTGTCCTTTACCTTTATATTCTTCATCAACGTAGATGTCAGATTGCGAGTCGGTGTTAATAGTCACATTAACAAAATTCGCCGTCATATTAAGAACCGCATTAGTAGTTTGCCCGTCAACAACTTCAATTGTTTTCTCTGTTACGTGAAACATGTCTTTCATCACTTTTAGCGTATAACTACCGCTTGCCAATTTATCTGACTGATATGGCGTTTCTCCCACCTTCTTATTATTGACAAAAACAAGCGCTCCATTCTCAGGTTGACTCGTCACATTGACGAATCCGTAAGCAGGACGCAAGCTTTTATTTATCTCTGTCTTTTCATTCACAATCAAGCTACCGCACTCACTATGATATAAGTCGCATTCTATTCTCCATTCGTGCGTCGTCCCTATCGCGAGCGACTTAGATGCTTCCTTTATTCCGACATATTCACCGTCAATATAAATCACAGCATCATCTTGGTCAGTTGATACTATAAGGTAGGTATTCTGTGGTTTTATCTCTTCCTGCTCATTAACCAACGGCACATATTGCACCACCATCTCATAACCGCAGTATGGTTTTAAAGTCTGAGGCAGCCAATATTCCGTCTTGCCGTAGTCGGGATGATGAATCTCTATGAAGTTAGCCGCCTCTGCTGTGATATAAAGATAAATCTCCGAAGGTTCAAACTGCACGTCAAAATAAGTTGCAAGGTTTCCCTTAAAAGTGATACGGCGTCTCTGTTCGGCACTGATATTTTCGGTAGAGATTTTTATCAATGCCATTGGAGCGTCGTTAACATCTAAATGCTTTGTCTTATCCAACATCACAAACCCATCAATCTGATGAAAGGAATTTTCTTTCACCCTAATCTGCGAGAAAACATTCAAAGATATAAATATCAATAATATAAGGAGTAACTTCTTCATAGCATAGAGTAAAATTTGCAATGCACAAAGGTAAGAATTAAAGAATATCAGTTCAATTGTTTTATAAAATTATTTTTGGTAAAGGATAAAAGGAACAAAGGTAAAAGGTTTTGAATTTTTCCATTTTCAGTTTTCAATCCCCATAATTCCTAATTCCTCACTCCCAATTCCTAATTAACAAAGTTTTCACTGCCAAATACGCCATCAACCCTACCCCCGTCTCCATTGCATCTTCGTCAATGTCAAAAGTCGGCGTATGCTGTTTAGAATCAATGCCTTTTTCAATATTGGAAGTTCCTATACGATACATGCATGACCTTACTTTATGCGAATACCAAGCGAAGTCTTCTGCGGTAAACAGTTGGGGAATAGGTTTAACGTTGTCGTTTCCTAAATATTCTATAGCACCGTCCTTCAATGATTCTGTGAGACTTACATCATTTATCAAAACGGGATAGCCCTCTTCAATAAAAGCCGTAGTCTCAACTCCGAATTCATCATCTATCTCGGAACAAATATTCTTAATCTTAATTTTTATTAACTTTCTTTCCTCTTCGTTGAAAGTACGCATCGTTCCTTTAAGCGTCACTTCGTTTGGAATCACGTTGTAAGTACCATCTGCAATAAAACTTCCGAAAGCAATTATTATAGGATTATCTCTTTCTTCTTTGTTAAACTCAGAACTCAGTTCTGATATGGCGCACAATATCTTAGCAGCAGCGACTGTTGTATTGTTGCGTTCTTTTATCTTCGCTGCATGACCGCCTTTTCCTCTTACGGTGATGTTTATCTCATCGCAGGAAGCCATATAATCGCCGGCATAAAAACCAACCTCTCCACAAGGGAGATCAGGATAGACATGCTGCGCTATGATAGCATCAACATTTTCCAACACATCTTTTTCTATCATGAGAGAGGCTCCGCCAGGCAGTTTCTCCTCTCCGGGTTGGAAAATAAGTTTTATGGTCCCTTCAAAACTGTCTTTCAACTGATTAAGTACGTAAGCCACACCAAGTAACATCGCGGTATGAGCATCATGACCGCAAGCATGCATCACGCCCTCATTTCCCGAGCAATATTCAGCCGTCGAAATCTCTTGTATCGGAAGAGCGTCGATATCGGCTCGAAGAGCAACTACTTTATAATCAGGATTTCTGCCTTTAACAGTAGCGACAACTCCAGTATTATTGGCAATTTTATTTTCTATACCCCAAGAATCAAGCTGATTACGAATCATTTGCGAAGTCTCATATTCTTCAAAACTCAACTCCGGCGACTTATGAATCCGACGACGCCATGCAATAATATTATCTTTTATCTCTTCTGTTAATGCTTTAATTTTTTCAATCATGATGAAAGAAGTTTCTACAAAAATAAGACTTTTGTAACAAATCCAAACACAAAACAAGATTTTTTTGTAACAAATCCAAACACAGAAAATATTTTCTAAACTTTCAACCAATTTTACGGAAATATATACCAATAAAAACCTAATTCAAACATTATTTTTGCTTTTTTTAAAATAATAAATGAACATGAGCAAAAAATTCAAACTTAAAATCAGAGCTGGAGAAACATTTTTGTACAGAGAAGAAGGCACTGAAAGTCAGGTTTTTGAAATCAGAATGAAAAACAATGTAAACCATCACTGCATTGTTAGAGCCGCGAAATTAGCATATAGGCGTTATCCTTATTTCAAAAGCAGATTTAAGACAATTGATGGCAATGTTTTTCTTTGTGAAAATGCGGTCTCCCCACCTCCTGCGCAGATAAGAAAACTTCGTCCTCTTGGCGGAAGCACAACATCTAACAATCTATTAGACATAACATTCCATAAAAACAGAATATTTATTTCATTCCACCACGCGATGTGCGACGGAAGAGGGATAATGCAGTTTATCAAGACGTTACTATTTTATTATCTTAATTTAAGGTATCCACACAACAATGTTCAGATTCCAGGAGTACGACTCATCGGGGAAGGATTTTTAAAGAATGAATTGGCTGACCCTGTGAACGATGGAAATTTCTCATTTGACAAAGGCAGAGTATATCAAGCTGATAGAACTGCGTTCGCCATTCCGGAAGTACAAAATGGCGAAGATGCCGGTGGCGACAGCTGGAGATATGAATTAACATTTGATGTTAACGAAGTAATGAAAATATGCAAAAAGAACAACTGCACGCCAGCTATCTTAATGACGATTTTGATGCAGAAAGGTGTAAAGAAACTAAATCCTTTTGCTAAAGAACAGATTCTCTGTAGTATGAGTAGCGACTGGAGAGATGCCATCGAACTACCGAACACTTTCCGTAATTGCGTCACTTCTATTTATTTACCATACGGTGAGAATGAGGAAAAGATGGAAATCAATGAAATTGGAAGTCGTTTCAGAGAATTGATTGCCAAACAGAAAGAGACGGATTCTGCGAGATGCAGCGCCTACACGATGAAATATATGTCCGACATGCTTGATTCTCTCGGCAGCTATGAAAAGAAAGTTGAAACCGTCAGCAGTTTCATTTCGAGACCAATCAATTCATTTATATGTAGTTATACAGGGAAAGCCAATATGGGAGATGCCGAGAAATATATTGAATCGATTCATGTTTATAGCAGTGGAACCAAAGGCATCAGTCTCCAGATGATGTCTGTTGCCGACACTTTCACCGTTGATTTTTTGCAGAATTTTGAAGACAGAAAATATGTAGATGCATTTCTTGAGGAAGCGTCTAAACTCAATCTCAAGGCAGAATGTTCAGAATCAATAAAATATAGGACACCAAAGGATCATACTAAAAACACCAACTTCATGATTTCATTGATAAACACTTTGAGAAGAGTATTTAAGTAAGACAACGAGACGACAAGACAACGAGACGACGAAACTTTTTTACAACTCCACCTTCTTTCCGGATTGAACCCAGATACGTGGAGTTTAATATACTGTAAAAACAAAAGCCTCTCAGATTTTGAGAGGCTTTTGCGGTGCTGACGAGACTCGAACTCGCGACCTCCTGCGTGACAGGCAGGCATTCTAACCAAACTGAACTACAGCACCAGCGCTTGTTTTGTTCTTGATTACGGGTGCAAAGATACGACCTTTTTTTAAATCTGCAAGCATTTTTCAAAAAAAATTTTCAGTTTTTTGAAAATATTTTTCATTCCATTGATTTTCAATAATTTATTTTAAAAAAAATTATTTTAGTATAAACGCACCATTATCTTTAATCGAATGATATTTTATCCCCAAATCATCTGCCTCTGCAATCAATTCTGGCAAAAGATAATAAGGAACGCTACCATCAATTATCAGATAATCAAAATCATAGACCTTTAATAATTGTTTCAAGCTTTTTCTATTTCTTCCATAAATCAACATATAATCTACTGGAATACGATAATTGAGGGTATCACGATAAAAATTACTTTTTTCGCACATTGCAATCACTTTTTTGTCAAAAGTTACGACACTTTTTCGTTTTTTCACAAAATCATCGTCAAAATCCTCATTCAGACATCGCGTTTTTTCATTTTGAAAAGTACCTTTTTTAACCAAATAATTTTCGATATTGTAGGAAAAAGAGGAATTATCACTAAAAAAAATGCTATCCGCCAAAAGCAGATGCTCCCTCCCACATATAAAATCGACAGCAGTCATATTGTTAAGAGAATATATCACCATTTCTTTCTGCTTATTATTATTCATAATATTTTTAACATTTATCATTAAGAAAAATGATACGAGAATCATTACAGGTATTATCAGTTTTTTCTCTCTCAGATCGACTACCAGTAGTATCATAAGTAAGATTATCAATAATATTACAAACTGAACATCATCTATATAAATACCTTTTATTATAGAATGTGGCAAGGATTCAATCCAAGCAATTCCATAATTCATAATAGAAATCATTTTTGACACACAAAATGCAACTAATTCATTAACAAAGGGAAGAAAGAAAATCAGCAACATTATCATACCGCCTATAATCACAACTGAAGAGATTGGCGTCATAAAGAGGTTGCTTAGCCAAAAATAAACAGGGAACTGATGAAAATAATAAATACTAAAAGGCGTCGTTGCTATCTGAGCAGCGATTGTAACAGATGTAATTTCCCAAATTTTATTAACAATCTTATATTTAGAATAAAACATCTTTGAAATCGGCTTCTGAAGGACAACAATTCCAACCACAGCAAGATAGGAAAGCAAAAATCCCACATCAAACAGATTCGAAGGTTTAAAACACAATAAAATAAAAGCAGATGCTGCAAGAGAATTTAACAAAACACCTTTTCTATTAATGATATTTCCAATTATCACAAAAGAAATCATAATAGTCGATCTTAATATTGAAGGAGCAAGACCTGCCAGCAAGGCATAGAACCAAACGAGCAACAATAACAAAAGTTGCTTCACCACACTTTGTATTCTCTTTCTATCATTAAGAAACATAAGGATATAAGAAAAAACCATAAAGACCACACCAACATGAAGTCCCGATACACAAAGAATATGCATCGCCCCTGCAGCAACATACTGTTGACGTAAATCCAATGGCAGACTATCATCGTAGCCAAGCAATATAGCCGATGCCACCGCATATTCGTCACCATTGATACCAAGACGCTGCATAGTTTCGAGAAGAAAATCTCTAATCCTATATGAAAGCTCATAAATTTTGTTCGTCCTGTTATAATCAAGATTTAACCATTCATCAGATTTTAGATAAACCTGATAGGCAACACCTTTTTTATACATATAATCTTTATAATCGAACTGCTCTGGATTTGGAGGTTTTTCAATCTCCTTTGGATTCACTAAAAAAGCTATATAATCGCCATATTTCAATGAGAATGACTTTTCATCTTTCTCAAAATATGAAATAATTTTCGGTTTAATCGATATAAAGTTATCATTCAAACCGACAATTCCTAGAAGTTCTAAATTGACTTTCACAGACTTATCTTTTATCGTAGGACATTCCTCAAGTCGAGCCACATAATATTTAGGTACACAATCAATATTTTCCAAACCATTGATTTTTAATTTATAATCCTGAATCTTAACTAAGGTAAAGGATAAGACAAGAAAAAATATATTAAACAAGGTAAAAAATACCCATCTATAACGATAGCTCTTTATAAAACAAGAAGAAAGAATCAAAGACGTTAATAAAAACGTAATAATTATTAACAAAAGAAGGACGTTATTTTTTGACAAATAAAGATTATCCGTAGAGAAACCTACAACAACACCTATAATAAAAGGTAATAATATTCTGATAAACGGATATTTAAACCAAGCAATCATCATACAGCACAAGTTCTATAAACGCGGCTGCAAGATAATAAAAAAATCAACACACAATCAAATGATTCTCAATATTTTATGTTAAAATTTATTAAGAATTTATGTTATTTATTTTTAAGATCTGACACTATAATTGAGGCTGCGTTATTAGAAGCACCGGCATTCCCCAAGACAGTTCTCAGTTCTTCGTAATCTTCAAGAATATTTTTCTGTTTTTTAGAACTTGTTAAAATCAGTTTTAATTCCTCAGTAATATTTTCAGGAGTTAAATCATGCTGTATCAATTCTTTAACAACAGATTTATCCATTATTAGATTTACAAGACTGATATATTTAACCTTAATAAGATTCTTTGCTATCAGATAAGAAATCTGATTTCCTTTATAACAAACCACTTCAGGAACATATAACAATGCTGTTTCCAAGGTTGCAGTTCCTGAAGTCACAGCCGCGGCACTTGCCACCTGCAACAATTGATAAGTTTTGTTAAAAACAATTTGGACATCCTCATCTCCAATAATATTCTTATAAAATTCTTCCGAAAGAGAAGGTGCACCCGCGATAACAAACTGATATTCAGGAAACATTTTAATAGTCTTAAGCATCACTTCAAGCATACGAGACACTTCCTGCTTCCTACTTCCCGGCAAAAGAGCAATAATTTCCTTTTTAGGATTAAGACCATTCTGACGGCAAAATATAGTTTTGTTAACAGTTTTTAACTTTGACAACTCATCAAGAATCGGATGACCTACAAAATGAGCATCAACGTCATAATTTTTATAAAAATCTTTTTCGAAAGGCAGGATAACCAACATCTTATCAACCACTTTCTTAAGAGTGTAAACACGTTGTTTTTTCCATGCCCAAACCTGAGGAGAAATATAGTAATAAACTCTTATGTTATGTTTATGGGCAAATTTTGCTACCTTTATATTGAACCCGGGATAATCAATAAGGATTATTGCATCTGGAGCAAATTTTAAAATATCCTTCTTACAAAACTTAAAATTATTTAAGATTATTCTTAAATGCATTAACACCTCTACGAATCCCATAAAAGCGAGGTCTCTATAATGTTTCACCAAAGTCGCACCTTGTTGTTTCATAAGATCGCCGCCCCAAGCACGTATCTTCGCACGCTGGTCTTTCTGCTTTATCGATGCTATCAAATTTGAGCCATGCAAATCACCTGAAGGCTCACCTGCAATTATATAATATTTCATTTTAAAACAATAAACATTACTAAAACAATACCTATCAATGTCGCAAACATCACTCCCCTACCCGTCGATTCTAAATTATTTTTAACTAACATAAAACGCGACAAAATAAGATTCGGAATAAGAGAAATAATATAAACCCAAAGAGAATCACGATTTTGTGAGAAATATGCATAATCTGTAAATAGATTTATAACACTATATAACACAAAAAAGATTATTATTGCCAATAACAATCCCACGAAAAAATTATCTTTTTTTAACATTTTCATTTCTAAAAAGTTTTTAACACTTGATACAACTTCTGTGTTGGTAATCCCATCACATTGAAATAAGAACCTTCAACATAATTTACTCCAATATAACCAATCCATTCTTGAACTCCGTACGCACCTGCCTTATCCATTGGATTATATTCTGTTACATAATATTCTATCTCCTCATCATCAAGAATATCAAACGAAACTTTTGAAGTTACAGCAAATGTCTTAGATTTTTCTTTAGTCATAACCGTAACCCCAGTAATTACTGAGTGTTTTTTACCAGACAACAAGCGCAACATCTTGCGTGCCTCATCTGCATCTTTGGGTTTTCCTAAGATTCTATCTTCCACAACCACTATCGTATCAGCCGTGATAACCATATAATTTTCAGGAAGTTCTTCTTCAGTAAAAGCCTTTGCTTTTTTCACACTCAGATATGGTGCAACCTCATAAACCGACATTTTATCAGGATAAGATTCATCTACATTTTTTGTCAAAATACCAAAATCTACACCTACACCTTTTAGAAGATCTTGCCTTCTCGGTGATTTTGATGCGAGGATTATATTAAATTTCTTTAAGTTTTTTAACATATTAAATAAAAATCATTGATAATACTCCTAATAACATCATCATCTTATAAAAAGTAGAAAGACGATGATAATATGCCGACCCGTTATTTTTTCTAAATAAAGAAGGTAAGCTCAGTAATACTGAAATAGTTATTACAATTATAAATCCAAGAGTAACATACGATTGTATATCCAACAAAACTATTATAAATAATATAAGGAGAACACATAAAAGAACTATAATACTTGTAAGAAGCATATTCATTTTATGGATTCCACACACGATAGGTATTGTTTCGCAATGAGTTACAATATCACCTTTATAATCTTCTGCATCCTTAACAATTTCTCTTATCAATGTCATCGTAAAAGCAAAGACCGTATAAACCAATACTATAGACAAAGCATCCAACATCATTTCTTTGCTAATAGACAATAACAAAAGATTGTTTGAATGATAAATCATAACAAACAACCAAGGCAAAAATACAGCAAATGCAACTGATAAAGAGACAATTAAATTACCTGTAATAAATTTTCTTTTGTAAACTGATGAATAAGAATACATTAATGCAGCCAATAACACAAGGGGTGCAAACAAGGTAATAAATCTACCTTTCGCAATCAACACACTTGAAACAAAACCTGAAACGAGACCTATGATTGTCAATATGATATAAAACCATTTCGTCTCTTTCCCTGAAAAAATCTCAGTCACTATCAGTTTATCAGGTTTATTAAGTTTATCAATTTCAACGTCGAAATAATCGTTAATCACGTATCCGCCGGCAACGATGAATATCATTGACATAAGCAACAGTAGAAATGCCGGCGGTTGAGGCAACACTCCTACAATTCCCGAGTTCAGCAAAGGCGACATCAAGCAATAATAAACAAGGAGCATCATTATTGCAATCATCAATAGGTTAGTCCAGCGAACCAACTTAAAAAAAGCCTTTATCTTATTCATCTTTATCAACTTACCAAATATAACAACAAAAATCCGTCATCCACTTATTTTGTGCTTTCAGTACCTGTTCGATAATATCCCTCACAGCACCTTTACCACCGTTGAAATGACTGATATACAAGCTAATATCTTTTATTTCGGAAGAAGCGTCGGCAGGACACACAGGTAAGCCAACCATTTTCATAACTGGATAGTCTGGAATATCATCTCCCATATATACAATCTGTTCTGGTTCTAAACTATTTGTTTCCATGTATTTTTTCAGCACATCAACTTTATTTGCCGAACGTACAAAAACATCTTTCACTCCCAACATCATCATTCTCTTTTCGATTGAAACAGAATAGCCACCAGTAATTATCGCGACATTATAGCCAAGACGCACAGCAAGTTGAATTGCATATCCGTCTTTTACATTACTGCTGCGCAAAGGTACACCATTAGCATCGACCAAAACATCACCTTGCGTCATAACTCCATCATAATCAAAGATGAAAGTTGTAATATTTTTTAGTTGTTCTTTATAATTTTTCATATTTATTAATGATATAATTTGTTAACAATTCGTATATTTTTTTCTCCTCCTCGTAATCTTCGAGCATAAGCCTGTGTTTATTTATTGTGTCAAAATCAGAGCGTCTCGCTGGACCTGTAAGAGCATTTTCCGGGCCCATAACAAAAGCCTTTTCTATTGTCTCGCAAATTAAAGGCTTCAAAATCGAAATATCAAGTCCTTTTTCCGATAGGAGTTTATTTCCAATTTGCAGCATAACGTTAACAAAATTAGACACATATACTGCACTCGCATGAACAAAACTCCTAATTTCGTCCGTACATTCGATAATAACATCCGACATTATATTTACAAATGTCTTCAATTTTTCCAAATTAACTTTTGAAGATGCATTAATTAAAAAAGGTATCATTTTAAAATCAACATCAACTTCCTTGGAAAATGTCTGTAGAGGGTACATAACGCCATAATTTTCAAGATGATTCAGCAAGGAAGACGCCTGTGTTCCAGAAGTATGAACTACCAAAGCTTTAATTTTTTTAAGACTTAAGGAAACTTCCTTTATCGCATCATCTTTCACCGCAATTATAATCAGATCGCAATCACGAATTTCGTTATAATCGCAGACTGCCTTTACCTTCATTTGATTTTGTATTTCTTGAACCTTATCTGAAGAACGTGTAAAAACACAGTATGGTTCGATTCCATTATTTTTCAACACTTTAGAAATATTATACGCTACATTTCCCGAACCTATCAAAGCTATTTTCTCAAACGGAATCATACAAAATATTTTTTCACGAAATTACAAAAAAAATCTTTACCAATTGGGCGACATCATATTATATAGTCAAAAAGCGATGTAAAATTATCAAATTATAACCCGATTTCTTAATGTTAAAAAACGTTAACTTAAGTTAATTTCCGTTAACTTTAACTTAAAATCCATTAACTTTTTAAATTTAACAATTATTTAACATTTTATAAGTTACAATAAATCAAATAAATAGAAGTCCACATCCCAAAAACATAGTCCATTGAGGCTCAAAGGGTATTGACAAAAAATAAAATCTATATTATTTTTGCAGTCACAACAACAAAACAACCAATTTTAAAAACTAAAAAACAACATTAAAATGACAACAATCGAATTCAACAGCAGCTTAACAAATCTTCAAGGAAACTTAGAAGCATTTGCAAAACAATTGACAGGCAACGAAGACGACGCCAAAGATTTAACACAAGAAACTTTTCTCAAAGCTTTGATTTACAGAGAAAAATATGTAAATCACAACAATTTCAAAGCATGGGTTTACACCATCATGAAAAACATTTTCATCAACAATTATCGCAGAACCAAGAAAGCACAAACCATCATTGACCAAAGTGAAGATCTTTACTATTTGAACATTAGCAACTCTCATACTGACACCGACCCGGAATCAATGCTTAACGCCATAGAATTAGAAAAAGGAATAAAGAAATTAGACGAGGAATTTAGACGCGCATTTGACATGTACAACGAAGGATACAAATACAAAGAAATTGCAGATTGCCTTCACCTAACCATCGGTACTGTTAAAAGCAGAATTTTTTATAGCCGTAAAAAGTTGATGAGCCAACTTAGCGAGTATTGTCCCAACTAATTACATAATCAGGGCAAGTCGATTGACTTGCCCTGACAAAAAAATTGTTGAAAGCTATGCAATAAATATGACAAATTGTTGTTAATTTTGCACATATTAATAAAAAATTAAAAAAAGTCAATTATGATAGAGACAGATATTCGTGAACTTAACGAAAGAATTCAGAGAGAAAGTCAGTTTATTGACCTTATCAATCTTGAGATGAGCAAAGTAATCGTAGGTCAGAAACACATGACTGAAAGATTATTGATTGGTTTATTATCAAATGGTCACATTCTTCTTGAAGGTGTTCCGGGTTTGGCAAAGACACTTGCAATCAAAACATTGTCAAGCATTATTGATGCTGATTTCAGCCGTATTCAGTTCACCCCAGATCTTTTGCCTGCCGACTTAATTGGTACAATGATTTATAGTCAGAAAAATGAAGAATTTATAGTTCGTAAAGGTCCTGTTTTCGCCAATTTTGTATTAGCTGACGAAATTAACCGTTCACCCGCAAAGGTGCAAAGTGCTTTGTTAGAAGCTATGCAGGAACATCAGGTTACAATTGGAGAAAGCACATTTGCATTGCCAGACCCTTTCTTAGTAATGGCAACGCAAAACCCTATAGAACAAGAAGGTACATATCCACTTCCAGAAGCACAGGTTGACCGTTTTATGTTAAAAGTCATCATCGACTATCCTAAGAAGGAAGAGGAAAAAATTATTCTCCGACAAAACATTACGAAGGAATATCCAGAAATCAAACCTGTTACATCAACTAAAGAAATCTTGAATGCGAGAAAAGTTTGTCGCGAAGTTTATCTTGACGAAAAAATTGAGAATTACATCACCGACATTGTTTTCGCATCACGTTATCCAAACGACTTTAAATTAAAGAAATTCGCAGGTCTCATCAGTTACGGAGGTTCTCCACGTGCAACTATTAATTTAGCTATGGCTGCGAAAGCATACGCATTTATCAAACGTCGTGGTTACGTAATTCCTGAAGATGTCCGCGCCATTGCTCCAGACGTAATGAGACATCGTATCGGATTGACATACGAGGCTGAAGCTGAAAACATTACAACAGAAGAAATCATCAATGAAATTCTCAACATTGTTGAAGTACCGTGATTTAATTTTGAATTATGGAAACAAAC
This sequence comes from Bacteroidales bacterium, assembly GCA_017461665.1. GTDB lineage: Bacteria > Bacteroidota > Bacteroidia > Bacteroidales > F082 > Limimorpha. Next base: position 14,592 of record JAFTXI010000003.1, on the reverse strand, counting down.
GAACTATTTAAAAAGGTTAGAAAAATCGAGATTAAGACACGTGGCTTGACCAACAACATTTTTTCAGGTCAGTATCACAGTGCCTTCAAAGGTCGTGGTATGACCTTCAGTGAAGTTCGTGAATATCAATACGGTGACGACATTCGCAACATCGACTGGAATGTAACAGCACGTTTCAACCGTCCTTTTGTAAAGATTTTTGAAGAGGAACGCGAAATGACTGTGATGTTGCTCATTGATGTGTCAGGTTCAAATGATTTCGGTTCAGTAAATATTTCAAAGCGAGACCTCACCGCGGAATTAGCAGCAGTATTAGCATTTTCCGCAATACAAAATAATGACAAAGTAGGTGTAATTTTTTTCAGTGACAAGATAGAGAAATTCATTCCACCAAAAAAAGGTTCGAGTCATATTTTACGTATTATCAGAGAGATTGTTACATTTACGCCACAACATAAAGGAACTGATATAGGAGAAGGATTGAGATTCTTGACAAGTGCGATAAAAAAACGTACGACAGCATTCCTCATTTCCGACTTCATCTCCAAAAAAACTTTCGAACCTCAGATAAGAATCGCTGCCAACAAACATGACCTCGTTTGTTTAAGAATAACAGACAAAAGAGAACTCGTTCTTCCTAAAATTGGTCTTGTAAAATTCAGAGACTCTGAAACTAATAAAGACATCTGGGTTGACACTTCAATGAGTTCTTGGAATGAAGCTTATCAGAAATATATTCAAGCAGAATCGATAAAACTGAATAAGATTTTTGCCAACAACGGCATCGACAACGCTTTGATTTATACAGATATAGATTACGTAAAACCTTTAATGCAGTTATTTAAGAAAAGAGAATCAAGAAGATGAGTAAAAAATTGCATTCAATAAGTACAATCATCGCATTGACAATTGTGGTTTTGATTGATATTCATTGTCATGCGCAAAATGTCATTGCAAACGGAAGCATCGACAAAGATAGTATATATGCTGGTCAACCTTTTAATTTCAAGTTGGAAGTCAAATCTCCTGACAATTTCATCATCGATTGGAACGGAATTAAAGACAGTATCAACAATCTTGAGATCATTAAAAAAGGTGAAGTAACGAGAACACCTATTAATAATAGCAGTGATGTCATTTTCACCCAAACATTAACAATGACTACATTCGATACAGGCTACGTCGAGATTCCAAATATTGGCATAAAATATTCAAAATCAATGAATGACACCACGAAATATACATGCTACACAGATTATATGGATATTTACGTAAAAGGTGTTTCTGTTGATACAACAATGACATACAAGCCAATCAAAATGCCTATCAAACAAAGCATAACATTTGAAGAAGCAGCACCTTACGTTGGCGGAATCATAATTTTAGCAGGATTGATACTGTTGATTATTTACCTCATTAAACGCTCTAAGAAAAAAGAAAGACCGGAAGAGGAAGAGATTAAGCCTTCTATTCCAGCTATCGTTACAGCACGAGAAAAATTACTTAATCTTAAAGAGTCAAATCTTTGGCAATCAGGAAAATCAAAAGAATATTATACTGATTTAACCGATATTGCAAGAGAATATCTTGAAGGTCAGTTCGACATCGAAGCCATCGAAATGACATCAGACGAAATTCTTGAAGAAGTTAGAAAGATCAATTTAAGCAACGACATTTACACAAAGTTGCAAGACACTCTTATCACAGCCGACCTTGTAAAATTTGCCAAAGTAAATCCTAACCCATCACAAAACGAGATGGCTTTCAACAATATAAATACTTTTGTAGAAGAGAGTTATATCTTTCATCAAGAGTTAGAAAAGAAGAAAGAAGAAGAAGCTAAGGCAAAAAAATATAACTTTGAAGGACAAGCAAGCGTAAATCAAGAAATGGAGGAAACAAAATGAATTCAATAGAGTTTGCATCACCGTATTTCCTTTTTGGACTGATTATCATACCGCTTTTAATAGTATGGTACATTTTCAGTTGCAACAAGCAACAAGCTTACCTGCGTTTTTCCGACACCGGATTTTTCGACAAACTTCCAAAATCGTGGAAATCATATTTAAGACACATTGTTTTTATATTAGAAATTACAGCATTATCCCTATTTATCACTGCTTTAGCACGTCCACAAAGCAGTTCCAAAAATCAAAAGATTAACATAGAAGGTATCGACATTGTATTGGCAATGGACATCTCGAGCAGTATGTTAGCAGCAGATTTGAAACCCGATAGGTTGGAAGCCTCAAAAGCTGTTGCTTCCGATTTTGTTGTTGGACGACCTGGCGACAGAATGGGATTGGTTGTATTTAGTGGAGAAACATTTACACAAGTACCATTAACAACAGATCATAGCATGATGCTCAATATGTTAAAAGACATGAAATGTGGAATGTTAGAAGACGGTACTGCCATAGGCGATGGTTTAGCTTCAGCAATAAACAGACTTAAGGACAGTGAAGCCATATCCAAAGTTGTTATTCTGTTAACTGATGGCGACAACAATGCAGGTTCTATCGACCCAACCACAGCTGCAGAAATGGCAAAATTATACGGGATTAGAGTCTATACTATAGGTGCAGGAACAAGAGGCACTGCACCTTATCCAGTACAAACTCCATTCGGAGGAGTTAAGTATCAACAGGTTCCAGTAAATATAAATGAAGAATTATTACAACAGATTGCAGACGAAACAGGAGGTAAATATTTCCGTGCAGAGACTAAGGAAAAATTACAACAAATTTATGATGAAATTGATAAAATGGAACGTTCTAAGATAGAGGTCAACGAGTTCAAGAGATTACATGAAGAATTTTATCCTCTCGTATTTTGGGGTTTACTCGCTCTCCTTCTATCTCTAATATTAAGACATACGATTTTCAAATCAATAACAGATTAATTTTATAGCGATGGAAACCAACATATTAAGATTTGAACATCCGGAATATTTGTATTTGCTCTTTGTAATACCTATTCTTATTGCGTTATACATATTGGTTAGGATTATTAACAAGAAGCAATTTAACAAATTTGCTGACACGAAATTTGCAGAGTTTCTTGTACCGCTCGCATCAAAATCAAGAAACAAAACAAAATTTGCGATCTATGTGATTGTCTTAGCTTTAGGTATCGTAGCCTTGGCAAATCTACAAACCGGTTCTAAAATGGAGGAAGTAAAACGAGAAGGTATCGACTTATATTTCTGCATCGACATTTCCAACTCAATGAATGCGGAAGATATTGCACCTAACCGTTTGGAACGATCAAAACAAGCTATCAATAACTTGATTAACAAACTCAATGGCGACAGAATAGGTATTATCATTTTTGCTGGAAACGCATACGTTCAGTTACCTATCACAACAGACTATGCAGCTGCTAAAATGTTTTTATCGACTATCGACACCGATCTTATTCCGTCGCAGGGAACAGAAATAGGAACGGCTATAAATTTGGCAGACAAATCTTTCGGACAAAGCGAACATCAAAAAGCCATCGTTATTATCTCAGATGGTGAAGATCATGAAAATGGAAACGCCATCAAAGCGGCACAGGAAGCAGCTCAATTAGGCATAAAAATTTATACCATAGGAATGGGACTTGAAGACGGTGCTCCTATTCCAATATACAACCAGTACGGAAAAAGAATCGGATATAAAAAAGACAAAGAAGGCAATATTGTCATTACAAAGTTGGACGACAATATGTTACGTCAGATCGCTGAAATAGGAGATGGAATCTACAGACGCGCAAGTAATTCCAACGTCGGTTTAGACGAAATCTTTGATGAAATAAACAAATCCGAAAAAACAGAAATCGACTCAAAAGTGTTTACTGATTATGAAGATCAGTTTCAATGGTTTTTATGCGCCGCCATTATTCTTCTAATAATTGAAATCTTAATTTCGTCTGGAAAGAAAGATTGGGAAAACAAATTCAACTTTTTTGAACCTAAAAATGAAGACAATCAATAAAATATCGACAAGCATGTTCTTTGCATTCATCTGTTTATCGCTCAATGCACAGACCGACAAGGGATTTATTCGCCACGGAAATAATGACTTTAAAAAGGGTAATTATTCCGAAGCTGAAGTTAATTATAGAAAATCTTTAGACAAGGAGTATAATCCTAAGGCAGAGTTTAATTTGGGAGATGCTCTCTACGAACAAAAAAATTATGAAAATGCAGCTCAAGCATTTACGGGTGTAACCGAAAGGAATACATCTAAAGAAGTGGAAGCATCAGCATATTACAATCTTGGAAACACACAGATGGCTCAAGAGAAATACGCAGAAGCATTCAATTCATACAAAAAATCATTAGAAATAAATCCTAATGACGAAGATGCTATCTACAACTTGAATTATGCTCGCATGAAAATGATTCAACAACAACAGCAACAAAATCAAGAACAAGAACAAAAGCAGGATCAACAACAGCAACAACATCAGCAACAACAAATGTATAAAGAAGATGCAGAACGAATGCTGCAAGCTCTTGAAAATCAAGAAAAGAAAACCATGGATGAGATAAATGAGAAAAAAGCATCACAGATGCAAAAAAGAAAATCTCAAAAAGATTGGTAGTATTAAATAAGATTTTATTTTTGCAAAAAAATTATGAAGATGAAAAAGCGTATCCTTTGCATATTATCGCTATTATTTATGATTGTGTTTTCACTTGAAGCACAGTCTGATGTCACTTTTAAAACAATTTGCAAGAAACAAGTATCCGTTGGTGAACAGTTTCAGGTTTCATACGAATTAAACGGTGATGGTAAAGATTTCAGATCACCAAATTTCACTAATTTTGAAATTATCGGAGGTCCATTTTCTTCAACAAGTTCAAGTGTACAAATTATTAATGGTTCTGTTTCAAGAACAAACACACAAACATATTCATTTCATCTTAGAGCTATCAAGGAAGGAAATTTCACAATTCCTCAAGCTTCAATAACAGTTGATAAAAAAAGGATTACAAGTGAACCTTGCGAAATAAACGTCGTTGCTTCATCAAATGGAAATTCCTCTTATTCATCTAATACATCAAACAACAATTCAACTCAAGTAGGAATTGGAAACAAAGAAGTTTTTCTTGAAGCTGTTCCAAATAAAAGGAAAGTCTATCTCGGAGAACAAATAGTTCTTACTTACCGATTATTTTACACCATACCAATCTCGCAAGTTTCAGTCTCGAAAGCACCTTCATATTCAGGATTTTGGACAAAAGACGTAACAGATAACAACGGTTCTTTACAACAATCTTCAATCATTAAAGATGGACAACAATATTATGTATCGACAATTCAAGAAGTCGTGCTATTTCCACAAAAATCAGGAAAATTAACAGTCGATCCTTTAGACATCACATGCATTGCACAAATAAGGCAACAAAGAAATCGTTCGCGTGGATATGATCCTTTTGAAGATTTCTTCGGCGATGTATTAGGAACATCATATACCAACGTAAAGAAAGAAATCAAATCTCAACCATTTGAAATAGAAGTATTACCGTTACCTGCAGCAAACAAACCTGATAGTTTTAAGGGAGCAGTCGGACAATATACATTCACTTCAAAAATAGACAAAAGCGAACTTAATGTAAACGACGCCTTCACACTCACTCTCACTGTCTCGGGCAAAGGAAACATTGAGTTATTGGAACTACCTAAGCCTGTATTCCCTCCAGACTTTGAGGTTTACGATCCTAAGATTACAAGCTCAGTAAAAGACAACGCTCTTGGAATTAGCGGCAGCAAAAAAGCAGAATATATTGTAATACCAAGAGTTTCAGGGGACTTTACATTAGAGGAAATTGATTTTTCTTATTTCAATCCTACATTAGACAAATATGAAACCTTACGTTCTGAAGAGTATCAGATAAAAGTTAACAAAACAGAAGGCAACTCCGGAAGAGCAGAAATATATACACCAGGACAAGCCGACATCAAGTATTTAGGCAGCGATATTCAACATATTAACACGAGTAATAATAAATTAAGCATAACAGGGATGTACTTTTTCCTATCCACTACTTATATCATTATTATATGTTTAATGGTAGTAATATTCGTAACAGCATTTATCATCTATAAGAGAGTCAAGAAATTCAATAAGAATCAAGTTTTAGTTAGAAATAAACAGGCAACAAAAGTTGCAAAGAAACGACTCACTAACGCACATAATTTCTTAAAGGGAAACAATCAAAATAAATTTTATGAAGAGTTTTCACAAGCTTTATGGGGATATATCTCAGACAAGTTGAATATCGTTCGTTCGCAGCTTTCAATGGAAACTGTAAAAGAAATGATGTTGAGTAAAGATGTAAATGAAGAAATTGTCAACGAATTTATTGATTTACTTCATAATTGTGAATTTGCACGCTTTGCTCCTGGCGATCCAAGTAAAAAAATGGACGAACTATATCAGAAAGGTATCGAGATAATTACAAAAGCTGAAAAAATTTTAAAATAATTAAGAAATGAATACAAGAACAAATATAATCATAAAGGTAGCTTTTTTGGTATTTGCAAGTTGCTCTATAATCACAAAATCTGAAGCACAGAGACCAGAAGAATTGATGATAGAGGCTAACACTTTATATAATGAGAGCGCCTACGACTCGGCTGCAAGAATCTATGAAAGTATCATCAACAAAGGATATTCATCAGCTACCTTATATTACAATTTAGGTAACACATATTATAAATTAAGAAATTATCCTTTAGCTATTTTATACTACGAGAAATCACTCAAACTCGATCCCAATAATGTCGACACAAAACATAACATTGAGATTGCGAAAGCATTTATCAGCGATAAAATCGAAGAAGTACCTGAATTTTTCCTTAAGACTTGGTGGAATAAATTAGGTAATATTTTCACCATCAACACTTGGGCTATTATTTCACTGATAATTTTCGGTCTTTTGTTACTTTGCCTATTTCTGTATCTGACAGCAAGAACAAGAGCACTTAAGAAAAGTATGTTTTTCTCAAGTTTATTAATGATAATACTTGTCGTAGGAACATTTAGCATTTCATTAAAAAAATACAACTACATCAAAAATTATGATGAAGGTATAATAATAATTCCAACCATAACCGTAAAAAGTTCCCCATCATCGTCAAGCGTAGATTTATTTGTTTTGCATGAAGGTTCGAAGGTTAAGATTTTAGACGAAACCGACAAATGGGGTAAAATTAAGATTGCAAACGGCAGTACAGGATGGTTACCAACATCTGCAATGATAAAATACTGAAAATGCAGTAAACATTTGATATTTCAAGACTTAAAATCATTCTAACTAAGTAGCAATATTTATTTGAAAAAAATTATTTTTTTCTGAAAATAACTTGCGTGAATCCAAAAAATATAGTAATTTAGCACCCTTAAATGGTGAATTATATTTTAGTAATAAATATCTAAATTAGGCGATATGAAAAGAAGATTTTTACCAATTAGTTTGCTTTTGACAATCATTATCTTAGCGCAAACAAGTTTTGTTGTTGTTGCCAATGGTGATTCAGGAAAGTACAATCCAAGAAGCACAGCTCAAACAACAGCACAATCATTTATGAAGAGCATTCGTGCCAATCAAGAGACTGGTTTAATTGACCCAGCATGGTTAGTTTCGAATGAAGGAACACAAACAAGAGAAGGTTTGAATTGGACATCATTAGGACCGGACAACTATGGTTCTTTGACAAGAGGTATCATTTATGACAAGAGCGATGCATCAAACAAAACCATCTACATCGGTACAATGGGCGGTGGTATTTTCAAATCAACCAATGGTGGTATCACATGGAAAACTGTCAGTGACAACTTAATGGTCAGCTGCATGGTTCAAGCAGAAGATGGCACTATATATGTTGGTACAGGCGATGGTCGCGGAGCTCACAATCATAACGGCTTATCAAATCTCAACTATGAAAACAGTTTCGTTGGTACAGGCATCTACAAATTCGATGGCAGTTCATTGACACAGATTGAAAACACTTCAGTATTCGTTAACGACTTAGCAGTAGCAGGCAATAAAGTGTATGCAGCTACAAACGAAGGTCTTAAGTATTATGAAGGTGAAACATGGACTACATTAATTGAAGGTGAAGCTTATGGTGTTGAGGCTTGTGGTGACAACGACATCATTGCAGTAGTAGGTTATGAAGTCTATATGTCAAATGAAGAAGGTGGTTTCGATATTATCACTACAGGTGAGGAAAATATGTTGCCAGCAACAGAAACTTATAAAATGATTGCTGTGGCTCCTTCAGATCACAATTATATCTATGTAGCATATTTGACTGCATCAAACGGCACAGGAAACATTTATTTTACAAGCGATCATGGTGCAACATGGCAAGTCGTATACACAGCTTCAACAATTTATGACATCTTTGGAAACCGCGGCTTAATTGATAACGCTATCGCTGTATATCCAAACAATCCAAGAAAAGTTTTAATAGGCGGTACAAACCTTTGGGTTTTGAGAGACGAATTAGGTGAAGGTATCTTCAGATTAGAATGCATCTCTAATGGTAACGCATTCCAAATTGCTCAATCAGGCGGTGCATTCTATTACAATTATACATATATTCACTTAGGTATCCAAAGCATCGCTTTCAACCCAGACAACGTAAATGAATTCTTCGTCGGCAGCGAAGGTGGTATCTTCAAAGGTACATGCAGCGAAGCTACAGGATATTTATTTGAAGGTGCAAACCGTTACTTCATCACAGCAGAAGAACACACATCAGTGGCAAGAATGTTTAGCGTAGGTTTCTCTGGTGAGTTAGATATGACATTAGGTGGTAGCCTCGACCACGGTACAATCCACGTTTACGGCGATGCAACAACAAATAATGTTACAACAGGTAATGCCATCTATCCTAACGACATCGCTACAACTAATGCTGCTGAAACATACGGTCCATTCGATTATAGCAAAGTAGGCGGTCCTTGCGCTATCTCAACAATTAACCCTCAAGTAATGTTCGTTACAGCAACTGGCTCTAACGCAGTAGGAACTCCTTTAATGAGAACACAAACAGCAGGTGATGACTATGACAAAGACAACTTCTCATATTCAGTAACAGACGAAACTGCAAGCATTGCCAACACAGATGCATTCAGAACACCAATAGCATTGTTTGAAAACTATAACGATACAAAATCTGAAGAATTGTCTAAATACATCAATAATGACTCTGTTGCAATACCTGCTGGCGAAACTATCCAAGTGAAGAGTAACAACTGCAGCTATCCATTCGATTATGTTCTTACAGAAGAATTATTACCAGGCGATTCTATCGAAGTCCAAGATATTATTTCTTCAACATTCTTGGTAGCAGTTAAAAATGCAGTTTATATGACAAGAGACGCATTGGTTTTCAACAAAGTTTCTGATTGGTGGAAAATTGGTACAATTTCAGGTATTCCTAACGCTGTCACAATCTCAAGCGACGGTGATGTAGCTTACGTAGGAACAATAGCTGGTAAGTTATACAAAGCTGTAGGTTTAACAGACGCTACTAATGCTGACAACGCATTAGGTATCGATGCAATTCAAGGCGTTGACGGCACAGACTCTATCGCTGCAGTACCAGGCGTAATTACATTCGAAGAACTTGTTATAGATTCAATATTCAACGGACAAGCTATCACAAGCATAGCCATCAATCCTAACAACTCAGACGATTTTATCGTTACATTAGGTAACTACGGAAACGAAAACTACGTATTCCGCTCAAATGACGGCGGCGCTTCATTCTCAGCTAAACAAGGTAATTTACCTGCAAAACCTGTATATTCAAGCTTGATTGAAAAAACAACTGGTAAGATATTCTTAGGAACTGAAGACGGTGTCTACGTATCAGAAGATATGAATTCATGGACAAATGCTGGTATCGCTGGAGTTCCTGTAATGGACATCAAACAACAATTACAAGAAAATCATGGCGACAGATATGAATACCTCGTTGACGAAATCGGAGAAGTAACAACAATTACATATCCTGGTATATTTAATGAAGGTATGATTTACATCGCTACATACGGTAGAGGTTTGTACAGATGCGACGAATATCACGTTGAATATACAGAACTCAATGTTGAAGATGTAACAATGACTGAAACATTCGGTATCGAAATTTATCCTAACCCAATAGTCAGCGAAGCTACAATCAACTTCAACGTTAAAGCTAATGCCAACGTATCGTACCAAATCTATGACTTGTCAGGTCGCATGATAGTAAACAATGTCTTGGGTACATACACAGAAGGTTATCACAAGGCTACTTTCAATGTTGATGGTCTCTCATCAGGTTCATACATCATTAAAGTTCAAGCTGGAACAGAATCACACACAGCAAAGATTATCGTTTACTAATAAAGTAAAACATATCAACAAAAAACCGTCTAACTAAGTTGGACGGTTTTTTTTATTAGTTAAAAAGAGAAATTAAAAAGCATCTTCTCTCTGATATTGTTTATTATCATATACCGGTTTTGGTTTAGATTTACGCGATGACTTCTTATATGATTTATAGTCGTTGTAAACTTTATCTGGTTTTGATTGACGATTAGTTTTTTTATATTTATCGTAACTATTATAGGACGGACAAGACTTCGACGAACTACATGATGTCGTAGCGGTTCCTAAGAATATAGCTAACACCAAAAATAAAAATATTTTTTTCATTTCTTTAAGTTTTAACATTTTTCAAATTCAACATACAAATTAACGATATTTTATCGATATTTGTATATCAATTTTTAAATTAATTTTTAATGACACAAATAAAGAAACCGGATATAGAAGAAAGATGGTATGAAGTCCTAAAACAAGAATTCGACTCAGCGTATTTTGCTGATATTAAAAGATTTCTTATTGATGAAAAAAGACAGCATGTCGTCTATCCACCATCACCACTTATCTTCAATGCTTTTAACCTCACTCCTTTTGATGATGTTAAAGTTGTGATATTGGGCCAAGATCCTTATCATAATATCGGTCAGGCTCATGGTTTGGCATTCTCAGTTCCCGACGGGATACAGAAACCACCAAGTCTTCAAAACATCTTCAAAGAGTTAAACCAGGATTTAGGTATACAGATTCCTGCGACAGGGAATTTAGAGAAATGGGCTAAAGAAGGAGTGTTATTACTCAACGCGTCATTGACAGTAAGAGCCAACATGGCGGCATCGCACGCCAAAATAGGATGGCAGCGTTTCACAGATGCCGCCATCAAAGCGCTCTCCGATAAGAAACAGAACCTCGTCTTCATCTTATGGGGCAACTACGCAATAGCAAAAGAAAACCTCATCAACCACGAGAAACACCTAATACTAAAGACTGTCCACCCTTCTCCCCTATCGGCCTCACGCGGATTCTTCGGATGTCATCATTTCTCTAAAACAAACGAATACCTTATAAATAACAATATAAAACCTATTGATTGGAATATATGAAAGATTTAGTTTTTGCTACTCACAACGCTCATAAATTAGAAGAGCTACGTGCTATCTTAAAAGATTTTAACATTTTAGGTCTTAATGATATTAATTGTCATGAGGAAATTGTAGAAGACGCCGACACCTTAGATGGTAACGCCAAGATTAAAGCAAACTTTGTGACAGACAATTTCCATATCGATTGTTTTGCCGACGACACCGGTTTGGAAGTAGATGCTTTGGACGGAGCACCCGGCGTTTACTCCGCGCGTTACGCTGGCGAAGGATGTTCATACCAAGATAATGTTAATAAACTTTTAGAAGCTCTTAAAGGTATCGAGAATCGCAAGGCTCGTTTCAGAACGGTGATAGCATTAAACCTTAACGGCAAGCAATATCTCTTTGAAGGAAAGGTGGAAGGTGTCATAACAAAAGAACAACATGGAGAGAAAGGTTTCGGCTACGACCCTATCTTCTTACCTGACGGTTTCGATCAGACTTTCGCCGAGATGCCAATGGAAGTGAAGAATAAAATATCCCACAGAGGAAGAGCCACACAGAAACTTATTGAGTTTTTAATGAGTCTATAAGTAGAGACGCGCCAACAACACCTACAAAAATTAAACAATTGGTTGTTGACACGTCTCAGAGTCTCCGAGTCAATGAGTCAATGAGTCTATGAGTCTATAAGTTTTGAAGTTCTGGAGTTCTGAGGTTTTGAAGTTTTGGAGTTTTGAAGTTTTGGAGTTCTGAAGTTCTGAAGTTCTAAAGTTCTAAAGTTCCCCAGAAATCCAGAGATCCAAAAAAACGAGAGACGCCACAGAAGTGACGTCCCTCCAATTGTTAATTCTTCACAATCTTATCGGTATAGGTCTCACCGTTATCAAAGATAACTTTCATCATATAGACGCCGTTTGACAAACCATTGATGTTGATTGTCTCCATATTGAAATTTTGTTCGTGATATAGTTTGCCGTCCATGCCGTAGATCTCCACTTTCTCTACATTTACGTCCGGTGAGAAACGGATATTGACAACATCTTTCGCCGGATTTGGATAGATGGAGAGATTGTCTGAAGATGAAGGATATTCTGAAGTGAAAGTACCGTCTTTACCAACGATAAAGACTATGGGATAATTAAAAACAGCCTCAGGATTCATAAGATAATTTCCCGACCCGCCAATAACTAAACAACCATCGTCAAGTACCGCTGTTGCACGAACTGTTGGTGAGTTGAAGATAGCATAGGGCTTGGTTGTATAATAATTTTTTCTCCATAAAAGATTTAGTTCTTCATCAACACAAGCTACATAATATTTACTTATACCTGTTTGAGTATCCATAACAAACCAATTCAAATATATATTTCCGTCATCACTCACAGTTACAGATTCTTCCGTCGGAACCAAGATATAAGGATATTCCTCAGAAATTTTCTGGCTTCCTATCACATTAAAATCTTTATCGAAACATGTCAGTCTCATGTAAAACTTTGTCGGATGTGGTAAATCTATGTGCATCACCACAGAAAATAATGCAAGATTTCCATCATTTAAACCGAATATCGTATTATTTCCTATCATAGAACTATGAGCAATATTAATATCTTCGCCATCTTCGAGATCCTCGCCAAAAGAATACAATCCAATAGCTTCAATAACATTAAGATTATCATCTATTACAAATATTGTATGCGGTCCATTTTCACCTTCCCATAAGCCATCATCGGTCACGTATCTGTCTGGGAATATAAAACCGTAATACGACAATTCTTTGTCATATACAAAAGCATGGCTGCGTACAAAATAGTCCTGAAACTTGTAGTCGGAATATGAAATCTTCTTTACATTTCCATAAATATCCATTTTGATAAATGCTATAAATCCATCATACAGACTCGCACAGAAGACCAGATCGTTGTTATGATCAATAAAGAGAGGGGAACGTTTCTGCATGTTTACGAGAAAATCATCAAATTGAACATCTACAACATCAGTAGTATTGAGATCGTTATCAAAAAAAACGGCTTTATAATTAAACCTTTCTGTTTCTTTTTTGTAATAGAAATCAGCAAGGAAATAACTGTTTTCTTCGTTAGGATTGTGTGCCAATATACAATTATTAGAGATGGCATCTTCATATTCGGGAAACTTAACAAAAACTGAATCTAAAAATTGTGCTTCCTTATTAAGCTTTATAAGATTGACACCTAAGTATTCAGAGGTGATATTTCCCATCTCATCGCTGTGGATAATAATATAATCCTCAACCTCTACTATATTGCCATCGTCTAAAACGAGCACTTCGAAACAATCCGTAAAATCTCTATGTGGTCTTTCATACAATAATGTCTGAGCTGTCATTGTCATGACTACCAACATTATTGATGTTAAAATAACTATTCTTTTCATAATGATTAGGATTTAAGTATTATTATTTAAGTTATTTATTAAACTGTCAATCCACGATAGGTGGATTAATTGTTACGTATGGAATACCGTAATCTATGTACATCATATGGTGTAATGGAGGTATTGCTGTTAGATCAGATTCTGTCTTATCTTCATCATTATAATAACCTACTTCTGGCAGAACTACAGATGAAATATATTCCAATTCTCTTCCTGCAGGAAGGTTAATTGGAGAATTGTTTTCACCAATTAAATCATTGGTTTCTATAACTATGCCCAAATACGAATCAAGATAAAATGCCATTAATTCTCTCGAAATAGTTGCATTCATTGTACAACTGCCGCAATAGTATAGTCTGTTATATGGGAAGTATGGTAACTGAAGATCATCATCGTTGTAGTCTTTTATAACAGTAATAATTGTTGTATAATAGATTCTTCCTGTTGGATCTGTTGGTTTTTCATGTTGAAACAAATCCATGCAAGAATCTAATATATATGCTGCATCCCGCCAATTATAATAATCTCCTGCAAACATAGACAATGGAATACTGTCATTGTCGAAATAGTAATAACCAAAGACTCCATCTCTTCCGGAAGTCGCCACAACGGTTCTGACTGTATTTCCATTGCGGGTGTTATCATTTTGGATTTCAGGTTTGATAAATAAAACGTTTTTGTTCTCCAAATCGCTTGAATTGTAAACAGCAAGCACTTCGGTAG